>JADLCX010000001.1 GCA_020846975.1 Phycisphaerales bacterium
AGCCGGACATCGGTACACTCGCACGCCTTGGCCCGCAGCCGCTTCAACGACGGCTTGCTCAACCGAATCTCGTGTCGTTCCATTGGGTGTCCTCCTCACGATTGCTACTCGTGGAGGACGCCCTTTAATACTGACAGTTGCCGAATCGCGCAAATCCGTTTAGAGTTGGGGCGAGGAAGGGACGGGGTGTGCGGGGCCGGGGGAAAGGGGGGAAATCGAATCGGACTTCCAACGCCGCGAGCGGATCGGAGCAGGCATGGCACTGGCGAAGACCAAGGTGGGGATTCTGACCTTCGGCGACGGTCGCGACTTTCTGGCGGCGCCGCTGGACCCGGTGACGAGCGAGTTCACGCGGGCTCTGCGGGCGCGGCTGGAGCGGGACGGGTTTGAGGTGGTGGTCGGCAAGGAGGCCATCTGCAGCAACGAGCAGGCGACCGGGCAGGGCCGGGCCATGTCCGCGGAGGGCGTCGGGTGCGTGATCTTCAACTACGCCGTGTGGGCGTGGCCGCAGTACACGCGCATGGCGGCGCAGTTCTGCCCGCAGCCGATCGTGATGTACGCCGGGTTCAATCCGAAGTACCCCGGGCTGGTGGGCATGCTGGCGGCGTCGGGGTCGATCGACCAGGTCGGGATTCCCTTCTACAAGACGTTCGGCGATCTGGAAGACGCGGCGACGTACGCGCGGCTGCGGGCCCGCATCGTCGCGGTGGCGGCGCGGTCGCGGCTTCGCGGCAAGACGTTCGGGCTCTTCGGCGGACGATCCCTGGGCATCGACACGGCGGTGACGGACCCCGCGCTGTGGATGAGGAAGTTCGGCATCGACGTGGACCACGTGGACCAGATGGAACTGGTCCGGCGGGCCGAGAAGCACGTGGCCTCGGGCGAGCGCGTCGAGGCCGCGGTGAAGTACCTCGAGAAGCACGTTCGCAAGATCCACTGGACCAGGCCGGACGCGACCATGCGGCTGACGCCGGAACTGCTGCGGAAGCAGCTCGGCATGTACTACGCGGCGCTCGATCTGTGCGAGGAGTTCGGCTACGACTTCTGCGGCATCAAGGGCCAGCGCGAACTGACCGAGCATTACGCGACGGCGGATATCGCCGAGGCGTTCCTGAACGATCCGTACGGGCCGGCGGGGGAGCCGAAGAACCCGATCGTGTGCTCAACGGAGGCCGACATGGATGCGGCGCTCACGATGCAGATCTTCCACGAGATCGCGCGGACGCCGGTGCTGTTCGCCGATGTGCGTCACTACGACGGCGGCCGCGGCGTGTGGGACCTGTGCAACTCGGGCGAGCACGCGACCTACTTCGCGGCGAGGTCGATGGACCCGGTGGCGAACCTCGCGAAGACCGAGTTCCGGCCCGAGGGCTTCTACTTCCCCGCGGGCGGGGCGTCGGTGTACCACATCGCCGCGCCCGGGCGGGTGACGCTCGGGCGATTGACCCGCAGCGCCGACACCAACCGCTATCGGCTGCTGCTGGTGCGGGGCGCGTTTCAGAGTTTCGGCGCCGAAGAGGACGAGCGGATCGCCGTGGGAATCCAGGACAACTGGCCGCACGCGTTCGCGAAACTCGACTGCACGCCCGAGGCGTTCATCGATTCGATGCACTGCAACCACATCCACGGCGTGTACGGCGACTGCGCCGAGGAGCTTCGGGTGTTCTGCGATGCCGCGGGGATTGAGGTGTGCGAACTTGGTCCGGCAAAATGACCTTGCCGCCGATTTCGTGAGGAGCAGCGGGCATGACGTCTTCCAGAGTATCGAAACCAAAGCGGTCCCGGGCGGGGCGCGGGAGAGCCGGGGGGGGTGGGGGGGGCGGGGGGCTGGTCATCGGTGTGGATGTCGGCACGGGGAGCGTGCGGGCCGCGGTCTTCGATCTCGGCGGGCGGCGGCTGGGCATGGGCGTGAAGCCCATCCAGATCTGGCGGCCGCAGGCCGACTTCGTGGAACAATCCGGCGACGACATCTGGCGCAGCGCCGGGCGAGCGGTGCGGGAGGCCTTGGCGCAGGCGGGCGCCCCGCCCGAGCGCATCATCGGGCTTTCGTTTGATGCGACGTGCTCGCTGGTGTGCGTGGATGCGCGGGGGCGGCCGGTGACCGTCAGCCCAAGCGGGCACGATGAGCGGAACGTGATCGTGTGGATGGATCACCGCGCCATCGCCGAGGCGGAGCGGATCAACGCCACCGGGCACGAGGTGCTCGAGTACGTCGGCGGGGCGATCTCGCCCGAGATGGAACCGCCCAAACTGATGTGGCTGAAGAAGAACCTGAGGCGATCGTGGGCTCGCATCGCGGCGGGCGGGTTGTTCCTCGATCTGGCGGACTTTCTGGCGTGGCGTGCGACAGGAACAGATGTGCGGTCGTTGTGCACGACGGTGTGCAAGTGGACCTACCAGGGACACCGAGGGGGGAGCGCCGCGGGAGGGTGGAACAAGAACTTCTGGCGTCGCATCGGGCTGGGTGATCTCGTGAACGATGGGCACGCCCGCATCGGGCGCGTGGTGCGCCCGATGGGCGAGCCGATCGGACATGGACTGACGGCCGCGGCCGCCGGGCAACTCGGACTGCGACCGGGCACCGCCGTCGGCGTCGGGATGATCGATGCCCACGCGGGCGGCCTGGGCATGATCGGCGCCGAGGTGGAAGGGCAAGGACTGAGCGCGACGACCGCGCCGCGCCGGCTGGCCCTGATCGGCGGGACCTCGAGTTGTCACATGGCGGTGTCGGTCAAGCCCGCGTTCATCCCCGGCGTGTGGGGACCGTATTACTCGGCCATGGTCCCGGGGTTGTGGCTGAACGAAGGCGGTCAGTCGGCGACGGGCGCGCTGATCGATCATGTGATCGAGTCCAGTCCGCTGGCTCCTGAACTCTCCAGGGAAGCACGCCGGAAGGGCGTGAGCGTGCACGAGTTGCTGAACAAGCGGCTTGGGGCGCTCGCGGGGCGCGGGCCGGTGTCGCGGCTCACGCGGAACTTCCACGTGCTAGGCGACCATCACGGCAACCGCTCGCCGCGGGCCGATCCGCACGCCCGCGGCATTGTGAGCGGGCTTTCGCTGAACCGCACGCTGGATGAACTGGCGGTCTGGTATCTCGCCACAGTGCAGGCGGTGGCGTACGGCACGCGGCACATCATCGAGGCGATGAACGCGGGCCGGGGCGGTCGGTACAAGATCGACACGGTCTTCGCGTGCGGCGGCGGCACGAAGAACCCGCTGTTCGTGCGGCAGCACGCGGACATTACCGGGTGCGTGACGCTCCTGCCGCGGGAGCCCGAGGCGGTGCTGCTCGGCGCGGCCATGCTGGGCGCGGTGGCGGCGGGCGCCTTCCCGGACTGCACCACGGCAATGGCCGGGATGACGGCGATCGGGCGACGCGTGGAGCCCGTGGGCGGCGCTGAACGCGAGTATCACGAAGCGAAGTACCGGGTGTACCGCCGCATGTACGAGGATCAGCGGGGCTACGGGCGGATCATGGCGTCGTGACCGACCGGCGGCGATCGATTCGATGATCGCGCTCGCGAGAGACCCAAACACCGCCCGATCAACGACCTCGCGGCCTATCATTCCTGCTCAGCCCAATCCAGGAGTTCTTACCCCGATGGTCAAATCCGACACCCTCGACATCGTCATCGGCGCGGGCGAAGCCCAGCGCAATGCCAAGGCCGCGGCCGAGCACCTGCGGGCCGCGCACGCGGCGATCGAGCTCGGCGACCGCAGCAAGGCCGTCGCCGAGCTTCGCAAGGCGGTCACGGCCGATGCCACCTCCCAGACGTTCTTCGCGCTGGCTTACCAACTCGACCTGATCGGCGAGGAGGAAGAGGCGATCGCGATGTACGAGCGCGCCTGCGAGATCCCGCCCGCGCCGGTCAACGCGCTGATGAACCTCGCGGTGCTGTACGAGGACCGGGGCGACTACCCGCGCGCCGAGCGCTGCCTGAAGCAGATCCTCGAGACCAACCCGAACCACCCGCGGGCGCGCCTCTTCATGAAGGATGTGCAGGCGTCGCGGGACATGGTGCAGGACGACGAGACCGACCGCGAGAAGATCAAGCGCAACGCGCTGCTGGATGTGCCGGTGACCGACTTCGAGTTGAGCGTGCGGGCCCGCACGTGCCTGAAGAAGATGAACATCCGCACGCTGGGCGACCTGCTGCGGACCACCGAGGCGGAACTGCTGGGCTACAAGAACTTCGGCGAGTCAAGCCTGGTCGAGATCAAGCAGATGCTCTCGACCAAGGGCCTGCGGCTGGGGCAGGGCGTCGAGGACGCGCACCGCGCCGCGCGACGCCGCATCCTCGACCAGCTCAAGGGCTCGGGCAACGAGCAGGTGCTGGCCAAGCAGGTCGGCGAGCTCAACCTCTCGGTCCGGGCCCGCAAGGCCCTGCAACTGCTCTCGATCCAGACGCTGGGCGACCTGGTCAGCCGGACCGAGGCCGAACTGATGGGCGTCAAGAACTTCGGCGCGACCTCGCTGACCGAGGTGAGGGAGAAGCTCACTGAGTACGGGCTCAAACTCCGCCACCTGGATGAGTAAGCGGAGCCTTTGCCCTTTTTCGAGCAGACTTTCGGAGGGCCGCCCATGCCGGGCGGCCTTTTTTTCATGGCCGCGGCGGGCGCGATCCGAGAGACAACCAGCCCAAGACCTCCTTCCGCTCGGGCGCTGGCGCGCAGCCGCGTCCGGGCGATTGACGGATGAGTACTCGGCGGGCCGCCGGGGTTCGTGCCGGCGACCTTCCGACCCCTCGACCACCGAGGGCGGTTGTTGACGACTTCGTGCAAAGAGCCATGGCTGCTGCTTTGGGCGGCCGCGCGGCCGGACCTTGCTGTCCGGGGGCGCGGCGGGAGGTCGGACATGAATCGGACCCGTTCCCGGAACTTCGCGTCCTTGTCGGCGATCGGACTGCTGGTGTGCCTGGCGTGGGCGAGCGCGGCGTGGCTGGCCTCGTCGCAGGCGCTGTGGCTCGCCCCCTCGGCGCTGTGGCACCGCGTGGCGTCGGTGGTCATCTCGGCGAGCCTGGCGATCCATCTGTTCCTCGCGGTGACGTTCGAGCCGCCCGAGACGTGAGGCAAGGCCGCGCGCGGACGGAACTCCGGTCAGGTTCCGTCCGTTGAGTCTTCGGCCTGCGCATCGCGGACGACGGCGGGATCGCGCTCGCCGGACTTGTGGAACGAGAGGCGGGCCTGCACGTAGCGTTCGGGGCTCACGCCCAGGTCGGGCGTCTCGCCGCGCGCGTGCTGGGCGTGCAGGTGCTTGAGGAAAGGGACGCACCACTGGCAGCCGGTGCCCGCGCCGAGGCACTCGCTGATGAGGGAGGCGACGGGCGGGTCTTCGCGCGCGAGGTAGGTGCGGATCTTCCGCAGGCTGACGTGGAAGCAGAGGCAGATGTGATCGTCCTGGTGCATGGTTGAAGCCTACATGTTCGCGACGACCATCGCGTGTCCGACCTTGAGCGCGTTCTGCGCGCCGGTGAGCATCTCGGCGAGGCGGATCGAGAACTCCATCGCCGTGCCCGGGCCGCGGCTGGTGATGAGGTGGCCATCGACGCAGACGGCGGTCTCGACGTGCTTGGCCTCGTGCGGGAAGCGCCGCTCCAGGCCGGGGTAGCAGGTCGCGTGCTTGCCGTGGAGGATCCCCAGCGGCGCGAGCACGACCGCCGGCGCGGCGCAGATGGCGGCGATGATCTTGCCCCCCTCCCAGTGGCGCTTGATCAGATGGGTGATGATCTCGGAATGGGCCATCTGTTCCGCGCCTTTGCCCCCGCCCGGCAGGATCAGCGCGTCGAACAGGATCTCGCCGACATCCTCGAGCAGCATCTCGGCGCGGAGCGGGATCCCGTGACCGCCGGTGGGCGTGAGCGTGCCGATCGCCGCGTAGGTGATGTTGATGCCCGCCCGCTGCAGGACATCGCCCGGGGTGATGGCCTCGATCTCCTCGGTCCCGTCGGCGATGACGATGAGGGCGGTCTTGGACATGGGCGGTCCTCTCGGGTTGATCTGTCCGGCTCGGCCTAATGATGCGCACGCGCGCGGGATCGGGCAAGTCGCGTGGGATCATCCCGACCATGCGCGGGTCCGGCGGGTTGCGCTCAAGGCGAGCGAGGGGAGCCCGGGCGGTTCGAGCGGCCCGGCGTGCCGGACTCTCCGCGCGATCTCCGCGGATCCCGTGCGGCCCGGTTGAACGCCCCGCACCCTCGCTATCCTCCACTCCCGCATGTCCGCCGCACCCGTTCCGCACATGAGCCCCGACGAGTTCCGCAGGCTCGGCCACGAGTTGATCGACTACATCGCCGACTACCACACGCGGGTGGAGTCGCTGCCCGTACGGTCGCGAGCGCGGCCGGGCGACCTGCTCGGCGCGCTGCCCGCGCACGCGCCCGAACGCGCCGAGGGCTGGGACTCGATCCTCGCGGACATCGATCGGCTGATCGTCCCCGGGCTGACGCACTGGCAGTCTCCCAACTTCCACGCGTACTTCCCGGCCAACGGCTCGTTCCCGGCGATCCTGGGCGACCTGCTCTCGACCGGCCTGGGTGTGAACGGGATGCTGTGGGCCACCAGCCCCGCCGCGACGGAACTGGAGACTCGGGTGCTGGACTGGCTCGGCGAGATGATCGACCTGCCCGCGTCGTTCCTCTCGACCAGCCCGAACGGCGGGGGCGTGATCCAGGGGACCGCGAGCGAGGGCGTGCTGGTCGCGCTGGCCGCGGCGCGTGCTCGCGCGATGAAGGTCCATGCGCGGAGCGCGGCGACGACGGACCTCGCCTCGCGCCTGACGCTGTACACCTCGGCGCAGGCGCACTCCTCGGTCGTCAAGGCGGCGATGATCGCCGGGCTGGCCGCGCACCCCGAGGATCGGCGGCGCGTGCGGCTCATCGGGACGGGCCCGGACTTCGCGATGAACCCCGGCTCGCTCGGCGCGGCGATGGCGGGTGATGTCGATGCGGGGCTGGTCCCGTTCTTCGTCTGCGCGACCGTGGGGACGACGAGTTCGACCGCGATCGACCCGCTGGATCGGATCGGCCCGCTCTGCGCCGCGCACGATGACAGGCCGTGGCTGCACGTCGACGCGGCCATGGCGGGCGCGGCGTGCATCTGCCCGGAGTTCCGCCACATGCTCCGCGGCGTTGAGCACGCCGACACGGTGAGTTTCAACCCGCACAAGTGGATGCTGACCAGTTTCGACTGCACCGCGCTGTGGACCCGCGATCGAGCGTCGATCATCAACGCGCTGTCGGTGACGCCCGAGTACCTCCGCAACGCGGCGAGCAGCGCGGGCGAGGTCGTGGACTACCGCGACTGGCAGGTCCCGCTGGGCCGGCGTTTCCGCGCCCTCAAACTCTGGTTTGTCATCCGGCACTATGGTGTGGAAGGATTGAGGGCGCACATCCGCGAGCACATGCGGATCGCGGGGGTATTCGAGGGGCTGGTGCGCGGCGATCCGCGCTTCGAGGTGGTGACGCCGCGGACGATCACACTCGTCTGCTTCCGACTGCGGGCCCGCGAGGGTGAGGGCCAAGAGGAGAGCAACAAGCGCAACGCGGCGTTGCTGGAATCGATCAACGCGAGCGGGAAGGCGATGCTGTCGCACACGGTGCTGCCGATCGACGGCAGGCCGACGTACATGCTGCGGATGGCGATCGGCGCGAGCGGGACGCAGGAGCGGCACATCCAGGCCGCGTGGCGGGTGATCGTCTCTTCGATCGACGAACGTGCATGACCCATTCGGGGGGGCATGAGCCACCGCACGCACGGGCCGCTGCCGATTGAACTGGTGCAAGCGGTTGCTGTGACACAACTTGCAACATTCGCTTGCAGCGGGTGTCAGCCGGGTCGACTTGTTGTTGCAATACACGGCATGATGTGTGACAATGCGCGGATCGGGGAGAATCAGAGGAGGTGCGTCATGAACGCTCGGACAGGCCGCGTTTGTCGGGGCTGGGGTGTTGTTGTCGTCGTGCTCGCGAGCATCGGACTTGCTCGGTCTCCCGTGTTCGCTGACGGCAGTGTCAACCGCGTGTATGTGTTCAACGGCGGCGCGACCGGCGCGGACGGGCTGCCCGCGGGCACACCCGGTGATCCCTTCAACAACAACGCCGTCGGGCTGGTTCTCCAGCAGATGGGCATGCTCGGCGCCGAGGGTCAGCCCCCCACTGTTGCGGGGAACAACGTGCAGCAGGGGGCGAACAACGTCGGCACCGTGATCCGTGACGGCGCGAACAACATCATCGGGTACCAATCCGCCGACGGCAAGAGCCGCGCGTACAACCTCGACGCGGGCGCCACCATGGCCCAGGCGTGGAACGCAGCGGCCAACGGCGCGACCGTGATCATCGATAAGCACGGCCAGACCGGCGGCGGCGGGATCACGCTCGACGGCGGCACGATGTACGACGGTTTCACACCCGCCGGAGCTGGGGCGGGCCCGGGCACGGGCGCGGGCAACCCCGCCGGACCATACCCACTGCCCCCTCGCCCCGGCGCGGGGATCACGCTGAACTCCAACGGCTGCGACACCAGCGCCGATCCGCCGGGCGCTCCGGGATCGGTCTCGGGCAGCGGCGCGGGCGTGCCCGGCGTGGGCGCCAGCAACGGCAACCCCAACACGATTTACAAGAACTGCAACTGGCGGATCGTCGGCGCGCCCGGGGCGGTCACGGCGGGCCAGGCCGCGCTCGAGAAATGCGCGAAGAAGGCCGGGTTCAAGCAGCAGAACGGCAATGGCCATGTCGGCAACTGGCTGGCGAGCCTGCCGATGAAGGACCAGTTGCAGGCGATGCGGACCTGCCTCGGCGCGATCGCCGCGACACCTTCGATCTCGTACACCAAGACGCCCAACGGCGGCTGCGGCGGCGGGCTTCCCGCGGTCGGCGAGGGCGGCGGCTGCTACTACGAGCCGATCCGCGTCGTGACGCCATCGGGCGGAACAATCCACTACCAGTCCGAGACCGACGCCAACAGCATCGACCTGATCTATCCGCCCGGCGCGATCGCGCCGTTCACGCCGCTGCTGCTCAGCGCGGATGTGCTCGCCAACCCGCTTCCCGAAGGAACCGAGCCCGCCACGCTCGTCGTCGGCGTTCATGCCTACGGACCCGATCCCGACCCCACGTTCTTTGGACCGGTGCAACTCCTGCTCACCTATCCGATCTCCGTCGCGCCCCTGGGCTTCTTCGAGGTGTTGCCGAATGGAACGCTCGTACCGCACCCGGCCTCCGTGGGCGGCGGCCAGGTGCAGACCCAGTTGCAGCACGGCGGTCAGTACGTCCTGCTGATGAACAGCCCGCCGGATGGGGCCGTACCCACGCTCTCGGAGTGGGGCCTGATCGTGATGGGCGCCGGTGTCGTGGCGCTCGGCCTGTTGGTGATCCGGCGAAGAATGGTGTGATCTCTGAGGACTGGGACCGGAGGATGGCCGACCGGGGGCTCGCGCCACGGAGCGTCGCGGGGGTACCCTGCGCTCATGCCGATCCGAATGACCCTCCTCGTCGTGATGATCGCTCTTGCGGGCTGCGCCGGCGGACGCCAAGGCTCCGAGCCCGCGCTCGCGGCCGGCGGGACATACGCACGCACATTTGACGCCGCGAAGGCCACGCTGCGCGACCAGGGGTTCATCCTCGAGCGCGTGGATGCGGCCGAGGGCGTGATCACGACGCGGCCGAAGGACACCGCGGGGATCGCGACACCCTGGCACAGCGAACAGCAGTCGGTGGCGCAGGAGTTCGAGGACCTTGCGCAGCGGCACCAGCGTGTGGTGCGCGTCACGTTCGAGCGTGCGGACGGCGGCGAGGGCGCGAGCGCTGGCGCGCCGCTCCAGGCGTCCAGCCCGTGCCGCATGAGCATCCACGTCACCGTGTTGCGGCTCAATGCACCGGGCCGGCGGCTGGAGCCGGAGACGATCCGGCAGACATCGGCTTACACCGATCCGGACCTTGTCGCGCGCGGGATGCAGCCGCAGTACGCGGTGGCCTGGAAGCAGGACGAGCGGCTGGCGGCGCACCTGACGGCGGAGATCGGGCGACGGGCCGGAGATGGCTCCGTGGCTCGGTGATTCCCCGATTGAGGGAGGGTGGGTGATGGGTTTGGGCATGGGGTGGTCCTTCACCCCTGGGGGCGATCGGCGGGATTTGTGCCGCACAGATCGGGTCGTGAAGCGTGGGGCAAAGGCTGCAAGTCGTTGTGGGGATTGGGATAACAAAAATGTGAGAAATCCGCACGGAGGGCTTGGGAGCGTGCGCCGGCGCGCGCGCGCCGGGTGACAAGCCCTTGTGGGGGAAGGGGTTACGGGGTGCGGCTATGGGATTGAGCGGCGCGGGCAAGAGTGAGAAGTCGCTGGGTTTTCAGGGTTTTTTGGCGCGCGCGGGCGGCGAGGTCTGGGCGGTTTTGCGCCGGACGTGGAATTCAGGGCACTTGCGACAGGAGGGCGTGCGAGAACCGCCGGAAAAAGGGCTGGAACGCGAAGGGAGGGGAGGGAGGGGTGGACCGGGAGGGAGGCGCGGAGAGATGGCGGCAGATTCCGAGTGCGCGCGGGGTGGGTCTTGCGACCGGTTTGCGGGGATGTGGCGTGGTTCACGCTCCCTGACGGTCGCAGCCGAGCGTTGCGGACGCGATGGGCCGCTTCCTGACGGTCGGTTCGGCGGCGGAGGAGTTGGGTGTGGGTCCGGCGCGCGAGTCGGGCCGCGCCAGGAAGGGATGCGTCCAGTGGACGCGGCACCGAGGCCGCTGCGCTGGCGCGTACCCTGCTGCCGAGGTGAAGTTCATGGAACGTTGCGCGGGCGCGTCGAGGGCGGTGTGTGAGGATGGGCGGACGGACCGGCTGGCGCTGTTGAGGGCGATGGCGACGCAGTTTCCCTCGGCCGACGTCGCGCTCGGAGAGGCCGCGGGGCTGAGCGCCACGCTCGGCCTTCCGATGGGCCTGGTGCACATCATCTCGGATGTTCACGGCGAGGACCAGAAACTGCGGCACGTGATCCACAACGCCTCGGGCGCGCTGCGGCCGCTGGTCGAGGAGGTGCTGAGGGACCAACTGAGCAGCGAGGAACGGGCGCGGTTCCTTTCGATTCTGTATTACCCTCGCGAGGCGCTGGCGCGGTTCGCACCGCAGGTCGTGGCGAGCGGCGATCGGGTGGGGTGGGTGTGCCGGACCCTAGGCCTGCAGTGCGAGATCATCCGCGCGCTCAGGAAGACGTACCGGCGCGAGCGGGTGGAGCGGTTGACGCCGCCGGAGTTCCGGGAGTTGTTCGTCGAGATGCTGAGCGGGCAGCGACCGGAGTTTCCGCGGGCGATGCTGGCGAGCCTGGCGTCGCACGACCGTGATTGGGAGGCGATCTCGGCCGCGTCGCGGCTGATCCGCAACCTGGCGAGCGCGGAGGTGCTGGTGGCGGGCGATCTCGGCGACCGCGGGCCTCGGATGGACCGCGTGATCGACCTGTTGATGAACCAGCCGGGGGACATCGTGAACCTGCTGTGGGGAAACCACGACGCGATCTGGATGGGGAGCGTGCTGGGGCACGACCCGTGCATCCTGACGGTGCTGCGGTTCAGCGCGCGGTACCGTCGCGCGGCGCAGCTCGAAGAGGGGTACGGCATCCTGACCACGCCGCTGGAGCGGCTGGTGCGCGAGTGCTACGCCGACGATGCCGCGGAGCGGTTCATCCCCAAGGGCGACGGGTGGCGTGACCCGCTCATGGTGGCGCGGATGCAGAAGGCGATCGCGATCATGCAGTTCAAGGCCGAGGGGCGGATGATCTCGCGGCATCCGGAGTGGAACCTCGGGCACCGGCGGCTGCTGCACAAGATCGACCACAAGGCCGGGACGGTGGAGATCGACGGCAAGGTCTACCCGATGCTCGACACTCGCCTGCCGACGGTCGATCCGAAGGCTCCGTACGAGTATTCGCCGGAAGAGGTCGTGTGCATGGATCGGCTGCGCAAGTCGTTCACGGCGTCGGGCAGGTTGCGCGAGCAGATGGACTGGCTGGTGCAGCGCGGCGGGATGTGGACGCGACGGGATGACGTGCTGGTGTTCCACGCGTGCGTGCCGGTCGAGAAGGACGGGACGCCGCAGACGCTGCGGGTCGATGGGCGCGAACTCGCGGGGCGTGAACTGATGGATGCGCTGGCGGGGGTGGTGAGGCGGGCCTTCCGCGCGGATCGGCGCGTGGGGCACAGCCCGGCGGACCCGACCGAGGTGAAGGGTCCAGCGCACGGGCGCGAGGTCGGCACGGCGAACAACAACCCGGACGCGGACTGGCTGCATTACCTGTGGGGCGGGCCGCGGAGCCCGCTGTTCGGCAAGGACAAGCTCGCGACGTTCGAGACGTACTTCGTCGCGGACAAGGATGCGCAGAAGGAACAGAAGAACCCGTACTTCGAGTTGATCCACGACGCCGAGTTCGTGAGGAAGATCGGCGGGCTGTTCGGGTGCGGCGAGGAGGGCGGGGGTGAGGTGATGATCGTCAACGGGCACGTTCCGGTGAAGGTGGAGAAGGGCGAGCAGCCGGTGAAGCGCGGCGGGAACGCGGTGACGATCGACGGGGCGTTCAGCGAGGCCTACGGGGACCGCGGGTTCACGCTGGTCATCAAGCCGGATCGGATCGAACTGGCCGAGCACGCGAAGTTCGAGGGCGTCGAGAAGACGATCGACACGGGGGCGGACATGGTGCCCAAGGTGACGACGATCCGGACGTATCCGCGCGCGCGGCTGGTCGGGGACACCGAGGAGGGCCGGCGCACCCGGGCACGGATCGCAGACCTGGAGGACCTGGCGCGTGCGTACGAAGAGGGCGTGGTGCAGGAACGCGGCGCGTGAGCGGGCGAGCGTTCGATGTCGGCCCCGCGGGCTCGGCTGCCGGCGCGCCGCTGCGCGTGGCGTTTGAGCTGACCGACGAGGACCTCCGCACGGTGTACGAGCGGTACTACAAGGCCGCGTACGGCGTCGATGGCCGGAAGCAACCGCCGATGCGAAGGGTGGCGCTGTGGATCGGCGTGGCGGTGTGCGCGGCGGGGTTGTTCGGCAGCCTGATCGCCCGGTCCGAGGGCGCGGACATCCCGATCCTGGTCATCGTGCTGCTGTTCATAGGCACCTGTTCGCTGCTGGGCTCGCTGGCCGACAACCGGCGCGAGCGGCGGCGGAACGCGGCCCGGGCGCTCGACGGCACGCTGAAGAGTTGCGTGCTCGATACGCTGATCGGCGGATGGGCGGTCGAGCTCACGACCGAGGGCGTGCGCGCCGACTACGCGGCCGAGACGCGGCTGATCAAGTGGGCCGGCGTGTGGGGGTTCCGGTGTGAAGGCGGGTTCGCGTCGATCACCGGTATCGACTCGCGGAGCATCATCATCCCGCTGCGCGCGTTCGATGAACCGCGTGAGGAGAGCGCCCGGGCGTTCATCGCGGCCGGGGAGTCGCTGCTCGCCGCCTCCGGTCACGGGTTCAGGGCGCGAATCGCCGAACACCTCGCCGCACACGATGTTCCCTGCCCGCGCTGCCGCTACAACCTGCGGGGCTCGATGGGCGAGGCCGCCGCGGCGGTCCAGAGAACTTCGCAGAGCGCGCCGCGGTGTCCGGAGTGCGGGTGGCTGCTGACCCCCGCGAACGTGCCCGAGGCCTTCGAGCGGCGGGATGCGCACGCGTGATGGCGAATCCGCCGCCCGAAGGCGGGCAAGAGACATGAAGCGGAGCAGATGGGATCAGCACGGGCCGAAGTAGAGGGCCAGGAAATCGAAGATGTCCTGGACGGACAAGCCGCCCGAGTTGTTGACATCCGAGGTCATGACATTGCCGAAGTAGTCTTCGAGGAAGTCGAACAGGTCCTGCACGGAGACGCCGCCGACGCCGTTGTGGTCGCCGCGGCACTTCTGCGGCGCGGAGATGGAGAAGTTGACGCTCGCGGGCGTGCCGGGCTTGAAGAGGCCGAGCGTGCCCTGGCGGCTCGACGCCGGCGGGCGGTTGGCGGTGAACCAGAAGTTGTACATGGTCCCCCAACGCAGGGCGTTGGAGTTGGGGTTCTGGGCGTGGGTCTGCGGGCTGTTCCAAGCGACATCGGTCGTGCCGCGGCCGTTGGTCCAGTCGGTGTTGTCGTAGACCTCGCCCGAGTGGTAGTCCACGTCATGGAAGCCGATGTTGGTGATGGTCACACCCTCGGGGACGGGGATGCTCAGCGAGCCGCCGGAGCGGTCGGAGTTGAGGTTGTAAACCGCGTAGTCGTAGGTCCAGGTGCCGTTTCCGTTGTCGCGGACCTTGTGCCCGTAGTGGAAGTTGCCCTCGCCGGGCACGAAGAAGGAACCGATCGCCACCGAGGTGTCGGGGTTGTTCACGCCCAGGCCGTGGTCACGCCAGGCGCGGATGGCGGGAATCTGGGGGAACACCGCGCCCGAGAGGGACATGGCGTAGGTGGGCGTCGCGCCGCCGGTGCTGACGTTGACGGCCTGGTAGGTGGTGTTGTTTGTGGCGGCGCCGGCCTGCGCATCCTCGGTGCTGACGTAGATTCCCTCGACGAAGAACCGCGCGCCCGGGAAGTTGGCCACGCTCATGTCGCTCTCGGCGACCTGGATGTGGCGGCTGATGGCGTTGAAGCCCGAGCCGCCGCCGGAGGTGACGAACTGGCCGGTGTAGGCGTTGATCTGCGAGCGCGGGCCCATGCGGTTCTGGATGGAGTTCCAACCGGAGCCGTAAACGTCGAGACAGCCGGCGCCGAGGACGCTTCCGCCCTGACCGTTGCAGCTCATTCCGCAGCCGCTGCCCGCGGCGGCGCAGCACGCGAGTTTGCACCAGGACTGGCCGACCTGTTCGAGCCGACCGTTGTGCAGACGGAAGGCGTTCATGCCCAGGCCCGGGGTGCTGTTGCTGGTCCAGGCGATGTTGAGCGTGCCGATGTTGCAGGTGTTGGAGCCGAGGACGTAGCCTCGCACGCCCCCGACGACACCGCTGTTGCTGACGCTGCCGATGGCCTGCAGAACGACATCGCCACCGGCGGCGTGGGCTGACGAGGCGGCACCGGCAAACGCGAGGGCGGCGACAGCCAGGACGGAACGACGAGTCTTCAAGGTATTCCTCCTTCGACCACTGGGGTGAAAAAACACGGAACGGAACCGGCGGGGTGCCGGGGAACGGGCATTGGTTGATCGGGACGAACGAATCACGAAGGCGAAGCGGGGTCGGATTGTCCGCTTCCAACGCGGCCGCGCCAGTAGCGGTCCTCGCGGGCGTTCTGGAGGGCGGCGTAGGTGATGGCCGCCGCGAGCAGGAAGAGTGCTCGGAAGTTCAAGCCGGTGAGGAAGGCCTGGCCGGCCGCGACGATGATCAACGCGAGGTTGATGGGGTGCTTGTAAAACCGGTACGGGCCACGGGCGACGAACTGGTGTCGGGCGGAGAGGCGGGGGTCGGAATCGACCTGTCCGATACGCCAGTTGGGGCCGAGGGTTCCCACTGCCCAGATTCGCAGCGCGCCCCCGAGTCCCCAGGCGATCAGACCGACCGCCTGCGCGGTTGAATGGGAGTTGAAGATCGGTTGATTGGGCGCACCGGCGCGGAGCCAGGGATACGCGAGCCAGACGGTGTAGGTGCAGAGGGAGAGGCCCAAACCGAAGTCGGTCCACTGGTACGCCGTCCGGGGGACCAACGGCTCGACCCAGGCGTGATGACCGAATCGCAGGCGGAAGACAACCGGCCAGAGGATGTAGGCGGGGAGTGCGTAAAGGAGCCAGGTGAGGAGCGGGAGCATGGGGGGAAAGTCGGAAGTCGGAAGTCGGAAGTCGGAAGTCGGAACAACGTGAGCATATAGTTTGTTGTCGCCGCCACCCCCGGCGATGCTCCACAACACCCACGGCCAGGGGGGCTTGGCCACGGCGACACGCCTCCCGACTCTCGTCGCGGCGTGCATTTTCAGCATCTGGAGGTCTCCCCCCAATGGCAAACGGCACCCCCCCAAGCAACACCAAGTGGACCAAGAAGGACCTGCTCAACCGACCGATCGAGCACATCGACATCGCCAAGTTCGATGCCCGCGGCATCATCGACAGTTACCGCGACATGGCGTATTCGAGCCGCACGCTCGCCAACGCTGCGGACATCTACTCGATGATGCTCAAGGACAAGGAGTGCGCGGTGATCGTGACCCTCGCGGGGTCGCTCATCAGCGCGGGGCTCAAGAAGGCCCTCATCACGCTCGTCGAGAACAACTGCATCGACGCAATCGTCAGCACGGGCGCGAACATCGTCGATCAGGACTTCTTCGAGGGGCTGGGCTTCAAGCACTACATCGCCCCGGGCTCGCCCGAGGCGCCGCCCGTCGATGACATGACGCTGCGGAACATGATGATCGACCGCATCTACGACACCTATATCGACGAGGACGATCTTCGCGCGTGCGACCATGCGACCTACGAGATCTTCAACGCGTTCGCGCCCGGCGCGTACAGCTCACGCGAGTTCATCGAGGCGATGGGCGCGTACCTCGCGAAGAACCCCAAGTTCGCGAAGAACGAGTCGATCGTCAAGACCTGCTACCAGAAGCGCGTGCCGATCTTCGTGCCGGCGTTCAGCGACTGCTCGGCCGGCTTCGGCATCGTCCTGCAGCAGACCGAGGCCATCGAGGAAGGCCGCGGCCAGGTCGCCATCGACAGCGGCAAGGACTTCCGCGAACTGACCGACATCAAGCTGGCGTGCAAGGACACGGGCCTGCTGATGCTCGGCGGCGGTGTGCCGAAGAACTTCGCGCAGGACATCGTTGTCGCGGCCGAACTGCTGAACGAGCGCAAGGGCGGCAAGGCCCGCGGCGACATCGGCATGCACAAGTACGCGATCCAGATGACGGTGGCCGACAGCCGCGACGGCGCGCTCTCGGGTTCGACGCTGCGTGAAGCCTGCTCGTGGGGCAAGGTCGATGTCGTGCACGAGCAGATGGTCTTCGGCGAACTCTCGGCGCTGTTCCCAATCCTGGCGAGCGATGCGTATCACCGCAAGGCGTGGAAGAGCCGCAAGGGGTTCAAGTTTGCGGATATGTACGAGAAGGGGGATGGGATGCCGACGTTCAACACCGGGGGGGCGGGCAAGAAGAAGGCCGCGACGCGGTAAGGCCGACGTCCCGGGCGCCACCACCCGCGGCGCAGCCGCACGGGGTGGCGGACAAGCACCGCTCAAGTTGACCACTCCACGAACCCCGAGCGCAGGCTCGGGGTTTTCCATTGACTGTCCTTATACTGGGGATGAGTGTGCCGGATCGAATCGCAACACCTACAGGCACTGTCGGACGACCCGGACTTGGCGAGGCTATCGGCGGCGATTCGCGCCTTCAATGTCTTCGATGCACTCCGCGTCGCCCGACGGGAAGTGCAGCACTCCAACTTCCTCGGCTGGCTTCTGGATCCTGCGGAGAGCCACGGGCAATCGGACCTGTTCCTGCGGGCTTTTCTTGGCTGCATCGCGGAGCCGACGCCCTCCCTGCGCGATGTCGAGGTTCGGCGCGAACACGAGAACATCGACCTGCTCATCGTGTGCCGCTCCGCAGCACTGGTCGTTGCGGTCGAGAACAAGCTGGAGAGCGACGAGCATAGCGACCAACTCCGCCGCTACCACGAAACCGTATTGCGGGAGTTTCCGAACGACCGACATCTGTTTGTCCTGCTCTCACCCGACGGGCGCGAGGCTTCGCGCGGTGGGTGGCTGTGCCTCGGATTTCACCGGTTGCACGATGCCATCGCGGCGGCGCGAACCGGCGCAGGGGCATCGCTCAATCCATTGACCGGGGCGTTCATCGACCACTACCTCGCCGTCATCAGGAGATCGTACATGCCCGACCCCGCGGTGGTGGAGCTGTGCAGGTCGCTGTATCGGAAGCACCAGAGCGCGTTCGATCTGGTCTGGGAGCACAAGCGCACGCCGGAGACGCGGCTGATCGAGTCCATTCGGTCGAAGCTCGGCGTGCCACCATTCCAGATGTTCCTATCGACGCACCACCGACCCAGACAAGTCGATTTCGTTCCACACGAATGGGCCACATTGCTTCCGCAGATCGGGACTGAGCGCAACAACGAGGCTTGGCAGTGGTTGTCGCTGTTGTTCATCGCGGAAGGGGAGGCGTTGTACTTCAAGCTCGTCATCGGGCCGGTCCGCGACACCAGCAGGCGCCAACGTGTCACAGACTCATTCCGTGCTCGGCCCGAACTCGGCTTCAACAACGATCCGTCAGGAAAGATCGGCCAGAACTCGTGGCGTGCGCTCTGGTCCCACAAGCTCATCAGTTGGAAGGGCGAAGGCCCTGACCAAGACTCGGTCACCCGGCTTGCGCTCGCCCGGCTCCATGCCGAAATGCCGAAGGTCGAAGCGACCACGGACTTGTTGCGAGAGTTGTTCGCCGATGCCGGGAAGGAGGAAGCCCCCCTCCCCGGCACCCCTGCCCCCTGAGGACCGGCACGCAAGGAATCCACACCGATCCCGTGTATCGCCCCAAACAGCCTTGCGTGATTCGGCCTCACCCGACATGGTTCTGCGAGCCGTGCGGGTGAGCCACGCCTTGACGTTGGCGACGAGGTCTTGGATGCTGCTCTCGACGCGGGTGCGGGTGATGGCTTTGTGCGTGGGGGTCCGCACCGCGGCCTCGATCCGGTTGTCGTTGGGCGAGTACGGGGGGAGACCGTGCAGCCGGGCTCTCCGGCCGGACTGCTTGATCCACGCCCACACCCGCCGGCTCCCGTGGATCCTGAAG
>JADLCX010000002.1 GCA_020846975.1 Phycisphaerales bacterium
CATCGACCCGTTCTTCCGGATTCCCATGATCGCGTCTCCGTGCCGCACGCGGGGCGCTCCCGCTCGCGGACGACAACCGGTACGATCATCAGGCTCCGGGGGTTGCGCTATTGATCAGAGATTCCGGTTGTCGGAAGCTGTTCGTACACAACCACTTCGGCAAAGGGTTCCTCAAGCGCCTCAGCGACGTTGATCATTTGACCGATCGCTTGCGCAGGCGCAAACCCCACAGCCGCCGCGACGGTTCGTCCGCCAGCCGGACCTGGAACAGGGACGAAGCGAATCTGAATGTTCACATTACCTATACTGGACGCGAAAATCGTCTCCAACGTCGAATCTGCAAGTTGCAGCGCAGCTTCCATTGTAGCAGGATTCTCGTTTGGAAAAGCTGCGATGAACTCTGCGACATTCGGAGCATAGTTGATAGTCCATCCCGGCGCGCGATTTACCAACGGTGGCTGTGCTTGAGCGCTTGCCCGTATGGGGATCTGGCGTGGGCCAAGCGTGTCGATCATCACACCGGGAGGAAGTTCCCCATGGCTGGTCAACAACTGTCCCGGCATCGTGACAAGCTTGAATGTCCCGTCAGCGAACTCGACCGCGACTGGACGTAGACGCCAGCGCACATTAGCATCAGTGTTTGAGAAGGCGATGCCCGCGCGAACGTTCCCGTTCGCGTCAACACACTTCACAGGAACTGAAGCAGGCACAAGCTGGCGTGCGTCACGACCCGCCGGAATAGGCACTCTTTCGGTCTCCAGCAACCATTGCCCGTCGGGCTGCTGAACGACTTGACTGGGAACTACAGCGTGCGGCTGGCCACCAACGATCTCGATGGCTTGACCAAGTGCTACCCGCGCGAGTAACGCGAACATGGCCGTCGTCAAGAACCCTGCAATCGTCACGCGGTTCATGGACAACCTCCAAATTATGATGTGCAGAATTTACCCGCTGATGCGAAACAGGTGCAAGCCAAAGTGGTCATCAATGCAAATATTGACGACAACCACCCAATCAGGTGGGGAGTTGAGGGGTGACCTAGAACCCACCCTTAAGCTGCTGGGACTTCGCCTTGAGCGCCGCCTGGGCACGCAGTCGCCGCAGGGCCGGGGTCTCCTTAGTGATCTCTTCGATCGAGCGCATCGGAGCCCGGTCCTTGCCGCCCTTGCCCGCCGGCGCGGCCGGGGCCTCGGTCATGGCCTTGATGCTCAGGCTGATCTTGCGGGCGCCCGCATCGAGCTTGAGCACCTTGCAACGGACAACTTCGTTCTCTTTGAGAACATCCTTCGGGTGGCCGATGCGACGGTGCGCGATCTCGGATACGTGCACGAGGCCCTCGACCCCGGGCGCGAGCTCGACGAACGCGCCGAAGTCGGCCAGGCGCGTGATGCGGCCGCCGACATCGGCCCCTTCCTTGATATCGTTGACCGCGGTCTGGAACGGGTCGCTCGCGAGCTGCTTCAGGCCCAGGCCGATGCGGCTCTTCTTGAGGTCCTCGTCGTTCCACTCGATCTTCAGCACGCGGACCTTGACCTGCTGTCCTTCCTTCAGGTGCTTGCCGATCGCCTGCTCGCCGAAGCCCACGCGGTCGTAGCTCAGGTCGCCGATGTGGATCAGCCCGTCCACGCCGCCGACATCCACGAACGCGCCGAACGGCATGATCTTCCGAACCGTGCCATCCACCGTGTCGCCCTCGTGCAGCGTCTCCTTCAGTTTCTCGGCGCGCTGCTTGCGCTCCGCGGCCAGCAGGTCGCGCCGACCCAGCACGATGTTCCCCTTGCCGCGCTTGTCGATCTGCGCCACCTGGCAGGTCAGCTTCTCGCCGATCATCACCGACAGGTCGGGAATGCGGTCCAGCGAGACCTGCGAGGCCGGCAGGAACGCGCGGTGCCCGGCGATCTCGACTTCCAGGCCGCCCTTGTTGGTCCCGACCACCTTGCCCTCGACGGTCTGGCCAATCTCGAGGCTCTCCCACGCGGCCTTCACGACCGTGCCGGGCTTCGAGCAGATGAACAGGCTCTCGGCCGCCTCGAACCGCTCGATCACCACCTCGACCTCGGCGCCCACCACCGGGAGCTGGTCCTCCGGCCAGTTGATCCGCTGCGCAACCCCCAGCTCCTTCGGCCCGAACTCAAGGAAGATGTCCGTCGGCCCGACGCTCACGACCTTGCCCGAGCGATGCTCGCGCCCCGCCTGCACCACCCGCGGCCCGCGCAGCGCGGGCTTCTGAACCCCGCCGATCGGCGCGATGTCGTGCGCGTGCTGCATCTGCGTCGCGCTGGGCTTGACCTCCCGCTTCTTCCTCCCCCCTCCGCCGCCCTCGATCGGCTCGCCGCCGAACCCCAGCGCCGCCATCGCCTCGTCAATCTCCGCCTGCGTCTGCGCGTCGATGGCCGACGCCGGCGGCGCCGCCGGCGCGGGCGCGGCGGCTTCGGGGGCGGCCGGTCCGTTGGTCGAAGCGGCGGGCGGGGTCACGGTCTCGGATGAAGCGGAGTTGGTGTGCGGGTCCATAAAACGCCAGCGGTTCAGGGAATAAGCGTCGCGATCGTTCGGGGGTGAGTAAGGAACTGGGCGCGAGAACTCCCGTGAGGATATCGCGGCCGATATGCGCATCGTGAACACCACGACCGACTCCGGCCCGGATCAAGGGCGGAAGTTTACGCAAGCCCCCCCACGCGGGCGCGAACCGCGATCCGCGGCCAGGGCAACCGCATTATCCGCTCGTGAGAAGGTGGAGGAGGTAGTCGCTGCTCCAGCCGGCCATGAGGCGTTTGTTCTTGACGCCCATCTTCTGGGTTCGGTCGCGTTGGAGCAGGTTGAGGCCGA
>JADLCX010000003.1 GCA_020846975.1 Phycisphaerales bacterium
CAACGAGACCACCAGCCCGACGATGAGCGCCACCGCCACCACCACCGCGCCCGCGACTGCTCCCCTGTTTCGTGCGAGGAACTTCGCCGCGCGATACCGCTTGGTCTCCGGACCCGCAACCAGCGTCTGACCCGCAAGGTACCGTCGCAGGTCGTCGGCCATCACCATCGCCGTGTCGTACCTTCGCTCCCGCGCCTTCCGCATGGCCTTCAGCGGGATCAGTTCCAGTTCTCGCCCCAACTCGCCCTTCAACCGCTCCCGGCTGCTCCCGCGTACTCCCGCGATCAACCCCGCCTGCACCTCTTCAGTTGTCCCTAGCCGTTCACTCGGCGTCGCCGGCTCCACCTCCCGAATCATCCGCAGGACCTCCCCGTAGCCACCCGACCGCAGCGTCGCCGGGTCGAACGGCAGCAACCCTGTCAGCAGCTCATACAGCATCACCCCCAGCGAATACACGTCGCTCCGCGTGTCCACATCCATCTGCTCGCCCGCGGCCTGCTCCGGGCTCATGTATTCCGGCGTGCCGACAATCGCTCCGCCCTCCGTCGCCCCCCCCGCGCCGCGAGATTGGTCCACCACCCGCGCCACCCCGAAGTCGATCACCTTCGGCACGCCCCCGGCGCGCCCTTCGATCTCGCACACCAGCACGTTGCTCGGCTTCAGATCGCGGTGGATGATTCCCTTGTGGTGCGCGTGCTGCACCGCCTCGCACACCGGAATGAACAGCTCCAGCCGCTGCCGGATGGTCATCCGCTTCCCGTCGCAATACGCCGTGATCGGCACACCCGGCACGTACTCCATCACGAAGTACGGCCACCCCTCCGGCGACACGCCCGCGTCGATCACCGCCGCGACGTTGGGATGGTTCATCGCGGCCAGCGATTGCTGCTCCTGCCGGAACCGCCGGATCATCTCCCCGCTGTGCGAGCCGGTCTTGAGCACTTTGACGGCGACGGTTCGCTGAACCGGCTCCGTCTGCGTCGCCTTGTACACCACCGCGAATCCACCCTCGCCGAGCAAGGCCTCCAGCCGGTACGGCCCGACAGTGGAATGCACCGGCAGGGGCGGAGCTGCCCTCTCCGGCCCGACCACTCGCTCCACGACCTCGCGCTGCCCCCGCAGCGCCTCCAGCGATCGACTCGTCACATCCTCCCTCGCAACGCTCACAAGTCCAAGCAGGTTACGCACTTGGGCGATCACGGCTGGGTCTGTCCCTTCCCGAAGCTCCGCCGCCAAAAGATCATCCCACTCGATCCTGGGATGCTCGGCAATCCGGTCGAAGAGCGTGCGGGGTGTTGTGGGGGGGAAAGCGGGATCGGTCGCGGACATCGGGGCAGTGTAACCGGAGGTGTTCCGGTTCGCGATCACGGATGTCGCTTCTTTCAAGGCGGATAGCCGCAGCCGGGGGGCTGCTTCACCCGTCCGCTACCCCATCAAGGAGTACCAGATGTCCATGCAACCGACAACACGAGCCCCGTGGAGGGCCAGCTTGCGAGCACTGGGCGCGACCTTTCTGGCCGTCGCCGCCAACGCCCTCGCCCTGCCGCCCGAACAGTCAAACCAGGCCGCGAAGCCGCCAAGCCCCTGCCGAATTCTGCGGCCGCCGTTCGCCGATCGTTCCTCGTGGGCGCCCAACCTGTGGCCGGGCGGCGTTGTGCCCTTCGTCTTCGATGCGACCGTCAACTCCGCCAACCGCGCGAGGACGTACGAGGCGATGGCGGAGCTGCAACGGGCGGCGCGGCTGACCTTTGTGCCGCAGACCGACGAGGGTTCGTACCTGTACATCCAGGATCTGGGCTTCGGCAACGCCTCCTATGTCGGGTGCATCGGCGGCCCACAGGAGGTTGACGTCGCGGATTGGGATTACAAGTACATCATCTGCCATGAGTTGATGCATGCGGTGGGAATGTTCCACGAGCATCAGCGTCCCGACCGCGATGCGTTTGTGCAGATCAACTGGGCGAACATCGACCATTTTTTCCACGATCAGTTCACGGTGGACACCGGCGCCGCGACGTTTGGGGCGTACGACTTTGACTCGGTGATGCACTATGACCCATACGCGTTCAGCACCAACGGCCTGCCGACCATCTCCGCAAGGCCGGGGTACGAGCAATACAACGGCGTCATGGGACAGCTCAGCCACCTCAGCGGTGGCGACATCGTCGGCCTTCAGTCGCGTTACGGAGCGGCCACGCGGACGAGTTCGACGACGCTTTACGCCCGAACGATCACCGCTCCAAGCAGCAACGACTGGTTTGATGAGAGCGAAGCCACGGGCGGGCCTGCCGGCGGGTGCGATGCCTCGCCCGACCAGTTCTCCTACAACGACGTGGTCGAGTCCCCTGATCGTCTGACGGCGAGCGAGTTCGATGCTTTCAGGCTGCCGCCGATGCACGTCATCACGGGAGCCCGCGTGGATGTCTACTGCCGCTACGACACGCCCTCGAGCCAGAACAACGTCATCGTGACCGTCGGGGGAACGGCGACGGGAAGCCTGACCACACCCAACTGGAACCAGGCCGGTGGCGTTACCACGTGCAACTGGCGGATGGGATCGGGCGGCAACATTTCCCTGCCGCTCTGGAGCCGCGACGAGAACCTGATCAACGGCCTGACAGTGGCGGTTCGCTGGGGCCACAGCACCGACGGATCCGGCGGCGGAAACCGCCTGCGCGTCAACAGCTTCCGCATCGTCGTGGACACCGAACTCGACAGCGACGGCGACGGCGTTCCGGATTCCGCCGATGGTGATCGCGACGGAGACGGCGTCCAGAACGGCTCCGACTGCGCTCCCGACGATGGCAGCGCATGGCGCACCGTGGCCTACGCGGACGCCGACAGCGACGGTGTGCGCGACTCCGCGATCGCGCTCTCCGTGGCTTGCTTCGGGCTGACTCTCCCCCCCGGCTTCACCGCGAACGCCAATGGTCCTGACAACTGCCCGCTCAGCTACAACCCTGATCAGTCGGATTGCGACGGTGACGGTCTGGGCAACGCGTGCGACTCGTTCTCGTCACCCCAGGTCGTGCAAGGGCCGGTGACTCGAAGGGTGCGGTTGGGCGAGACGGTAGTGTTTTCCGTCATCGCAACCGGGACCGGTCCCCTCACATACCAATGGATGCTTCGGGATCTTACTACGCCGTGCTGCGACATCTATCTGGATGTGGTGGACGCTCCGGGACGCGTCACGGGAGCGACGACCCCGACGCTTACGATCTCAAACGTCGCGGCATCGGACGGCAATTCCTATCTGTGCGTTGTCCGAAACTCCTGCGGGGCCGTCGCGAGTGCGGATGCAACGCTCATCCCGACATGCAGGGCGGACATCAACCTCTCGGGCGACGTGACGGTGCAGGATCTGTTCGACTTCCTGACATTCTATTTCGGAGGCGATCCGCGCGGTGATTTCAACCGATCAGGCGGAACTAGCGCTCAAGATATCTTCGACTTCCTAAACGCGTACTTCACCGGCTGTAACTGACACAGTACAAACTCCCTCTAACAAGCAGCGGCCCCGATCCACCAGGACCGGGGCCGCTTTCACTCGATGCGATCGAACGAGCGTTCACGATACGGCTCGATCAATAGTCCATGTCGTCCATCCCGCCGCCGGCGGGGACCTTGGCCTTCTTCTCCTTGAGTTCGACGACCGCGGCATCGGTCGTGAGCAGCAGGCCCGCGATGCTCGCGGCGTTCTGGAGCGCGACGCGCTCGACCTTGGTGGGGACGATGACGCCCATCTGCATGAGGTCGCCGTACTCGTGGGTGAGGGCGTTGAAGCCGAAGGCGTTGTCCTTGTTCTCCTCGACCTTCATCGCGACGACCGAGCCGTCGAGGCCGCAGTTCTTGACGATCTGCTTGATCGGGGCGCTGACGGCGCGCTCGATGATGTCGATACCGATCTTCTCGTCGCCGGTGGCCTTCTTGCGTGCCTTCTCCAGGCCGCGGCGGGCCCGGAGGATGGCGACGCCGCCGCCGGGGAGGATGCCCTCTTCGACGGCGGCGCGGCAGGCGTGCAGCGCATCCTCGACACGGGCCTTCTTCTCCTTCATCTCGACCTCGGTGGCCGCGCCCACGTTGATCTGGGCGACGCCGCCGGAGAGCTTGGCGAGGCGCTCCTCGAGCTTCTCGCGGTCGTAGTCGCTGGTGGTCACGTCGATCTGGTGCCGGATCTGGTCGATGCGGCCCTTGATCTCCGAGCCCGAGCCCGCGCCCTCGACGATCGTCGTATTGTCCTTGTCGATCGTGACCTTCTTGGCGCGGCCGAGGTCCTTGATGTCCACCTTCTCGAGCTCGATGCCGAGTTCTTCCATGATCGCCTTGCCGCCGGTGAGGACGGCGATGTCCTCGAGCATGGCCTTGCGGCGATCACCGAAGCCCGGGGCCTTGACGGCGGCAATCTTGAGTACGCCGCGGAGCTTGTTGACGACGAGCGTCGCGAGGGCCTCGCCTTCGATGTCCTCGGCGATGATGAGCAGCGATGCGCCCTGCTCGGCGATCTTGCCGAGCAAGGGGAGCATGTCCTTCGCGCTGGCGACCTTCTTCTCGAAGATGAGGATGTAGGGCTTATCGAGCACGCACTCCATCGTGGCCGGGTTGGTCACGAAGTGGGGCGAGAGGTAGCCCTTGTCGAACTGCATGCCCTCGACGAGCTCGACCTCGGTCGTGAGGCTCTTGCCCTCTTCGACCGTGATGACGCCGTCCTTGCCGACCTTGTCCATCGCGTCCGCGATGATCTTGCCGATCTCGGCGTCCTGGTTGGCCGAGCACGTGCCGACCTGGGCGATCTCCTTGGAGTTGGAGACCTTCTTCGACATGCCCTTGAGTTCGTCGACGATCGACGCGACGGCCGCGTCGATGCCGCGCTTCACCTGGTTGGCGTTGGCGCCGGCGGTGATGTTCTTCAGGCCCTCGGCGTAGATCGCCTCGGCGTAGATGGTCGCGGTGGTGGTGCCGTCGCCGGCGTCCTTGGAGGCCTTGCTGGCGACTTCCTTGACCATCTGCGCGCCCATGTTTTCGTACGGGTCCTCGAGCTCGATCTCCTTGGCGACGGTCACGCCGTCCTTGGTGACGGTGGGAGCGCCGAAGGACTTCTCGAGGACGACGACGCGGCCGGAGGGGCCGAGCGTGACCTTGACGGCGTGGGCGAGTTTCTGGACGCCGCGGAGGATCTTCTCGCGGGCGTCGGTGTCGAATGCGATCTGCTTGGCGGCCATGTGGGTGAGTTCCTATGTGCGTGTGTTGCTGGAAAAACGAAGCCCTCCCTCACGGTTGGGCTGCATGTGTTGTCAGCCGATCTTGATCCAGTCGATGTGGTCGGCGTTGATGATGAAGACGGACTTGCCGTCGGTGATCTTGACGAGGTGGTCGGGCTCGTCGGGAAGGAGCATCGCGTTGTGGACGATGCACTTCTCGGCGTGGATGAAGTAGAGGACGGCGTCGCGCTTGCCGTTGAGTTCGCGGAGCGCCTGGCGGAGCTGGTCGGTGGTCATGGGTTCAGTCGATGATGGCGAGCACTTCGTCTTCGCTCATGATGAGGACCTTGTCCTCACCCATCGTGCCGAGCTTGACCTCGCTGCCGGCGTAGGAGGAGAAGATCACGCGGTCGCCCTTCTTGACGGTGAGGGGGATGAGCTTGCCGGTGTCGGTGTTGACCGTGCCGGTTCCGACGGCCTCGACGATGCCGGTCTTCGGGGTGTCCTTGGCCTTCTCGGGCAGGTAGATGCCGGCCGCGGTGCGGTCTTCGGCCTCGTCGCGGCGGACGATGATCTTGTCGTGGAGGGGACGGATCTTGAGGGACGAGGCGGACAGGGTGGCGGACTTGGGCATTGACGGGCTCCTTGTGAGTGCTGGGGCGATTTGCCTGGTGTGTTATGGATTGACGCGTTGGTCGGGCCAGCGGCCCTGATAGAAGCGCTCCATGCAACGCTGGAGGACTTTGAGCATGAGTTCGACATCCGCGCTGGCGCGATCGACGACCGCGAAGGCGTCGAAGCGGAGCGCGGCGTTGAAGTCGCGGGCCGCATCGCGCGCGGCGCGGGTGCTGCGGACGATGACGGTCGGCGGCGGGGCCTCGAGTCGGCGCAGGAGATCCAGGACGCGGCACCCGGCCTCGTCGTGGCCGTGGTGTCCGGCGCAGGGGGCATCCATGGGCAGACCGAGATCGACCACAGCGATGTGGATCGGCCGCGAGCGGATGGCCTGTTCGGCCTGACGTGCGGTGCGGGCGCGAAGCGCCTCGACCCCGTGAGGGCGGAGGAGACACTCGATGTTGTCGGCCCAAGAGTCGGGACGCCATCCGCCAAAGGAGAGCAGGAGGTTGAGACGGCCGCCGGCGGCGCCGGATGTGCCTTGCTGCGCGGGAACGCCGGGCGCCGCGCCGGCTCGCGGCTGCGGCACGGTGGGCGTGGGACCGGGGTGTTGAGCGCGGAAACGGCGCATGCCACGGAACGTATGGCAAGGGGTGTGCCGAACGGGACGAGATGGAGAGGCCCCGATTGGCCCGAAATTCACTCGAAAACCGGGGACGGACTGCCAGCGAACGGGCGTCAAACCCCGGAGGGTGTCAAAAGGGCAGGCCCGGGGTCGCGAACCAACGGGGATCCGTCCGACGGAATCTGGAAAAGAAAAGACCCCGCCAAGGTCTCCCTTGGGCGGGGTCGTAACTCCGGCAACAACCTACTTTCCCGCGATGCAGTATCATCGGCGAGTTGGGCTTAACTGCTGTGTTCGGGATGGGAACAGGTGTGACCCCAACTCTATCGTCACCGAAAAACCTGGATCGGCGCTTTCGCGCCGACCCGGCGATAGGTCAGAATAGATCAGGTATGGGCTGCAAGCGGACCGCAGGTCGAGAACGACCTGTGAAATCGAAAAACTGAGAAAGCTGAATCGAGAATGTGTGCGTTGCGAGCATTGGTCACTTGCACCCCGGCGCGTGATGGAATCACGGCGCCAGGTTGGAGTGATCAAGCCTTTGACCGTTCGTACCGCTCGGCTGAAGACATTTCTGTCCGTACACCTGCGGCCGATCAACCTGGTGGTCTACCAGGGGTCTTTCGTCTTGCGACAACCAAGTCTCATCTTGAGGGGGGCTTCACGCTTAGATGCTTTCAGCGTTTATCCCTGCCGTACGTAGCTACCCAACTGTGGCCCGAGCGGGCCAATTGGATCACCAGGGGTACGTCCAACCCAATCCTCTCGTACTAAGGTTGACTCCTCTCAAACTTGGAACGCCCACAGCAGATAGGGACCGACCTGGCTCACGCCGGTCTGAACCCAGCTCGCGTACCACTTTAATCGGCGAACAGCCGAACCCTTGGGGCCGCCTTCAGTCCCAGGATGTGATGAGCCGACATCGAGGTGCCAAACCGCTCCGCCGCTATGGACGCTCGGGAGCGATCAGCCTGTTATCCCCGGGGTACCTTTTATCCGATGAGCTACGACCCTTCCACACGGGATCGCAGGATCACTAGGGCCCGCTTTCGCGACTGTTCGATCCGTCGATCTCACAGTAAAGCCGGCTTGTGCCCTTGCACGCCAAACACGGTTTCCATCCGTGCTGAGCCGACCTTTGCACTCCTCCGTTACTCTTTTGGAGGAGACCGCCCCAGTCAAACTACCCAGCACTCATTGTCCCCCGCCCGGATTCACGGGAGTCGGGGTTAGGACACAAACGTAAACAGGGTGGTATTTCACTTGTTCCCTCCATCCTCGCCGAAACAAGGACTTCAAAGGGTCCCACCTATGCTACGCAGTTCATGCTCGTGTCCAGGGAATGCCTATAGTAAAGGTCCACGGGGTCTTTCCGTCTTGCTGCGGGTAGACGGCATCTTCACCGCCACTACTATTTCACCGAGTCGGTCGTGGAGACAGGGATCCAGTGATTACGCTATTCATGCGCGTCGGAACTTACCCGACAAGGAATTTCGCTACCTTAGGACCGTCATAGTTACGGCCGCTATTCACCGGTGCTTGAGTCGCGAGCTTCTCTTTCGATGACCCGCTCCTGTGACATTCCGGCATTGAGCAAGCGTCACTCTGTATACGTCCACTTGCGTGTTGGCACAGAGCTGTGTTTTTGATAAACAGTTCCCAGATCCTTTTCTCTGCGGCCTCTCCACCCTTTTAAGGTGGCGGAGGAGGCCCCCCTTATCGCGAACTTACGGGGTCAAATTGCCTAGTTCCTTCACGACCGTTCTCTCGAGCGCCTGAGGCTATTCGCCTCGCCTACCTGTGTCAGTTTTAGTACGGGACACGCTTTGCCCCCGCGACTTTTCTAGTCACTCCATCCACCCACATCGGCCTCAAGGGCCTGGACATCTGACAGTCCCGTGGATCTCAGGAATGCGATCGCGGTTTGATCTCTGCGTGTGCTGGGGAATATTGACCCCATGTCCATCGACTACGCCTTTCGGCCTCGTCTTAGGCCCCGGCTAACCCTGGGCGGATTTACCTTCCCCAGGAAACCTTAGGCTTACGGCGACCAGGATTCTCACCTGGTTTATCGTTACTCAAGCCGGCATATTCACTTGCTGGCGCTCCACGACCCCTTCCGGAGCCGCTTCACC
>JADLCX010000004.1 GCA_020846975.1 Phycisphaerales bacterium
ATGGCCCTGCGCTGGGCGGGGGCGAGCTTCGCCGAGGCCGAGAAGACCATGCGCCGCATCGGCGGTCACGGCCAGCTCTGGATGCTCGCCGCGGCACTGGAACCTCAGGATGGAGTCGCCATCGCCCAGAAAGCCGGGTAAGCTGTCAGGTCACGCCGCCATCCACTTCCCACTGCGGATGGGACACGCTCAGTCGAACTCCGATGGTTCGATTCGGGTCGTTGCTGCGTCGATCCTCCACATGTGCAGTTCAAGCGGCATCAACTCAGTCTAACCGACGCCGTATCCGTAGACGGAACTTGTACGGACCGGTTGACCGCTACGCTGACCCCTCCAACAATCACGGTCCACCTCCCCGGAGGTGGACACTCGGAGCCGCCCGTAACGGACGCGGAACCCGGCCATACGCCGGACAATCCGCCGAGGCACGGGCATGGGTCTTCCCATCGCGGCTGATGGAAGGTTCCGCTCTGGCGAGGCTGCCCCCCGTCCCCCCAGCCCCGCACCGTTGCCGCGGCCTCCTTGTTCGGCGGATTCCGCCACCGGATCGAGAGGACCGCGATCGAACCGGTCCCTGGTCCCGCCCGTTGTAAACATCGGGCCTGCAAGGAGTTTCGCGTCGAGTACGACGCCCCCATTCCCCTTCATCCCAAGCCACTTCCGCGCGGGGCCTTAGCCGCCGCGTCCGACTGGGCGATGGTGTAACGGTAGCACAGCAGATTTTGGTTCTGTTTGTCCAGGTTCGAATCCTGGTCGCCCAGCTTACCCTCCGACACGCGTGACCTCAATCCCTTCCAACCCCGCCCACCAACCCGCGCCCGCGGCGATCATTCTCGCCGCGGGAATGGGCAAGCGGATGAACTCTGACTTGCCGAAGGTGCTGCACCCGGTCGGCCAGCCGCCACGCCCGATGGTGCAGGCGGTGGTCGATGCCTGCCGCGAGGCGGGGTGCCGCCGGATCGTGCTGGTGATCGGTTACAAGCAGGAGTTGGTCCGCGACGCGATGCGCGGCCAACCGGTCGAGTACGCGGTGCAGGCGGAGCAGCTTGGCACGGGCCACGCGGTTCGTTGCGCCGAGTCGCTCTTCGGACACGAAAAATCCGGACCCGGCCACGACCTCTTCGTACTCGCGGGTGATGGACCGCTGATCCGTTCCGCGACGCTCAGGCAGATGCTCGACCGGCACCGTTCTTCGCTCGCGGCGGCCACGCTCGCCACGAGCCGGATCGCCGATCCCGCCGGCTACGGCCGCATCGTCCGCGACGGCTCCGGCCGCTTCACCGCGATCGTCGAGCACAAGGACTGCACGCCCGCGCAGCTCGCGATCGGGGAGATCAACCCCAGTTACTACTGCTTCGACGCGCGAGCGATGTTCGACGCCCTGGCCCGGGTGACGCGCAATTCTCAGAGCGGCGAGTACTACATCACCGATGTGCCGGGCATGCTCCTGGCCGCCGGGTCGAGGGTCGAGGTCATCGACGCCGTCCCGCCCGAAGATGTGCTGAGCATCAACACGCCCGACCAACTCGCCGAGGTTGACCGAATCTACCGCTTGCGATGCGCCGATCGCGCCGCGCTAACCGGAGGGCCGCGATGAGCCGCGACGATGCCAACCAGCTCAAGATCTTCGCCGGTCGCAACTCCATCGACCTGTCCCAGCGCGTCTGCCGGCACCTCGAGCTCCCCCTCGGCGCGGCCCGCACCGAGTCGTTCCCCGATGGCGAAGTGATCGTCAAGCTCGAAGAGGATGTCCGCGGCCGCGACTGCTACGTGATCCTGAGCACCTGCTCCCCGGTCAACGAGAACCTCGTCGAACTGCTGGTGTTCATGGACTGCCTCCGCCGCGCCAGCGCGCAGCGCATCACCGTCGTCACGCCCTACTTCGGCTACGCGCGCCAGGACCGCAAGGATGCCGGGCGCGTCCCGATCACCGCCAAGCTCGTCGCCAACCTCATCGTCGCGGCGGGCGCGCAGCGGCTGGTCGCGCTCGACCTGCACGCCGCGCAGATCCAGGGGTTCTTCGACATTCCCGTCGATCACCTCTCCGCCATGCCGGTCTTCTACGACTACTTCATGAAGATCCGCGGCGAACTCAAGGACCTCTGCCTGGTCAGCCCCGACGTCGGCAACGTCAAGGTCGCCGAGAGCTTCGCCAACATGCTCGGCGGCGAACTGGCCATCATCCACAAGCGACGCATCGACGGGAAGGAAGTCAAGACCGGCGGCCTCATCGGCTCGGTCCGGGGCAAGACCGTCCTCATGTACGACGACATGATCACCACCGCCGGCACCGTCGCCGAGGCCTCGCGCCTGCTGCTCGACGAGGGCGCGGCCAAGATCATCGTCGCCGCCACGCACCCGGTCATGGTGGGCCTGGCTATGGAACGTCTCTCCGCCAGCCCCATCAGCCGCATCGTCTGCACCAACACGATCCCCAGCGAGACCTCGGGCGCCGACCGCCTCGCCCCGATCCGAGAGCGGTACACCGAACTCTGCGTCTCCGAACTGCTCGGCAACGCCATCCACAACATCCACCACAACAAGTCGGTCTCGGCCCTGTTCAAGTACTCCGGCGGCGGAAAGAGATAGCCCCGCCTCGATCACGCCCGTCGATTTTCACAAGCGTTAACCACAGCTTTTCAGAGAAGGAATCCAGACCATGCACGAGAAATCACCCCTCCTGACCGCCGAGAAGCGCGAGCGCATCGGTACCCGCTACGCCAAGCGCGACCGCGCCATCGGTCGCCTGCCCGCCGTCGTTTACGGGCACGGCCGCGACCCGCTCGCCATCACGCTCGACGCCAAGTCCACGCTCACCCAGATCCACAAGGGCGAGAAGGTCTTCCGCCTCGACTTCCCCGGCCACAAGGAGGCCGACGAGATGCAGATGGTGCTGCTCAAGGAGGTCCAGTTCGACTACCTCGGCACCAACATCGTGCACGCCGACTTCGCCCGAGTCGATCTCAACGAGCGCGTCAGGACGCACGTGCACATCACCTTCCTCGGCGAGGCCAAGGGCCTGAAGACCGCCGGCAACATGCTCATGCACCCGGTCACCGAGCTCGAGATCGAGTGCCGCGTCGTCGATCTGCCCGACCACGTCGAGGTCAACATCGCCGACCTCGATCTGGGCGACATGATCTCGGCCAGCCAGGTCAAGCTGCCCATGCCGGACATGAAACTCATCACCGACCCCAACGCCGTCGTCGCGCAGGTCGTTCTGGCCGGCGTCAGCAAGGCCGCCGAAGAGGAGACCGTCGCCGCCGAGGGCGCGACCGAGCCCGAAGTGCTCACCGCCAAGAAGCCCGCCGAGGGCGAGGAAGCCGCCAAGGGCGCGGCCCCGGCCGCCAAGGGCGGCGCGGCGCCCGCCAAGGGCGCGGCCCCGGCCGCCAAGGGCGCTGCCCCCGCCGCGGGAGCCAAGCCCGCCGCCGGAGGCGACAAGAAGAAGTAATCCGCCACGCGAGGAGCCGGTCTGCCCAGAGCCGACCGGCGCTCGCCACGCGGATCCATCCCACACTCGCATGACCAACCGTGAAGCTCATCGTCGGACTCGGAAACCCCGGCACGGAATACGCCAGGACCCGCCACAACGCGGGCTTCATGGTCGTGGACCGGCTGGCGGCGCGGCACGCGCCCAACGAGCCCGCACGTTCGCGCTTCAACGGCCTGGTGGTCGAGTGCGCGATCAAGGGCGAGAAGTCGCTCCTGCTCAAACCGCTCACCTACATGAACCGCAGCGGTCAGTCGATCGTTCAGGCCTTGACGTTCTACAAGCTCGACCCCAAGCTCGACCTGCTCGTGCTCGTGGACGACGTCGCGCTGCCGTGCGGGAGCGTCCGGCTCCGGCCGGGCGGCTCGGCCGGCGGGCACAACGGGCTCGCGGACATCGAGCGTGCCTTGGGGCACTCCGACTACCCGCGGCTGCGGATCGGCATCGACGCCAAGCCGCCCATGATGGCCCTCCACGACTACGTGCTCGGCCGATTCACCGACGAGCAGGCGGCCGCGCTCAAGCCCGCGATTGAAAAGGCGTGCGACGCCACGGAGCTCTTCATCACTCCCGGTCTCGACGCCGCGATGAACAAGTTCAACAAGAAAGACGACCCCCCCCCTCCCCCTCCGCCTCCGACTCCCCCACCCACTTCACCCCAACACCCCCTCACCCCGACTCCCTGACAGGACTCACAATCATGGCCACACGAATCGCAAACTACGAAGCAATGTTCCTCATCTCGCAGGCTCACGCGGCCCAGCTCGGCGACACCGTCGCCCACATCCGCCACACCCTCGAACGCTACCACGCGACCATCGTCGCGATGCGCAAGTGGGATGAGCGGCGCTTGGCGTACGAGATCCAGAAGCAGAAGCGCGGCCTGTACATCCTGTGCTACTTCTCCTGCGACACCAAGCACCTCGGCGAGATCGAGCGCGCCTTCAACCTCTCCGAAAGCGTGATGCGCCACCTGATCATCCGCGCTGACCACCTCTCGATGGACGAGATGAAGGCCGCCGACGCCGCCCGCGAACTGGAGGCCGAAGCCAAGCTCCGCGCTTCCCAGCCGGCGATGCCCCTGGCCGTCTCTTCCGAGCCCGAGCCGGTCAACGCCGGGGATGAAGACGAGGACATGTAAACCACCTTGAGCCTCTCCGCCTCGCCACCGCCAAGCGTTTGTGGGTCGTACAATGTTCGGCTTCCAGTCAACTCCTCCTCGAAAGATCACCGATGGCCAACTACAACAAAGTCCTCCTGATGGGCAACATCACGCGCGACATTGAACTGCGTCACCTGCCCAGCGGGAACGCCATCGCGCAGGTCGGGCTCGCGGTCAACCGCAAGTGGCGTGACCAGAACACCAACGAGATGAAGGAAGAGGTCACCTTCGTCGACTGTGACGCGTTCGGCAAGACCGCCGAGAACATCGCCAAGTTCTTCAGCAAGGGCCGGCCCATCTTCATCGAGGGTCGCCTCAGGCTCGACACATGGAAGGACAAGAACGACGGATCGAACCGCTCGAAGCTCAAGGTCGTGATCGAGTCGTGGGACTTCATCGACTCCAAACCCGGTGGTGGCGGCGGAGAAGGGGCCGCTCGCCCCGTCGTTCGCTCATCCGGGGCTTCGCAGCCGGCCGCGGCCGCGTCGCACGGCGAACCCGAGGAAATCCGTGAGGATGACATTCCGTTCTGATTCCATCTCGGCGGGCCGTACGACCCGCCCGGAAGTACTCTGATCCCCCCTTTCCGCTGGGGCCGCCAGGGCGCGGCGCGTCGCCGGGTTCCGACCGACTCCTCAACTTTTCCCGCGGGCGAACGCTCGCGGAGCAAAGGACAGCAAGCACCATGGCCAAGACCGTTGAACTCCTGCTCACAGAGACCGTCGAAAACCTCGGCATCGTCGGCGATGTCGTGAAGGTTCGCACCGGTTTCGCCCGCAACTACCTCCTGCCCCGCGACTACGCCACCACGCCGAGCGAGGAACTCAAGAAGAGCCTCCAGGCCAAGCGCGTCGAGGCCGAGCGCATGCTCGCCGAGCAGCAGAAGGTCCGCGCCGAGACCATCCAGCGGCTCGAGGGCTTCGAGCTCTCGATCGAACGCTCCTGCAACGATCTCGGCATCCTCTACGCCGCCGTCACGCAGCAGGAGATTTCCGTGGCGCTCATCGCCGCGGGCCACGCCGTCCGTCCTCGCGATGTCCGCCTCTCCGGCGCGATCAAGCGCGTGGACAAGTACGACATCCACATCAAGTACCAGACCGATCTGGAAACGTGGATCAAGCTCATCGTCAAGCCCGACCGCGTGCTGGCCAAGGACGAGAAGGCCGACCTCGACTTCGACAACGAGGGCAACCTGATCGAGAAACGCCACGACAAGGCCGATCGGAAGTCCGACGAAGCCGCTGCCAAGGGTGAGGCCAAGCCCGCCGCCAAGGACGACAAGGGCGAGAAGAAGCCTGCCGCCGACAAGGCCGACAAGAAGGCCGAAGCACCCGCCGAGGAGGCCCCGCAGAAGGCCGTCAAGAAGCCGCGGCAGGACGTCAAGAAGGACGCCGCGAAAAAGGCCTGAGCCTTTCTCGCCCATCCGAAAGCAACCCCCCAGACCCCGCCGATGCTCGGCGGGGTTTTTTCTTGATCCGGTGCTCGGCGTTCCGCTCCGTCGTCGCTTTCAGGCTGCCCGCCGCCGCCGTGCTGCGCACACACCGATCAACGCCAACACCGCCACGGCCGAAGGCTCGGGGATCGCCTGGAACGCCAGTTCCCCGATCAGGTCGTGCATGCGTGAGGTGGGGTGCACCCGATCCCAGAACACGTAACCGTCGGGGCTCGCGCCGTCCGGGACCGCGGCGTTGCGCGTCGGGTTGAAGCCGATCCCCGAGAACCCGTTGAAGTTCAGCACGGGTGTGCTGACATCCAGCCCCGCGAGATCGAACACCCGACCCGCCGCCACTTCCGTAAAGTACCCGTGAACGTTGACCGTATGAAGGCGCAGGCGCGGGTGCGCGTTCCGCAGCCGTGTGGCCGCTTCAAGTTGTCGGTCCCGGAAGTCCTGCGCGGCCAGTTGAACCGCGGTCCGCCGGTTCGCGGCCGCGTTCAGGAAGTCCGGGATCAACTGCATCGGCGGCACGTTCGGCCACACCACCGTGACGAACACATTCTGAGGCGCGGCCGCCGTCAGGTCGCCGATGTACGATTCGATCCGGGTCACCGCCGTGGTCGCCGCGGTCCGCGTGGCCGCTTCGCTGAAGAAGATCGCGTTGCCCTCGTCGCGGATGTCGTTGCCGCCGCCCCAGATGCAGTAGAGCGTCGAGGATGTGAACACGGGGTTGTTCCCCAGGTACTGCGTGCGCACCTGGTGCCCGATGTTGTTGGTGTACGTGCCCGCGGTGTTGGCGGTCGTCGCACCGCCATAGGCGAAGTTGAGCCCGCCGTTCTGCTGCAGGGTCGCTCTCGCCGGGTTCATGCCCCACCGCCGCGCCAGCGCTTCATGCCAGACCCCGGTGAACGCGCTATTGCCCAGCCTCGTCACCTGCGCGTTGTTGTTGGTCGCCGTTCCGTTGGTCCATCGCCCCGCGTCGTACCACGGCGCGACCGGGCGCTGCGACACCACCGCCCCGGTGGTGTTGAACAGCACATTGCCCGTGTCCGACAGACTGTCGCCGAACACAACCATCCGATCGAACGCGCCGCCGAGCGAGGGCGATGCCCCGATCGTGAACACCGCGGCCGCAACGAGCCAACCGCTCGCGTAAATGACGTGCCCATTGAGCAGCATCTCTCCGCTCCTCTCTCGCCGCGTTTCCGCGGCGGTTCACCCGCGTGCAGCCTACCTGACGGAGCGACATCGGGCAATCCCCCTCCGGCACAAGCCCATCCCGATTCAGGGCTTCGGCCGGGTCACGCTCGCGGCCAGGAACAGCACCAGGCCGCACCCGAGCAACACCCATCCGGCCAGGTTGCCGATGCTCGAGTAGATGGTTCCACGGCCTCCCACCTCGACCGATCCGAGCAGCGCGCCGTCCGCCTGCGCCGGTTTCCCGGAGCCGAGCACGGTCTCGAACGGCCTAGTTCGCCCTCGATCGTCGATGTACGCCGACAGCCCGGTGTTGACCGCCCGCACCATCGGCACGCCCAGTTCCAGGCATCGCCATCGCGCCGAGAGCAGGTGCTGACGACGCTTGGCATCCGACGACACCAGCCACCACGCCTCGCTGCCGAACCAGCCGTCGTTGCTGAGGTTGACCATCAACTCGGCCGGGCGCCCGTCCGGCGCGCCGCGGACCAATCGACGGCAACTGGTCGTCCAAGTCGCCTCGAAGCAGACCGGCGCGGCCACGCGAAGGCCGCCTCCCTCGACCAGCGGCACGTCGATCGGCGACGGTTTTCGCCCGAAGTTCAGGTCGAAGCGCATCCCGCCCGCGCCCAGATCGAGCACGAGTTTCTGGACCGACGGCCACCGCCACACCCAGGGAATCACCTCGCCGAACGGGGTGAGATCCACCTTGTCGTACCGCTCATCGAGCACGCGCCCGCCCGCGACGATTGCGACGCTGTTGTAGCGGCGCTCCTCGATGAGTGTGCCCTTCCCATTCGCCAGCCGGGATTCGCCGATACCCTCGCGGGCCTGCGCGCCGATGAGCATCGGCACGCCAAGCTCGGCCTGCTCGCGGCACAGCGCCTCCGCGAAACCGTACCCATACTCCCGCAGGAACGACCGCGGCTTCTCCCCCACCGAGTCCGCGAACTTCCTCGCCGCTTCGATCGCCTCGCCGTTCAGCGCCCAGCCGGGGAACATCGTCTCCGGCCACAGGATCAGATCCGGCGCCGGGGCGACCGTCCCCACGGCGCGCGTGAGTTCCATGAACCGCCCGAAATCCGCCGCCTGCTGCGCGGGCGGCCAGTTGAGCTTCTGCCCTTGGGGGACGTTGGTCTGCACGATTCCGACGCGCAGCTCGCGCCGCGGCCGGTCGGGCCCCGTGCCCGCGAGCCCGACCAGCGAAACCCCGACCCAGACCGCCGCGATCGTCGCCGCGCACATTCCGCCCACGCGTGCCCGCACCGCCGACCACCCGGCGGCATCGGCTAGGCTGCCGGCGAGCGCGACCACCAGCGCGCTCACGAGGTAGACCCCGAGCACGCGCGCGGGCAGGCAAAGCGAGGGCTCCTTGATGAGCGGGTGCGCCGCGAAGTACCACGGATATCCCGTGAGCACCACCTCGCCACGGAGCATCTCGACCGCCACCCATACGAGCGGCGCGGCCACGGCCATGGGCAGTTTCCAGCCGGTCGATCGCACCGTCGCGATCGCGTACACAGTCGCACCGCTCCAGAATCCAAGCCACAGCGCCAGCAGCGGGTAGCCCACCGGCGTGACGTTCACCATCCAGGCTTCCTCGGCGAACCACAACGGGAGCGTTGCCGCCCCGAAGACCACCGCCGAACGAAGCCGCCGGCTTTTGGCGGTTCCGACACGGCACGCGCACCAGATCAGCGACAGCGCCGCGACGAAGGTGAACGGCCACAATCCCAGCGGTGGGAGCGAGCAGTAGGTCGCGAACGAGAACGCCAAACCCGCCACGAGCGGCTGCTTCCACGTGGACGCTGGGCGATCTCGCAACGGCGACTTGGGACCGGGCATTCGGACGGATCGTACTCCAACCATCCGCTCACTTGCCCGCGTAGTCGATCACGCGCGCCAGTTCGCTGCGCAGTTCGGCCCGAGCCGCCACCCGGTCCACCATCCCCGCCTTGAGCAGGTACTCCGACCGCTGGAAGCCCTCGGGCAGTTCCTGCCGGATCGTCTGCTGGATCACCCGCGGCCCCGCGAACCCGATGAGCGCCTTCGGCTCGGCGACGATCACATCGCCCAGCATCGCGAAGCTCGCCGTCACGCCGCCGGTTGTCGGATCGGTCAGCACGCTGATGAACAGGCCGCCCGCGTCGTCATGCCGCCCGAGCGCCGCGCTCGTCTTGGCCATCTGCATCAGGCTCAGCCCAGACTCCTGCATGCGCGCCCCGCCCGAGCCGCTCACGATGATCAGCGGCAGGCTCCTCTGCGTCGCGGCCTCGATCGACCGCGTCACGGTCTCGCCCACCACGCTGCCCATCGAACCCATCATGAACGACAGGTCCAGCACGCACAGCATCGCGGCGCGGCCCTTGACAAAGCACGTTCCGGCGACCGCCGCGTCCGATGCGCCGCTCTTGATCTGCTCGGCCAGCAGGCGGTCCTTGTAGGACTTGAGATCGCGGAACTTCAAGGGATCGGTCGGCGTCAGGCCCGTGAACATCGCCTCGAACGAACCAGGATCGGCGAGCTGCCGCACCCGCTCGGTCGCGCCGATTCGAAAATGGTGCTGGCACTCGGGGCAGACGTGGAGGTTGGCCTCCATCTGCTTGCGATAGATCATCTGGCCACAGCCGGGGCATCGCAGCCACAGCCCCTCGGGGACCGAGGCCTTGCGCTGGGGCTTGAGTTCTGTCCATGTGCGGGTCGCCGCTTGGGTCATCGGACGGTTTCCTTCGCAAACAGGCCGCCAAACAGGCCGGCCCAAGTCGGTTCGTGTTCACGCCGCCGATGCGGCCCCGGGTCGCGCAACCGTCGCCCGCAGGGGCAGCGACCACTCAGCCTCCACATCCGCATCCAACCACATCGCGCCCGGCCGCTCCTTCAGAATCGAGCCCATGTCCCCGACGGGAGCACCCGTCAGCCAGCACCGAACCAGCGCGTCCGAGATCGGCCGCAACACCAAGCCCACCGCGGGCACGCCGAGGTTGCTGCGCCGACCACGAGATCGGATCTTCAGCAGCGCCCGCCGCAGCCCTTTCAGCAGCCGGTCGGCAAACTCCTCGAACGCCTCACCTTCCGGCGGCGTCACGCAGCAGGGGTTCTCACTCCAGAGCTTGCCGGCCCGACAGAATCGCTCGCCCAACTCAGACTTCTGGACCCCCTCCCACAACCCCAGCGAGCACTCACAGAGGTCCGCCACCACCGCCGGCTTGACCCGGGCCGCTGCCCCCAGCAGTTCGGCGGTCTCGCGGCTGGCCTCATCGTCGGCCGAGAGAACCGCCGCCAATGGCGGACGTCCAAGTCGGTTGATCGATTCCCCCACCGCAACCCGACCCGGTGCCGACAACGGAAGGTCGGTTCGTCCCTGAACCCGGCCTGCGAGGTCCCAGTCTGTCTCACCGGCTCGAAGCAGCAAGACTCGATGTGTGGCGTTCACGGCCATAGGTTGGGAAGACTCTCCCCTTTGGGAGGTCGGCAGTGTAGCCCATCGAGCATGAACGAACCAAGTCGGGAAAGGGTTATCAACACCCAAACAGGGTATCAAAACTCCCCGATCTTGCAAACCAATCCCTCATACAGGGTGAACATGCGAGCCGTAGAGTAGGTTATCCGGTACTTGCGGCCGGCTGTCGGAGTGCGGCGACCGCAGCGCCCCTGTCCTTGACCGGCCGACCGAAAATCGCACTGGCCGCGACGAGGACATCGCAGCCGACATTCTGGCACGCGGCCGAGTTCTCGGGACTCACCCCCCCATCCATCTCGAGGCGCTGGTTGGGGGTGAGCTCGGCGCTGATGCGTTCGACCTTTGCCAGAACCTCCGGGATGAACGCCTGACCACTGAAGCCGGGGTTGACGGACATCACCAGCAGCAGATCGAAATGGGACAGGTGCGGCAGGACCGCTTCCACCGAAGTCGGCGGATTGAGGGCGAGTCCGACCGAGACCGCGCCCTGCGGGCAGTCGATCTGACGGATGCGCCGGGCGAGCGGCCCGATCTCCGCGGGCGGCACGACTTCGACATGGAAGGTGATGTGGTCGGCCCCGGCCTTCGCGAACGCCTGGGCGTGCAGCCACGGATCCGTGACCATCAGGTGCACGTCGAGGAACGACTCGGGCAATGCCCGCCGCAGGGCCTTGACCATGTCGGGACCCATCGTGAGGTTGGGCACGAAGTGACCATCCATGACATCCACGTGGAGCAGATCGGCGTGGGTCGGATCGGGAGTTTTCTTGCGTGTGAAGAGGCTGGATGAACGGACCTCTCGCTCGGGCGGCGTCGGTGTGCCGTAGAGCACCTGCGAGCACTCGACGCCCATGCTGGCAAAGTCGGCCGAGAGGATCGAGGGTGCGATGAGCGGGAGGCGCGGCGGGTGGGTGAAGAGGTTACGGAACACGCACGAGCGTAGGGTGCGGTATGCCGCCGAGTCGGGTGCGTGCAGTGCACCTCGGAGCAAGGCGAATCCCGGCTCGGGCCGTGGTTGTGGTCATACACTGCCGCCCTTCCATGAGCAAGGATGCCGCCTCGAAACCTTCTTCCGATCTCCCGCACGTGATGCTATTCACCGATGGCGCGTGCTCGGGCAACCCTGGGCCCGGCGGGTGGGCATTTATCCTTCGTCACCCGGCCAGCGGCAAGGAGCGCGAGTCGAGCGGGGGCGAGCCCGACACGACCAACAACCGCATGGAACTTATGGCCGTGATCAAGGGGCTCGAGGCCCTCACGCGGAAGTCGCGTGTCGAACTCTGGTCCGACAGCCAGTACGTGCTCAAGGGCCTGAAGGAGTGGATGGTCGGGTGGAAGGCCAAGGGCTGGCGCACCGCCGGCAAGGCCGCGGTGAAGAACGTCGATCTCTGGAAGGACCTCGACGAACTGAAGTCCAAGCACCAGATCACCTTCCACTGGGTCCGCGGCCACGACAACCACCCGGAGAACGAGCGGTGCGACCAGTTGGCGGTGGAGGCGCGGGATCGGGCGGCGGCGGGGGCGTAGTGTTTGTTCCGGGTGCCACCACTCGCCGCGCTTCGCGGCGCAGTGATGACGGGCCGCGTTGCTACGGAGAACCCGTATGTGGAAGCCCGAGTGTTGGCCAGCCGACGACTTCCACGATAGAATTGGATATGAGCACACCTGATCGTGAGGCCGACCTCTTGAAGCGCATCACGTTCAACCCCGAGATCTTTGGCGGGAAGGCAATCGTGCGCGGCCGGCGATTGGCTGTGGAGCACGTACTGAGCCTGTTGGGCGCCGGAGACACCGAAGAAACACTGCTCGCCGAGTATCCGTGGCTTGAGCGTGATGACATCCGCGCGTGCGTCGTATATGCCGGGCGGGTGGTCGGGATGGAGCGATTCCTGCCGCGCCTCTCCGAGCCCGGGGCGGCCGCTTGAAAGTCCTGCTCGATTCGTGTGTCTCGACCAGTGCGGCCGTTGAACTTCGCAAGGCCGGGCACGATGTCGCGACAACGGACATCTTCGGGGCCGATCCCGGCGACCGGGTCATCCTTGCGTTTGGACTTGCGAACACGCGCACGGTCGTGACGATCGACAAGGACTTCGGCGAACTTGCCGTCCTTCACAAGCAACCCCACTGCGAGATCATTCGGCTCGTGGATATCCCAACCGCGCAACAAGGCGGTGCCGCGGCCGAAGCACTGGCCAATCATGGAACAGAGCTACTCGGCGGTGCGATCGTGACGGTTGAACGCAGCCGTGTGCGGATTCGTTCGGCCCACTGGCCGCGATGATCTTTCACGTCTCCCCGCACCGCTCGCACATCCCATGCAGCAGCACGCTCTGCTGCGTGATGCGGAACTTGCGGGGGCTACGAGGAGTCGTTTCGGCCTTGGCGCGGGGCTTGATCACCACCTCGGCATCCTCGATGCACTCCACCGCGCCGCACGCATCACAGACCATGTGCGGGTGCTCGTGCTCGTGGTGGCCCTCGGTGCAGTGGGCGTGGTCGGTGAGCGAGTAGCGGAAGATGCGGTCGCCGGGGTCGATGCGGTGGGCGATGCCGGAATCGACCAGCGTGTTGAGCGTGCGGTAGACGGTGACGCGGTCGGCGTGCTCGCCCGCCGCGGCGAGCTGCTCATCAAGCGCGGTCGCATCGAGCGCGGTGCGCGAGGCGCGCAGTGCTCGCATGATCGAGAGCCGAATCCCTGTCACCCGCAGCCCGGCCGCGCGGAGCTGGGCCTTGAGCTCGACATCGGTACGCGCAGCGGGGGATGAGGCGGAGTGAGGCATCGGGAAATGGTATCACGGGAAGGAAGACCGCCCCCGGTCGGCCGAAGGCGGTGGTATCGTGTCGCGCGGGTGCTCACTCGCAGGTGTGCCACGAGAAATACGCGCCGAGCAAATCGAACAGGTCCTGAATCGAGACGCCTCCGGCGTTGTTGACATCCGCCGTGCGCCAGCACCCGACATTTGGCGGCGTGTTCACGCCGCCACGGCCGATGGCCCGATCCACCGGTTGCCCGTTCCCAGGCCAAGGCGCATTCCCCACCGCCCCGATCCGCACAAAGTCGATCCCGCTCACCGGGTCGATGTCGGCGTGGGTGGTCGGTGTCGTGGCAAGGGTCACGATCGCCGCGCAGACGAACAGCCGTGCCGAGAGCGCCGAGAGTCGGCACGGAGGGCGTGCAAGCGGTGGCAAGGGTGAAGCTGCGCGGGCGCGGGGCAAGAGGGCCTGCCTTTCTCTCGGATGCCCCGTGGGTCAAGACGGGGGTCCGGGTGGTCTGGCTCTCTCTCTCGCGCGGCCATACCACTCTACCTCTGTAAAGCGGAAGGCACAACCGCCTCTGACGACGAGACGGGGCGTGGTCCGAAAAAAGCCTGGTACTGGCGCCGGCAGGCCGATTGCAGGTCGCAATCAGGACAGCGCGCGGAGTGCATGCCCGCTCGGGCACATAGGCCGGCTCTCACAATCGCCTGTCACCCCGCCTTCCCCCTCAGCACATCGTCATCCCGCCATCCACGCAGATCGTCTGCCCCGTCAGGTACGCCGCCTCATCGCTGGTCACGTACGACACCGCCGCGGCGATGTCATCCGCGATCCCCAGCCGCTTCACCGCGAGCATACCCAGCAGCTTGTCCTTGATCTCCTGCGGCAGGTTGGCGGTCATGTCGGTCTCGATGTAGCCGGGGGCGACGACGTTGCAGGTGATGCCCTTGCCGCCGAGCTCGCGGGCGATGGTCTTGCTAAGGCCGAGCAGGGCCGACTTGGCCGCGGCGTAGTTGGCCTGCCCGGCGTTGCCGACCAGGCCGCTGGTGGAGGCGATGTTGACGATGCGGCCGAACTTGCCGCGCATCATCGGCCGCGCGGCAGCGCGGATGCCGACGAACGCGCTGGTGAGGTTGACGTTGATAACGTCGGCCCACTCTTCATCGCTCATGCGGAGCACGAGGTTGTCGCGGGTGATGCCGGCGTTGTTGACGAGGATGTCGAGCCGCTTGTGCTCATCGGCGACCTGCTCGATCGCCGCGGCCCAGGCCTTGCCGTCGCCGATATCGACCGCGAGCGCACTCGCCTTGCCGCCGCTTGCCTCGATCTGCGACTTCAGGTCGTTGAGCGGCGCGGCAGAGCGGGCGACGAGCACGACGTGCCGGCCTTCGCGTGCCAGCCTCAGCGCGATCGCTTTGCCGATGCCCCGGCTCGCGCCGGTCACGATTGCCACGCGGGTGGGTGCCGTCTCAGTTCCGCTCACGCTCGATCTCCTGTCGGTTCATGACGACCCACGGTCGCGACAACGCTCACTGAGGACCGGTGGGGATGGTGATCGGTCCCGACGGTGTGTTCTTGCGGACCGGACCGCCCGGAGACGACGCGGGCGCGGACTCGCTCGCGGAGGGAGCCGCCGAGTCCGGGGCATCCACGCCGAGCTTCTTCTTGACGTCGTCGAGATCGGGGGCCGCGGCCACCATCTCGCCGAAGCCCGCCTCGCCGATCGTGTCCCACTCCGAGGCCCGTCGCTTGGTGTCGCGGCTGGTCGGGGCGTTGGCAAAGACCCACTTCTCGAACACGTGCTCGCTCGTCCATCCCAGGAGGTATGAACCCGAAGGGTCCTGGATCGCCAACAGCACGCCGGTCTTGTCCGCATCCACCGCCTCGCCCCCGGCGTCGACCGCAGCGCCGGCCGCGAGGTTGACGAACTCATCGACCTTGGCGCGAAGCCCGGCGACCGCGTCGGCGGGTGCGCCCGCGGCCTCGAGCTGCTTGACGATCTCCTCGAACCCGCCCTTGGCCTTGTCGATCGCGGTCTTGGGGTCATCGCCGGGAGCAGGCGACAAGCTTCCCCCGGTGACGAGGTTCATCACCGATTCCTGCACGCTCTTCTGCGCATCGGGCGATAGGTTTTTCACGATCTCCGCGATGGCCGCTTCGATCTCGGGCACCTTGCCCACGATCTTCTCCATCGCCTTGGCCTGGCCGGAAGCGGGGTCACCGAGGATGCTCGCCGCGGAAGTCACCGATGCGGGCGCGGGTCCGAAATAAACAACGCGCACCGCCTCGATCTTGGCTGTCGCGTCCTTCCACGCCCCGTCCTGGTCGAGTTGTTCGAGCAGGCCCTGGGCCGGGCGCGTGAGCAGTTCGCGGGCCGCGGCCGCGTCGCCCTTGGCGATGGCGTCGGCCAGCTTGATCACCGCTCTGGCCATGTCGGCGCGATCCTCCGTCACCTCCATGTCGGGGAGGAACTGCACCCGGGCATCGGCGTGCAGTTCCTGCGAGAGGTCCTGCAGCTTGATCGTCGTCGGCGCGGGCGGCGGAGCCGGTGGCGGCGCGGGCGGCGGCGGGGGCGGTGGCTTCTTGCACCCGGCCAGCAGCGCGGTCGAAACCACCAAGCCGAGAGTCGAAACCCTCAGGAGGCGGTTACCGCGCGGGTGTCGTGGGAAGGGGCGAGGGGGGGTCTTCATGGGTTTCCACCTTGGTGTTCTTGTCGATTCGACGCATGAGGCCCGCCAGAGTTCGCCCGGGCGCGAGTTCGTGGAACTCGACCGGCGAGGGGCCGGACTGTCCGGCGATCAGGGCCTTGCACCCCGCGTCCCACAGGACCGGGTACGTGAGCTGTTCAACGAGTCTCGTTCGGATGCGCTCGACGCTTGGTTCGTGCATCGCGGCGGTCACATTGGAGACGACCGGGCATCGGGGTGACGGGGGCTTCATCGGGGTCTTCGCGAGGGCCGCGCGGAGCCGATCGGCCGCGGGCTGCATGATCGGCGAGTGGAACGCCCCGGCGACCGGGAGCACCGTGGCCCGCAGCCCCATCGTTCCCGCCACTTCGACCGCGCGCCGGCACGCCGCGGTATGGCCGGAGATCACCACCTGTCCCGGCGCGTTGAAGTTCGCGGGCACGAGGACTTCCGATCCACAGGCCTGCTCGCACACGGCCGCGGCCAGCGTTTCATCGGCCCCGATCAGCGCGACCATCCCGCTCCCCGGCGATCCATCGGCGTTCTTGACCGCATCCGCGGCTTCCTGCATCGCCCGCCCGCGGAGCATGACCAGTTCCAGGCCATCTTCAAAGCTGAACACCCCCGCCAGGTGAAGGGCGGTGTATTCGCCGAGCGAAAGCCCGGCGGTAGCCGCAATGCCGGCTTCATCAATACCGCCCGCGCCCCACAGCGACCGAAGCCCGGCCCAGCACGCGACCGAGCACGCGTAGATGGCGGGCTGGCTCACGTCGGTCTGGTTCAGCCTCTCCCCGTCGTCGGCCGTGCCCCCTCCACCCTCGAAGCACAGCCTGCTCAGAGTCCGATCCGGATGAAGACGGTTTCCAACAAGCCTGTCAGCCTTCTCGAAGACCGCCCGTGCATCCGCAGACTGTTCAAACCATCCCTTGCCCATCCCGACCACCTGAGCACCCTGTCCGGGGCAAAGGAGTACGCGGCGGGCCGCGGGCGATGGGGGTGGAGAGGAGGCCATTGGGGAAGTATACGGGACCCCGAGGGAGGTGTCACACCCGAACGCTTCGGGTTGCCCACTTGGGCGGACGGCGACTCAGGGAAGGTGCGACGGGATCCGCTTCCGTGGCAGCCGTGTCGTTCCCGACGGCGGACTCGCCCCCCCCGCACTCGATCTCCTGACCCACAGGTCCTCGATCATGGATGTGCGGCAGGTGTTTGCGAAGGGCACGCCGGCATCACGCCGCCCCGCTTGCCTTTTCTTGGTTCGATGAAGACTGCCCCTGACCATCCCGCCCGCTTCGGAGAGGGGCTGAGGAGCATCCCATGGCTCAGCATCGTTCCGTCGTCGGTGCGCTGGGTTGTGCCGGCGCGGACGGGTACGTGTGCGTCGTCAGCAACGGCTGTTCGAGTGTGACCTCCCAGATCGCCAACATCACGCTCTGCCGCGGCGACCACAACTGCTCCGGCGAGACCTCGGTCCAAGATGTCTTCGACTACGTGGGCGACTACTTCGGTCAGAACCTTCGAGCCGACACCGATGAGAGCGGCGACGTGACCGTGCAGGGCCTGCTCTCGTTCATATCGGCGTACTTCGGCGGCTGCCGATCCAAACCCCGGGGTCGCGAGTCCGGCTCGCGGATCCCACCGCGACTCTCGCTCAAGCGTCGCTCGCTCGCGCGGGCCCCTTGTCACCTCCGGGTCGCCGATCGGTCATCCGAAAACGTCCGGCCCTCGACCTACCCTGCCGGACCATGCCCACCGTCCACCGGATCGAAGTCCGCACCGCCCCAGGCCGGCGCGACCCTATTGGCGAGTCCGTCGCGAGAGAGGCCCGCGCGATGGGCATCGCGGTCTCGCGGGCCGAGGCCGCGCAGGTGTACCTGATCCAGACCCGTGAGGCCCTGACCGACGCGCAACTCACCCAGGTGCGGGGCGAACTCCTGGCCAATCCGGTGACGGAAATCTCGACCGTCGGGGCAGCGCCCAGGTCGGCCCGGGCGACGGCCATGATCGAGGTGCACCCGCTCCCGGGCGTGATGGACCCCGTGGCCGAGTCGGTCCGCCTCGCGGTGCAGGAACTGCTGCGCCTGCCCGAAGCGCCCGAAGTTTCGACGGGCTGGCGCTACGACCTTGAAGGGCCAAAGCCCTCCGAGGCGGGCCCGCTCGCCGAACGCCTGCTCGCCAACCCCGTGATCCAGCGCATCCACGCCGAACCCTACCACCCCGCGGCCTTTCCGACGGCCGAAGCGCACGGCGGCGAGGTCCGCGGCGTCAGGCTGATCGGCCTTGACGATCCCGCGCTCGAGAGGCTCTCGCGCGAGGCGCACCTGTTCCTCTCGCTCGACGAGATGCAGACTCTGCGATCGCACTACACCTCGATCGGGCGCGACCCGCGGGAGATCGAGATGGAGACGCTGGCCCAGACCTGGAGCGAGCACTGCGTGCACAAGACGCTCAAGAGCCGCGTGCTGTACCGCGGCGAGAGCGGGAACGACCCGATCCGGTGGCAGGGCCGGCCCGGACACGATGTGCAGGCCGACGGCTCGGTGGTAATCGACAACCTGCTCAAGTCCACCGTCGCGGCCGCGACGCACCGGCTCATCGCCGACGGCGTGGATTGGACGCTGAGCGTGTTCGTGGACAACGCGGGCGTGATCGCGTTCGACGAGAAGCACGCGGTCAACATCAAGGTCGAGACCCACAACCACCCGTCGGCGATCGAGCCCTACGGCGGCGCGGCGACGGGCGTGGGCGGGTGTATCCGCGACGTGATCGCGACGGGATTGGGGGCGAGGCCGATCGCAAACACCGATGTGTTCTGCGTGGCCCCGCCCGACACGACCGATGTGCCGACCGGGTGCCTGCACCCGCGGCGCATCCTTACGCAGGTGGTCGCGGGGGTGCGGGACTACGGCAACCGCATGGGCATCCCCACCGTCGCGGGCGCGGTCGCGTTCGATGAACGTTACATCGGCAACCCGCTGGTCTATTGCGGGTGCATCGGGGTCATGCCGCGAGACCGCGTGCACGGCAGGGTCCAGCCCGGCGACCTGATCGTCGCGCTGGGCGGGCGCACGGGGCGTGACGGCATCCACGGCGCGACGTTCTCAAGCGCCGAGCTCGAGCACTCCGCCGCGGACGAGTTCAGCCACGCGGTGCAGATCGGCAACGCGATCACGGAGAAACAGACGCTCGACGCGATCATGCGGGCCCGCGACGAGCAGGCCAAGCCTCTGTACACCGCGCTCACCGACTGCGGCGCGGGCGGGTTCAGTTCGGCCATCGGCGAACTGGGCAAGGACACCGGCGCGACGGTTCATCTCGAACACGCGCCCTTGAAGTACGCCGGGCTCTCACCGACGGAGATCTGGATCAGCGAAGCCCAGGAGCGGTTCATCCTCTCCGTACCGGAGCGCAACCTCGCCGCCTTGCGAGCGATCTGCAACGAAGAGTCGGTCGAGCTCGCGGTGCTGGGAACGTTCGCGCCGCCGGAAGGTTCCACGATCGACAACCCCGACCTCCGGCTGCTGTTCCACGGACGCGAGGTTGGTCGGCTCTCCATGCACCTGCTGCACGAGGGGATTCCCACGCCGCGGCGCGACGCGACCTGGACTGCGAGCGGGGCCCCCGACAGCCGCGGCGCGAGTCCGAGCGGCGCGCCGGCGATGCTCCACGCCCTTGCGTCGCTGCTGTCGCACCCCGACATCGCCAGCAAGCACTGGATCATCCGCCAGTACGACCACGAGGTGAAGGGGGGCACGGCCATCAAGCCGCTTGGCGGGCCACTGCCGCACGCCCGCGCGCCCATGGACGCGGCCGTCATCACGCCCGTTCCCGGTTCGCGTCGCGGGCTGGCGGTCTCGTGCGGCCTTCAGACGGGTATCGGCGATCCGGCGATCGGCGGCGATCCTTATCTCATGGCGCTCGCCGCCATCGACGAGTGCGTCCGCAACCTGGTCTGCATCGGCGCCGATCCGGAACGCATCGCCATCCTCGACAACTTCTGCTGGCCGAGCTGCCGCAAGCCCGAGAACCTCGGGTCTCTCGTTCGCGCGGCGGAAGGGTGCTACGACGGCGCGATGGCGTACCGCACACCGTTCGTCAGCGGCAAGGACTCGCTCAACAACCAGTTCACGACGCAGGACGGACGGACGATCGAGATCCCGCCCACCCTGCTGATCACCGGCATCGGGATCGTACACGACATTTCTCGGTGCGTGACCATGGATGCCAAGCGGCCCGGGAGCGTGCTCGTGCTCGTCGGGCAGCCCTCGACGGAGTTCGGCGGCTCACGGTATCAACAGCTCTTCGGCGTGCCCGACAAGGCTTCATCGAGCGTCCCGAGAACCGACCTCCTGAGCGGACCCGGGACCGCCGCGGCGGTCGCGCGGCTCATCAGCGGCGGCGCGGTGCTGGCCGCGCACGACGTCTCGGACGGCGGGACGCTGACGAGCGTCGCGGAGATGCTCATCGGCGGATCAACCGTGGAGTCGCCTATCGGAGCTGACCTGCACCCGATGACCGCCGCGGATGCGTTCGCCGAATCACCCTCGTGCTACATCCTCGAAGTCGCCGAGGCCGCCATGCCGTCGCTCCAATCGTCGCTCGCCGGCACGCCGTACCGCGTCATCGGTCGCCTGAACGCGACCGGCGGACTTCGGATCGGTGGCGAGACGATCGGTGTCGAATCGCTCGCGGCGGCGTGGCTCCGGCCGCTGGACTGGTGAGCGGCCGATCCCGGCGCAACGCTACTCCTGCTCGCGCGATCGGTCCGCGGGCATCTGGTCCTGCGTCGGTGTCCGTGTGAACGGGTCGAGCGGCGCGGTGACGTCGAACTCGTACCGCTTCCAGCTCGCGGGGTCACGCCCCATGCGGAAGCCCAGGTCGGCCAGCGAGTCCATCGTCTCCTTGACGAAGATCCCCGGCTTGGGCGCGCGCCAGTCGTCGGGGATCGCCACGTAGTACATCTCGATGTCGAGGTGCTCGGTCCGGCGGATGTGCTCGGCCTGCAGGGCCAGGAACCGCAGAGACCCCAGCGTGGATGATCGGATCGCCGTGCTCACGCTCGCGGTCGTGATGCTCGGCCAGTTGGGCTGGACCGCCTGCGGCGCGGCGTGGAGCTGGTTGTTGATGATGACCCAGAACCGCATCTTCGGCAGCGGCCGATCCGGATGACGCCGTCGCCACTCGCGGCGGGGCGTGTCGTTGGAGAGCATCTCCGCGCTGTAGAGGATGTTCGAGCTGGTGCCGCCGTCGACGTAGAGCGTGTCGTCGATCACCACTGGCGGGAACGCCGCGGGGATCGCCGCCGACGCGAGCAGCACCTTGTGGACACGCGAGCAATCGCCGCTGCGGCACGCGTCGTCGGCCTCGCGGGTCAGGTTCCACGCGGTCGTGACACCGAGATCCAGATCGGTGGTGCCGATCGCCAGCACCCGGTGCTGGGCATGGCCCTCGGCGATGCGAGCGACGACGCCCGGGCCGATCTGCGTGCAGATGTCGCGCTGGAGCCCCTGGGTATTGAGGAACGAGGCTCGGCCCGGCAGGAAGAAGAGCATCCCGTCGAGTTTGACCCAGTCTTCCTTCGGTTCGCGGTACAGCCGAGTCACCTCGCGGTAGGCTTCCTCATCGCCGATGAACGCGAACGGCGCGATGAGCGCGCCGGTGCTGACACCGGTCACCGTGTCGAACTCCCGCGGGCGCGACAGCGGTCCCGCCCGCACATCGCCCCAGCCCTGCAGGAACCCCGCGCCGAAAGCGCCGTAGTCGCCGCCGCCGGAGAGCACCAGCGTGTCCGCGTGCGGCGTCTCGACAGACCTGCCCGCCGCGTGGTCGTCGAACTCCTTCTCCCATCGCTGCACGAGCTTCGCGATCACCTCCGCTCGGTCTCGCTCCACCCGCTCCTCGTACGCCACGCGCTTGGTCTCGAGTTCCTCCACGCTCAGCACGCGGCGATCGACCGCGCAGCCCACCACCAACAGGCACGAGCCGAACAAGAGCGAATGCCATGCGTGCCGAATCGCCATCGGTGTTCTCCGGACCTGGCGACACGGTCGAAGCCGGGTGCCGCAAGCCCGACAGTCTACACGCGTTCGGGCCACGCAAGGGCCGATGCACGCCGGGAAACAAGCAGGAACTCATGGCCCCGATCCGCATTCTGCGATAATCTTCAACAATGCGCCGGCGAGCCCGATCCCGCCCAACCCCGACCGATCGCCCGCGCGGCTTCACGCTTGTCGAGCTGCTGGTCGTGGTCGCCATCGTCGCGCTGCTCGTCAGCCTGCTTCTTCCGGCCCTGTCGGGCGCGAGGGCCTCGTCCCGCCGCGTCGTCTGCCTGTCGAACCAGCGGCAGCTCGGCCTCGCGCTCCAGATGTACGTCAACGACACGAAAGAGTGGACGCCGCGTGAGTCGGGCCGGAGCGAGCGGCCCGCGACCGGGACCCCGCCGTACAACCCGCAGTGGGCCTACGTGCTTCGGCCGTACGTGGACAGCCGCGCCATCGCGCTGGGCTGGCCGCTCGATCCCGGCGGCATGGGCGGCGGCCAGCCGCACCCGGGCGACCTGTTCAAGGACGCGATCTACTACCGCGACCCCGCCCGACCGCCGGACAATCACCCCATCCATTACGTGCTCAACGGGATCAGTTTCCGCGCCGAGCCTCGCCCCGGCGTTCCGCCTCAGATCAACACCTTCGCCAAGCCGCCCACCAAGATGGCCCGCTATCCGCGCCCCCACGAGACGGTCTACCTCGCGTGCTTCACCAACGACGACGACCGTGTGTTCGCGCGTCAATGGCTGCCGGGCACGAGCAACTACACGCTCGCGATCGGCTACGACCTTCACAGCGCCAGCAGCGTGAACGCGTCAAGCACGAGCGGGATCTTCGACCAGCGGATCGAGCCCAAGCGCCACGGGAACGGCGCCAACGCCGTGTTCCTCGACGGGCACGCCGAGTTCGTCAAGCATCAGCGCATGATCGATCTTCGGTTGTGGAACGACCACGACTACCGGCCGAACTGACGCCTTCTCGCCAGCCGGCCCGGCCGGGCGCGGTCAGTTGCGCGGGAACTCGATCTCGGCCCGCTTGGTGGACTCGTTGACCTTCTGGAGCTCCCACGGCTGGCCCGTCGGGCTCAGTTTCGACGCCTGAACGTACATGTACCCGCACGCCGCGATGAGCCCGACCACCGCAAGCGCAAGCAGGCCGGTGTAGATGTTCATCGTCGGCCCGCGCTGCAACTGTCCGCCGGGCATCTGCATTCCGAACTGCGACATGATCTTCGAGCTCCGGTGTGGGGGTCAGCCTGCCAGAAGCAAGGCTCTTGCGTTCAGCGGGTTTCCAGGCGGCTCAGGACCACGTCGTCCTTCTGAACGGTCACGCCCGTGCGGCCGTACAGGTTCACGCGGCCGACCGACTTGTCCGGCTCCACGCGGGTGAGCACCACGCTCCCGATGAACTGGTTGTCCCCGCGGATGATGTGCATGAGGGTGTTCTCGCGCAGCCCGCGGTTGGCGCCCTCGCTGATCACGATCAGGTCACCCGTCGCGAGGCTGGACACATCGAGCACCCGGGCGCGGACCAGCGGCCCGACGAGCTCCTGGGGCTCCGACGCGCGGACCGCTGTCAGGCCGGAACCGGGGACCGACCCGCCCGCCGTCTGCATGTTGAGCTTGATCTCCTCGAGCTGCTCCTTCAGAGCGCGAGCGTTCTGCTCCAGCACTTCCCGCTGGCTGCTCAGGTCGTTGATCCGATCGACCAGTTCGATCTCCCGCTTGGACGACTTGACCAGGTCCTCGCGCAGGCGGGTGACTTCCTCGCGGTAGTTGCCGATGAGGCCCTGCTGGGCGCTCGCCGTAGCGCCGAGCTGCGAGATCTGGTTGCGGATCGCGATCGCGTCGGCCTTGGCCTGCTCGACCTGGGCGCGGAGCTCGGTGCGGGTCGCCTGCAGGTCGTTGACCTGCTTGTTGGCGTCCTCCAGTTGCCCCTGAAGCGTCGACATCTGCTTCTGCAGTTCGGCCTCCTTCACCGCCGCGCCGGCGATGTCGCTCTCGGCCTGAGCCTTGTACGCGAGTTTCTGCTCGCGCTCGGAGTTGAACTCGGCACGGATGCGACCGGCGTTGGTCGCGTACGCCATGGTGAGTGCCGACAGCACGAGGCTGAGGATCGCACAGAAAACGACAAGGACTTTGGTCACGAAGTGCACGGTCCACTCCTGAAAAGGACGCTGATTCCCGCCCGCCCCTCCCCACCATCCCGATACCGGGTGCTTCCGGCCCGGGCGGCGGGCAGGGACAATAGCCCCTGCCCCGCTGTCCGGCCCGAACATTCCTCCCGCCCGCCCTCGCCTTCCGAGCGCCGGCCCGACCGGCCGTCCGATCGCACCGCCTGAGTTCGCACTATCCGTGCGCTCCGGCCCTTCGGTTCACCGAGTCTCCAACACCATGTTGGATCCGACGAGCCGAATCGGAAGGGGAGTGATACCGCACAGCACCCTGCTTTGTCAAACCTGCCGGGGAACCATCCCGTTTGTGGATTTCCCCCGTTTGGGCGGAGGGGCGGCGGACCCTACCGGCCCGCCTGGGTGACGCCGGTGCCCGTGGAATCGGTGACCTTGATGATCGCGGTCGCGGCCGCCACCCTCACCCGTCCGACGGGATCATTCATCATGTCCACGAGGATCGGCAGGTTCTCTTCGTCGCCGATCTCGCCGTACACCATCGCCGCCTGCGCGCGGATCGGGTCGATCTTGTTGCCCCGGTACTGGTCGGCGATGTAGGCGCCATGACGCTGGCCCATCCTCGCCAGCGCGCCCGCGGCGGCCAGACGAACCTGCGCCGGCATCAACTGCTTCTTCTCATCCACCGGTCGCACCAGTTCGATCAGCCTGTTGACCGAGACCGAGTCCCGGACCTGACCCACGATCTGGCACGCGAGCGCCGTCGCCTCGAGATCCTCGACCTTCGCAGGAAACAGCGCGGCCCGAATCTCCGCCATCGCCCCCTCATCACCCAGCTTCACGCGGGCCTCGGCCAGTTGCATGTCCATGACGCGGATCAGCGACTGCTCGGACCTTCCCACCCCCGACCGGCCCGCCTCCTTGATCAGCGACAGGGCGGATGTCTCGCCGAGTTCGCCCAGGAGGAACGCCGCGTGCGCCCTGACCTGCGGCGAGCCGGACATCAGCATCGAAGCCAGCGGCGTCAGATCGGCCGAGCGTCCCAACTTCTTCAACGCGTACAGGGCCGAGGCCCGCACCTGCGGCGAGTCATCGGACACAAGCGACTCCAGCCTCGGCGCGGCCGACTCCAGCCGGGTCCTTCCGGCCACCATCGCCGCGATCGCCCGAACGCCCAGATTTGGATCGATCAGCGCGTGGTCCATGAGCGGCCCAAGACGCGACGGCGCGACCGAGAGCCCCTCGATCGCATTCGCCCGTTCCTCGGGCAGGCCGTTGGTTGCCGCCGAGGTCAGCACCGTCAAGGCCCGTTCGCGCAGCGTCGCTCTCGCCACCGGATCGCGATACGCCCGAGACGCGGTCGGCCCGGGGCCGGCAGGACGGTCGGGATCAACCGACCGATCCGCGGGCGAGCCCGCGGCACCCGTGCTCGCGGCGGGCTTGCCAGCGTTCCCGGCAGACTGGCACGCGCCGAGGATGAGAACAACCGACATCCCCGCCGCGACCGCCGCAACTCTCGTTCCCGTGTGGTTCACGTCAAGCTCCTGGACAGGCCCACAGGATACCTTGCCCACCCGGCCCGTGTTCGGTCAAGAGGCCCGTTTGCGGTATGCTGCTGCTCCCCTCAGGAGCCCCCAATGGGATTGGCGATCCTCATCTGCCTGTACGTCGTTCTCGGCTTCATCCTGGCATGGGTCGCCGGGGTTGTCGCCAGAGAGGAGATCGGCGTGGGGACGGGCGTGCTGATCCTGATCCTGACCGCGATCGTTTCCATCGCCGCGAGATTCGGGCTGGCGACCGTCTCGCCCGCCGCGGCAACCTGGCTCACACCGGTCGTCAACTTCGGAACACTGATCGTGCTGCTCAACCTGGTCGCGCACCTGGGTTGGAAACACTCCGCGATCATCGCGGCGGTCTACACCGTGCTGCTGTGGCTGCTCGGGTTCGCCATCGCCGCGTGCGCGGGCGCGGCGTGATCGTCGGTCCCCCCTCCCCCCCGGTCCCCCGTCCCCCCTTGCCCCTCTCCCGCCTACCGCTTCTCGATCGTGTTCCTGAAGCTGTTGCCGACCCACACATTCCGACCGTCGTACACGAGGCTGTCGCTGCCGCTCTCCAGTGTTGCGGTCGCCGCCGTGGTCAGATCAGGCAGCAGGTACGCGGTGACCACGCCCGTCTGCTCCGAGACGATCAGGTGCTGGCCGTCGAAGACCATCGAACTCGGCGCGCTCAGGCCCAGCGTGTTGGTGGCCACCGCGCCGCTCCCATCCGCCGCGAACGAATACACCTTGTTCGCCACGCCGTCCGCGACGAACACGGTGTCGCCAGCCTTCACGATCCGCCGCGGCTGCCCGCCCGTGGATCGGACCGGCATCGCCGTGACATCGATCCCGGTGATCTTGTAGATCGTCCCCGCCGAGGTTGACGACACGAACACCCCGTTCTCGTGCGCGGCGATCCCGTTGCACGCGGGGATCACCCACGTCCGGGCCGGCGCGCCCGTGGTCGTGTTGCTGGGAATCGCGAACACCATCCCCGTGGCCGCGCTGCAAACATACACGTACCCGTTCGAGAACGCGATGCCCCGGTTCTGAACACCGAACCCGAACTCGTCGAACGTTCCATCCTCCGTATCGATCACCATCGCGCCGCTGTTGGTCGTCACCCAGACGCGCGTCCCATCAAACGCCGCGCTCGACGGGAACAGCAGCGAGTTCGAGAAGTCCACCGTCCGAACCAGCCTGCCCGACCTCGCGCGGATCACCGCGACCTTGCCCTGCGTGACCAGCGGCACGTACACGCTCTCCCCGTCAAACGCCGGATCGATCGGCGAGCTCGCCGCCGCGAACGTGAACTTGAACGCCGGCCCGGTGATCAACGCGCCCTCCCGCTGCGTGGACACCCGCACGGGCGAGAGCGTCACGCCCGAAGGACCCATCGGGCCGGGATCGCCCTGCGGCCCCTGGGGGCCCTGCGGGCCTTGCACGCCCTGCGGACCCTGCGGCCCACCCGCCGGTCCCGCGGGCCCCTGCACCCCCTGCGTGCCCTGTGGACCTTGCGGCCCCGGAGGACCCTGAATCCCCTGCGGCCCCTGCGGCCCCACCGCCTGATCGATGACGCGCTGGGCCACCGCCGCGTACTGCGACATGCCCGAGACCATCACCTCCTGCCGGCCCGGAATCAGCGACCACTTCGGCTGGTTCACACCCCGCACGCGGACCTCGATGAACTTGCGGAACCCGTCGAAGCAGTTTGGACCGAACGTCAGCGGCACATCCACGATGCCCTTCTGCGGCGTGACGTTCTCGATCTCGATCGTCTCGCCGATCTGAGTTCCCCCCGCTTCCGAATCCCACAGCGACACCTGCAGGTTGACCGCGCCGTTCCAGCCCCACCACGCGGTCCCATCCTCGCTGAGCACCAGCGGCTGCCGCACCAGCCCGTTCCGGCCTACTTTCGGGCCGGCCGCGCCGAGCGCTGCGCCCGACAGGACAACCATCGACGCGATCGAGACCAGCACGGTGTGACGTCCGAACATCGTGGAACCTCCTGTACGACCCGGCGCGAAAACTCGGCGCGCCCGCGCCACTTATCGTCCGACAACCTCCCCGCGTTGATCCCTCCCCGCCGTTTCCACACCCGCTCACCGCTTCTCGGACGCACCTTATCGCTACCCTTTTGCATGACCATCGATGCGTTCCGACGCATGTGCCTGGCGCTCCCCTTCGCCGAAGAGCACGCCCACATGAACCACCCGGACTTCCGCATCCGCAACCGGATCTTCGCCTCCCTGCCGAGCGGCGACAGTTCGCTCGGGATGGTCAAGCTCACGCCCGCCCAGCAGAAGCAGTTTGTCAACCAGGCGCCCGACGCCTTCATGCCCGTGCCCGGTGGGTGGGGCGCCCGCGGAGCAACCTACGTCCAACTCTCCGCAGCCCCGCCGACGCCGGTTCGACGCGCCCTCCGGCTGGCATGGGAAAACGTCGCGCCCCGCTCCCTCGCCTCCGAACTCGCCGAACCGCCCGCACAAACGCCGCGCACCCGCAGCGCCGCTCGGCGCTCCAAGCGGTGACGGGCCCCCGCCCCGGACGCTTCCCTACCGGTCGTCACCTTCAAGCCGGGCAATCTGTTCGACCCGAACCCATGCGGCCCCCGAATTCTCCGCGACCCACGTTGGCACCTACGCCACCGCCCATTAGAGTTATCCCGTGAAAGCCCCCCACCTCCGATTCGTCCTCGCCGCGGCCGGCTCCGCCCTCGCCGCGAGCGTCGCTCTCGCCACCCCGCCGGCCCGCACCGTGCAGTTCGTGGATGTCCCGCAGCCCATCGCCATGGCCGCGACGCCCGCCGACCCCGACTACCTCTACATCTGCCAGAGGCCCGGCGTAGTCAGCGCCGTCAACATCTCGACCAAGATCGTCGAGCCCCTGCCCGTCCTCGACATCACCCCGGGCGTGAGCCTCACCAACGACGACGGCCTCCTCGGGATCGCGTTCGATCCCAACTACGCGACCAACCGCTACTTCTACATCAACTACAACGACCTGAACAGCCACATCGTGCTCGAGCGGCACCGCATGCAGCCGGGGTCCCGCACCGTCGAGCCCGGGAGCGCGACGATCATCTGGCGCTACCCGCGCCCGCTCGGTCACAACGGTGGTTGGATCGGGTTCTGCCCCGTCAACAACCTGCTCTACATCACCTCCGGCGACGGCGATCCCGGCGGCCTGCCCGACCCGGTCGGCCGCGCCCAGGACACCGTCGATCAGCCGATGGGAAAGATCCTGCGCATCAACCCGTCTTCGGACGACTTCCCTTCCGACCCGATGCGCAACTACGCCATCCCGCCCGCCAACCCTTTCGTCGGCGTTGTCGGCGACGACGAGATCTGGGCCTACGGCGTGCGCAACCCGTGGCGGGCCGCGTTCGATCCGCTCAACGGCGACTTCATCTTCGGCGATGTCGGCGCGGACTTCTGGGAGGAGGTCAACTTCGAGCCCGCTTCGAGCCCCGGCGGCCGAAACTACGGCTGGGCCTGCATGGAGGGCAACCATTGCACCATCTCCACCGCCTGCACCTGCGGCGACCCTTCCCTCACGCCGCCCATCTACGAATACCCGCACCCGACCGGAACCGCCGTCACCGGCGGCTGCATCTACCGCGGGCCGTCGATCCCCGCGCTCCAGGGCGTGTACATCTTCGCGGACCTCTTCCGCGCCAAGATCTGGTCGATGCGTGTCGGTCCGAGCGGGGCCGTCTCCGAGTTCACCGACCGCTCCGCCGAGTTCGTCCCCGCCGCCACCTCGTCACCGATCAACTTCATCGCAACGTTCGGGCAGGACGCCGCCGGCGAGGTCTACATCGCCAACCTCTTCCAGGGTCGGATCTACAAGATCGTGCCGTACCCGTGCGCGCCGGTCATCGACCTGAGTCCCCCCTCGTCGATGGATGTCCGCGACGGAACCACCGCCACGCTCCGCGCCTACGGCGCCGGAGCCGACCCGCTGACGATCCAGTGGCGGCGCAACGGCGTCAACCTCGTTGACGGCGGACGCATCTCCGGTGCGAACACCCTCACGCTCACGATCACCAGCGCCGCCGTCGCCGACTCCGGGACCTACGACGTCGTGCTCAGCAACCCCTGCGGGCCGGATGCCGCCTGCGACCCCGTCGCGCTCACCGTCTTCACCTGCTCGACCGCCGACATCAACGGCAGCGGTTCGCTCACCGTCCAGGACATCTTCGACTTCCTGGGCGCTTACTTCGGCGGCCTGCCCGCCGGCGATTTCAACCGCAACGATCAGGTCACGGTCCAGGACATCTTCGACTTCCTCGCCGCGTACTTCGCGGGCTGCATCTGATCCGGCCTCAGCCGACGCGAGGATGGACGATCTCCACCGTGCACGGCGCGTGCACCGCGAGCGATGCCGACACGCTCCCCAGGAGCCACCGCTCCACCGCCCCCATGCCCTGAGCGCCGACAAACACGCAGTCGGCCTGCTCGGTCGTGGCGATATCCAGCAGCACATGGTGGGCCAGCCCCACGCCGGTCCGGACACCCACCTTCAACCCCGGCTGCGTCAATCGCGCTGCGCCCGCCCGCGCGGTCTCGATCGCCCACTTCTCATCGATCACGATCGGGATGACCCCCACCACCGGATCGAACGCGGCGGTGCTCTCATCGGCCGTCACCACGATGATCTCCGTGCCCGCCGGCCACTCGCGGGCCGCGATGCGGTCGATCGCCGCCAGCGAGTTCGCCGAGCCGTCCGTGCCGACGAGCAGTCGGATCGGCCGGCTCGCGCCCTCGGCACGCCGACCCCGCGCGATGCGGGTTGAGCACCGGACGGATGTCACCACCTTGTGCGAGATGCTCCCGAGAAGCAGACGCTTCAGCGCGCCGTGCCCGTGCGACCCCACCACCACCAGGTCCGCGCGCCCGCCGAACACGCCGCCTTCCTGCCCCTCCGCGTGCTTGATGATCGCCCATGACGGCGTATCGATCACGACCTTCGTCTCGACCTTCCACCCCGGAAACAGCCCGCGAAGTTCCCCCGCCGCTTGCTCGGCAACCTGCTTCAACCTCGCCGCCGCGGCGTCCGCGCGAGCACGCGCCGCCCCCACCGCCTGCGCCCGATCGTCCGAGCCTTCCGACACGCGGGGAATACGCGAATCGACCGCCGAGAGCACCAGCGCGTGGCAGTCACCCGGAAGCCCCGCACGCCCCAGGTCCGCGATCGCCGCGTGCGCACACTCCGAACCGTCGTACCCGACCAACAGTCGCATGGGCTTCTCCTCAGGGCAATGAAACTTGCGAGGTCCGACCAATGAACGCGCAGCGCCCGCCGATCCGACACTCGATGACCTTCGGGAGCGGGGGTTCCGACTTCACCTCACGCGCGGATCTTGACGGTCGCGTTCCATCCGTACGGCCAAACCCTGTTCCGTCGTTCGCGAGCCACTCGCAAAGCCGATGCGCTCGGTGATCGCTCACCGATTGTACGCTCAGCGGACAAACTGGTGCAAAATGCGTGCCGCCGCGCATCGGCCGCCCCGACGCCCGCCGCCGAGAGCCATCGCCGAACCCGCAACCGCCGACCCCCAAACCGACAACGCCCCACCAACCCCGTAGCGCACCGAGGCCCGGCCTCACCCATCGCCAAGCCGCCTACTCGGGCAGGAGTTCGCCACAAACATCCCCGATTCCATCGAACATCATCTTCGCCGCCTCCACCGCCGCGTCCGCATCCCGATCGTTCCAGGCGCACGCATCGACGGCCTCCCGGAACGCCGCCCACTTGCCCCGCTGCGCCTCGCCGTACGGATCAAGGTACCGGTCCCCGACCCCCGGCGCCAGACCCTGCCCGCGGCGCATCGCCATCGCGATGTACTTGTTCCCGTTCATGCTCCCTTCGAGCACGTAGTGCAGCCCGAACGCGGCCGCGGGATTGGCCGTCGCCAACCGCTCGATGTCCGCGACGAGCCGGGCTGTCGAGGCGTTGGGCCGCACGGCCGCCGGGTCCGTGCCGAGCGTCCGCAGGTCCTCCTCCAGGCGGGGCGAGTGCTCCTGCTCCGGAGTCACCAGTTTCAGCACCCCCGCCAGCGGGCGCGCGCCCTCGATCGCTCGCTCCAGCGCGCGATGCACCAGCAGCATCTGCCCGAGCCACGCGCCGTAAGCCTCCCGCGGCAGCACGCCGCGGAGCATCTGCTGCTGGAGCGGCTTGCGCTCCGCACTTCTGTGCTGCTCGGCCGTCTCGGACTTCAGCCGCGCCATCACGCTCGCGTTCATGGTCGTGCTCATCCCGCCAAACTCCTGCTTCTCAACCCGCCGCGCACCCTCGCCACACCGCGATCGCGGCCGGCACGGTCAGCCACAGCAGACCCTTGATCAGAAAAAACATGAACCCGGCCGCGCCGATCCGGCGCGCCCACCTGCTCCTGACCGGGCAGGTTTCGGTGCCGGCCCCCGCCGCGGCCGAGGTTGTTGACGATTGCGTGATTCGTTCGTGCATGACGCTCCTGCGAGCAGCGTACCCGATCGGCGGGATTCGGTCGCCGCCCCCCCGCCCCCTCGCCCCCCCGCTCCCCCTCTTCCCCGGCTCACGCGCCGAAGTACCCCGTCAGGAAGTCGAAGATGTCCTGCACGCTCGTCTGGCCGTCCGCGTTGTAGTCCCCCTGGCTGACGAAGTAGCCGCTCAGGAAGTCAAACAGGTCCTGCACCGTCACGCCGCCCGAGCAGTTCCAATCCGCCGGCGCGCCCACGCACACCCGCAGGCTCAGCCGCGCGGGAACCCCGCCGATCGTTGACGGATACTCCTTCGTGTAGAACGCCGGCGTCACGCTCGACTGCTGGCTCGTCGGCGCCATCGAACTGAGCATCAGGTTCAATCGCCCGCTGTTGAGGCTCTCTCGCAGGTACCGCACCGCGCCCGCCTGCGTCACGTCGATCGCGAACGTGAAGTCCGTGTTGACATCCACCTCGACCCCCGCCGCGAGCGGGCACGTGCCGATCGCGAAGGGACGCGCCTCAAACCGCGGGAACCCGTCCTGCTCGTAACTGTTGTTCGAGACATCCACCAGCGAGCCCGTGCCGTTGGCGCTCTCGTACTGCGCCGCGAACGCGTTCCGCACCCGCTTCTGCACGGGATTGCCGAACGCGAACGGCGTGTTCTCCGCGAACGACACCGCGTTCAGGCCGTTGCGGTACCCGACCGCGTACAACTCCACCGGCCGGCCCGCGTCAGCGTCCGCGATGTACGCCGCATCGGTCTCCGGCAGGTACGTCTCCATCGCGTCGAACGTCCCGTCGTACCGGAACACCTTGTCGCGGCTGATCCGCGTGGTCACGCTCGCGCTCAGGATGCGGTACCGGCTTGTACCCTGCCCGGGCATCACCGCACCCGACGTGTCGTAACCCACCAGGAACTGCCCGTCTCGGATGTCGAACGTGCTCTCGAACCCCGAGCCGAGAATCGAGAACACCGTTGCTTCCGTTTCCGCACCGGGGTTCTGCCCGAACGTGTACACCCACCGATCAAGTATCGGCGTCGAGATCTGCACATCGATCGGCTGCGCGCCGCAACTCATCACCGCGGCCAGCGCGAGTCCCGCACCCAGCACCCTGCGACAAATGGTCTGCATCGTCAACACTCCTCACCCCCGAACCCGCACAACCAGCTGGCCGGCCGTGCTCCGCCTCGGGACATCCGCGGTCCCGCGAGTTCAGTTGAGACCCATTCTCAACGGTATACCATAGTCTGGCACAACCGGAAAAACTACTGTCAGACCGAAACAATACCAGGCCCACATGCCACCTTCCCGCACACCTTCCACGACCTTCACCGCCCCTCGCCGCGCCGCGTTCACCCTCGTCGAGTTGCTCGTTGTCATCTCCGTCATCGCGCTGCTCATCGGGATCACCCTCCCCGCCGTGGCGCGGGCCCGCAGCGCGGCCCGCAACGTCCGCGAACTCGCCGCGGGACAACAACTCATCCTCGCCTACGCGCTCTACGCCGAAGACCACCGCGGAAAACTCATGGTCGGTTACGCCACCGCCGCGATGACCGACGCGGCCACGCCCGAGGCACAATCCTTGATCGTCACCGCGCCCGACGGCCAGCGCATCCACGGCGTCCCCGCGCGTCGATACCCGTGGCGTATTCAGCCGTATTTCGACGGCGATTTCGAGGGGTTGTACAAGGACAAGGCCCTGCTTGACCGCTACCGCGAACGCCCAGATTTTCAGTACGTCGTCAGTCTCTCCCCCAGTTACGGCCTCAACAGCATGTACCTGGGCGGCGACGCCGATCGCTTCGCCTTCAACGCCGCGGCCATGAACGCCTTCGGCCCGTTCTACCTCACCCGCATCGATCAGGCCCAGCGCGCATCCTCGCTGGTCGTGTTTGCAACCGCGCAAGGCGCCAACCCCGACGGCCCCGAGCCCGTTCCGGGCTACTTTCGCGTGGACGCACCGTTCCGAACCTCGCGAGCCTGGGCGACACCCCCCGTCCCCACCTCCGCTAACCCGGCCGCGACCGGCAACGTGGACTTCCGCCACGACGGCCGTGCGGCCACGGTCCGGCTCGACGGCCACGCCGAGAGCCTGCGCCCCGCCGAACTGGACAACATGCTCCTTTGGTCCGACTTGGCCGATTCCAAGTCCTGGCAGGTCAATCCCCGCTAGCCGCTCGGAAACCGGCCCACGCTCCGCTATCCTCATTCCGGACTAACCAGTTCGATTAGGTTTTTTTTCGTTTCTGCGCGAATTCGGGCAACAGGTGAAAGACAGCCGAGGTATATTTGACATACGTACGGCGGATTCCCGCCCGTTCGGCATCGAGTTGTCGTTCATCGAAACTGATCTTTGAGCGCGTTTTGGCTGTTTGCGATCCCTGAAGATGTGGTAGACTCCACGGGCGATGAGACGCTCGTGCTGAGCAAGTACTCACGAAGGAACGGAGAACTGCAATGGTCAATCGGTCCATTCCCATTCGCCGCGCCGGGTTCACGTTGATCGAGTTGCTCGTGGTGATTGCCATCATCGCGCTGCTCATCTCGATCCTCCTGCCCGCGCTGGCCGAGGCCCGCAAACTCGCGTACCAGACGCGAGAGATGGCCGCGGCCGAGCAGAAGATGGTCGCGTACGAGGTCTACGCGACGGACAACAAGGAGGCCCAGTTCGTCGGCTACGCGCCGTGGACGATGGGCCACCTCAACAACCGCGTCGGCCCCTACGTGCTCCTCCACCCCGACGCCCTCCAGTCCGGCTACATGGTCGAGGGCAATGTAATCAAGATCAACGGCCTCCGCTGGATGGGCGCGACCGGCATGCCGCTCGACGCGCTGCAGATCGACAAGGTCACGGCCGACCTCTTCCGCAGCCGCAGCCAGGCCGTCTCGACCCGCAACGACAACTACACGCCCCGCACCGTGCTCTACGACACCGACATCACCGGCTGGGCCCCCGCGATGGCTTACCACCCCTCGCTCGGCATGAACGTCGGCATGGTCGGCGGCAGCGGCCACCGATCCGGTTTCCCGCGGGCCGATGGAAACAAGCCGTTCACGCACCCCGTTCGCTCGCACTACACCCAGCGCACCAGCCAGGTCAATCGCACATCCAGCCTCATCGTCTTCGCGTCTTCTCGCGGCATCGACTGCTCGACGCAGGGCGGATACTCGTCCGGCTCCTACGGCACGCAGCCCTACACATGGTCCCCCGCCTCCCGCATCGTTCCGGGCTTCTGGGAGATCTTCCCGCCCGTCGGCGGCTACGGCTCTGGCGTAACGATCACCCACGGCACTCCCCAGGCCCCGAACTCCGGCTGGGCGGCGCCGGCCAACCGCCGGTTCACCGAAAACTCCAATCCCGCGGACTGGGGCTACATCCATCCTCGCCACAAGAACAAGGCCGTCACGGCCGCGGCCGACGGGCATGTCGAGATGCTCGACCTGACGCAACTCCGCGACATGCAGCGCTGGACCAACAAGGCCAACCGTCCCAACTACAACTTCACCAACCCCAACTGACCTCCCGATTCGATCTGCACAGGGGCCGGCAACCGCCGGCCCTTGTTCTTTTTGCGACTTTCATTGGTCACGACTTCCGAATCTCGAATAGACTCTCACCCCCTATTGGTCGCATCCAGATCCCCACGCGGAGGTTTGCCGCTTGCCCAAGAACTATGGCTCATCCAAGCCCACGCTCGCCACGCTGATGCCGCAGAACAAGAAGGACCGCGTCAAGCTGTTCTCCGCGATCGGCGTCACCGCGGTCTGCCTGGTCTGGCTCATCATCTACGCGATCTCAAGCATGGGACCGGGCGCGCCGAAGCCCGCCGACACGCCGGGTTGGAAGATCGCCCAGGAACTCAACGCCAAACTGGCCGCCCGTCCCGATTTCAACGATGTCGGCTTCGATGTCGCCAGCGAGAAGCCCCTTCGCTTCAAGCTCGTAGGCATGGTCCACGACGCCAAGAAACTCGACAGCCTCAAGACCTACCTGGGCGAAATTCGCCCCGAGGCGGATTACGACCTCGAAGTGACCATCCTCGGTCAGTAGCGGGCGCTGCGACGGCGCGCAGCCTCTTCAAGGCGCTCGCCATGCTCGGTCTCGACCCGATCTCCAACGCCGACAACCTGCCGCCCGACGCGGACAAGCCCCGACGCGCCCCATCCGCCACGCGATACCATGCCCGCATGACCGCATCGGCCAATCCGACGACGACCGACTTCCTCGCCGATCTCCGCGCCCGCGGCCTTATCCACCAGTGCACCGACGAGGCCTCGCTCACCGAGCACCTGCGCACCGCCGACATGTCCAACGGCGGGCGCCGCGCCTACGTCGGCTTCGACCCGACCGCCGACTCGCTCACGATCGGCAACCTCGTGGGCATCATCACCCTCGGCCGATGGCAGCGGGCCGGACACACGCCCATCGTCGTGACCGGCGGAGGCACGGGCCTCATCGGCGACCCGAGCGGGAAGTCCGCCGAGCGCCAACTGCTCACGCCCGAGCGCGTCGCGGCCAATGTCCGGAGCATCAAGAAGATCTTCTCGCGCGTGCTCGACTTCGCCGCGGCGGGCAACTCCGCGGTCATGACCGACAACTACGACTGGCTCGGCAAACTCACCTACCTCGACGCCCTCCGCGATATCGGCAAGCACTTCAGCGTCAACATGATGATCCAGAAGGACTCGGTCCGTGAGCGGCTCCACAACCGCGACCAGGGCATCAGTTACACCGAGTTCAGTTACATGATCCTGCAGTCCTACGACTTCCTGCACCTGCACCGCGAGCGCGGCGTGACGCTTCAGATGGGCGGGAGCGATCAGTGGGGAAACATCGTGGGCGGATGCGATTTGATCCGGCGCGCCGCGACACCGCCCGAAGTGATCGCGGCGAATCCCGACCTATCCGCACAGGAAGCGATGGGCCCGGCGCGTGCTCCGAAGACTTATGGCCTCACCTGGCCCCTGGTCACCAAGGCCGACGGCACCAAGTTCGGCAAGACCGAGTCCGGCGCGATCTGGCTCTCCACCGCGAGCGGCCCCGATGACGCCTCACCCTCGCGCACCAGCCCCTACCAGTTCTACCAGTTCTGGCTCAACGCGGCCGATGCCGATGTGGTACGCTTTCTCAAGACCTTCACCTTCATCCCCGTCGACCAGATCGCCGCGCTCGAAGACTCGCACACCGCCGATCCCGGCAAGCGCACCGCCCACCGCGCCCTCGCTCGCCACATGACCGAGATGCTCCACGGACCCGCCGAGGCCGACAAGGCCGAGGCCGCGACCCGCGCCCTGTTCTCAAAGCCCGCCGCGGCGGGCGACCACGACGGCCCGTTCGTCCTCCCGCCCGACCTGGTCACCTCCGCGCCCTCTTCGTCCCACGACCGCGCGCTCCTCGACGGTGTCGGCATCGCCCTGCTCGATCTCCTGCCCCAGACCTCGCTCGCCAAGAGCAAGACCGAGGCCCGCACCCTCCTCTCGCAGAACTCGGTCTCCGTCAACGGCCGCGCCGCCGCCGCCGATGCCCGACTCACCACCGCCTCGCTGCTCGAAGGCTCGTTGATCGCCCTTCGCAAGGGAAAGAAGAACTGGCACCTGACGAGGTGGGGCTAGGCATTCGATGTTTGCGTGGAGCCGAGCGGCGCAAGCCGCCGGTCCCCGGCCTCGCGCCGCGCCAATAATCCAGTACCTTGGGAGGCCGTTCAATGCACGACCCTCCGCTCGCGTACTTCCTCACCTGGACAACTCACGGTACGCACCTTCACGGTGACGAGCGAGGATCGGTCGATCGTGACCACAACACCTACGGCACGCCTCTCCTGCCGACCGATGCGGAACGAGAGACGGCTGCGCGGGCATTGCTCAAAGACCCGATCGTGATCCTCGATCAAGCGAAGCGATCGATCGTTCATCGAGCCATTGAAGATCATTGCCGCATCCGTTCATGGCGCACTCACGCGCTCAACGTGCGCACGAACCACGTTCACATCGTGGTTACGGCGGACCAGTACAAGCCGGAGCTCGTCATGGACCAGCTCAAGGGGTGGGGAACGCGTCGGTTGCGCGAAGGCGGCTTGATGAGCATGGATCAGACGGTATGGACCTCGCACGGCAGCACTCGATACATCTGGGACACAGTGGGGTTTGCGGAAGCGATCGACTATGTGAAGAACAGGCAATGAGTCGCGACAGAAACCGGCGGCTTGCGCCGCTCGGCTCCATGATTCCACTCATTCAAGGAAATCCATCATGTCCACCGTCGCACACGTCCTCCAGTCCAAAGGCTGCGCCGTCCAGACCATCTCCCCCGACGCCACCGTGCTCGACGCCGCGCGCCGCATGAACGAGCACCGCATCGGCTCGCTCGTCGTCGTCGATGACTCCGGCAAGCCCGTCGGCATCTTCACCGAACGCGACATCCTGACCCGGATCGTCGCCGCCGAGAAGCCGCCGAGCGCCACACGCGTCCGCGAGGTGATGTCCGACCGGCTGCTCACCTGCTCGCCCGAGACCGATGTCGATCAACTCCGCCACACCATGCGGACCAGGCGCCTCCGCCATATCCCCGTCATCGACAGCGGGCGGCTCGCCGGCATGGTCTCGCTCGGCGACCTCAACACCGCCGAAGTCAAGGTGCTCTGCCAGACCATCGAGTACCTCGAGCAGTACTCGGTCCGCACCTGATTGGCGCCCGCCACGCATCCGCCCCGCCGCGCGGGGTCCGCGCCGCCACTTCACACCGTGCGGGCCATGCGCAGGATCATCCGCGGCGACTCCGCCTCGCCCGTCCGCGCGCTCAGCAGCGCGGCCCCGGCCACGCTCAACACCCGCGCCCAATCGACCGGCACATCCCACCCGCTGTTCCCGCCCGCCCGCGGTCCCGCCAGCCTCGCGATGGCCTCCACAAACACCGCCGAGGCCCTCACGCCCGCCTGCTCGTCCGCCCACCCGACCGAGCGATCGACGCCCGAGCCCCCGGCCGGCACCCACTCAAACCCGGCATCGCCGATCCGCACCCGACCGCCGTCGCACACCACCGTCGCCCGCCGCGACCACGCGCCGCCGCCCACCGACCCATCCGCGCACGTCAGCGAGGCCGTCCGCCCGTCGCTGTAGCGGAGGTTCACCGTCATCCCCCCGCGCAGCCCGTGCAGCGAGTCGCCCGGCAGCGGGTGCACTACGCGCCCGCGCCCCGGCCACACATAACTCGCCGATACCGCGTCCGGCTCGCCCAGCAGGTGCGTAACCAGGTCGATCCCGTCGAGCAGCCGCGCGCCCAGCCCGCCCTCGCCCATCCCCGAAAACAACTCGACCGCCACCGTGTGCGCCGACCCCGCGTGCGCCAGCACATCCACCGCCTGGCGCATCGACTGCCCCATCCGAAACAGCGGCACAAACCCCGCCCACTCAACCCCCACCGCCACCCCCCCGCTCACCCCGCCCGGCTCCACCGCCGACTGTTGACCAAGAACCACGCCCGCCCGCTCCGCATCGGTCGCGCCCCCATGAGGCGAGGGCAGCACCACATCCAGCAACGACGCCGGCAGCGGATCGAACGTCACCACACATGCCCCCGCGCCCCCGCGCACACCGCCGCGCTGTCGCCGCGCCGCAAGCGCCGCCGCATCTTCTCCCGCGCGCGCCGCCACGTGGTCGTGACCTGCCTCCGACCCGCCAAACTCACCCGTCGAAGCCAGGATGAACAGCTCACCCTCCGCCCCCACCAGAGCCTGACGAAGATCGTCGAGCGCGGCCGCGGGGCGCCCCAGCGGCGACAGATCGGTCGCCAACTCCGCCGCGCGGCCCAGCGCGGGCGACCCCACCCCCACCACGCGCAGACCCAGTTCGCCCACGATCTCACGAACAAGCCCGGCCTGCTCCGGCTCCAGCCACACGGCCGCGGTCTTTCCACTCAGTTCCGGCACACCGACAGTCTACCACACCGCCCTATACTTCACCGGCTTGATCGCGAGCAGGCGGCCGCCGTCGCGTCCGGCGCAAGCCCGACGAACGGAGGAAAGTCCGAGCACGACAGTGACACGGCGGTGGGTAACGCCCACCCGTTCGGAAACCACCCGAAAGGGCTGGAGGCCGGACGAGGGAAAGTGCCACAGAGAACAGACCGCCGATGGCCCGAAAGGGATCAGGCAAGGGTGAAAAGGTGCGGTAAGAGCGCACCGCCCGCGTGGTGACACGCGGGGCACGGAAAACCCCGCCGCGTGCAAGGTCACGCAGTCTTGGGTATGCCGGCTCCCCGAGCCGGCACACGCGCCTTGTCCGGGCGTTCTCGATCAGAGACCAGGGCGGGTAGACCGCTTGAGCACATCGGCAACGGTGTGCCCAGAGAAATGGCCGCCCGGCCGCGCTTGTCGGTTCGACCCCGAGCCCCCGTCAAACTGGGGCGAACCGAAACGGCGCGGCGGCGACAGAACTCGGCTTATACGTTCGCGAGCCATCCAGACGCGGGCCCTCGGGAAACCGGGGGCCCGCGGCCTTTTTTGGCCGTGGCATTGGCATCCTTGCCAATGTGCGTTCAGGCGGGGTCAACCCCCCCCTGAACGCAGGGGCACGCACGCGCCGCGCTCTTCCACCCCGGCGGGATTGACCCGCCGAGCCGGACCATCGTCAGCGATGCCGATGCCGCCTACTCCCACTCCACCCTCGTCTCGTGCTGCAACTTCCCCCGCACCACCCCACCCCGCCGCGGCAGGGCCTCGAACGCCGCCGCCGCGTCCATGTGGTCGAGTGTCACGAACCCCATCCCTTTCGCGCGGCGGCCCGAGGGCGCCCGCACCAGCGACAGCGTCACTCCGTGCGGCCCCGCGCGCAGGTTGTTGACGAAACTGAACCTCGCTCGCACCACCTGCCCCGGTCGAATGTCCAGCAGTTTGTGCCGCCCGCTCTCCTCGTTGAGCGCGGCGCCGAAGAGGTACACGCCCGTTCGGTCCCGCACCCGCAGCACCACATCCGCCTTGGGAATCTCCTCCTCCGCCCGGAACACCGCCTCGATCACCACCGTCTCGCCGAAACTGAACCCCGTGCGCGCCTGCCCGGCGCTGTCGAGCAGCCGCACCTCCTCGAACCGCGCATGGCCCGTGCCGTAGCGGCCTGTGAACCCGGCCTCGCCGCCCGCTTCCGCCGCCGCGGGAGCCTCGGGCGCAAACTCCGTCTCATCCGCGTCATCGTTCGGTTCATCTACCCCCGTTTCGGTCGATTCTGCCGCGCGCGCCGTCGCCTCGGCGACAGGCTTCGCTTCTACACCCGAGCCCTGCGCGGCGGCCTCGCGGGCCTTCTCCTTTTCCTTCTCCTCCGCCTTCGCCGCCGCGATCGCCTCGTACTTCGCCACCGTTCTCGCCGATTGCTCGGTCCTCAGCGTGCCGAAGTACCGATCCACCGCCTCCGGCGAGCCGCCGAAGAAGACCGGCTGGCCCTTCACAAGCAGCAGCCCGTGCCTGCAGATGCTCTTCACGGCATCGGCCGAGTGGCTGACGAACAGCAGCGTCACGCCGCGCCCGAGCAACTGGTGCAGACGCCCGATGCACCGCTGCTGGAACCCCGCATCGCCCACCGACAGGATCTCGTCGAGGATCAGGATGTCCGGGTCGAGCGAAACGCTCACCGCGAACGCCAGCCTCGCGTGCATCCCGCTCGAATACACGCTCACCGGTTCGTCCAGAAAATCGCCGATCTCCGCGAACTCCTCGATCTCCGGCAGTTTCTCCTCCATCCCCTTCCGCGGCACACCCATGATCGCCCCGGACAGGATCGCGTTCTCGCGCCCCGTGAAGTTCGGGTTGAACCCCGAACCCAGTTCCAAGAGCGCGGCCACGCGCCCGCGGATGCGCACCTCCCCGGTCGTCGGCGCCAGCGTGCCCGCGATGATCTGCATCAGCGTGCTCTTCCCGCTCCCGTTGCGGCCGATGATCCCCACCGACTCGCCGGGCATCACGTCGAAACTGACATCCCGCAGAGCCCAGAAGTCCCGCCCCCGCTTGCGCCCCGTCGCCGCCTGCACCAGCCGCTGCGTGGGCGACGAAAAAATCTCGTAGCACTTCCCAATCCCGCGCACGCTGATCGCGGGTTCGGCGGTTGTTGCGGACACTGTCACGCGGCGGCCCCCCCGCTCAAATGCAGAGGCGCAGAGGACAAGAGGTTTTCGCAGAGATCGCGGAGAAGCGTTTTCTCTTGAAACAAGGCTCTCTCTCCGCGTCCTCCGCGTGATCCTCGGCGCCCCTCTGCGCCCCCTGTCTCTCTGAACACTTCAGATGACATCGCTCAACCCCCTCCTCGCCCGCATGAACACCGCGTACCCCGCCTGCATCAGCGCCAGCGAACCCGCCAGCATCACGCCCCACGCCCCCCAGTCCGGCATCCGGCCCCAGAGCATCACCGCCCGCGAGTTCTCGATCACGATCGCCACCGGGTTCAGCATGTACAGCCCGCGCCACGATTCCGGGATGCGCTCCACCGGGTAGAACACCGGCGTCAGGAACATCGAGAGCTGCGTCAGCACCAGCGTCACGTGCCGCACATCCCGCACATACACCCCCAGCGCGGCCAGTATCCAACCGATCCCCAGGCACATCGGCGCCAGCGGCAGCGCGACCACCGGCAGCAGCAGCGCGGTCACCGGCACCGTCCCCGTGATCGCCACCTGCACCGCCAGCAGGCACGCGACCGCCGCGATCGGATAGACCAGCGACGACAGCACCGCCACCACGGGCAGGATCTCGACCGGGAACACCACGCGCTTCACGAGGTTGGACCGCGAGGCGACCACGTTCGGCGCTCGGTTCACGCACTCGCTGAAGAAATGGAACAGCGCGTGGCCCAGGAAGAACGGCAGCACGAACGCCCCGCTCACCCCGCCGCCCCCCGCGCCGCCCATGTTCGTCTTGGCCGCCTCCTCCCACCGGCTGTGGAACACGTACCCGAACACGAACGTGTAGATCGCCAGCGACAGCAGCGGGTTCACGACGTTCCACGCCGCGCCCAGGTACGCGCCCTTGTGCCGCTCCATCACCTCGCGCCGCGCGAACTGACCGATCAGCTCACGGTGCCGAACCAGTGTCCCCGCCACCAGCGAGGGCCGCAAAAACGCTGAAACCGGCGTCGCGACGGAACTTCGAACGATCAACTCGGCCATTCGGCGACTAGGGTACGCCGCCCCGCACGGTCCCGCCGCGCTCAACGCAGCCCGGGTGCAGTCCAACGACCGCGGCCCCGGAGCACGCTCGCCCCGCGCCGCCCGACTCTTGCAGGACGCTTCCGGCCTCGCCAACCGCCTCGTACTTCATGTCGAGACGTGCCGATCCATCGACCGCGCACGCGACCTCGATCGTCGTGATCGACACCGTGCTCGCATCCGCGCGCCGCATGAGCACGCTGATCTCCGGACGCCGCGCCCACACATGCCGATGGAACCTATCCTGAACCTCCCGACGCGATCCGGGTCCGGCCATCATCGCGTCGAACAACCCCAGCCGCGGCAGGACCCTCGCATCGCCGAGCCCCGAACTGACCGCACAGAACGGACCCCCACCGCGCGTTCGCCTCACCACCGAGCGCCCGTCCCACGACAGCGTTTCGATTCTCACTTCGCCGTCGCGGTCGTGATCCAACCCCACCGCGAGCAGCGTGAAAGGCGCAAACGCTTCCAGTTCCATCCGCTCGGCCAGGTCACCCACCGCCGCCGCGGCGCGCAACCCCCGGGCCAGGATGCCCGGGATGATCGCCCCGCGAGAGAGCAGCCGATCCGCCGGAGGGAGCGCGGGATACGGCCGCGGATTGCCGTTGAGCAGGCACAGCGTCAGGCCGGCCGACGTTGACGCGATCCACGTCCCACCCGCGCGCGAATCGGTCGGGTACAGCGCGCGAACACCCCCCTCGCCCAGTTCGTGCCATCGCGGCGGGTGCGCGGCGGGCCTATCCCGCTGTTCGTCGCGGTTGGTGACCAGCCGATACCCACGCAGCGGAGCCTCACCCCGCCGCGCAGCCCATCGAACCGGCATGACCGACACCGTGCACATGGGCCTTGTCTTCCTGATCCCTGCTTACTGCCTGCCGCTTCCTGCCCCACCCCACACCGTCGCCGGCGCAAGCCCCAGTTCATCCGGCGCGGCAACGCCGAAACTCGATGCGATCACTCGCATCATCGCATGATGGTGCAGCGCGTGGTGCGTGGCAAACGCCAACTCGCGCCCGAACGTGGTCGGCAGGTCGATGGTCCGGCCATCCCGAGCAACCATCACCCGCACGCTCACCGGCTCTTCCATCGCATCCTGACCGATCCGCATCACCCCGGAGCGAACCTCCGCGATCGCCGCGGCGGCCGCCGCCCGCGAGGTCTCGATCGGCCCCCCACGCTCCCGGTGGTCGTAGTCGATGAGCGCATCATCCTCATCATCAACCCCATCGCCCCCGCGCCCCAGAATCGCCGAAAAATGATCGAGCAAATGCCGCACATGCTTGCCGATCGTCCCGCCGTGCGCGATCGCGCACGGACGCGAGTACGACACCTCATCGAGCGACTCGACAAACGCGCCGGTCTGCGCGAGCAGTTCATCCGCCGCGACGACGCACTCGTGCACGACCGCCTGGTCCGAATCCTGTCCGTCGCAGCACCCACATCCGCATGAGTTCATCGTCGCCGCCCTCAATTCCTCAAGAGTCCTCACTCGGCCTTGCACCCGAAGCGCGCCAGCCGCCTTCCACGTCCCGATCGCGAGTCTACCGCCTCTGATGCCGCGCTCGGCCAGAGGTCACCATCCACACGCGCGCAAATCCCCGAGCGCTCCGACCCGAGCACCCCCACATAGCAATCACTAACTTATCGCGACCCAATCAGCCGGCGCGCCGGATCCAAGTCGGACAGTTCAGTTTGCAGACTGTTCCGCGCGGAACATCAGCCCCTCGCCGCGGCCACGACCTCGCTCAGAATGTCCCGGTGATTCGCGCACCGCGGACACTTGTGCTGCCCGCCCAGTTTGCCCTTCCGCGTCAGCCAAGCGTGAAACGCGCCGACAGGAAGCGGCGTGATCGTCGGCGGGGCCATGCCGACATCGTCGGTCCGCTTGGTCGTGTAATCGACGTTCTGCGCCTTGAGCGCGCGGTCGAACTCGTCCCGGAATCCCCGCATGAGACCGGGATCGACTGTCTTGTTCTCGACTTCGACCGCCAGTTCGAGCCCCGCGCGCGAGGTCGGACCGGGATAGACCGGCGCGGCCGTGAACTCGCCGATCACCAGGCCGGTGTTCGCCGCCGCGGCGGCGACGGCGTTCTCGATGTGCTCGACGATCAGGTTCTCGCCGAAGGCGTTGATGAAGTGCTTGTGGCGGCCGACGATGCGGAGGCGGCACGGCCCTTCTCCGCCGCGGCCGGAGAGGTCGGCGGGGATCGTGTCGAACTCGACGACATCGCCGATGATGTACCGCCAGAGGCCGGCGCACGTGGACATCACAACGACGTACCGTTGCCCCTTCTCGACTTCCCAGCACGCGCGCGCGCGTGCGTTGGGCGTGTCGATCTCTTCGAGCGGGACGAACTCGTAGAAGTTGCCTATGTCGGTGAGCAGGCGCAGGCCGGGGTTTCCGCGCGTGTCCTGCATGGCGATGAAGCCTTCGCTGGCCGGGTACAGCTCGAGACGGTACGGGATGTCATCGCCGTCGGCGCGCCCCGAGTACATCTGGCGGACGCGCGGCTCGAAGGGCGCGTACTTGACGCCCCCGTGCACAAAGAGCGTGAGGTTCTTCCAGACATCGCGCACGCCTTCGGCGCGCGCGCCCCGCTCGCGCGCGAGCTGCACGACGCGCTCCATGAGCACGATCGCCCAGCTCGGCATGCCGTTGATCATGCGGATGTCCATGTCGACGCACGCGCGGGCCATCGCCTCGATCTTGCTCGGCCAGTGGTTCATCAGCGCGATGTCGGGGCCCGGTGCGTAGATCTCGCTGATCGGCCAGCGGATGAGCGGCGTCACGAGGCCGGAGAGGTCGCCGGTGCGGATTCCGTGGCGGTTGGTGGAGAGGTCGGTCGAACCGCCGAGGAACAGGGCCTTGCCGCGCGTGATGCTCGACAGGTTGACGCCGAACCTCATCGCGTTCGCGAAGATGTCGAGGGCGGCGAGGTAGTTGGACCGCATCATCGCCTTCGAGACGGGGATGAACTTGTCGCCGGCGGTGGTGCCGGAGGTCTGCGCGAAGTCCATGACCAGGCCGGGCCAGAGGACATCGGGCCGGCCCTGTTCACGCATCTGTTCGATCGACTCGCGGAAGGCGTACCAGTCGGCGATGGGCACGGCGGCGCGGTAGGCGGCCAGGAGTTGATCGTCCGGGAGTCGCGCCAGGCGCGTGAAATCGTGGGCCGCGCCGAAAGTTGTCGGCGATGCGAGCCGGAGCAGGCGTCGCAACTGGCGGAGTTGGATTCGCGCTGAGGAGGCCGTCCAAAGAGATTGATCGTCCAGCCGGGCGCTGCGTCGGGCGAGGCGGATCTCAAGAGCACGACCGACCAGGCCGGTCCACTTCGGATTGCGGGTTGAAGAGTCCGGCGCGGCGATAGGCGGTTGAGCCGACATGCTGCGAAGTCTATCGCGTGCCGTTCACGAGACGGGCGGATTGGCCGCCCTTGAGACCCCGCGCGAAGCGCAGGAGCGCCTCGGCGAACTGGTCGGGCCGCTCCATCATCGGCGCGTGGCCGCAGTTGTCGAGCCACTCCATCGTGGAGTTGCGGATCATGCGATTGAACCCTTCGCCGGCTTCGGGCGGGGTAACGATGTCCTGTCGGCCCCAGATCAGGAGCGTGGGCTGGGCGATCTGGCCGATGCGTTCGCCGAGGTGGTCGCGCTTGGCGGACTTGCTGAGCCTGATCATCGCCCGCGCACAGGCCTTGTCGGAGAGCTCGGCGTGGGCACGATCGATGTCGGCCTCGCGCATCTTCGACTTGTCGTAGAAGAGCTCGCCGATCTTGCGGGTGAGCCACTCGCGGCTGGGGCGGTGCTCGGGCCGATCGACCATGGTCTTCTCGATCAGTCCGCTCGAGCCGGCGAGCACGAGCCCATCGACCAGCGGGGCGTGCTCGAGCGCGATGCGCAACGCGACGTGGCCGCCGAAGGAGTTGCCGACGAGGATGGCCGGTTCGCGGAAGCGCTCGGAGAGGAACTGCGCGGTGAGGCGCGTCGCGCCGTGGATCGAGCAATCGTCGCCGCGAAGGCGGAGCAGGGGCAGCTCGAACAGCACGCAGCGCGTCTGGTGGGCGATGCGATCGACCACACCCTCCCAGTGCTCGTTGAGCCCGACGAGTCCGTGGAGAAACACGATGGGCGTGCCAGTCGCCTCGCCGATCTCGATCACGGTGGCCTCCAACTCGCTCCCCGGTGAAGGGATGCGCCACATCGTGCGGGCTCGAACAGGTGCGGATGGGGTTGGGGTCGTGGCCGCCGTCAACATGTGCTCCGGGGGAACGCGAAACAGTCTGCAAGCACCGATCCCGGCCGGGTTGGCGGGACGGAGGGCTTCTCTGTGAGCAAGGATGATATCGCCGTTCGGCTAGCCGGCACGAACCGAACGAATTGCTATCAGAATTCTCACCCCTTGGACTGAACGTGGGGCGACTGGCACCGGATCCCGAGTTCACCAGATCAGCACCAACATGGCGGCGAGCAGAACGATGCCGGCCGCACCGAGCACAAACAACCTGGCCAGCCGACGGACACGCGGGGGGTCGAACGGTTCATTGAACAGGGGCAACTCGATTCCGAGGTTGATGGTGCCACATTCGGGGCAGGTGATTTCGAGCGTTTCCTGCGGCGGAAGGTCCTTCAACGGATAGCCGCAGGCGGCGCACTCCGGCATGACCCGGGTGGTGCCCAGGTCTTGGCGAACCGGGCGCGAGCCGGGGTTCACTTCGAGCACCAGATGGCCCCTGGCGACGAGCCCGGCCGCGGCGGACTCACGATCCGCAGCGCGAATCAACACCTTCCAAGTGCCCTTGACCGGGGGCGGCGCGGCGACTCGTACGGTGAAGAGTTGCTCGTTGGGCGGCTGAGCGGTCATGCGGATGCGGGTGGCGAGGAGGCGATCATCCTTCGGAGCGCGTTCAGTCTCGGCTTGCGTGCGTAGAGAGCATGGCATCCGCCGCACTCCGGGCACAGGATGCGACCTCGCACCATCGCCAAGCCGTCGAGAGCGTATCCGCAGTTGACGCATCGATCGGCGCGCCGCCAGCCTTGCCAGCGGTCGAGCCACTTGTTGATTCTCACCCGTGCATCGCGCGGAAAGGCGTTTCGGACACGATGTCCCGCTCCGTGCGCCTGTTCGACGGCGTGCTCGGGCGAGTCGGCGAGCACCAGCAGCTTGTACGTCTCATCATCTTGAACGCCGAAGCACATGACGGTGTACGCATCGAGGCTCTCGACCGGGAGGCTGGCGGGCTTCGAACAGCCTGACCGCGACGGGCCGCATCGGCCCGGGTCGATGATTCGAGCACTCAGCCGACCGTAGTTCTTCCAGCGGTCCATGCCGGTTGTACCGGCGTCCGGAACGCCGGTTGTCGGTTCGCGGGGGATCAATCGGGCGAGGTCAACGCTGGCCGAAGTACGCGGCGAGATAGTCGAACAGGTCCTGCACGCTGACGGCGCCGGAGCGGTTGGAGTCGGGCCGGAAGTCACCGGCAAAGCGGGCCGCGAGGTAGTCGAAGAGGTCCTGGATGCTGATCAGCCCGGAGTTGTTGAAGTCGGCCAGCAGGCAGAGGCCCGACCGTTCGCAGCCGGTGCCGACGCCGCGGGATTGTGCCCGCATGGGCCAGAAAGCCGGGCACGGCGGCACGAGTTCGAGCCCTCACCAACCCCTCACCCGGCTAAACTCCGGCATGTTTGAGCGTCTTTCCGACGGTTTTTCCAGCGTCTTCCGCAGGCTCTCCGGCAAGGGCGAGATCTCCGAATCCAACGTCCGGGAGGCGATGGAGGATGTCCGCAAGGCCCTGCTCGAAGCCGATGTGCATGTCGATGTCGTGAACGACTTCACGCAGGGCGTGATGGACGACGCGGTCGGGCGGGAGGTGACCAAGAGCCTCAAGCCGGGCGAGGAAATGATCGGGATCGTTCACGATCGGCTCGTCGAGTTCCTGGGGGGTGTGCCGACGGACGACCCGAGCAAGATCGTGCAGCCCGCGGACGGCGTGCTGCGCGTCAGCCCCGGCCCCACGATCGTGATGATGTGCGGCCTGCAAGGGAGCGGCAAGACTACGACCTGCGGCAAGCTGGCCGGATACCTCAAGAAGCGGGGGCGCAGCGTGCTGCTGGTCGCGGCGGACCTCCAGCGGCCGGCCGCGGTCGAGCAGTTGCACACGGTGGCGGACAGTGTGCAGCGCGACCTGCCCGGCGGCGCGCAGGTGTCGTTCTATTCGGAGCCGGACAAGGTCGCGGCGTACGGCAAGGCGGTGGGCGTCGCGGTGCAGGTCTGCAAGCGCGGCGTCGAGTTTGCTCGCGGCAAGGGGATCGACACCGTCATCCTCGACACGGCCGGCCGCCTGCACATCAACGACTCGTTGATGGATGAGTTGAACCAGATCAACAAGACCGTCCATCCGCACCAGATCTTCCTCGTCACCGACGCGATGACGGGGCAGGATGCGGTGAACAGCGCCAAGGCGTTCCACCAGAAACTCGAAGTGGACGGGATCGTCCTGACCAAGTTTGACAGCGACACGCGCGGGGGGGCGGCGATCAGCGTCAAGCACGTCACGGGCGCGCCGATCAAGTTCATCGGCGTGGGCGAGAAGCTCGAGAACCTCGAGGATTTCGTGCCGCAGCGGATCGCGGGGCGGATCCTGGGCATGGGCGACGTGGTGAGCCTGGTCGAGAAGGCCCGCGAGCAGGTGAGCGATGAGGAGGCCGAGAAACTTCAGGAGAAGATGGCCAAGGGCGAGATGACGATGGACGACTTCCTGAAGCAGTTGCGCACGCTGCGGCGGATGGGTCCGTTGAAGCAGCTGCTCGGCCTTCTGCCGGGCGTGGGGAGCGCGCTCAAGGATGTTCACATCGACGACAAGCAGCTCGACCGGGTCGAGGCGATCGTGCACAGCATGACGCCCGGCGAGCGCAAGAAGCCCGACGGGATCGACATGTCGCGGCGCAAGCGCATCGCGCGCGGGAGCGGGACGGACCCCAACGAGGTCGGTCAGCTCGGGAAGCAGTTCACGACGGTGAGCAAACTGGCCAAACAGATGTCGGGCCTGAGCGCGATGAACCGCGTGAAGGCCGTGAAGGAGCTCGGCGAGGGCGGGATGGAGGGGATGCTGCCGGGTGTCGGAGGGTTGCCGGGCTTCGGCGGGATGGGCGGGAAGGGGAAGCCGAGCACGGTGGGGAGCGGGTTCAAGGGGCGGTTTAAGAAGAGGAGATAATCTTCCTCAAGACCAACTCACACTCTTGCTGAAGTACCTGACGCTCTCGCCGCTGCGGGCTGCGTATGTGAAGCCCGGACCGACGCGTCAGCGGCTTGGACAACCTGCCGCGAGCTGCTGCTCGCCGGCATCGATGCGTTCATGGGCTTCCAATGCAGACTGCTCGACGTGCTCAACCTCGCTGATGTGTCAAAGGCCAGAACCGGGCCGCTCGCATTGAGCACCAAGTGAATCGGTTCGATGCCCGGCGCTTCGGTCTCGGGGATGATCGAACTGCTGCTCTGCTGAAAGGCCAGCAGGATGTTTGAGGGCACTCGCTCGCTGCAAAAGCTCGTTGCGGAGAAGTCGAGGGAATCGGAGTAAGCCCTCGGCTCGTGTCGGCACGCTCACGAGTGGAAGCCGAGCTCGGCCTTGACCGCCCTCGCCAGATACTCCACCTGCTCCAGCGAGTTGTAGCACTGCATCGCGATCCGCACGGCGCGCTGCGTGGCCGTCGGGTCGCCCGGCGGGTGCAGCACGATCGGGGCCTGGATTCCCCAGTTGGCGATGAGCCGGTCCTGGATCGGGTCGTGGTACCTGGTCAAGGGCAGAGCCTCGCCGGGCTTGGGGAGCGTGCGATCGGGGATCGGAACGCTTGCGAGTGAGGCGAGCATGTCGTCGGGCGCGGGGTGCTCGCTCACGCCCAGCTCGCGGCACAGGATGTCCCGGCCGCGCAGCGTGTTTTCGCGGTTGTGGCGCATGAGCGGGGCCCAGGCGTGCGGCGGGTCATCGGCTCGGCGCGGCACGAGGGTGTCCATGAAGGTGATGAGTTCCGGCAACACCAGGAAGGGCGTGACATCCGCGGTGCCGGTGTAGTCGAACTCGACCCTGAACTTCGGGCGATCGTCCCTGGTTGAGTTGGCGCCGTGCGAGATGGTCAGCGGGCGCATGAGGTGGCGGCGGTCTTTGCGTACCCAGAGGAACGCCGACCCCTTGGGGGCGCACATCCATTTGTGGCAGTTGCCGGAGTAGTACGGCGCATCGAGCGCGTTGAGGTCGAGCGGGACCATTCCGGGCGCGTGTGCACCGTCGATGAGCGCATCGACTCCTCGCCCCCCCCAAGCGTTCAACTCGCGCACGATCTTCTCGATCGGGAACACCAGCCCGGTCGGGCTGGTGATGTGGCTCAGGAGGACCAGTTTCGTGCGCGGCGTGAGCGATCCAAGCACCGCATCGACAGCCTGCTGTGGGTTTCGGATGGGCCATGGCACGTGGGCGTTGACGACTCGCGCCCCCCATTGCCCGGCCGCGTAGCGCAGCACGTTGTTGCACGCGTTGTACTCGTGGGAGTTGGTCAGCAGTTCATCGCCGGGTTGGAAGCGGAGCGAGCGCACGACGGTGTTGACGCCCTCGGTCGCGTTGGTCATGCGCACGAACCCATCCGGGTCGGCGTTCATGAACCGGCCCAGCGCGTGGCGCACGCCGTCGAGCACGCCCTCGAGGTCCTCGACGAAGAATCGGATCGGCTCGCGTTCCAGCCTCGCCTGCAACTCTCGCTGCTGCTCCAGGATCTTCGTGGGGCACGCGCCGAACGAGCCGTGGTTGAGGAAGACCACGCCCGGGTCGAGTCCCCAGTGTCGGGCGTGCTGGGAGGGCCTGGGCAGCGGGTGTGGGCGCGGGGACATCGGGCGTGAGTGTATGAAGCGGCGCGGGGGAGGAGGGCGGCTGGCGAGGGGGCGTGATGGGCGCTCGCCGTCACCGTCATACCGCCGTGCCGTATCCGCTGCTGCGCATCCACGAAGCGGCGAAGCGGCTGGTATGCGAACCCGCCACACTGTGGGCGTTGCTCCACAAGGGTGCGCCCCGTTTAGCCGCTTGTCATCACTCCCGTTGTCTCGTCAATCACTACGCGGCTCCCATCGTCCACGGTGATATGGAGGAGTGGCGAGGCGCGGCGAAAGTCTGAAACGGTAGCGGCGATTGCCTCCTGCCAGACCTTTCGACCCTGAGTATCAAGGGAAACTACCTCTGTCTCCGAAATCACCAGCAGCCGCCCATCCCGGAGCAACCATGCACCCATGATCGGCGTGTCCGCCAAGTATTCCCACACAGCGGCCCTGGCCGAGGCATCGACTTCGGACACCCAGCCATCGGTCAGCACGAACAGCCGTCCGTTCTCGGCGAAGCACGTTGGTTCGACTCCTCCCACAACCGATGCCGCACGGACTTCTACAACACCCGCTCCGCTTTGACGATCCGTCAACAGGAACGAGTAGAAACGTGAGTACGACTCATCCGCAGTTCCGACGCGAACCACTGGCACGGCTCCGCGCGCGTCCCATGCGTTGCGATCGGTGCCGAGAGACGCACACCGCACCCACCATCCTGGTCCAATCGGCCCAACTCGCACGCTCAGCCTCCAAAGAGTTTCATGGTGATGAGCTTGTTTCCTTCCCAAACGGATTCCATCTTCAGGAAGCCTCCCGGTCCGCCGAGCAGCGAGAGCGTGTCCCATCCGCAGTGGGAAGTGGATGGCGGCGTGACCTGACAGCTTACCCGGCTTTCCGGGCGATGGCGACTCCATCCTGAGGTTCCAGTGCCGCGGCGAGCATCCAGAGCTGGCCGTG
>JADLCX010000005.1 GCA_020846975.1 Phycisphaerales bacterium
CTGGATCAAGGAGCACCCGGTCCTCACTCGGAAGGACTTCATGGGCAACCACGAGTGGTGCTTCTACGGCTGGAAGGAAGGCGCGGCACACCGCTTCTTCGGCCCGGCCAACGTGCCCGATACGTGGTCGATCAAGAAGGTGAACCCGCAGAGCATGGTCCACCTCACCGAGAAGCCCGTCGAACTCGCGCGACGGGCGATTGAGTTCTCGTCCCGCCCCGGCGAGAACGTGCTCGACCTCTTCGGCGGCAGCGGCTCGACGCTCATCGGCGCAGAGATGACCGGGCGCCGAGCGTACCTCATGGAACTCGACGCGCTCTACTGCGATGTGATCGTGCAGCGCTGGGAGAAGTTCACGGGGCGCAAGGCGGAACGCCTCCCGGCGAAGGGTGTGGCCGAAGAGAAAGCCGCGACCCGGAAGAAGGTCGCGGCTGGAGGCAAGGCGTGATGTTCGCCCTACTCCTCGTCGAGCGCGGGAAGCGGGCCATCGGTCGCCTCGTCCCAATCAAGGGCGTACCGCTCCGCGATGTCTTCGAGGTCGCGGTCGGTCAGGTAGTCAGCCGTCTTGCGCTCTTGGCACGCCGCGACCGCCCGTGCGAGGTCCGTCCACTCCTTGATGGTGAGCATCTGGTCCTGCCGCGCGCCGAGCAGGTACAAGGCGGCCTGGAGAACGGCTTCGAGTTGCGCTTCGCTGGGGTGCGTGGCAGACATGGTTCAGGCTCCCTTCCCCGCGACGAAGACGCCGCGCTCGTGCTTCTTGAAGCGGGCCGCCGTCCCCTTCGCGGCGATCTCGCGGATGATGGCGGCGTAGAGCGTGGCCTCGGGTGTCTTTCCACCGGGGCTCTTCCACAGGCCCTTCGCCTCCATCTGGGCGATCATCTCCTTGGCCCGCATGGGTACCTCGGACGCGGCGAGAACTTGCGCGGCCGCGTCGAGGGCGCTGACGCGCTTCGGCTTGGCCTCCTTCGCGGGCTTCGGGGCCTTCGCCGCCTTGGGCGGCTTCGCGGCCTTGCTCCTCACCAGCGTTGCGGACTTCCCGTCCAAGCGGTTCTTGATCTCGGCGAGCGCGGCCTTGCGGAGGCGATCCGTCTTGGTCGCTCCCTCAGCGCGGGCGGCGCTCTTGGACATCTTGGGGGTGCGAGGCTTCTTGGTCTTCGTGCTCATCGTGGTCTCCAATTTGCGGTTGCGGAACGCCGTCGCACATCGCGGCGGCAAAGCGCGTCCGGCACGGTTCCCCGCGCCGCCGCGTCGGGCTCATTCGCCCTTGAGGAACTCCTCGACGTGCTCGGGGTCCATGTTCGACATGAACCCGACGAGGTTGACGAGGTCCTCGCGGACCTTGCCGAGGTTGCCGACGAGGCCCCAGTTGCCCGGAGCGGCGGCGTGCTCCTTGTCGTTGATGTCGAGGTGCATACCCAGCACGTCGAGCAGGCGGGCGATGTCATTTCGCCTCGCGGCGTACATCTCGGCGGCTGTCGGTTCCGGCTTGGTGGTCTTGCGCTTCGTCATGGTCGTGCTCCTTTGCGTGGTACTCTGGTAAACAGCGAAGCCCGCATGTCGCGGGCTTCACGGGGTCGGGTGGCTCTTGCCGTCGCCGGTCGGCGGCGCTTTGGGTTCGCCAACCGCCTTCAGGTAGTCGATCAGGTCTCCGGCGTCCCATGTGTCACCCTCGACCGCGTCGTGCTCGTTCGGGCCGTCGCGTCCGTCGCGGTCGATCTCGAAGAGGCGGAAGCCGCCCGTGTTCGTGGTGTCGATCGCCCATGTGCGGCCGTCGGGGGTGTGGACCTCGACGCTCGCAACCGTGAAGCCCCGGCGGCCCAAAGCGCTAGCGATCCCGATGGCGTTCTTCGTGCTGGTCTTCATCGCGTGGTTCTCCGTCGTGGGGCTGTTGGCGTTCGTGGTTCGCCCCGCGTAGTGACACATGAAGCCATGACATCCGCGCACCGGCAAGGCGAATGCGCGAGGATTCGCCGTCAATCTCTCCCTTGTGGGCAACTACGCGGAACATGTGGGCAAGTGGCGAAACGGGCGCGGATGGGAGGTCCGCGATGACTCCCGAACACGCGCCTAGTTCCGGGCCGGTCGGGGCCGCGACGGGGATGGCGCGGCTGAACCCCGCCGCGCTTCCCGTGGCGGATGCAGCCCGCGTGCTGACGCGACTCGGCGGCAAGCCCGTCTCCGAGGCGATGCTCCGTGCCGACATCGACGCGGGCGCACCGGCGAACGCCGATGGCACGCTCAACCTCGTCCATTACGCCGCATGGCTGGTGAAGGAGATGAGCGCCGGTGGCGATTGATCCGCGCAAACTCAAGCCCGGCGAACTCGCGCGGCTGCTCAACAGCACGCCGATGGGCGAGGTGGTCAGCGAGCGGCAGCTCCACCGCCATCGCACGCGCGCCGGGTTCCGTGTCGCGGCGGATGGGGATGCGGGCAAGGTCGATCTGTTCCGGTACGTCGCCTGGCTGGTAACCACGCGGCACGAGGCGCGCGCGGAGGCGGCACGGGAGCCGGAGGGCCTGACCGGGTACGAGGCGATGAAGGAGCGGGCGCGGCTCCGCAACGCTGTGCTCTCGCTCTCGGGGCGCGACATCGGCGACCTGCCGCCGGTCGCTGATTCGGCGCGGAAGGAGAGGGCGGCGCGGGACTTCCGATACTTCTGCGACACCTACTTCGCGCAGACGTTCCACCTGCCGTGGTCGCCGGATCACCTGCGGGTGGTTACCAAGATCGAGCAGGCGGTGCTGGAAGGCGGGCTGTTTGCAATGGCCATGCCGCGCGGTAGCGGCAAGACCAGCCTGTGCGAGGTCGCATGCCTCTGGGCCATGCTGTACGGCCATCGGGACTTCGTGGCGCTGATCGGCTGCGACGAGGAGCACGCCGCAGGGCTGCTGGAGTCGATCAAGGCGGAACTGGAGAACAGCGAGCTGCTCGCCAGCGACTTCCCAGAGATATGCCATCCGATCCGGTCGCTGGAGGGCATCCACCAGCGGGCCTCGGGGCAGCTCTACCAGGGGAAGCAGACTCACATCGGGTGGACGGCCCGAGAGATCGTGCTGCCGACGATCCCGGGCTCGCCGGGAGCGGGCGCGATCATCCGCGTGGCGGGCATCACCGGCCGCATCCGTGGAATGAAGCACAAGCGTGCGGACGGCACATCGTCACGGCCTTCGCTCGTGCTGATCGACGACCCGCAAACCGACGAGAGCGCCCGGTCGCCGTCGCAGTGCGCCAACCGCGAGCGCATTCTGGCCGGCGCGATTCTGGGGCTGGCCGGGCCGGGGAAGAAGATCGCCGGGCTGATGACGCTGACGGTCGTTCGCCCCGATGATCTTGCCGACCGCATCCTCGACCGTGACAAGCATCCGCAGTGGCAAGGTGAACGGACGAAGATGATGTACGCCTTCCCCGTGCGGGAGGCCCTCTGGCAGCGGTACGCGGAGTTGCGTGCCGAGGGGCTCAGGCAGGAACGAGGCCTTGCGGACGCCACCGCGTTCTACGCGCAGCACCGAACGGCAATGGACGAAGGAGCGCGGATCGCCTGGCCGGAGCGGTTCAACCACGACGAGCTCTCGGCCGTGCAGCACGCGATGAACCTGAAGCTTCAGAACGAGGCGGCGTTCTTCGCGGAGTACCAGAACGAGCCGTTGCCGGAGGTCCAGGCGGCGGACGACCTGCTCACCGCCGACCAGATCGCGGCGAAGGTGAACGGGCAGGCCCGCGCCGAGGTGCCGATCAGCTGCACGCGGCTGACGATGTTCGTGGATGTGCAGGGCAAGGCCCTGTTCTACCTCATCGCGGCCTGGGAGGACGACTTCACCGGGTACATCATCGACTACGGCACGGAGCCGGATCAGAAGGCAGCGTACTTCACTCTGCGAGACGTGCGCCGCACGCTGGGCATCGCCGCTCCTCGTGCTGGCGTGGAGGGCGCGATCTATGCGGGGCTGCAACGGCTCGTAGCGTCGCACCTGGCCCGCGAGTGGCGGCGTGATGACGGCGCGATGGTCCGTATCGACCGCTGCCTGATCGACGCCAACTGGGGATCGTCCACCGATGTCGTCTACCAGTTCTGCCGCCAGAGTCCGCACGCGGGTGTGCTCATGCCGAGCCACGGACGGTATGTCGGTGCGAGCAGCATTCCGTTCAGCGACTACAAACGCAAGCGCGGTGACCGTGTGGGACTCAACTGGCGCATCCCGGTCGTCACCGGCAAGCGGGCGGTGCGCCATGTGGTGTTCGACACGAACTACTGGAAGTCGTTCGCCCACGCGCGGCTTGCGGTGCCGATGGGTGATCCCGGGTGTCTCTCGCTCTTCGGCCTGAAGGCCGAGCAGCACCGGCTCCTGTCCGAACACCTGACCAGCGAGTACCGCGTGAAGACGGAGGGTCGCGGCCGCACGGTGGACGAATGGAAGCTGCGCGTAGAAGGGCTGGACAACCACTGGCTCGATTGCCTCGTCGGCGCGGCGGTGGCCGCTTCGATGGAGGGGGCAGTGCTGTTCGGAACGGATTCTCGAACCGCGGCCCGGCCACGGTTGAAGCTCTCAGCGATCCAAGGAGGGCGACGCTGATGCCGCGTGTGAAACGAGATTCGTCGTCCCCGGGCGGACAGAAGGTCGGCCTCGTCTGTCGGGGCTGCGGGTGCCAGCACTTCCGCGTGGTGTATGTCAAGCACCGCCCGGGAGGCGTGGTCGTGCGTCGGCGGGAGTGCCGCCATTGCGGCAGGCTGACGTTGACCCGTGAAATCCAGGTCGGCGGTTGATCTATCGACCAACCTGTCCATGCTTTCGCCACTTTCACCACGGTTCGCGTAGATGGCCCGTAGCGGCGGTTTGGGCCGCGATCGGAGCGATCATGCCGGACCCCACCCCCGATCTTGAGCAGGCGATCCGCGACAACGCGTCGCAGCCCGCGACGGCGGCGGTTGACGGCCCGTCCGGGGAACAGCCCCCGCTGCCGGACCAGATCGAGGCCGACCGCTACCTCGCGTCCAAGGACGCCGCGAGGAAGCCCGGCCTCGGGATCAAGTTCGCCAAGATCGTCCCCCCCGGCTCCGTCTGATCTCCCCCCCCATGATCAAAGCCATCGCCAACCTCTTGAATCGAAACGGCCGCACCGCCGAGCGGAGCACGGATGCTCTGCGCGGCGGTCGCGGGCGGCGGTTCGTGGTGGCGAAGTTCGACTCGGCGCAGACGACCGCCGACAACCGCAAGCACTGGGCGAACGCCGACGGCCTGTCGCCCAACGCCGCGGTCAATCCGGAAGTGCGGCGCATCCTCCGCAACCGCGCCCGTTACGAGGTCGCCAACAACTCCTACGCCAAGGGCATCGCCCTCACGCTCGCGAACGACACCATCGGCACCGGTCCCCGGTTGCAGATGCTCACGGCCGACGCCGACGCCAACGCCCGCATCGAGGATGCATTCGAGCAGTGGTCCCGGGCGGTGGATCTTGCGGGCAAGCTCCGAACCATGCGGCTGGCCCGGGCCGAGAGCGGCGAGGCGTTCGCGCTCCTGGTCAACAACCCCGCCATCGGGTCACCCGTCTCGCTGGATCTCAAGCTCATCGAGGCAGACCAGGTCTGCACGCCGCTTCTCCGGCGTGGGCGCACCGACGAGATCGACGGCATCGTGCTCGACCAGTGGGGCAACCCCTCCGCGTACCGCGTACTCAAGCGGCATCCGGGCGATAGCGGCCTCCTCCGCGCCCCCATCGACGACCTCACCGCTTACGACACGTTCGCCGCCTCGGCCGTCGTGCACTACTTCCGCGCCGATCGGCCCGGCCAACTCCGCGGCATCCCCGACATCACGCCGGC
>JADLCX010000006.1 GCA_020846975.1 Phycisphaerales bacterium
AGCGGTCGAACTGCCCGATCAGCGCCCGCATCGTCCACGCGGTGACCTCGCCGATGCCCTTGATCAAGAGCAGCTTCTCCACGACCGGGTCACCTTCGGTCCTTACTCGCAGACGCGCCTCCACCTTTTTGATCCGCTCGTGCAGGCCGTTCATCTCTTCGAGGTACACCTGCACCGTGAAGCGGGCCTCCCTGCTCAGGCCGCACTCCTCGCCGGTCAGCCATGCCAGCCAGCGCTTGCACCACCGTGTGCAGGGCGGATCGGGGATCCGCTGCTGCCGCAGCACCGCAAGGATCCGCACCTTCGTCGCACGCAACTGCCCGGCCAGATCGGCCCGCAGCCGGACCAGGAGCCGCAACTCACGCACGCTCTGCGGCGCCAGCCACACCGGCGGGATCAACCCCGCACGCGCCAGTTCCGCCAGCATCCGCGCATCGGCGTAGCCGGTCTTGTCCGGGTTGTGCTTCATCCGCTGCACGTACCCCGGGTGCGCCAGGCTCAACGGCCACTTCAGGTCAGCGATCAGCCCGTCGGCCAGGTCCGCGGCCCCGCAGCAGCTCTCGACCGCCGCGCGACGGATCACCCGGCCCGCCCCGACGGCTTCGCCGATCTCGGCCACGCTGTTGCCGCACTTGCGGTTCACCAGCACCGTCCCTTCGCCATCCACCACGCACACCTGCACGCTCCTGCTGTGGTAGTCCAGACCCACGAACACGGGTACATTCTCCATAACCTGTTGCTCCTTGATGGGGTGTCATATCAAGTCCCACCGAGGAGTGTTGCCTCGGTTGGAGCAGCAGGTCTTCATACCCATCAGCCGTACCAAGAGATGGTGACGCCCGGCGCGTGCGTCTATCCAGAAAGCGCTGCACGATTCGTGGGAATCACGGGCAGGTCACGGGCAGCCCCTGAAGTAGGAAGCAAGGAAGTCGAAGATGTCCTGCACCGTGACGGCGGCGCTCGCGTTGAAGTCGGCGCCGGGCAGGCTCGCGAACCATGCGGCAAGGAACGAGAAGAGGTCTTGCGCCCCCAGCTCGCCCGAGCCGTCGAAGTCGGCGGGGCAGGGGCCGCCCCCTGCGACGGGCACGAGCATCACCGCGTGCGTGCGGCCGTCGGCGCCCGTGGCCAGCCCGACGATCCGGCCCTGGTTGTTGATGTCGGTGACCACCTGCACCGTCCACGGCGTGCCGGGCGCGAGCAGCGTGTTCAGGTCGGTCATCACGCCGCTCTCCCAGTAAAACGAGCGCACGATGTCGGAGCCCTCGCGGAGACTCGCGCCCACCACCACGCCGAAGTCGTTGATCCCCGAGGGGATGATCGGCAGGTCGGGCGGGTCGCCAAGGTCGCCAAGGTCCGTCGGCACGCCGCCCGTCCAGACGACGCCGCGCTGGCGAACCGTCGGGCCCCCCCCACCCGCGGGCTGGGCGATGTCGGCGGTGCCGATGATCATCCCGCCCGAGTTGATCCCCCGCGCCGACGACCGCACCGTGCCGGGCAGCGCGGCCAGCGCGGTCATGCCGGTCTGGCTGGTCCACACGAACGCCTGGTGTTGGAACGCGGCGTCGAGCGACGCGCCCACGACCTGACGCGACGAGTTGACCGCGAACGCCTCGCTCAAACCTCCCGTTCCCCCGAACAGCGCGCCAAGGTCCGTGACGATGGTGGCGTCACCCGCGGGGCCCGCAGTCCACATCGCCGCGTGCGAGGCGCCGTTCGCGAGCGACGCCTGCCCGACGATCACCCCGGAGTTGCTGATGTCGCTGGCGACGCCGAAGGGGCCGCCGAGCGTGGGCAGGTCGGTCACCGCGCCGAAGTCGGAGTAGCACGCCCGCGCCGGGCCGAACCCCACCGCGCGCCCCGCGGAGTTCACGCCCCGCGGCGTGAATCTCGCCTGGCCGCCGCCGGATGCGGCCGCGACGCCGAGATCCTGCATCCGGCCGCTGGCCCACGCAAAGCCGCGGTGATCGCCCGCCGCGCCGAAGTATGTCCCGACGACGACGTTGCTCTCGCCGATGGCCGCGGGCGAGAAGCAGTCGCAGTTCTCGCGGCCGGGGAGCGTGCCAAGATCGATGACCGTGAACGCGGGCTGCGCCGTCGCGGCCGCGGCCAGCGCGAGCGAAAGCGCCGACGGGACGAGCGTGCGGGTGAACATCATGCGGGGCTCTCCGAAAGGGGAATGAACTCCGATGAATGTCGCGACGCGCGGCGAACATTGCGTTTGCGCCGGAAATGCCGCCGCAAACATCAACGACGGCCGCGGGATGTGCGGAGCCGGAGCTTTGTCGCGGGCACGCGCGCCGCGTTAGGCGGTCGGTTGTGCGGGCGCGACGCGGCGCGGGGGCTGATATGCCCCCGGCACGGCGCGGAACGCGATGGCCAGCCGGTTCCAGCCGTTGATGGCCACCACGGCCATCGTCAGGTCCAGCAGTTCCTTCTCTGAGAAGTGCGCACGGGCCTCGTCGTAGAGCGCATCGGGGATGTGGCTCTCGTGGATCAGCGTCACCGCCTCGACCCAGGCCAGCGCGGCGCGCTCGCGATCGGTGAAGAAGGGCGTCTCACGCCAGGCGCTCAGCGCGTAGAGCCGTTGCTCGGTCTCGCCCGCCGCGCGGGCGTCCTTGGTGTGCATGTCGATGCAGTAGGCGCAGCCGTTGATCTGCGAGGCCCGCGTCTTGGCCAGCTCGAGCAGGGTGCGATCCAGCCCGCACCCCCGCACATACTTCTCAAGCCCGAGCATCGCCTCGAAGGCCCCCGGCGACGCGCTCTGGTAGTTCATCCGCGGCTTCATCTCTCGGCCTCCGTTGCGCCCTCATTATCCCTGCTGCGGCTCCAGCTTCCCCGCCCACTCCGGCAGCTGCTCCGCCTTGCGGACCCGCGCAGCGCACACCTTGTATTCCGGGATCTTCGAGATCGGGTCCTGGGCCGAGATGGTGAGCTGGTTCGCGCTCTTGCGCCCGGGCCAGTGGTACGGGATGAAGATCGTGTCGGGGCGGATCGTGGTCACGACCATGGCGCGGAGCGTGCAGTCGCCGCGGCGGGACTCGGCGGTGGCCCAGTCGCCGTCTTTGATCCCGAGGGTCTCGGCGAGCCGCGGGTGCATCTCGATCCGCGGCTCGGGGTACTGGTCCACCAGCGGGCCGATGCGCCGCGTCTGCGTGCCCGAGAGGAACTGGCTGACGACACGCCCAGTGGTCAACATGAGCGGATAGTCCGCAT
>JADLCX010000007.1 GCA_020846975.1 Phycisphaerales bacterium
AGCGGTCGAACTGCCCGATCAGCGCCCGCATCGTCCACGCGGTGACCTCGCCGATGCCCTTGATCAAGAGCAGCTTCTCCACGACCGGGTCACCTTCGGTCCTTACTCGCAGACGCGCCTCCACCTTCTTGATCCGCTCGTGCAGGCCGTTCATCTCTTCGAGGTACACCTGCACCGTGGAGCGGCCATCCTTGCTCAGGCCGCACTCCTCGCCGGTCAGCCATGCCACCCGGTACGATCGTCAGGCTCCGGGGGTTGCGCTATTGATCAGAGATTCCTTCTGTAGGTTGCATCACTGCCTCAACGAGATACTCGCCAAAGTAATCCCGCGCCTGGTCAAATCGTATGGTCTCGCCTTCACTCGGTATCTGCTTGTTCAGGACGGTACATCTTCTCTGTACGCGGAGTCTGTACTGATCACTCGGAAGGCTGTTCGCTTGGTTCTTGGTGAACCATATGACGACTACCTGATGCTGCCCTGGAGACATCGGTACCAACAACTCATCTTGTACCGGAACCGGGTGATCCAGATTGCCCGCGACAAACCGACCGTCAACGACAACCGTGATCGCCTGGCACCCAGCTGGAGGCACGATTCGAACTGTCGGCCCATTGCGAGCACCGTCTCCAAGAGAAGGGAGTTTGCCATCACTTTCCAAGTTGATCGATTCCCGGGCGGATTCCAACCCCTTGACTTCGCTCGTGGATCGAGCGAGCAGAAGCGTCGAGCGGCCCGTGATTCCAACCTCCACAGCAGCCCTCATCGATACCTGATCGCCCGTCGCGACGATCACTGGAACCACCTGGCGCAGCGCGTACGCCTTGCCATCGTAAGCCCATAGATACGAGGCGGACACCGAGACCATGTGTTCACCAGGTGCCACCTCGTGATAGAGATAGCCGCCAGGCAGCAGGACGCCGATTGGGGCCCCGTCAATCGCCACCACCGGAAGAGTATTGAAGCGTGCCACCTCCCCCAACGCGTCAGAATCCAGCCAGACAAGCACAGAGCACCGTCCGCTAGCGGGCGCCCTGGTCTCATACTTCGAGCCCCACGCTTCAAGCCCAGGACCCAACTGCGCTGTGCCACATCCCGACATCCAAAAAGCGCACGCGAGCAAGATCAAAAAGGAACGCACCGATGCACCTCCACGAGAGTGTTCATCTTCGCAAGATCGACTTGGGTCAAATGCGATTCCACGGGAAGCACCGATCCCCCGACGGCCTTGTACTCGAGCAGCGCCGTATCCCCTCCGGCAACAACCACTTGCAGTGTTGGCGTCTTGTCGACTTCCCGTCCCGTATTGCCATCGCGCCAAATAGTGGTGACGCGTACCTCCCTCGTTCCTCGTGGCACCATGACATCGAGATAGCCGAACGGCTGCAGCTGACCGAGCAGTTTGCCGTCAACGTAAACAGGCGGGAAGAACACACGCTCGGCAGCCTGATCGCTCCAATACACAATGACCCGAGCTTCATCACTCGGGACCGGTGCCATTCCGAGCCGTTGTCCAGTCGCCCGGTACTGCGCGGGATTCGTGCAAGCCGCTAGCAGTAGAGTAGTTGCAAGCATTACTGCGCACATGCTCATCGACGGTCGATTACTGTTGACTTGCTGCCGATTGTTTCTCAATCATGGCCTCCAAAAAAGCTGTGATGTGTGCGTCTTGGCCAAGTGACGGGTCCAACAAGATCATCGCCTCAACAAATCTGGAGGCCGACAAATAGTCGCCGCGACGGCTGCAAGCCAACGCTGCACGCCAGTACACGGGCACTGGATTCTCGACGGCTGTTGACGCAATGATGAGCCGTTCGACATCGCGGTCGGTGGGAATCCTGCCGCTGACGTACTGTTTGTCATTTTGATCTATCACAAATGCCGCAGGATTGTCCGGGGCGTGTGATGCGCAGCTTGACAGACAGCCGATGCCGAACACGATTGTCCCCAAGGTCCAGTAGTTGGTCCAAACGCGCGACATGCCTAATTTCTGCCCTTATCGGCAAGTGCACCGGCTGCGGTACTGGTGACACTGCGGACAAAGATCGAAGTCACTCGGTTGAAACTCGACACTCGCCGACGCTAGCCAACCCGTCGAAGCTGCACTCGGCGATCCACCACCTGGCGGCGACGTTATCCCTTCTGACGCGGCGCGGACGACTTCCTGAATCCCGGCGTTTACGGCGCTGATCGCACCGATGCCGCCCTGTTGAATCACCTGAATGAGCCCCATGTTCAGGGGACTCGTCGCCATGGCAACGGCGGGGACAGGGACCGGCAACTCGCCATTCTTGATGATGCTGACGAGAGTGGTGACTTTGTCGTACGTGTCTAGGTCGTCGAGTATCTTGTTGGTGATGATCTCTTGGTGGGTGTGGATCACTGGCGCGGAAGCGACCTTCTCCGGGGGCGGGGAGTCGGTGGGTCGTGCAGGTCTTGAGTTGTTCAATGCTTGGACTTGCTCGGCGATCTGGCTCTGTAGCTGCTTGAGCGATTCTTGGCGTCGCTCATTTCGCTGCTGTTTGAGCTGGCTGAGCTGCGAGTCTAGGGCCTGCTTGGTCTCCCTGGTCTTAGCCTCTTCCGCCTCGATGCGCTTCTGGTGAGCGTCACGAAGTTCTTTGAGTGCTTGCTGGTGTTCCTGCGCAATCCGGACCTGTTCGTGTGGGAGCCGCTGGTATTCCGCTTGAGCCTGAGCCAGTTTTTTTTCGGTTTCCTCGCGTGTCAACTGGGGGTCTTGGTTGGAAGGCTCCGACCCTGACATTCTGATTGCCGTTGCACAGTCCATTCGGCCCGCCTGAGCCGCAGAGACTCGTCCTGACCGAACGAGCTTTTCCTTGGCCGCTCGACAGGCGGAACTTTGGCACGTACAGGGATCGTGATGACACATCCGGCACGCCAGCAGGTTCACTTGCGCCCTAGCGCGCGGCGCGATGAACAAACCGAGGACGATGGCGAGCACGACACTCGTACACCGCACTAGTCCGCAAGATTTGGAGATCGCAGAGTCCATGGGCGTTCGGGAAGAGGGCGGGCGCACATCCGGCGAAGATTGTACTTGAACTGCCGGAGACGCGTCAATGGTCCGACCTGCCCCCAATTTCTGTACCAGTGTCTATGAGGGTCTGGGTTGGTGTTCGAGGTTAGGAGCATGGGAGTGCGACGCTGGGCAGGCTTCCAGTCGGGGCTACGCCCCTCCTTCCAGCCTGCCCAGCGTCGCCGCGAACCTCGCCGGGGGCAGGTAGCCCAGCGCACTGTGCGGCCGGCGATGGTTGTACCCGTGCCGCCATGTGGCCGCGAGCGCCTTGGCCTCACGCACATCGGCGAACGCCTCCGCGTTCAACAGTTCATCCCGCAGCCGCGAGTGGAAGCTCTCCGCGTAGCCGTTCTCCCACGGGCTGGCCGGTGGCATCACCCATCCTCCACCATCGTGCCACTACCCGCTGCTCTGAGCGGGTAGTGCAGTCTACTCGTGGTCCACGATCATCACCAGTCGCATCACCCGCTCCAAGCCGCGGATGATGGCACGGGTGGTGAGGGCGGCGGGTGGGGCTGGCGGTGCCGAGCGCGCGGTTGATGCGATGAGGGCCGAGGATGCCGACCGTGCGAAGCGGCTAAGCGCCTTGCCGCTCACACGCCCCCCCCCCCTCCCCCCCCCGCGCCAACCCTGCGGCCGCGGACGGATCGAGATGCGACTTGCCGCATCCCGGCCGGCGCGAGCTACCTCCGCCTGCGACCCGCGGAGAAGATCAGGCCGAGACCGAAGAGGCCCAGCGCGCCGGGGGCGGGAATCTGCTCGGTCGCGAGGTTGTATCCGGCGTAGCCGCCGTAGCTCTGCACGCCGAGGGATTCGAGGGACAGGTCAAGCCGGTCGTTATAGATGAAGTCCCACGCGGAGAGGTCGAGTGTGGTCAGGGTTTCATACTCAAGGTCGAGGAGGTCCCCGCCTTCGATCGCGCCCAGCGAGCCGCTGAGCGTGCTCACGTGCACGCCGCCGAAAGGACGCTCGTTGCCCCAGTCGTCGATGAACAGGGGGCTGTCCATGTCGAAGGCATCGATGAGGTCGATGGACCAGTTGCCGGCGTCGAGGCCGTCGGGGATGGTCGCGGCGGTGATGACCTCGTCGGAACTGGAGGGGAAGATCCAGAAGTCGGTGATGCGGTTGATCGCATCGGCCGCGCCGGTGGTGATGGACAGGCCCTTGGCCGAGCCAGCCCCGCCCGCGCCGGCGGGCTTGGCGATCGCTTTGATGGTTTCGAGGGTTTCGAGGTAGCGGATCTGGACACCGTCGTAGCGGTCGAACCCACCCGCGGCGATGTCGAACTCTTTTCGGCCGGCCCCGAGCGTGCCCTCGTAGTAGAGGCCGGTGCGGTCGGCGGCGGGTGGTTGGCCGGCGACGAACGCACCGGGCACGCGGACGGCCGCGCCCGCGGCGAAACGCTTCTCTTTGGTCTGACCGGCGGTCGCGGCGGCGGGGACGGCGGCGGGTTCGGCGGCCTTCCAGTCGGCCGTGGTCCCGACCCAGCCCGCATCGATGTTGCGGTTCCCGTTCGCGCCGACGCCGCCGAGGGGGTTGGAGTCGGGATCGGCGAAGTAGATGGTGCCGTTTCCGCCCGCGCCCGCGGCGTCGTAGCCCGCGACGGTCACGTTGTGGAAGTTGCCGCCATCGGGCGTCGTGCCCGCCCACCAGAGGCCCTGCTGCGGTGTGCCGGCGAGGTCGGCGCCCTCGAAGGGGTAGGCCAGGCGGAGGTTGGCCATGTCGCGGGCCCTGAAGAGTTGCGGGATGTGCGAGGCGAGGGTCTGCTTGCCGAGAAACTTTTCGGTGCCATCCGCGCCGATGTACTTGACCTGATTGCCGACCTGCTTGAAGTTCTGCGCCTTGAGTCCCGCGAGGCCCTGGTTGGGTCCGGCGCCGCGGGTGTTGAGGACCGAGTTGATGAGGTTGGGCGTGTTGATGCGCTTCAGCGCATCCAGACGCACGGCGTTGGCGAGGGCGCCGTTGTTCACAACGGCCAGAAGGGCGGAACGCTCGGCGTTGTAGGCGGTCTCGAAGGATTGGACCTGATCGTGCTGCTGGGTCTCGTTGGCAGGGTTCAGCCCCGCGCCCGCGCCGCCGAAGGTCTTGTAGCCGAGCTGGCGGAAGTGGTAGAACTGGTTGACGTTTGAGGCCTGGAAGCAGAGGCCGTAGAAGAACCCACTGTCAGGGCGGGCGGGGACGGCGGTGCCGGGGAAGTAGCCTCGGTTGGCCCACGTTCCATCGCCGCGTGCATCGGCCGCGCCTGCGACGGCGATGTTGGCGGCGGGGACGACGGGGTTGCCGTTGGCCTGCATTCGCGGGATGTTCTGGGCGGCCCGCGCGCCCCAGCGCTGGTGCTGGTAGGTGTCGGGGACGTTGTTCAGCCATACCTGCGCCGATGCGGAGGTGGCGGACAGGGAGCCGCCCGCGGCGACGATCAGCAGGGTGGCGGCACGGACACGACGATCGACACGACGATTCATCTCTCGCTCCTTTCCTGGGGTCAGCCGGTGGGCGGAGCGAAGGTCGCTCAATCCACCGACGCCGAACTCTCTGGGCTGGGCTCCACACCCGGCTTGGCGTTGGATTCGGAGCTGGCGAGGAGGCCTGACACTCGCCGCGTTTTTTTTTCGTCCGGACGGGATCGTGTGCTGCGCTTGACAGCAACCGATCGGTCGGTGGTGCGGTTAGCATGATTGAGTCGGGGGGGCGAGCAGCGGAGGCGACATGGCGACCATGCCGACGGGTCAGGAGCAGTCGCGACCGGGCCGACAGATCTCGACCGAACAGTGGCTGTTCATGGCCGCGGGCGCGGCGCTGATCGTGTACGGCGCGTACAAGCTGATCGACTCGAAGTTCACCTCGCCGATCTACGGACCCGGGGCGATCGGGCTGGGCTTGACGCTCATGCCGTGGCGGATCGTGGGCTTGATCGGGGGCATCGGGCTGGTGGCGCTGGGCGGCCTGCGGCTGTCCCAGGGATACGCGATCGAGCAGGCGGGGCTGGTGCTGCTGCTGGGAGTGATCGGGATCGCGGAGCGGATCAGGCGGAAGTGAGCGGTCGATGGATGTGACTTGCGACCGTTTGGAGATGCGGGATCACGTTCATACGATGGGTCATGCCAAGCCCGTCTGTGCGCTCCGACCGCCTCAACGCCCTGCCGCCCTTCCTGTTCGACGAGATCGACCGCAAAAAGCGTGAGCGCATCGCGGCCGGCGCGGATGTCATCAATTTGGGCGTGGGTGACCCGGACAAGAAAACCCCGGAGTTCATCGTCGAGGCCATGAACCGGGCGATGCGGGACCTGGTGAACCAGCAGTACCCGGCGGTGGGGGGCGGGCTGGGCGTGTTCCGCGAGGCCGCGGCGAGGTTCATGCAGAAGCGGTTCGGGGTCAAGGTCGATCCGATGCGGCACATCGTCGCGCTGCTGGGGAGCAAGGACGGCATTGCGCACCTGCCGTGGGCCGTCACGAACCCCGGCGATCTGGTGTGCTTTCCCGATCCGGCGTACCCGGTCTACGAGGTCGGCTCCGTGCTTGCCGCGTGCCGGACGCACAAGATGCCTGTCGGAGCGGACACGGGCTGGAAGCCGCGCTTCGAGCAGGTCCCCGATGAGGTGGCTCGCGCGGCCCGGATCTGCTGGGTGAACTACCCGAGCAACCCGACCAGCGAGGGCGCGGATGTGGCGTTCTATGAACGGATGCTGGAGTGGACTCAGAAGACCTGGAACGGCGGACGGGGCTGCATCGCCGCCTCGGACCTTGCCTATTCCGAGCTGTACTTCGGCGAGGAGAACAAGCCCGTCAGCATGTGGCAGGCCCGCAACGCGAGCATCGAAGACACCGTTGGCATCGAGTTCCACTCGCTGAGCAAGACGTTCAACATGACCGGTTGGCGCATCGGGTTCGCGGTGGGGCACGCATCGGTTGTCTCGGCGCTCGCTCTGATTAAGGCCAATGTCGATTCGGGCACGTTCAACGCGATCCAGGTCGCCGGCGCGGCCGCGCTCGCCCACCACGACCACGCGGATGTCGCGGCGATGCGCAGGCTCTACCAGGCCCGGCGAGATGTCGTCGTTCCGGGTTTGCGGTCGATCGGCTGCGAGGTCGAAGTACCCCCCGCCGGCTTCTTCGTCTGGGCACGGACACCGGTGGGCTCCGACGGTCGTCGAGTCGATTCCATGACCTTCGCGGCCAAGTTGCTCGAGCAGGCCGACACCGTGGTGGTGCCCGGAAGCGGTTTCAGCCCGCGCGGGGCGGAGTACTTCCGGGTGGCCCTGACGGTGGAGGTCGAGCGGATGGCGGAGGCGATCCAGAGGGTCGGGCGGATCCGGTGGTGAGCCGGCGGTCTGGTTATCGGCCGCCGAAGCCACGGCCCACTGGAATCGTTCTAACCACTGGCTCGACAGGAATTCGCCCTTGCACCGGGGGTCAGGATGGATTAGTCTACATGAACTCGATGGCTGAGGCCCGGATTGCCGAAAGCGAGTAGGGCGGCATGGGGGTTGCTCTGCAGCGAAAGGAAAGATCGATGCACCGTGGATTCAAGGGATTGGCCGCCGCGCTCGTGCTGGCGGCGGGAAGCACCTCGGTTCGTGCGGACGTGGTCACGGACTGGAACGAGCAGTGGCTCGACACCATCCGGGCCGTCGGCGGTGGTCCGTGCCCGCTCGCTCGCAACCAGGCCATTGTGTTTGTCTCGATGTTCGAGGCGATCAACTCGATCAACCGCAAGGCCGAGCCGTACCTCGGTTACGTGGATGTTCCCGGTCCGGCCTCCGAGCGTGCCGCCGGCGCGGCCGCCGCACACCGGGCCCTTGTCACGCTTTATCCGGCTCGTGCTGCGATTTATGATGCGCAGCTCGCCGAGCACCTCGCCGCGGTTCACAACGTGAGGCAGCGCGACAACGGTGTCGCTGTCGGCGTTGCCGCGGCGGACGCGATCCTGGCCGCGCGTTCGACGGACCGGACCGACAGCCTGCCGACGTATGTGTATGAGGATGTCCCCGGCGCGTATCGCCCGACTCCGCCCGATTTCACCACGCCGCCCCATGCGCCCGGCTTCGGCACCACGGAGCCGTGGTGCATGCAATCAGGCGACGAGTTCAGGCCGCGCGGGCCGTTCGGGTTTTCACGCATCGCCCAGGTGCTCCGCTCCCGGAAGTACGCCGACCAGGTCAACGAGGTGAAGTCGTTCGGAGCCCGGAACAGCACGACGCGAACCGCTGAGCAGACCGAGATCGCGTGGTTCTGGGCCAACGACCGTGACGGCACGTACAAGCCGCCGGGCCAGTTGGGACAGATCACGACCGTCGTCGCGGCGCAACAGGGGCTTTCGCTCTCCGAGCACGCGCGGCTCATGGCGCTGGTCGGGCTTGCGCTTGGCGATGCCGGGCTTGTCGCCTGGGATCAGAAGTACAGCACCGACGTGGACCTGTGGCGGCCCGTCTCGGCGATCCGCAACGCCGACATCGACAACAACCCGCGTACGACCAAGAAGGGCAACTGGCTGCCCCTGCTCGAGTTCTCGCCGCCCTTCCCCGCGTACACCTCCGGCCACGCGACCTTCGGCGCGGCCCACGCGGCCATCATGCGGAACTTCTTCGGCACCGACAACATCACGTTCACCGCCAGCACCGACGAGCCCATCGTCCAGAACGTGCAGCGTACGTTCACGAGCTTCTCGCAGGCCGCGCGGGAGAACGGGCTGAGCCGCGTCTACCTCGGTGTGCACTTCCGGTGCGATGCCGATCAGGCGTACGCCTCGGGCACGCTGCTTGGGAACTCGATCTATCGCAACTTCCTGCGTCCGATCTCTTGCCCCGCCGACCTGAACGGTGACAACCGCGTGAACGCTGCCGACTCGGAACTGTACGTGACGGCCTACTTCGCGGGCGATCCCGTCGCCGACTTCGACGGCAACGGCGTCGTCAACGAAGCCGACTACCTCGTCTTCGCGGACCTGTACTTCGACGGCTGCACTCCGCAGTAGGCCTCGGGAGTCTGCAACACGGATCCACCGCGCGGGCGGGTCAAGCGACCCGCCCGCGTTTGTTTTTGGCGCGGCATCGGCGTGGTGTGCGCATCTCGCTCCCGACCCCACCGGGCGATGGGGCCGGGAATACCGTTGCGCTTGATACGAACTGGTGGGCTCGGGTGGAGCGAGGAGGGGGAGTGAGGGACGGAGATCGCAGCAATGACTGGCAAACGGACAGCCCGAATGTTTGCGATCGCGGCCGTCGCGATGGCGGTCATGTCGTCGTGTGATCGCCGCGACGATCAAGCGGCGAGGCCGCGCGTCCCGACTCCGGCCAAGGGGCCGAGTGCGCCCGCAGCGCAACCCGCGGCCACGGCCCCGCCCGCCAGCACGGACAACTCCGAGACCGCGCAGTCTCCACAGCCGGGCGCCGCACCACCGGCTGTCAACCCACCCCTGCTCGCGCCCCGCGAGCGTGTCCGCCCTTCCTCCGCCGAACCCTCAACACCCTTCCACGAACGCATCGCACAGGGTGTGATCGCGGCGAGCCCGCCCGCCAGACCCGACGATGTGCTCGCTCGGACCGCGGCGATGGACAAGCTCTCCAGGCTCGCCGAACTCATCGATGCGCCCGCCGCCGGGCTTCCGTGGGGCTTCTTCGATGCCTCCACGGGCTACGACCCCGCGGCGTACTCGCTGATCGTCTTTGAGCCGATGATCTGGACCAAGACCTGCCTCTCGCTGTTCACGTTCTCGGGCGCACACACGGTCCGCGGCGAGGGGAAGTTCACGGTAGTCGAGATCGCCGCGAAGTTCCGTGCCAAGCTGCCGCCGGGTGACTATCCCTACCCAATCTGGCACACGTCGCGGTCGTGGCAGTCGTTCGTGCGGACCGAGGCGATCCTGCTGGTCTTCAACGGAGAGAAGTTGCTGGCCGCCCTCGGGAAATCGGCGCCGAACGCGGCCGAAGGCGAGGAAGCGCCGCCGAAATGGGATGGAAAGTGGACGTGGTCGGACGGGCTGGGGAGGCCTCAGCCGCGCGGTGCGACGTTCGCCTTCGCGTTTTCCGAGGAAAACCCGGAACTTGGCGCGGTCGGCGCGGCGTATTCGGCCCTTGAGCCGAAACTTCGGGCGTACAACTGCCTGAGCTGCCACTGGCCCGACAACTCGGCCAAGGCCGGTCGCCAGGTCGTGCTCGGCTATCCGACACACGCCCTTGCCGTGTACGAGTCGCTGGTTCCGCTTCTGCAGCGCAAGGACCTGAAGGTGGACGACCCGCACGCCGATCGGTCGGGCGGCATTCCCGACAAGGCCGCGCGCGAAGAGTTGATCCGATTGGCCGAGGCATTCCAGGCCGCCGCGGACCACGCGATTTCGTACGAGGTTGCTCGGCGCGCGGTGGAATAGCCGACCCCTCCGGGCAGGCCCACCCCGCGGCGGCGCCCCGACCGATCACGGCTTGGCGGGCTCCGTACGCGGCCTTGCTTCGCGGAGTTGCTCGTACGCGAACGCGTCATCGGCCTGCTTCTCAAACTCCTTGGCGAGCTTGATCAGCGTCTTGAGCACTTCCGGGTCCTGGAGACCGGTCGGTTCGTGCGCGAGCTCATTGCCGGGAGGCATCTGGTTGTCCTCGAGCACCGTGACCAGCGATCGCCGCATGACCAGCGCCTGGTTCGGATAGTTGAGCAGGAGCAGGTCGTTGATCCGGCTCTGGTTGTCGGGAGCGTGGCAGGTCATGCAGTTCTGATCTCGGAACGCGGATTCCAGCGCGCGATAGCTCCTGTCAAGTTCGGCCACGTGCGGGTTGTCCTTGGAGAACACGTAACTGAACAGGGACACACGCGGCTGCGGCTCGCCCTTGTCGTTGGTCCAGATCCACTTCGTGTCCCACTGCCTCTTGATCAGCCTGACCGACAGCGGGTTGGGCGACTTCCGCATCGACGCGACAAGGCGCCCAGGCTCAAAGATGAGGATCACCTTCTCCGCGTTCATGTACGCCGTCCACTTGTTCGGCGAGTGCCAGAACGGGTACGGGTACTCGCCGGCATCCAGCCCGCCGCGGAACTTCGCGTCCAGTTCCAGAACGGTGAACTTGCCTTCCTGACGAACGGAGTACGGTCCCGGGAACATGAACGTCGAGAGGTAGAGCTTGGCCCAGATCATCGGGTTCAGCTCGGTCAGTTGGAAGAAGTCCTCGCGGCTGCGGTCGTGCAGCCGATAGGCCGAGGGGTCGTAGCCCTGCTCGGGGTGGAAGCCGCCCCACAGGATCCGCGAGTGCGCCGCCTCGAGGAGGTCCTTGCACGCGCCGAGTTTCTCGGCCGCGGCATCGCGGGCTTTGGCGTCCGCGGGGTCGGCGACGGGGCTCGCGGCCACAAGCTGCTTGGCGATGCGTTCCGCGAGCATGGCCTCGACCGGGACCTTGAGGTTCATCGGCACCTTCTTCTTTTCCGGCTGTGCCGCGGGAGGCGCGGGCGCGGGTGTCGAGGACGGAGATGGCGCGGACGCGGGCGGCGCGGGCGCGGCGGGCGGTTGAGAGGCGGCGCGGGCGGGCGTGCCGGTGCGTGCGCCCAGCGAGATCAGGATTGCCGTAACGATCGTGTACTTCATGCGTGTTCTCGGAGTATCGCGGCGGAGCAGGTGATTCTAGATCGGTTCGGCCCGCCCGCGGGGTGCACGACTTCGGGCCGCGCCCGCCGATCGGCGCCGAGCGGAACCGAGTGGTCTGTGGTAAGGTGGTGCCGTGCGAACCAAGCAGGAAATCGTCAAGGCCTGGCTGCCGCGGTACACGGGCCTCGCGCCGAAGGCGTTCGGCCGCTACATCCTGCTGACCAACTTCATCAACTACGTCGAGATGTTCGCCGAGCGGTTCGGCGTGCCGATCGTCGGACGCGACAAGCCGATGCAGACGGCGACCGCCGAGAACATCACCATCCTCAACTTCGGCATGGGCTCGGCGATGGCCGCGACGGTCATGGACCTGCTCGGCGCGATCGGGCCGTCTGCGGTGCTCTTTCTGGGCAAGTGCGGCGGGCTCAAGAAGAGCAAGGTGGGGGACTTCGTCCTGCCGATCGCGGCCATCCGCGGCGAGGGGACCAGCAACGAGTACATGCCCCCGGAGGTGCCCGCGCTGCCGAGCTTCCGGCTCCAGCGGGCCGTGAGCGCCTCGATCGTCAACCACAAGTGCGACTACTGGACCGGGACCGTCTACACCACCAACCGGCGCGTGTGGGAGCACGATGAGGAGTTCAAGGAGTATCTGCGGAAGATCCGCGCGATCGGGATCGACATGGAGACCGCGACGATCTTCCTGGTCGGGTTCGCCAACTCGATCCCCAAGGGCGCGCTGCTCCTGGTGAGCGACAGCCCGATGACCCCCGAGGGCGTGAAGACCAGCGCGAGCGACAAGACCGTCACCGAAAAGTACGTGCGGATGCACCTGGATATCGGGATCGAGTCGCTCATCGAACTCCGCGACAGCGGCGAGAGCGTGAAGCACCTGCGGTTTGAGTAGCGATTCCGGCTTAGCTGCGGGATGGCAACGGATGTCTCGGCTGGTACAAGCCGATCTCGCCTGCTCCGGGAACGCGCAGCGTGGTAAGTAACCCCCACCCTTGATCCGAGATTCCCGAGGTGAACTCGACGCCCTTGGCCCTGAGCTCCGCCACGGTCTTGTGCACATCGTCGCACATCAGGTACATGCGGTGCGTGCCCGAGGGGTCGCCGTCTTCGTCGTGTCCGACTTCCGGCGCCGGATGGATGCCCAGCTCGGCGGGCGGGAGCGCGAAGATCAGCCAGCCAGGATGCGCCTCGACGAACTTGAGGCCGAGCGTGTCGCGAAAGAACGCGCGAGTGGAGTCGGCGTCTGTGGCATGCACCAGCGTGTGAATGGCGTTGATCACGGGTGGCGCCCCTGGATTCGAGTTACATCCACCGAGTGACGACCACCTTGCTCTCCGTCCAGAACTTCGCCGCATCCTCGCCGTTGGCGTGCAGATCACCGAAAAAGCTCTGCTTCCATCCAGCAAACGGGAAAACCGCCATCGGCGCGGGCACACCGACGTTGATCCCGACCATCCCGACCTGCGCGTGCGTCTTGAAACGCCTCGCGTTGTACCCGCTCGACGTGAAGATCACGCCCATGTTGCCGTAGCGGGAGCGGTTCATCGTCGCCAGCGCGGCGTCCAGCGTCGGTTCCCGCAGGATGCTCAGCACCGGGCCGAAGATCTCTTCATCCACGATCCTCATGCCGGGCCGGCACTTGTCGAAAACAGTCGGAGCGACAAAGCAGCCCGCCGGCGAAACCGCGGGCGCGCGGCCGTCGAGCACGCACGTCGCGCCATCCCTGATGCCCGAATCAATGAACCCGAGGATGCGCTCCTTGCTCTGCTGGTCGATCACCGGCCCCATGCCCACGCCCGCCTCCCCGCCGGGACCGACCTTGATCTTCCTCGCGGCCTCGGCGATCCTGGGCACGAACCAGTCCGCCGCGTCGCCCACGGCGATGGCGATGCTGCCCGCCAGGCACCGCTGCCCCGAGTTGCCGAACGCCGAGCCCACGACACCCTCGATCACCGCATCCTGGTTGGCGTCGGGCATGATCACCATGTAGTTCTTCGCGCCGCCCATGCACTGGGCCCGCTTTCCCGCCGCGGCCGCGGTGGTGTAGACGTGCTGCGCCACCCTTGAGGAGCCGACAAAGCTCACGGCCTTGACATCGGCGTGCGTGATCAGGTGATCGACGACGCTCGCGCCGCCCGTGACGAGATTCAGCACGCCCGAGGGAAGGCCCGCCTGGTGCGCGAGCTCGACCTCGCGCACAGCGCTGAGCGGCACCTTCTCGCTCGGCTTGAGCACGAACGTGTTGCCGCACGCTACCGCCATCGGCCACATCCACAGCGGCACCATCACCGGGAAGTTGAACGGCGTGATGCCCACGCACACGCCCAGCGGCACGCGGTCAACCGTCGAGTCGATGCCGACGCCGCTCTTGTCCTCAGTCCGGCAGAAACTCGTGCTCACCGCGATCTGCGGCAGGGTCTTGCCCATCATCAGCGTGGGCGCAGCGCACGCGAACTCGATGCAATCGATCCCGCGACGCACATCGCCGCGGGACTCGGCCATCGTCTTGCCGTGCTCGCGCGTGATCATCGTGGCGAGCTCCTCGAAGTGCTGTTCGAGAAGGTTCTTGTACCGGAACAGCGCCTGGCACCGGTCGCCCACCGGCGTCGCCGACCACGCCGGGAACGCCTCGGCCGCCGCCTGGACCGCGGCCTCGGCGCTGCGGATGGACTCGAGTTCGGCCTGCGCGATCGTCTCGCCCGTCGCGGGGTTGATGACGGCGTGGGTCTTGCCGGCCGCTCCACCGAAAGCCGACTCGCAGGTGCGTTTTCCGGCGATGAACTGATCGACTCGTGCGCTGCTCATGCGTGATCCTCGGGGTTTGGGTGCGGAGAGTGTATCGCCGTGCCTGATCGCGCGAGACAACTCGCACCGGCCGCACGATCGGGAGCGCTTGCCGGGCCTCCCGATCGCCGACGGGCGGATCAGCCCGCACAGATCATCACGCGCGACCGGGGCGTTGAGGGCGCGCGCTGGAACGGCACGGGCCCGTATTCGATAGCAATGACCTGCACCCGTGCCCCCGGGCTCGGATGCGGGTTATCGGCGGTCGCGAGACCACGCCACCGGATGGCGGGTGCGCGAACCGCTCGGAGGTGCTTGCCCATGAACTCGGCGAACTCCCGCTTCCTGCGTTTGCGGAACACCCGAACCTCCGTGCGCAACCTCGCGCGCGCTGCGGGCTCGACTTGTGGGGGAGGGGGAGGCGAGCACGCGTTCGAGCAGCTCGAATCCCGCGCCCTGTTCGCCGCGGACCCGATCACCGCAAACCACCCCGTCTGGACCGCGATCAGCGCGGGCGGCAGGATCGACGGGCAGATCAAGACCGCCGAGTGGGCCTTGTCGCCGGTCGTCGAGCGTGCCCAGGCCCACGTCGACGGCAGCAGCGTCTCGATGCGGGCCAAGTACAACAACGTCGGTCTCATCCTCGCGTTCGATGTCCGCGACACGCGGCTGTGGTCGGACGGCCGCGGAAGCGGCTCGGGTGATCGCTGGGAATACTGGCACGACGACAGCATCGCGCTGTTCTTCGATCCCCGCAATACCCGCGCCAAGAACCTCCCCGCGACCGGCCGGGTGCTCGCGTTCAACCTCGGCGATCCCGCCTCGCCGACCTCCGGTCCGGGGCGCATCGCCCGGTGGGACTACCTCAAGGGCAACGGCAAGGGGGGCGGTGCGCTGGTCACGCCCGATGCCGCGCTCTGGCCCGGGATCAAGTGGAAGACCCGCATCAACGGCACCGTCAACAACAACAGCGATGTGGATGTGGGCTGGACGACCGAGGTGAGGATCCCCTGGGGCGCGCTCGGAATGTCCGGCAGGCCCGCCAACGGCGCCGTGATCGGCATGAACTTCGACATGTCGTTCGACAACGACGGAGGCGAGCGCACCATCGAGTACCTCGGCCAGAGCCCCCAGCCCCAGGAGCGGCTCGGCGACCGCGTCGTCGATGACCGCATCGTCGGCGTCTTCCCGAGCCTCAACCAGAGCAACGGCGGCTGGAAAGGCCCGATCAACTACGCCTACCTCCAGTTCGTCGATCGTGCCGCGGCCGAAGCGCCGCTGGCGATCAACGACCTTTCCGCTTCCGACACCAGCGGCTACGGCACGCGATTGAGATTCACCGCGCCCGCGGGCGCGGCCCCGGGACGGGGTCACGTCAACGCGTACGACATCCGCTGGTCCACCGAACCGATCGAGTCCGACCATGACTGGGCCGCGGCGACGGTGGTCGAGAACGGCTTCGTCCCGCACCTGCGCGGCCAGGCCGAGAACCTCCGAATCGGCGAACTCGATCCCGGCACAACGTACTTCATCGGTGTGCGGGGTGTGGATGCGGCCGGTCGCGTCGGCGACCTGGCGCAAGTCACGGTCACGACGCAGACCGTGCTCGAGGACACCAGCGAGGGCGGCCGTGTGATCGTATCGCCAAACGGCGGATCGATGATGACCGAGTCCGGCGACCCCTTCCTCATGGTCGGCGGGACGGCGGGCGTCTCCGCGCTCTACGTCCGCGGCCTGTACAGCGGGCTCATCTGGAGCCCGGGCGCGGGCGACTTCATCGATTTCAGCGAGCGCCAGGACGAGGGTTCGCCCGACGACTACTTCGACGCCCTTGCGGACTACGGCGTCAACACCATGCGCGTACAGCTCGAGCGCGTCACGCTCGAGAACAGCGCCGAGGCCCGGTCTCGCCTGCCCGAGGGCATGGCGTGGCTGGAGTGGCGCGAGCCGGGCGATACGCAGAGCACCTTCAACCCGGAGATGCGCACCTACCTGCACCGCATGATGGAGCAGGCGCACCGGACGGGGATGCGCTTCATCCTCCAGACCTTCAACAACTTCAACTACGGCAGCAACCTCGAACTGACGCCCTTCTCGACCGTGAACGGCGGGCCCCTCACCAGCATGGCGGACTTCTACTGGAGCCCCGAGGTCCTGGAGATGTGCAAGGCGCGCCTGGCGGTGCTGGCCGACTGGGTCGCCGAGAGCCCCTATGCCCAGACCATGATCGGCTTCGAGCTGGTCAACGAGTGGGACGGCGGCTCTTACACGCGCACACAGAACGCCGAGATGCAGCAGCGTTCCAAGTTCCTGATCCAGCTCTCGAACTTCATGCGCGACTACGCGCCCGACCTCAACGTCATGAGCACCAATATCGGCCTGGCGCCCGATGGCCCCGTCGGACGCACGCTCTTCTACAGCGACGCGTTCGATGTCCTCGACCCGCACTTCTACACGCCCTCCACCGCCGAGCCGGTCAACAACCCCGACCAGGACAAGGCCATGCGCCCGGCGATGGACTACGGCCAGCTCGCGGCCTACTGGCTCACCAACCGGCGCGACAACCGCCCGGTCCACAACGCCGAATGGGACCTCGTCGGCAACCGCTGGAGCGGCGGCTCCCCGTACTACACCGGTTACTCGGACAACGCCGACCCCGACAAGCCGTACACGCTCGAACAGGACGAGGCGATCTACCGCGTCACCTCTTGGGTCAGCATCGCTTCGGGGCTGGCCGGCGCGGGGCTGCGCATCGGCGGCTCGGAACTGCGGGACACCTACCCCGAGGTCTTCGATCCCGAGGAGATCCTGCCCGTCCCCCTCTCCCTGGGCATGCGCGGCGTGCAGCAGTCGGTGAGTTCGTTCGTGAGCGGCGCTGAGAGCGCGATCGACTTCGATTGGAGCGACTACCGCTCGCGCACGCTCGTCGGACGGATGAGTTTCGCGAACACCGGCGAGCACCACCTCCGCGCCTGGGGCTCCACCGACGGCCAGCAGGGCATGGCCCTGGTCCTCCGCGATGCCGGCCAGAGCAGCGGCACGGTCACCGGCGCCTCGCTGAACATCGAGGGCCTGGTCGCGGGCGCGACCTACATCTTCGAGTTCTGGTCCACCGATGACAATGCCGCCCCGATCTCACTGCAGGAGGGTGTCGTAGCCGGCGCGAAGTTCACGACCGCCGCGCTCCCGGCGTTCGGCTCCGAGGTCATGGTCAAGTTCAAGCGGGTCGCGTGAGCCGCCTCAGCGGATGAACAGCCCGGCGATGCACGCGGTCATCCAGCACGCCAGCGCCCCCGCGGTCATCGCGCGGAGCCCGATCGAAGCGAAATCGCTCCGCCTTTCGGGGGCCAGCGCCGAGAGCCCGCCGATCTGGATCGCGATCGATGGGAAGTTCGCGAATCCGCACAGCGCGTACGTCGCCATCTGCGCCGCCCTCGGGCTGATCTCGCCGGATTCGATCGCCCGGCCCAGCGACGCGTACGCGACGAACTCCGTGGCGATCAGTTGCTGCCCCAGCAGCGATCCGAAGAACCCGCAGTCACCCCACGGCACCCCGAACGTCCAGACCAGCGGCTTGAAGAGCACGCCCAGCAGGTACTGAAAACTCAGCACGGGGATGTTGTTGGCTTCCCGCCACGAGGCGATCGCGCCCCACCCGCTGATCGCCGCCAGCGGATAGTTCAGCATCGCCAGGAGCGCGACAAACGCCACCAGCATCGCCGCGACGTTGAGCGCCAGCCGCAGCCCGTCTGTCGCGCCCGCCGCCGCCGCGTCGAGAACATTGCGAGTCGTCCGCTCCTCGCTCCCGAGCGAGCTCATCGATTCGTCCCGCGGCGCGCCGGTCTCCGGAAGCATGATCTTGGCCATCACCAGCCCCGCCGGAGCCGACATCACGCTCGCGCACATCAGGTGCATCGCGAACCGCACCCGCGACTCCTCGTCCGCCCCGCCCAGAATCCCGACGTACGCCGCCAGCACGCTGCCCGCGATCGTCGCGAACCCGCCCGTCATGATCGCCATGATCTGCGAGCGCGTCATCCCCGCGATGTACGGCCGCACGCACAGCGGGGCCTCGGTCTGCCCCAGGAAGATGTTCGCGCTGGCGGAGAGCGCCTCGACGCCCGTCACCCCGAGCGTGCGTCGAAGCACCCACGCCACCGCCGCGACCACGCGCTGCATCAGCCCGATGTGGTACAGGACGCCCATCAGCGACGCGAAAAACACGATCACCGGAAGCACCTGCACCGCGAACACGAACCCCCACGGATGGGCCGCGTCGCCGCTGGCGTCCGCCAGCGAGCCGAATATGAACCGCGTCCCCTCGCCCGCGAAGGAGATGATCCGGTTGACCACCGCCGCGAACATCTCGAACAGGTCGCGCACGGGGCTCTGCGGGGTCAGCAGAACCAGGGCGAGCACCGCCTGCACACCCACGCCCGCGGCCACCAGCCGCCAGTTGATCCGGCGACGATCCGTCGAGAGCCCGACCGCCAGCAGCAGCAGGATCGCCACCCCCAAGAGGCCGCTCAGGTTCGCCATGACCGCGATGCTACCACAACCGTCGGGTATCCTGACGCCATGCCCAGCCCGGCCCCGATCCTTGTGGATTGGCCCTCCGCACACGCGGTCATCCTCGAACTCGCCGCGCGTCGCCGCGGCGATCAGCCCGTCTTGGTGGTGGGCGTCACCGGTCCGGTCGGTTCCGGCAAGTCCACGCTCGCCGAACGCCTCGGCGGTACGGTCGTCTCCACCGACAGCTACCTGCCCGACTACGACAGGCTCCCCCGGGAGAGTTGGGACGACCCCGCGCACGCCGACTTGCCGCTCCTGGCGACCCACCTCCGCGAACTGCGGGCCGGACGTGCCGCGTCCGTGCCCGTCTGGTCCTTCCAATCTCACAGCCGAGTTGGCTTCCGCGACCTGCGGCCCGAACGAATCGTCGTTTGTGAGGGGTTGCACGCGCTGCACGCGCTGGTGCGGCCGATCCTCGATCTCGCCATCTTCGTCGACGCCCCGGCCTCCGTCCGCTGGGGGCGGTGCGAGCAACGCGAACTCCAGGGCGAGCGGGGATGGGGGGTCCAGAGCGCAAGGACGTTCTTCCACGAAGTCGCCGAGCCGACCTTTTCCAGGTTGAGCGACGGCTACAAGAGGGTGGCCGACGTGCTGGTAGTCAACGATGGCCCACGCTAATCTGTGGGTATGAAAGTGGCACGAACGCTCATCTCCCGCGAGCAGATTGCCGCCCGAGTCGGCGTGCTCGGCGGCCAGATCACCATCGACCTGCAGGGCGAACTCGACCGGTCCGGCCAGACCGATGCCCGGATTGTCATGGTCCCGATCCTCACCGGCGCCCTGGTGCTCACCGCCGACCTCATCCGCCACATCCCGCTTAAGATGAACATCCGCCCCGTGGTGGTCAGCAGCTACCCGGGCACGGCGACCAGTTCGCAGGGAGCCAACATTCACGGCGCGGTCCCGACCGACCTCGGCGGGGCCCACGTCATCATCGTTGACGACATCCTCGATTCCGGCCGCACGCTCGGGCTGCTCAAGCGCGTCATCGCCGCGCAGCGCCCGGCGAGCCTGCGCATCGCCGTGCTGCTCCGCAAGAACAAGCCGGGCGGACGCGACGAGCACGTCGAGGTCGAGTACGCGGGGTTCGACATCGAGGACGAGTTCGTGATCGGGTACGGCCTGGATTACGACGGCTACTTCCGCAACCTCCCCGACATCGGAGCCATGGGCGAGTGAGCGACGCGAACCCACCGTCCGAGGCGGACCCGCCGCTGCTGGACCTGCGGCCCTCGTGGTTGTTTATCATCCTCAAGCGGCTGGGCTGGCTGCTGACCTGCGCCGCGCTGGGCACGCTCGGGATCATCATGTTCCTCGGTGGCCCGCTTTCGAGCACGGGCGCGTGGCTCGCGGTGCTCGCGCTCGCTGTCGCGCTGCTCATCCTGCTCTTCTCGCGCCTCGAACTCGACAACGAACACTACCAACTCACGCCGACCCACGCCTCATGGCAGTCCGGCGTTTTTCGTCGGCTCGTCGTCGAGGCCCCGCTCGACCGGATCCAGCACGCCATGCTCTACCGCTCCATCCGCGAGCGAGCCTTCGGCCTCGGCACCATCGGGCTGGCGACCGCCGGATCCGATTCCGTCGAGATCGTCTGGCGCATGATCGAGAACCCCGATCGCGCCCTCGCGGCCGTCAAGGCCGCGGTCCCCGCGCCGCGCGCCGAGAAGAATCCGACCGGCCACCAACCCGACCCGTCGATCGCGCCGATGAACGCGCCCTCGCTCATGCCCGTGAACCCCATCCCCATTATCGGTCTCGCCGGCGGCATCGGCTCGGGCAAGAGCGAGGCCGGACGCATCCTCACATCGCTCGGATGCCTGGTGATCGATTCCGACCGTCGAGCCCGCGCCGCGCTCGATCGCCCCGATGTCCGTACCCGACTCGTTGAGTGGTGGGGTGACGGGGTTCTGGCCTCCGGCGGAACCATCGACCGCTCGCGGGTTGCGGCCATCGTGTTCTCCGATCCGGCTCAACGCGCGCGGCTCGAATCTCTTGTCCACCCCATCGTGCGTCAGGACCGCGCGGCGATGATCGCCGAGGCCGGCGCCTCCGCTCGCCCCCCGCGCGCCATCGTCATCGATGCTCCACTGCTGTTCGAGACCGGCCTCGACCGCGAGTGCGATGCGACCCTGTTTATCGACGCCCCCGAGCCCGTGCGCCTCGCCCGCGTTCTCGAGACCCGGGGCTGGTCCGAGTCCGAGCTTCGACGGCGCGAAGCCGCCCAGATCCCGCTCGCGGAGAAGGCCGCGCGCAGCACACACCGAATCGACAACGCCGGCGATCGGGAGCGCCTTTCCAGGCAACTCGAAGCCGCGTTGGCCGAGGTTCTCGCCCGGGCCCGCACGGCCTGAAGTTGTCCACAATTCCGGTACCTGTTGCCCGCGTGTTCGGGGTGCTATACTCCCGCTGTCTGGGGGGATTCACTCAGTCACGATCGGCGGCAGGGAGGTCCCAAGGGGCGGGGAGCAGGCTTTGGCCGTTCAGGCCGGGGCCAGCCCCATTCGCAGGGACATTCGAGCGAGCGGCCAGCCCGCTTCGCAAACGGCTCGTTCCCGGGTCAACGGGTTCGCCGCCACTCCCCAAGCCCAATGCAGTTCGTTTCCCCGCGGCCTCGCGTCCGCGATCTACGCGAAATCCTTTTACCCCGGTGATATCACCAGACGGGCTCGAACATGGCGAAGCAGTCCCACGTCACAGAAGAGAAATCAGGCTCCCGTGAAGGTCGGTCCTCGCGAGAGTCGTCGCGCCCGGCCGCCCGACCAACCCGCTCCAGCCGAGCCGAGGATTCGTCGCGCGAGCCCCGACCGGCCGACCGCGAGCCGCCTGTGAGAACATCACAGGCTTCCCCCCCTGTTCAGGCTGCGACTTCGCCCCGCTCCGAACCCCGTTCCGAGCCTCGACCCGAGGCCCGTCCGGAGCGTCCGCAGGAGCATCGCTCCGAGCGTTTCAACGGCCAGGGTCCCCAAGGCCACCAGAATCCGCCACAGTCGTCCGGCGGCGGCGGGAACCAGCCCAACGAAGGGCGTCCGCAGCAGCAAGGAGGTGGGTCGGGCGGCCCTCAACCCGGTCACGCCCCGCAGGGCGGACAACAGGGTGGCGGCGGCGGAGGGGGTGGAGGTGGGGGATCTCAGGGCGGATATCAAGGGCAGCACGGTCAGGGTGGAGGCGGTGGGTACGGCCACGGCGAGATGGGGTTCGGAAAGCACCGCCGCAAGCGCAAGAAGAAGCGCGGGATGCACGGTGACTTCCACGGCGGGCAGGGTGGGGGTGGCGGTGGTGGAGGCGGAGGCGGCGGGGGCGGCTGGCAGCGGCCGATGGACTTCGTGCTCCCCAGCGATGAAGAGCTGGAGCGGGAAGCCGCGGAACTGGAGAAGACCGCGGCGAAGGCCGACCCGGACGCGCTCAAGAACGCCCTGACCATCTCGCAACTCCAGCGGATGGACATCGAGGCTCTCCACAAGGTCGCGGGCGAGAACGGCCTGGAAGATTACTTCCAGATCCCCAAGCAGGAACTGATCTTCAAGATCCTCAAGGCCCGCGCCGCCAAGCAAGGCCTGATGTTCGGCGAGGGAACCCTGGAGATCATGCCCGACAAGTTCGGGTTTCTCCGTTCGGCCGAGCAGAGCTACCTGTCCGGTCCCGACGACATCTACATCTCCCCGACGCAGATCCGCCGCTACGGGCTGAAGAAGGGCATGATCATCACCGGCGCCATCCGCCCGCCCAAGGAGAGCGAGCGGTACTTCGCGCTGCTCCGAGTGGACAAGGTCAACGGCCGCGCGCCGCAGAAGGTCCACAACCTCTCCAACTTCGAGGACCTCACCCCGCTCCATCCCGAGCAGCGGTACATCCTCGAAACCGCTCCCAACGAGATCGAGATGCGGATCGTCGATCTGGTCGCCCCGCTCGGCAAGGGCCAGCGAGCCCTGATCGTTGCCCCGCCGCGGACCGGCAAGACCGTCCTCCTCCAGAAAATGACGCGGGCCATCAGCAAGAACTACCCCGATGTCAAGATCATCGTGCTGCTGGTGGACGAGCGCCCCGAGGAAGTGACCGATTTCCGCCGCAACACCGACTCCAGCGTCGAAGTCGTGGCGAGCACGTTCGACGAGCAGGGTCACCGGCACGTCCAGGTGGCGGAGATGGTCATCGAGAAGGCCAAGCGCATGGTCGAGTTCGGCGAGGATGTCGTCATCCTGCTCGACTCCATCACCCGCCTCGCCCGCGCTTACAACAACGAGATGCCGCACTCCGGCAAGATCATGACCGGCGGCCTCGATTCCAACGCCCTCCAGCGCCCCAAGAAGTTCTTCGGCGCGGCCCGCGCCATCGAGCACGGCGGCTCACTCACCATCATCGGCACCGCGCTGGTCGACACCGGCTCGAAGATGGACGAGGTCATCTTCGAGGAGTTCAAGGGTACCGGCAACAGCGAACTGCACCTCGACCGAAAGCTGGTCGAGAAGCGCATCTGGCCCGCGATCGATGTCGGTGCGTCCGGCACGCGTCGCGAAGAACTGCTCATGGACAAGAAGGAACTCGAACTGGTCTACCGCCTCCGCAAGGTCCTCAGCGACATGAACGTCGTCGAGGCCATGGAACTCATGAAGTCGCGCCTCGGGAAGGTCAAGACCAACGCCGAGTTCCTGATGACCATGGCCATGGGCTGAGAACCACGCTCGGTTGGTTATCCGGTCTCAAGTTCACCCGTCCGGAGGTCGATGTGCACAGTCGGTCGGCAGTCCTCTCTCGTGCGGTTCTTGTCGGGGTTGAAGCAACATGGTGTGTCGTCGCCGTGACGATCGGCCTGCTCGCGGTTCTGGAATGGCCCGCTCGTTTTCAGGTTGCGGGTCGTTGGCTTCCACTCCTGGGGCTGGGTCTGCTCGCCGTGGGCCAGTTCATGAGCGCGATGGTCGCCGATCGCCTCTTTCCCGGCGCCGACCGGCGACTGACCGGAGTTCTCGAACTCGCCCCGTGGGCGGTGCTCGCGGCGATCGTGATCGGAGGCTTGGTTTGATCCTCGCACACTCGGCACACAACCTCTGGTCCCGCTCCCGGCGCGCCATGGCCGGCCTCTGCGTGCTCGTCGCGGCCGTCTCGTCGGCCCCCGCGCAGCCCAAACCGCAGGATCCCGAGACCCCCGAGCAACTCGCCTCCCGGTGCCTGGCACGGCTGGCCGTCTCCGACCTGCGCCTCGTCGGCGCCCCCAAACCGACCGACTTCCGCGTCACCGCCGAACTGCTCGAGATCGCGCACCGACTCAACCCCAAGGACGAGACGGTCCTCCGCCTGCTCCTGGAAGCCCAGAACAACGCGGGCAACGCCGCCCGTGTGGACGAGTTGACCCGGGAGATCATCCGGCTCGACCCGCTCGACACCGTCGCGCAACTCCGCCTGATCACCGCCCGCATCCGCCAGTTGCAGCGGGCCGACGATCGCCTGGCCGCGTACGACCGCTACCTGGGCAAGGAAGGCGAAGCAATCGACAACTCCGTCCGCAGCCGCCTCGCCCTCGACGCGGCCCTCCTGGCGCGTGAACGCGGCGACGCCGAGGGCTTCGCTTCCCGCCTCGCCCGCGCGGTCGAACTCGACGCGACGAACAAGGACGCCGCCTCCCTCGCCCTCACGTTCTTTTCCGAGCGAGTCGACGACCCCGTCGGCAAGCTCGAACTCATGCTCGCGGTGCTCAACGCCGACCCCCTCGATCCCGACACCCACGTCCTCATCTCACGCCACCTCTCCGAGCACGGCGCGTACAAGGGCTCGAAGCGGTTCCGCCTCGTCGCCAACACCATCCGCAACAACGTCGGCCTGCAGAGCGACATCGACGAAGAGGTTGAGCAGTCGGTCCTCCTGTGGAACACCGAGGGTCCCCGCACCCTGGTCGATCGTCTCAACAGCGTCGTGTCCCAGTCCCGCGAGAACGCGTTCCGCACTCTCGAAGCCGCCAAGCGCGACAGGCTGCCCACCGACAAACTCCCCCAGCCCATCGAGATCCGCCTGAACATGTCCAACGAGTGGCTGCGGTTCCTCGCGGCGCACTCGCTCGCCGAGCCCGATCTCGTCCGCCCCGCTCTCGAAGAACTCGTCGAATCGGCGCGCCGCGAGATCCAGGTCCTTGCCGATCCCGAGAAGCGCGCCCCGGAAATGACCGAGGCCGAGGCCGCGGCCCGATCGCGGGGCCTGCGCGAAGAGGTCGTCACCGCACGGCTCCTCGCCGGCAGCGAGCTCGAGCTCGCCGCCCAGGAACTCGACGTTCTACGTGCCGACCCCGCCGCCGACCCGATCAAGCTCCGCCGGCTCGATGCGCTCTCCAGACTGCGTGCCGGCCAGGCCGACACCGCCGCCGCCCAACTCGCCGAGCTGGGGCCCGATGACGCCGTCGCGCAGCTCGGACTCTGCCTGGTCGAGGAGTCTCGCGGCGATGCCGCCGCCAGCGCCGCCAAGTACGACGCGTACGCCCGCTCCCACCGCGGCACGCTCTTCGGGGCTTACGCCGCCTCGCGTGCCCAGCGGCTCTCCCCCAAGCCGATCCCCGCCGACCCGCTGGCGACGCGGCTCGAGACCATCGCCGCGGCCGCCCCCGCGTGGATCGAGTCCATCGCCGAGTCGCCGCGCCGGTTCCAATCGCTCACCGTCAAGGCCGATCCGCTCGAACTCCGGACGTTCGAGGATGTGCGGATGGCGGTCACGATCCGCAACCTCAGTCCTATCCCGCTCGGCGTCGGGTCCGATCGGCCCATCAACTCCCGATTCCTGATCGCCCCCAACGTGATGGTCGCGACCGACCCGATCGCGACCGTCGCGCTCCTGCAGGTCGCGTCGTTCGACCGCCGCCTGCGGCTCAATCCGCGCGAGGAGTTCCGGGTCGCCCTCTCCCCCGACATCGGGCCGATCGGCATGCTCCTCGATCAGGTCTACGACAAGCCCGCCCGCATCCGCTACCGGGTCCTTCAGGGGTTCGAGATGCTCAGCAGCGGGGCCTACGACGCCGGCCCCTATTGCCTCAGCGCCGATGCGGGCCCCGTGCTCCGGCCCACCTTCGCCAAGGCCACCGCCGACGTCGCAACCATCATCCGATGGGTTCAGAACGGCACACCCCGCGAGATGATCGACGGCCTGCTTCTTCTCCGCGGACGCGACACCAACCTCGTCGACCTCGAACTCTTCTCCACCGACGATCAGCGACGGGTCTTTGCCGAAGCCGCCGCCCGGTTCCCATCGCTCGAGCCCGTCTGGCAGATCATGGTCCTGGCCGTGGCCACCAACGGCTCCCAGTCCGACCTGCTCATGCCGATGCGCGAGCGCGTCAACCTGCCGCTCGACGAGGCCGCGCGTCAGGCGACTTCGCCCGATGTCCGAACGGTCATCATCTGCCTCCGCACCGACAAGCCCGACGACCCCATGCTCGACCCGGCCCGGTACCAGAACGATCCGCTCAACGCCGCGCTCGCGCAGATCGTCCGTGATCGTTTGACCCAGCAGATTCCCTGCTACGCCAACCTCCCCCGCCCCCAGCGGGCCCCGGCCCAGGCCGAGAAGCCCGCCGACGGCGCGGGAAGCCTCGCCCAACCGACCGACAGGTGATCGATGGCGCATTACGCGGGTGAGGCACCCGACTCCGCCGCTCCGGGACTTCGCCGCGGCAGGGCCCGCTCGGCCATCCTTTGGTCCCTCGTCGGCGTTGCGCTGGTCGTTGCCGCGGTGCGCATCATCCTGCGCTCGCACGCGCTCGAACCCGCCCACGAAGCGCTCCGCGCCGCGCCGTGGTGGATCTTCGCTGCCATGGTCGGCCTTCCCTTGCTGAACCTGCTCCTGACTTCCGCGACCTTCCAGGTGCTCACCAACCGCTACGGCCGCGTGGGCTTCGTCGAGATGTCCGCGCTCATCGCCGGCTCGTGGCTGTTCAGTTTCGTCGGCATGTTCGGTCGAATCGCCTACCACCGTGCCATCCACCGCGTGCCGGTGAGGGCGTCGGTGCTCGTGCTTGTGCAGGCGCTGGGCTGCTCGTTCGCCGGTGTGCTCGTGCTCCTCGGTCTGGCGCTGCTCATTCGCCGGGCGGGCCTGGGCGACGCCGCGACCGCATCGGTCATCGCCGTTCCCCCAACCGCTCTCCTTGCCGCCGCGGGCGTCATGCGTGCCCGAGACCCCAGCGCCCACGCCTGGCGGTGGCCCGCCGCCCTCGCACTGCGATACCTCGACATGGCCGCGTGGGCGGCGCGATACCTCCTGCTCTTCACCGTGCTCTCCCGCGGCGTCTCGGTCGCCGAAGCCGCCGGCTTCGCCGCCGCCGCGCAGGTCGCGATGCTCGTTCCCATCCAGATCGGTCTCCGCGAGTGGGTCATCGGTCTGCTCGGCGCAGGGCTCGGTGTCGCGCCCGAACCCTCGCTCGCCGATTCACTGGGTCCGGGGCTGCTCGTCGATCTGATCAACCGCGCGGCGGAACTGGTCGTCGCGATCCCCCTCGGCGTCGCCGCTGCTGTCTGGCTCGGCGTGCGGTGGAAAGCGGCTCGACCCCGCCTCACCCACTGAAACCAGCGGCGAACATCCATCGAATCGGATGTTGAGCCCGAACCTTTCCCGCTCCTGGCCCTATAAGTGGTACGGATGGGGATGCGGGGGCAGACTGTTCTCGCCCTTGTCGGAGAAGTTGCAGGTGCGGCGCGCGCCGACCGATGCAACCTTCCGGGTCGTCAACCGCGCCCCCTCCGGGTGGCGCGGCCTTGATCGACCCGCGGTCTCACCGCGCCGTACTCCGCCGGGTCGTCGAGCACATGGTCAACAAGATCGAACAAGACCATCAGCGCTTCCGCCAGATCGTCCGCGGCAAACTCCGCAAGGACCTGCGGCGCTTCATCTCGCGCGGCGAGTTCATCGGCAAGGAGGGCGACCGCTTCGTCTCGATCCCCGTGCACGACATCGACATCCCCACCTTCCGCTACGGCGACAACTCCGGTGGTGTGGGCATGGGGCCGGGAGAAGAGGGCGACTCGGCCGGCGGCGGAAAGGCCGCGGGCGGCGATCAGCCAGGCAAGCACATCCTCGAAGTCGACATCTCCCTCGAAGAACTCGCCGACATCCTCGGCGAGGAACTGCAGCTCCCGCGCATCGAGCCCCGCGGCGAGCACAAGATCACGACCATCCGCGACAAGTACTCGGGAATCCGTTCCACCGGCCCGGCGTCGCTCCGTCACTTCAAGCGGAGCTACCGCGAGGCCCTCAAACGCCAGATCGCGCTCGGCGCCTACGACCCGGCGAACCCCGTCATCGTCCCCATCAAGCGGGACCTGCGCTTCCGCTCGTGGAACGAGGTCAGGAAGCCCCAGTCCAACGCCCTCATCGTCTACATGATGGACGTCTCGGGCTCCATGGGCGACGAGCAGAAGGAACTCGTCCGACTCGAGGCCTTCTGGATCGACACCTGGCTCCGCCGCAACTACGAGGGCATCGAGAGCCGCTACATCGTCCACGACGTCGTGGCGAGCGAGGTCGACCGCGCCACCTTCTTCTCGGTTCGCGAGGATGGCGGCACACGCATCAGTTCCGCCTTCACCAAGTGCCACGAACTGCTCGAACAGCACTACGACCCCGGCGATTGGAACATCTACCTCTTCCACTTCTCCGACGGCGACAACTCCAGCGAGTCCGACAACCGGCACTGCGTGCAGATCCTGGAAAAGGACCTGCTCCCCATCGCCAACATGTTCGGCTACGTCCAGGTCGCCAGCCCCTATGGAAGCGGCACGTTCATCAACGTCCTCCGCGAGGCCTTCGGCGGCGAGCCGACGCCCGGCTCGCCCGAGTCACGCTCAAAGGTCGTCACCAGCCGCGTCAACAACCGCGACGACATCTTCGAGTCGCTCCGGACGCTCTTCAAGGCCGGCAAGTAGCGGCTCCGAAAACCGCCGGGCCCGCCAATCCGGGCCGCGGATTGCACGCATCGCACCGTCCCACGCAACCGGCCGATCGCCGCGATGTGGGCGTTGTTCGTGGGGTGGGTTGCCGGCCCGGCCCGGGCGTCGCTTCCCCGCCCGCCCGGCCGATGTAGAATTGGCGAGAGCCCGATGATCTTCCCCGTCATCTACGCCGTGCTGGTCTGGTTTCTGGCGGCCAGGTTCCGCCGCCGGTGGCAGGGCGCGTTGGCGGTCTTCGTCGGCCTCGGCCTGCTCGCCGCGCTCGGCTCGATGTCCATGACCGGCGAGGCCGGTTCGATCCCCGATCGCCTGGGCATCCATCTCCCGCGGGCGATCCAGGACGGCCTGCGATTGCTCATGGTGCTGCTGGTCCCCTACACCCTCATGGTGGGCACCATCGCGGTCTTTCTCGTCTGCCTGCCCAACGCTCGCGCCGACACCGGCTGCCGCTACTGCCACTACGACCTCTCGGGCCTCAACCCGCTCGGGCTGGTTTGCCCCGAGTGCGGACACGAGCAGGGACCCTACCGGTGCAAGCGCTGCTCGCACGACCTTCGCGGCCTGCAACCGCGAGGGCTGCGCTGCCCGCACTGCGGACAGCCGTGGAAGGGTCCGGGTTCCGGGCGCGAGCACGAACCCGAAGAACTCGTGCCGATCCCCAAACACCCGATCAGGAAGCGTCGCGCGCTGTGACGAGCAAGGGCCGGAGGTTGGGGATCGGGGGCGACGCCCGCGATCATCCGCGCACGATCCGCCACGCCGCGCCGGTCAACAGGATCAGCACCGGCAGGCCGGCGATCAGCATCCAGCGGATCGCGCTCAACAACCCGGGCGAGAGGTCGTTGGGGATGATCGACACCTCGTGCGACTCGGGGCTCGCGCCGATCGAACCGTCCTTGTGCGCCAGCCAATACACCGCCGCCTCGAACAACTCGCTGTTCCCGGGGTTGATCAGCCGCACGCGATTCCCGACCAGTTCCGCGGCCTCGGCCACATCATCACGGAACCAGGTGTTGCTGCCCACGAACACCAGCCGCTGAGACGCGCCCCCGCTCTGCGCCCGCTCTACCGCCGCCGCGACCGTCCACGGTCCTTGCGAATCGTCACGCGAAGAGTCCGCCTTGGGCAGGTCCTGCGGGCGGATCATGTTCCGCTTCGCCGCGGGCACGGCCGCGTAGTCCGTCCACTGCGATTCGGCCCACGTGCGCCCGTCCGTGGTCACGCTCAGCAGCGGCGTCAAAGTCGCGCCGTTGGCCTTCGACCCGTCGAGCCTGATCGGGAGCGCCCACGGCAGCCGCACGCGCAGGCCGCGGATCGCGCTGTCGATCGCGTGCGCACCCTCGCCCCCGCCCTCGCCCGCGGGAAGTACATCCGCCGCGACCGCGGGGTTGGCCGGCGTGCCGACCTGCCGGAGCAGCGGCCGACCCGTGTCGATGCTCACGCCGCACGAAGCGAAGAAGTCCACCATCAGGTCGGGCTGTCCGATTGCCGGAAGCGTCGAGGGCGTCGCCGAGAACAGGATCGGCTTGCCCGACGCGTAGAGGCCCTCGACCGCGCGAGACATCTTCGCAAGCCGCGCCGCGGCCTCGACGCTCGGCCCAGGCGTGTACAGAACCACGTACACCACCGGCCGCACCCCGCCGGGGTTTGTGCCAGACAGATCCGGAGGGCCGTCGTCAAACGCCACCGCCCACTCGGCGAGCCCGATCCCCCGCATCTGCAGGCGTGCGGCCAGTTCGACGAACCGTTCATACCCCGGCGAGAACCGCACCGCCTCGGCGTGCGTGAGCACGACGATCGGCGAGGTCGCATCGTTGAGCGACGCCAGCGCCGAACCGAGCAGGTCTTCCGTTCGAGCGCGCAGGTCGATCGAAATCGTGCCCGTCTCCCGCCCGCCCGGCGCCAGCGGCGGAAAGAGCGTCTCGATATCAACGGCCGCGATCGTTCGCGGGGCCTTCTTTCCCGGCTCGGCCGAACGCGGCGGCCCGACCACCACCGCCGCGCTGGCCCGTTCCAGCACGCGCGCCACCGTCACGATCGGTGGCTTGCTCTGCCGCTCCAGCGTCGCCAGGAGTTTCGCCACCCGGTCCTTGATCCGCGGAACCTCGCCGATCGCCGGCCGCAGCCGCTGCTTGGTCGCCTCGGGGATCACCTCGTCCCCCGCCTTCACCGCCGCTTCCGCGCTCTGCTGAAAGTCCGAGAGCTGGCCGAACAGCCGGTTGAGCGGCGTCTGCATCACGCCGACCGCCGTATCCAGCGATGGCACCGGCGTGCGCCCGATCGGCTGGCGGATCGCGGCCCGAGAACGCTCGACCGAGCCCGCCAGGTCCTGGGCTTGAAGCCGGAACAGCGCGGGGGCATCGACAAGGAACTTGCGGAGCGCATCGCTGTTGCCGCCGGTCCCCGTCACCGTCTTCTCCGCCCCTTCGAGACTCGATGAGAGTCGCTCCATCGAGGCCGACAGTTCCGGAAACGCGCCGGCCACGCCGTCGAGCGAGCCCTGCGCTTCGGTCAGTTCGCGCGCGGACCGATCGACCAGGCGATTGAGCGCGCCATCAAGTTCGGCCAGCCCGGTCTCGCCCGCCACGTCGATCACCGTGGCCTTGAGCCTCGGCGCGGCACGCTCGAAAGCGTCCAGCACATCGCGCGTCCGCTGCGCCGCCCTCGGCTCGGCCGCGGCCGAGTTCATCGTCACGATCAGTTCATAGTCCCCGTCCAGCCGCGACAGAACGCCCAGCGTTCGCGCCGACAGTTCGTGCTCGCGAGTGCCCGTCACATCCACGTGCGCCGGATACCGATCCGCGATCAGCCCCGCGAACATGCAGCACGCCGTGACCGCCAGCAGCAGCACCGCGCTCTGCAGCGCAAGCCGTACCCGCGACCGCCCGCGGGGGTTGCCCGAGGCTTCGACCGAACCCGGACGCCCGGTGGAGGTCATCGCCACCTCCGTGATTGCAGGATCACCACGCACACCGCCAGAAACCAGAACGACAGGATGACGAAGTACGCCGCGTGCGCGGAGTTGATCAGGCCTCGCGCGAAGTCGGCCATCCGCAGGCTCGGCGCGATACCACCCACCAGCCGACCGAGCCGCTCAGGAAGCGCCGGCGAGACCTGCCGCGGCAGGATGTCCAGCGCGACCAGCGCGAACAGCGTGGCCAGAAACGCCAGCGTCTGGCTCGCCGTCAGGCTCGAGGCCAGGCACCCGATCGACAGGTACAGCGAGCCGAGCAGCGCCAGCCCCAGGTAGCCCGACACGATCGGCCCGTAGTCCGGCTTGGCGAGCCAGCCCAGCAGCGCGACATACACCAGGCTCGGCGCCAGCATCGTCAGCAGGAACAGCACCCCCGCCAGGTGCTTGCCGAACACCAGCGCGGCCTCCGACACCGGCGCGGTCAGCACGCTCTCGATCGTCCCGGCTCGATGCTCCTCGCTGAACAGCCGCATCGAGATCGCCGGGCAGATCACCAGCAGCAGGCCCCACCACATCCCGAAGAAGTCACGCATCGTCGCCGGCTCGCCCGGTGCCAGAGACGCCCGCGTGAAGAACACCCCCGAGAGCGCGATGAACAGCGCGGTCACCACCCAGCCCAGCGGCAGGCGGAAGAACGCGGCATACTCGCGGATCGCTATCGCCCACGCGCGGCTCATCGGTTCACGCTTCCTGCTCGATGAGGTTCACGAACACCTGCTCCAGCGTCGGCGTCGCACGCGACACCTCGCGCACTCGGATGCCCGCGCGCACCAGCGCGGCCAGCGCCGCCTCGCGCGGGTCGGTCGCGCAGCCGCGAATCACGCACGTCGTCCAATCCCCCTCCGCCGGCTGCACCACGACCTCCGCCCCGATCGGCAACGCGCCCCGCAGCACGCCCAGCGCCTGCTCCCGCTGCGCGTTCGCCGGCGCGAACACCTGCGCTGTGCACGCGACCGACGCGACATCCGCCCCCGAAGCCTCGATCAGCCGTTGCGGCGAATCATCCGCCCGCACCCTCCCGCCCGCGATGATGATCACGCGGTCGCACGTCTTCTCCACCTCCGGCAGGATGTGCGATGAGACCAGCACCGTCCGGTTCCGCGACAGCGTGCGGATCAACGACCGCGTCTCCCGGATCTGCGTCGGGTCCAGCCCGCTGGTCGGCTCATCCAGCACCAGCACCCGCGGGTCGTGCACCAGCGCGGCCGCCAGCCCCACGCGCTGCTTGTACCCCTTGCTCAACTGCCCCACCCGCCGCCTCAGCACATCCGCCACCCGACACTGCTCCGCCGCGGACCCGATCGATGTCTTCCGCTTCGCTCGTCCCACGCCGAACAGCCTCGCCCGATGATCGAGGTAGTCCCAGACCCGCATCTCCGGGTACAACGGGGTTGACTCCGGCAGATACCCGATCAGGCTCCTCGCGGCCATCGAGTCCTCGACCGTGTCGTGCCCGTCAATTGCGATATCACCCGAAGTGGGGGGCAAGAACCCGGTCACGAGCCGGATTGTCGTCGTCTTCCCGGCCCCGTTGGGCCCGAGCAGGCCGACGCACTGCCCCGTGGTGATCTCGAACGTGACACCACGCACCGCACGCACCGTTCCGAAGGCCTTGTGGACGTTGCGAACGCGGATCATGGAAAGCGGGTGGTTCGGGGGTGGGGGTTGGGGGTCGGGGGGGGGACTAGGGAAGCTCGAACATCGAACAAAACCAGACTATAGAGCGTACAAGTCGGGTCGCCGAGCGTTGCCCCCAACAATCGGCAGAGTTAGCGACCCCCAACCATTCTGCGTAGCGCATGGTACACTGAAAGTCTTCAGTTCAACTCCCGGCCAGCGCCCGCGTGGCATCGCGCGACCGGGCGTGTGGTTGGGTTAACGCTGGCCGCGGCGATGCGAGCTCGAACAACGGGGTGGGGATTGGGTGGGTGTGAGGTCATGGAATCCGGTCGTCCCAAGCTGTTGGTCGTCGCAGGCGAGCATATCTCGCCCGATGTCGCTTCCACGCTGCTCGGCGGGGCCTACCGCGTGGAAGTCGCCGATGGCCGCTCGGGCCAGACGGGCATCGAACTGGTTGCGCAGGCGGCCGAGCGCGGGTTCCACGCGGTGCTGCTCGACACCGGCGTCGTGCTCACGGGCGCGGGGCTTGCCCCTACGGCCAGGTCCACCATCGCCGAGGGCGACCCGGGTTCGGTGTTGAGCGCCATCGGCGAAGGCGTCTGCCTCGCCACGACCGACGGTCAGATCGTCTGGGCCAACGACCGTTTCAAGAGTTTCGACGAGCAGACCCGTACCCGGATCGGCGCGGTCTGTCGCCGCGCGGCCCAGCAGTTCGAGGAGCAGATCATCCAGCAGGAGGCGGCCGGCTTCAGCGCGGGCGGCAAGTTCGAGGTCGCCTCGGCGGATGAGTCGAAGTACTTCGAGGTCACGGTCTCGCTGGTGAAGCGCGACGGCGCGGCGGGCATGGGCATGGGCGGGGGGGGCGGGGGTGGGGCGGGGGGTGGGGGTGGCGACCGTGTGGCCGCCGTGGTCTGGGATGTCACCCAGTCGCGCCGCACGCAGCAGAAGATGGACGCCATCGATCGCGCCGGCGCCGAGCTGGTCCGCCTCGACGCCGAGAGCATCCGCAAGAAGCACGTCGTCGATCGCCTGAAACTGCTCGAAGAGAAGATCGTCCGCTTCAGCCACGACCTGCTCCAGTTCGACCACCTGGCCGTCCGCCTGCTCGACGAGCGCACCGGCAAGCTCGAACTGGTCATCGCCAGCGGCCTGCCGCCCGAGGCGATGGAGGTCGAGCTCTACGCCCAGCGCGAGGGCAACGGGATCATGGGCTACGTCGCCGCCAGCGGCCGCAGCTACATCTGCCCGGATGTCAGCAAGGACCGCCGCTACGTCACCGGCCTGCACGGCGCGAGGTCCAGCCTCACCGTCCCGCTGCGCCTGCACGACAAGGTCATCGGCGCGTTCAACGTCGAGAGCGAGCGCCTCGGCGCTTTCACCGAGGAGGACCGCCAGTTCGCCGAGTTCTTCTCCAACCACATCGCCCTCTCGCTGCACATCCTCGACCTGCTGGTGGTCGAACGCTGCGCCACCGGCGAGACCGTCACCGGCACCGTGCAGGGCGAGCTCAACGCCCCGCTCGACGACATCATGCGCGAGGCCGATGTCCTCCGCCGCGCCGCCGCGAACAACCCCGAACTCGGCGCCCACGTCGACCGCATCATCGCCGATGTCAACGCCATCCGCCAGCGCGTCAAGGAGGCCGCCGGCGGCCCGCAGACCATCCTCGGCGCCGAGAAGGCCCTGGCCGATGTCACGCACGACCCGCTGCTCGCGGGACGCCACGTGCTCGTCGCCGACGATGAGCCCAAGATCCGCCAGATCATCCGCGAGGTGCTCCGCAACAAGGGCTGCCGCGTCGCGGTCTGCGGCGATGGGACCGACGCGATCAAGGAACTGGAGGCCAGCATCGCCGCGGGCGAACTCGGCCGCTTCGACCTGGTCATCAGCGACATCAAGATGCCCGACCGCAACGGCTACGAGGTCTTCGCCGCCGCGCGGCGGGTCGATCCGGGTGTGCCCGTGATCCTCATGACCGGCTTCGGCTACGACCCGCACCACTCGATCGTCCGCGCGAGCCAGGAGGGCCTGCAGTGCGTGCTCTTCAAGCCCTTCCAGATCGAGCGGCTGCTCGAAGAGGTGCGGAAGGCGATGGTCGCCCGCGGGGCCAGGGTGGGGGCGGGGTAAGTACGTGCTGAATGCACGGCGGTACCCGACGCTCCCAGCACTCAGTACCCAGCACCCCGCACACTCAGCACCTCACGGTGCCCTCCGTGAAATCTCTGTGTTCTCTGTGTTCCCGCCTTGGACCTTTCCGGCGGCTCCGCGCGAGACCGACATCGGCCCCCCCCGATGCCGACGCCACGCCGTCAATCCCCATCCAGCATCCGCCCCAGCCCGCCCAGCACGCTCCCCTCTTCGCGCGCCGATCCGCCGCCGCGCGGTGAGGCCGCGATGATGCGGTCAGCCAGGCGCGAGAAGGGCAGCGTCTGCATCCACACCACACCCGGGCCCGTCATCTTGGCGTAGAACAGGCCCTCACCGCCGAAGAGCTTGTTCTTGATCCCCGGCACCATCTGGATGTCGTAGTCCACCGTCGCCTCGAACGCGACCAGGCAGCCGGTATCGACACGCAGGCTCTCGCCGGCCGCGAGCCGCATCGGCACGACCGTTCCGCCCGCGTGCAGGAAGGCCTGGCCCTTGCCCGTCTGCGGGTCGGCGGTGAGCTTCTGCAGGATGAACCCCTCACCGCCGAACAGCCCCGCGCCGATGCGCCTGGTGAACGCGATCTTGACCTCGACCCCGCGGGCGCAGCAGAGGAACGCATCCTTCTGGCACATGAGCGTGCCCCCGTGCTCGCCGAGCTCCACCGGCACGATGTGGCCGGGGTAGGGCGCGGCGAAGGCGACCTCGCGCCGCTGGCCCGCGTTGTTGCCGAAGAGCGTGATGAAGAAACTCTCGCCCGTGACCGCCCGCTTGCCCGCCTCGAACAGCTTGCCGAACAGGCCCTTCTGTTGGCCGGACATCGACATCTGCGTGGCCATCTCGATCCCGTCCTGCATGTACATCATCGACCCGGCCTCGGCGATCACCGCCTCGCCGGGGTCGAGCGTGATGACCAGGGCCTGCAGGTCCTCGCCGAGTATCGCGTGGTCAACGGTGTCAACGGCCATGTGTGCGGGCTCCTTGAAGGTCAATCGGGCAAGTCAGACAACGCAGAGTACGCGGAGTGAACGCGCAGCGGGCGCGGAGGTTCGCACAAGATTGTTCGTGAAACCCAATCATGGATTTCTCCCCGCGACCTCCGCGTTGTCCGGCTCGCCGCGTCCGACCAGCGCGGCGATGACCAGGTCGCCCGCGACGTTGGTCACCGTGCGGCACATGTCCAGGAAGCGGTCCACACCCAGGATCAGGCCGATCCCCTCCGGCGGGACCCCGACCTGCAACAGCAGGATCATGATCAGCGGCAGGCTCCCCCCCGGCACGCCCGCCGTCCCGATCCCGGCGATGATCGACATCACGATCACGAACAGTTGCTGCTGGATGCTCAGATCGACGTGGTAGACCTGCGCCAGGAACAGCACCGTGATCCCCTCGAACAGCGCGGTGCCGTTCTGGTTGGCCGTCGCGCCGACGGTCAGGACGAACCGCGCGATCCGCGGCGGGATGCCCAGTCTCGTCTCGGCCGTCTCCAGAGCCTTGGGCAGCGTCGCGTTGCTGCTCGACGTGCTGAACGCGTAGATGTACACCTCGCGGCAGTCGCGGTAGAACTTCATCGGTGAGCGACCGCCGATGGTGCGCAGGAGGATCGAGTACACCACCACGTGCTGCAGCAGCAGCCCGGCCACCACGCACCCGGCATACCACGCCAGGCTGAGGAAGATCCCGAACCCGTTCTTGAACGCCGAGTGCAGCACCAGCGTGAACACCGCCAGCGGCGCGAACGCCATCGCGAACCCGACGATCTTGAGGCTGATCGACATCACCTGCTCGAGGAACGGGACCAGCACGCGCTTGGCATCGTCCCGCGCCGTGCTCACGCTCAGCGCGATCCCCGCCAGCAGGCAGAACACCACGAACGAGATGAACTCGCCGTCGAAGGCGTTGGCCGCCGCCTTGACCGGGTTGCGCGGCACAAGGTCGATGATCGCCTGGTGCGCGGGCTTGGCCGCGCTGGCCTGGCTCCTGATCCGCTCCACATCCGCCGCGACCGCCGACGCCTCGACCACCCCGACGCCCGGCTTCACCAGGTTGACGATCGCCACGCCGATCAGCACCGACGCCGTGCTGGTGATGACCGTGAACAGCAGCGTGCGGCCCAGCGCCCGCCCGAATCCCCGCGCCGATCCCAGTTCGTACACACCCAGGATCAGCGCCGAGGCGATCAGCGGGATCACGATCATGAAGATCAGGTTGAGGAACACCTGTCCGACGATGTTCAGCCAGTTCAGGATCAGCGCGGGGAGCCACTCCGACCCCAGCCACTTCCGCACCAGCGATGGAAGCCACTCGGGCGGCGCGAGCCGCCACTCGTGCAGCACGCCGCCGACGACCAGCCCCACCACCAGCGCCACGATCAGCCACACCGCTCGCTTCATGCGCCCAGTCTAACCGAACACGCGGGCTTGCGAGCTGGCCGTCGCGGTCAATGGCAAAGCCCACCGGGCGCGGCCGGCAATCCTCCTTGCCCGAGACGTGAGTATCGGCGCCGGCCGGCCCGGCGTCCCGGACGTCTACTCGAACTTCCCCCTCACGCTCAGCGTGAAGTCGTTCAGGTCCGCGACGTCCGCGGCGTTCTTGCGAGCCATCCCGCTGTACCTCGCCGTCAGGTTCCTCGCCGCGGCCGCCCCGCCATCGCCGACCGCCAGTTCGCCCAGCCGGGTCCACTTGTGGTTGAGGATGCCCTTGAGATCCGCGGTCGTGTTCCGCGCGTGGCCGCCCGGGTACATCACCAGCCCGCTGTCGTGGCGGTTGCCGGTGTCGTCGGTCACGGCGATCGAAGTCGGGATGCCGTCCGGGTACCGACGGTCGTACTCCTCGCCGCCGTGCGCGAACGTCATCTTCTCCATGAGCGAGCGCGTCACCCTGTGGTGGATCGCCTCGCCGGAGAAATCGTCCGGCAACAGCATCAACTCCTTGAACCCCAGCGTTCCCGGCCCCGAGCCGTTGCGGCTCTGCCGCAGTTCCAGAGCCTTGCGCAGTTTCGTGCACACCAGGTACAGCATCGAGTGGTCCGCGCTCTGCCGCGTCTTGGGGTCGCGCTTGGCCGGGTCGCCGATGATCCCGAACGCCGGCTCGTACGCCGTCACCTCGATCTTCTTGATCTTGTTGCCGCCGGCGTCATCCAGCAGCCGAGGGTTCTTGTTCAAGAGGTCGATCAACCCCTGCAGCGCGCCCGCGCTCTGATGCTCGTAAAGCCCCAGCTTGAAGTGCATCCCCATCACCGCGAAGTCGCTCCCCGCGCGCCCGAGCACCAGCTCGAACGGGCTGGCGTACGCCTTGTCCGTGTTGGCCTTGCCGCTCCCGACCTTCTGGAACATCTGCCCAGGACCCTCGAAGATCCTGAAGATCGCCTCGGGGTTGCGGAAGATGTCGCGCGGCCCCAGAAACCCCGCCATGCTCCGCTTGGTCGCAAGCACCGCCGCCTCCGTGCTGATCGCCGCGCTCGCGCCCTTGCTGTCGCTCAGTTGCTTGCCCGCGCGGATCGCCCGGAACGGGATGTAGTGCGCCACCACCATCCCGATCGCGCTCTCGATCTGCTCCGGCGTCGCCTTCAACATCGCCCCGAACGTCGCCGCGCTGGCGATCGCCCCGTGAACCACGTGATCGACCTTGTACGTCTTCAGGCTGAACACCTCCGCCAGCCGGCCGCGGATCTCGTCCAGCAGAACCATCCCCTTCACCGCAAACTTCCCGTCCACCCCCATCATCTGCGCCGCGGCCACCGCCACCGGGTAAAAGTCGTTGTGCCCGAACTCTCCCGCCGTGTGGCCAAGCTCCGGGTTGTACCCGAAGTTGGTCCCGTTGCTGTCCCACTCACGCACCGCCGCGCTGTTGGCGACGATCGCCTTCTCCGGCTGCACGAGGATGCTCGATCCGAACACCGTCGCACCGTGCCGCCTGGCCGCGCCGATCGGACCGCACGTCCCGCTCCCGCCCGCCATCACCGTGTACCCGAGCGCCTCCTGACGCAGCAGCGTCGGCGCGTTGGTCCCCAGCGCCAGCGCCGAGATCCCGCACAGGCACGCGTCGGTGTGGAACATCTCCGTCCGGTCCAGCACGCCCGCGTCCGGGTCTCCGCCGCCTTGTGACGGCTCTCTCCACATGAAATCCAGCGCGTACTTGGCGAGACCAAGCGCCTGGTTCGAGTCGGCGGGCAGGATCGTGTGCGTCTGGGCTGAAACGGCGGGCATGTCTGGGCCTCAAAGGAAGCGTGGTGCGGATTCGGAACGGGGGGCAAGGATAGTCGGACGATGGCCCGCCCGTCACTTCGCCTGCTCCATCCGTCTCCACTCCACGGTCGAGCCCACGTTGGGATCGAACCCCGCCTGCGACGAGAGAATGTACTGCCCCTGCGCGTTCACCCACGCATCGTTGTACCCCGCGGGCAGTTGGATCGATCGATCCTCGTACGGGTTGCGGAACGTCTCAACACCCCGGATCGACTCGCTGAACCCGCGGCTGATTCGGTCCTGCGATTCGCACTGCCTGCGGTACGAATCGCTGTACATCTTCCGGATCTCCTCGCTGTTCCGGCTGATCGTCTGGCTGATCGCCGCCGCATCGCGGATCCCCTGGTTCTGCCGGTTCTGGAACAACTGCTGAACGTACAGGTACCCCGCGAACCAGTCCAGGCTCAGCCGCGAGCTGTTCACGCACGCGGTCATGCTCGGCGCCAGCCGGTCAAAGTCCGCCTTCGGCGCGCGGAACGCGTACGCCGTGTTGACCGTCCAGATCGTCATCCCCTGCTGGCTCGTAAACACCAGCGCGACGTACACATCCTCGACCCACTCCTTCCCGCCGCGCTCGTACTCAAACCGCACCTTCTCCGCCGCGACCTGCGACATGCCCCCGTACCCCGCCGTCACCTGCTCGACGACTTTCGGCAGGTTCTCCGCGCCCACCTGCCGCGCCCCGCCCAGGTGCGCCAGCCCGCCCCGCCCGTCCGGCATCGCGTACACCGACTTGATGAACGTCGCCACGTCCCGGATCGGCCGCAGCACGATGTTGCCCATGTAGTTCGTCCACGGCTGCATCGGCATCACCGGGTTGTCCACCCATGTGAAGTTCTGCACCGGCAGCGTCTGGATCTGCGCGCCCGTCGTCGGCTCCGTCACCGTCATGCGCAGGTTCGCCAGGATGCTGTACTCGTGCAGCCACACCACGCCCCCCTCGGTCTTCCACCCGTCGGGAATCAGCAGACCCAGCGCCTCGATGTTGTTCATCTGCGGGTCCTGCACCGACAGCCTGTTGAACTTCATCGCGCCCGCCCGCGTGCTCGCCGCCGCCGTCGCCGGCGCTGGAGCCGGCGCGGCCGCCGGCTTCTTCGCCAGCGGGTTCTCCGCCGCGGCCGGCGGAGCCTGCGACGCCTCGGGGATCGGCAGGTTGTACTCCGTCCCGCCAGTGTTGAACTTCAACACCTTGCCCTCGACCCTCGCCGACCAGTCGAAACTGCTCCCCCCGGCCATGAACGTTCCGTTCAGGCCCTTGGCCGGATCGAACGTGCCGCTCAGCGGGAACTCGCCGTCCCGCAACCTGGCCTTGCCGGTGTAGTTCGCGCCCTCGCGTGCCAGCACCAGGGTCAGGCCCTCGCCCGAAAATGTTCCCGTCGGCGGCGGCGTCACATCCGCGCCCGCGACTCGCGCCGCCGAAACCGCCAGCGCCATCACCATCACGACCAACACGCAAGTGCAACGGTTCATGAAGTCCCTCCTCTTTTCAACCCAATCTACCCGATGCGCCAAGCCCCGGCGCGGCCGCACACCGGGACATCCGGCAAGTCATTGGCTCGCAAGAATTTGAGTTGCAGCCTTTCCCGCGGGCCAGGTTCGCAGGTTCGTTCGTGCAAAGCCTCACACCGGCCGCCGCGCCCGCACGCGCTCGGTTTTGACTCGCACCCTTGCGTTGGTCGATCGAGACCTCGCGCCCTTGCCCTTGGTCGAGATCACGCCCGTGTACGCCGCGCGGCCGGTCGCCTGCCGCGACCGCTTGCCCGCGGGCTTCTTCGCCGACTTCGAGAGTTTGCCCACCGGCTTGCCCTCGCCGGGCGTCGCGAGTGGTTCGCCGCCGTGCAGTGCCTTGGCCGCGGCCAGCACCTTCGCCGCGTGGCCCGGCGTCTTCACGCGATCCCATCTCCGTGCCACGCGCCCGTCGGGGCCGATCAGGTACGTTGTCCGAAGCATCCCTCGCACAACCCTTCCGTACATGTTCTTCTCGCCCCACGCCCCGTACTTCGCGCACACCCGCGGCGAGCCCGTCGCGTCAGGCTCATCCGCCAGCAGCGGGAACGACAGCGCGTGCTTCGCCGCGAACGCGCTGTGAGATTCCACGCTGTCCGGACTGATGCCCAGCAGCGTGCACCCCAGCTTGCCGAAGTCGGCGTGATGATCTCGGAACTGGCACGCCTGGCCCGTGCACAGCGGCGTGTCATCCTCGGGATAGAAGAAGATCACCACCGACCGCCCGCGAAGATCCGTGAGTCTGTGCGCTCGCCCGTGCCCATCGCGAAGCGTGAAGTCCGGCGCGGATGAACCGACGGGAATGGTGGGCATGATGCAATCTCCTTCGATGTTGTGCGTGTCATCGGTCGCGAGCCTCGCTCGCGGTTGTACGCATGGTCCAGTGAAAAGCCGCCGCGGCCTCGGAAGGCGGGTCGCGCTCCGCGCCGTCCCAGGCAACCCAGTCCCCGAGCGGATCACCCCGCGCCGACGGTATCGCCCCCGCACACACCCCCGCGGCGGTCTGCCGCGATGGTCGGCACCTCGGAGTCGCTGTCGCCAGCATGATCGCACCCAGAGTGTTGGTCCTCGCCAACGTCTTCCCGACGCGTGCGACACCATAGCGCGTCAATCTCGCCCCGGATTCGACGCTTTCGGGTATCCTCCCGGCATGAACACGCGCCCCGCCATCGTCCTTCTTGGAGTGCTCACGCTCATGGTGCTCCCGGCCTGTTCGACCTCCAGATCCTCTCCCGGCGGCCACGAATCCGCACAGCGAGAGCGGACCATCACCGGCCGCTGGGCCATCGTCATCCACGGCGGCGCAGGGATGCTCGACACGTCGATGCCCGAGTCCGAACGTCAGGCCTACCACGACTCGCTCGATCGTGCGCTCTCCGCCGGTGAGGCGGTTCTCAAGTCCGGCGGCGCGAGCCTCGACGCCGTAGAAGCCGCCGTGCGCGTGCTCGAAGATGACCCGCGCTTCAACGCCGGCCGCGGCGCGGTCCTCACGCGCGACGGCACGTGCGAGCTCGACGCCTCGATCATGAACGGCCGCACCCTCGCCTGCGGCGCGGTCGCGGGCGCCAAGACCGTCAAGAACCCCATCAGCTTCGCCCGCCGCATCATGCAGGAAACGCCCCACATCCTCTTTACCGGAGACGGAGCCGAGCGACTTGCCGCGTCCATGGGCGTCGAGCGCGCCGACCCGTCCTACTTCATCACCCCGCGCCGGCAGGAGCAGCTCGAAAAGAAGATGCGCGAACTCGCGCAGCCGAAGACTTCCGCCGCAACGCACGCGCCATCCGATGTCACCCAGGGGACCGTCGGCTGCGTCGCGCTCGACATCCGCGGCGACCTCGCCGCCGCCACCAGCACCGGCGGAATGACCGCCAAGATGCCCGGCCGCGTCGGCGATTCGCCCATCATCGGCGCCGGCTGCTACGCCAACAACGTCTCCCTCGGCGTCAGTTGCACCGGCACCGGCGAGCAGTTCATCCGCAACGCCGCCGCCCACGAGTTGTCGAGCCTCGTTCGCTACCAGAACCTCTCGCTCGCGGATGCGGCGAGCATCGTGCTCAACCAGCGACTCGACCCCGACGACGGCGGTCTTATCGCCATCGACCGCGAAGGCCGCATCGTCATGGTGACCACCACCGGCTGCATGCCCGCCGCGTCCAGCGACTGGCGCGGTCGGCGAACGTTCCGGATGTGGGACCAGTGATCCCGCCGAACGGCGCTCCGCGCCGTCCGCTTCTCGCTCACTTCGGTGCGGCGGGCTCCATCGCGGGAGCCACCGGCTTCGGCTCCGTTGCCGCCTTCGCCGCGGCCTTCTTCGCCTCCTCCGCCGCCTTCTTGCCGTCCACCAGCCGCTGCATCACCACCGCCCGGTCCCGCTCCCAAGTCACGCCCTCGGGCAGTTTGCCCGCGGCCTTCAACCGGTCCAGAGCCTCCTGCGCCAGCGCGATAAGCCCGCCGGCCGTCGCGTGCAGCCCGCTGTTGGTGAGCAGCGTGCGGGCCGCCTCGCCGTCGTACACCACGCTCCCGAGCCTCACCGGCTTGCTCGCCCACGATGACGCGACCGTCTCGCGCAGCGGCACAAGCACGACGTTGGCGTGCTCGGGCTTGGCCGCCCACTCGGCCAGCGACTTGTTCAGTTCTTCCTGCAGCACGACCGGCGGCACCATCGGCTTGCTCAGCATCAGCCCGATCGCGTGCGTCATGTCCGGCAGGTCGGCGACCACGATCGTCGTCGTCCGCGGCAGCGACGCGAGCCGGTCCAGCCCCTTCTGAAACTGCTTGCGCCGCACCTCATCGCTCAGCCCGCCCCCGTACGCGTGCCAGAACAGGTAGTCGAGCGCGAAGACGATCCCGGTAGTCGTGCCCGCGCTCTTCACCGCGCTCAGTTGCCGCTCGGCCATGGCGTCGGGCGACTCGAAGAACCTCCAACTCGCGAGGCTGCGCGGCGCCAGCGAGTTGATCCGCGCCCTCGCGCCGGGCGCCTTCGGCAACACGACCGCCGTCGGTCCCAGCGTCGCGCCCAGGACATCCGCCAGGTTGCAGTGGCCTTCGAGCACCGTCGGCGGCAGGCCCGGCAGCGAAACCTCCGCGCCCGCCGACACGCTCGCGCCGATCACCACCGCATCCGCCAGCGAAAACGCGGGCACGACGTCGGTCGGCGCGGTCGTCGCGGGCGCTGGATGCGCGGGAGCGGGCGGTGCGCCCCCGTTCGGCTGACCCCACGCCGCCGAGCCGGGCAGCAGCGCGGCGGCAAGGAACAACGACTCGATCGATCGGCGGGTTGGTGTGTTCATGGGCAGTCGTGTGTACCGGTTCGAGCGGGGTCGGGATGCCGCGAACTCCGTGGTTTGAGGTTATGCTTGACGATCGTGCCCGCCCTCACCAGCGACAATCCCCCGCCCGCGCCCGTCGTTCACCGCGCGGTCTGCTGCCCGCTGTTCGTGTTCGATCTGGCCTTCTCGATCGACCTCCTCCACGCCGAGCGGCTCCTCGCGGCCGATGCGCAGCGTGAAGCGATGCGACTCAAGCGTCGCTCCCCATCGTACTTCCAGTACCGCCCGGCGCCCCTGCGCCTCGAAGTGCCCGGAAGCCCGATCGTGGTCGCCGGCTTCACCACCGAGCCGCGCGTCGAACTGCTGGTCTTCGACTTCGGCGCGTGCCTGGCGAACTACCGCATCCCGTTCTCGGGCCAACTGGCGAGGCTGGTCGAACTCGCCAGCGGCCTGACCGACCATCCCGGCCTGCTCGGCGATGCCCGTGCTCACGCCGAGTCGTTCCTCGACAAGATCACGCCAGCGGCGAGGCGCCCGGGCCTCACGCCCCAGGTCGAGGACTACATCATCTACCGGATCGAGCAGGTCGAACACGGCGGCCGGCCCTGCCCGCCGTCGAGACTGCTCGAACTCGCGCCGTCCGAACTGGCCCGCGTGCTCCGCGGCGAGCCCGGCCCGATGTCCGCCGATCAGGTCATCGACGCGCTCGGCAGCCGCCTCTCCTACGGCCCCGACGATGCCGCGATCATCGACTGGAACTCCTCGATCCTGCTCGACCGCGACGCCGGCGATGTCGCGCCCGTGCTCGAGTTCGCCAACGTCGAACTCCTCGAGATGCGCGTGCTCGACGACCGCCTCGACGAGAGCCTCGACGAGGCCTACCTCGCCTCGCAGGACCGGCCCAGCGGGCTCGGACGCGTGTTCCCGGCCGGTTCGCGACCGACCAAGCGCATCGCCCAACTGCAGGTGGACAGCGCGCTGCTGTTCGAGGGAGTCAACAACGCGCTCAAACTCATCGGCGATCAGTACCTCGCGCGGGTCTACCGCCTCGCGGGCCAGCGCTTCCACCTTCCCGAGCGCGATACCAGCATCGAGCGCAAACTCAGCACGCTCCAGAGCATCTACTCCAAGATGAACGACCACGACTCGGCCCGCCGCACCGAGACGCTCGAGTGGATCATCATCATCCTCATCGCCGTCGAGATCGTCATGAGCCTGATCGACCGGCTTTGACCGGGCGCTCACGCGTGCGCGAGGCTTCTGCCCGGCGATGGCGCCGCGGTCCCCGCGATCTCGCCGATCGCGCGATCGATCATCGCCCGATCCACATCCAGGTGGCAGACGCAGCGGACCCGCTGCGGCGCGGTGGCCAGCGCCCACACGCCGCGGGCACTGAGCCGCTCGCAGACCGCCGCCGCCGTGCCGAGCGCCGGCTCGACATCGAAGAACACCATGTTGGTCTCGACCGGAAGCGGGATCGAGAGCCCGCGGATGCCGCCGACGCCCTCGGCCAGCCGCCGCGCGTTCGCGTGGTCGTCCGCCATCCGCTCGCGGTGGTGTTCAAGCGCGTGCAGCGCGGCCGCGGCGAGGATCCCCGCCTGCCGCATCGCGCCCCCGAACATCTTGCGGAAGCGGTGCACGCGGGTGATCGTCTCCCTGCTCCCGCACACCGCGCTCCCGACGGGCGCGCCCAGGCCCTTGCTGAAGCAGCAGCTCACCGTGTCGAAGTGCCGCGCGTACTCGGCAGGTGCGTGCCCGGTCGCGATGCACGCGTTCCACACCCGAGCGCCATCAAGGTGCGACTTCAGCCCGTGCGCCCGCGCCCTCTCCGCCACCCGCTCGATCCGGTCCATCTTCCAGACCGAGCCACCGCCACGGTTGTGCGTGTTCTCGACCACCAGGAGTTTCGACCACGGCGAGTGCGCGTTGTTCGGCCGCACCGCCCCGTCCACATCGGCCGCGTCGAACAGCCCCGCGGGCCCATCGAGCGGCCGGATCATCACGCCCGACAGGGCCGCGGGCGCGCCGGTCTCGTAGTGGATGATGTGGCTGTCGCGGTGCGCGATCACCTCGTCGCCCGGCTCGGTGTGGGCGCGGATCGCGGCCTGGTTGGCCATGCTCCCGCTCGGCACGAACACCGCCGCCGGTTTGCCCATGATCTCGGCGATGCGCTCCTGCAGCCGGATGACCGTCGGGTCATCCCCGAGCACATCGTCCCCGACCTCCGCCGCGGCCATCGCGGCCCGCATCGCCGAGGTCGGCCGGGTGACGGTGTCGGAACGGAGATCGACGATGCCCGTGTTCATGTTCGCCTACTTCACGCGCACGAGCCTGCCCCTGCGCTTCACGAGGTTCTTGTAGTCCCACTGGATCTCGACGGACTTGTCGAGCCAGCGCCTCAGGTCCTTCTCGACGATCTGGCCCGCATCGGTGTACCGCGCGCCGGCCGACTTGAACCTCGACTCGGGCGGATCCTTCTGAAGGCCCGGCTCGTCGAACGATTCCCCGCTCCAGAACATCAGCCGGATCGCCCCTCCATCAGCCTTCAACTTGCTGTAGCCGACGATCGGGTTGCCATCGATGAACCAGACCGGGTGCCGATGCCAGACCTTGCACTCTGCCTGCGCGAGGTTCCGTTCGATGGCCCTCGCGAGCGCATCGCAGATCTTCCGGTCCGCCGCCGACTGCGCCTTGTTGTACGCCAGGATTTCCGCGGAGATCGGCATCGCGTTCTCACCCGCCCAGCGCGTCGGTGATGTTCTTCATCACCGACTTCTCCTCGGCGCTGACCTGGAAGAACGTGCTGAGGATGCCGCCGGAGAGCGACGCGATCTCCTTGGCCGTCGCGAGCAGGTCCTCGCGGAAGGTCTTGAGCTCGGCCGGCGAGAGGACCTTGCGGAGTTCCCCGGCGTACATGGTCCACGCCCTGCGGGCCTCGGGGTTGGGACCGCGCTCGAGCCACTCCTTGATCCGCGCCAGCGCCGCGCTGTCGTCGGGAATGCCGAACTTGATCGCCGCCCGCACCACGGCCTCGGCCTCGCGCCTGTCGCACACGCCATCGGCCCAGGCGATCTCGACCAGGGGAAGCAACTTGAACGCGGTGAGCATCTCGCCCTTGACCTGCACGGCCATGAGGCGGTCGAGCACTTCATCGCTGGTGATGCCGGTCAGGCTCTGGAGTTCCTCGCGCTCCCGCCGGGCCTGGAAGACCCCGCGGAGCTTCTCGACCAGTTCCGCATCCCGCTTGCGGAAGTAGGCCTCCTCGTAGGCGTTGCCGCGGGCTTCGAAGGCGTCGTGCTTGCCGATGGACATGGATCAGGGCTCCGGGGCTCGTGAGGGGGAGGGGTGGCGGGAGGTGCAGGGGGACTCTAGGTGGTTCGAGGGTAGCAGGTGCGGCGGGGGGTGAGGGGGGGGGGGCCGGGCCCCCGCCTTATCCGCTCGTGAGACG
>JADLCX010000008.1 GCA_020846975.1 Phycisphaerales bacterium
CATCCACGAACCACCGCAGGATGCGGAATCCGTGATCGCGAGCCCAGCGCTCGACCGCCGCCTTCTGGTCGGGAAGCGACCGTTCCTGCAGATCAGTCGAGCGCCGGGCATAGCCAACCGCAAAGCGGATGTCGTTGGCGATCATGCCACCTCCGTCGCGGCGAACAGGCCGCGCTCGACCTTGCTGAAGCGAGCCGCCTTCCCCTTGGCGGCGATTTCGCGGATGATGGCGGCGTACAGCGTGGCCTCGGGGGTCTTGCCCTTCGGGCTCGACCACAGGCCCTTCGCGCTTGCCGCCTCGATCATCTCCTTCGCCCGCATCGGTTTGCCAGCGTCGGCCAGCACCTTGGCGGCGGCGCTGATGGCGCTGAGCCGCTTGTCTGCGGCGTGCTTCGAACCGGCGGTCGCCTTCGCGTTGGCCAGACTCCGCTTGGTACGGGCAGCGCCCTCGGCGCGAGCGGCGCTCTTGGACATGCGGACGGTATTCGGGGCCTTCTTCGTCTTCTTGCTCATGATCATCTCCAAACATGGGGTGCGAAACACCGCTGCACACGCGGCGGCGAATCGCCCGCGGCGCGGTGCCCCGCGCCGGGGCGCGCTCAGTCGGCCAGAAAGCGCTCGACGTCCTCCCGGTCCATCCCGCTCATAAACGCGACCGTGTCCATCAGGTCGCTGCGGACTTTGCCGAGGTCGCCGACGCGTCCCCAGCACTTCTGGTCGCCCTTCGCGGCGTCGGCGTGCTTCTCGAGTTCCATCTGCAGCACATCGATCAGGCGGGCGATGTCGTTGGACCGCGCGGCGTAGGCCTCGGGTGCGGTCGGTTCGGGTTTCGTGGTCTTCTTCGCGTTCATGTTCGTGGTCTCCATCGCGGGCGGTGTCGCCACCCGCGTTGGTCACATCAGGGCGTCATGGGTCGGAAAGTTCAAGGCGGTCTGGCCAGATCGGGGCGAAGGGGGCGATGTGGGGGCAAATCGCGCCCGGACAGGCGAAACAAAGTCTGTCCATCTCCGCTGCTGTTCCCGCGGGCCAAGCGGAAACGCCCGTTTTGTCCGAGGACCCGCTTGGGGGTAGGGGGGTCGAGTTCCCCCCCACACCCCCCGGGTGCGTATGCCCCCCCGGGGGGGGCATACGCGCGTACGTGTTTGCGCGCAACCCCCCTCCCCCCCTCACGGGCCAGCCTCGGATCTCCGGGCCACGACGAAACGGACGCGATCGGACGGGCCGGGCTGAACGCGCTGAACAAGCCCCCGGGCCTCGGCGAGTTTGAGCATGCTGCTCGCCTTGGCGTGTGATAGGTCCTTGGCGGCGGCCAGTAGGATCTCGTCGCGCAGCGCTGGGCCGCCTGACATGAACGCGCCGACAAAACGCTCCGGGGTCCAGTCCTCGGGCGGCGATGGGCGGTCGGCACGCTGCCGTCGGCGAGGGGTCTCGACCTTGAGCCGCTTGGGGTCGAGGTCGTAGGCCACGTCCCACACGGGGAACGCCCAGCGCAGGCACGCCGACTCCTGCGGCGGCCATGACCGCACGGCCGCATCGAGCACAACCACGTCCGGCTCTTCGTGCTGCCGAAGGACCAGGTGGGCATCGGTCGCGCGGCTCTGGCTGCCAGCGCCCGCGCCGACGTCGGTCACTGACTTGCCTGACTGGTTGCCCTTGCTGCTGTGGTGGATCAGCACGAACGCGCAGCCCAGGTCTGCGGCGTATCGGTCAATGTGGTTGTAGAGCGACGCCATGTCGGCGTTGGCGTTCTCGTCCATGCCCGCGGGCAGGAAGCGGTAGAACGCGTCGAGCACGATCAGGCGGAAGCGTCCCCGCTCGATAGCGCGGAAGAACGATCCGAGCGAGACGATGTCCTGGAGCCCGCCTCGCAGGTTGCGGATGAACACCCTGTCGGCAAACTCGTCGGTGCCGAGCCCGCGGGCCTTGGCGACCTTGGGGATGCGGTTGGCGGAGGTCTCGCCATGCAGCTCGTTGTCGATGATCAGCACATCGCCGGCGACGGTCGGGAAGCGGCCGAGCCAGGAGCGACCGGTGGCCACCGCTATCGCCAGGTCGAGCACGAGCCACGACTTGCCGGTCTTGGGCGATGCGATCAGGTTCATCGTCTCGCCCTCGCGGAGCAGGCCGTCGATCACGGGCGGACGCAGCGCCGGGCATGCAGCCATGAGCTGACGAACACTGATGAACTGCGGAGGCGGGGGCTCGGTGTGGGGCATGGGCGGAGCGGCCTCCTTCGACGCAACCAGCCGCAGCGCGTCTTCGGTCTCATCGAGTACGGGCGGCACGGCGGCGACGTTGGGCCTCGCGGGCTGTTCTGCCCAGGCCCGCACCTCAGCGAGCCAGGCGGGCAGCAGCGACCCAACGATCCGGTCGTCGGAGATGCCGAGATCGGAGAGTCGCGACCACGCGTCGGCGGACGTGGCAAGCGCTTGATGACGACCACGGAGCTGTGCTGCTTCGGCGGCGTGCATCAACCGATACGCCGTCTGCTCGCCGATGAACCTTCTCCGCTCGTCCTGATCGGACACGCCGAAGTAGTCGGCCGAAGGGAGCATCACGCGGGCGACGGAGTAGGTCTCACACCTGGCCTGCCACGCAGCCTCGACTGCCTTCTCGTCAGGCACGATCCACTTGTGCACTTCGGTCGCGGCAGCAAGAAACGCGATCCGATACGCCCGCTCCACGTCGATTGGATCGCTGCCGTCGTAGCGGCTTGGCGACGGGCCATCGTCATACCAGCGGGCATACCGCTGGCCCGCAGCGACGATGATGCCGAACTCTGTGCAGTGCTGCGCTGTCACTCCGGCTCGCTTTCCTGTTGCTCACGCTCCCACTCAGCCAGCAACCACGCGCCGATGTGGTCGATCACCTCGTTCCAACGCGCGGCGGCATCGGGGACCTCGATAAACTCGATCCCGAACGCGATGTCCCCGATCTGGATCTGGGACGGCGGGATGTCCTGCTGCTCGACCATGAGCGCACCCATCGCGCCGCCGCGATCGGCGCGGCGTGCGTCATCCGTGATCCGTGTGAGAGAAAGGCCGGGGGCAGCCCGCAACCGCCCCCCGGCCGCACCAGCGCCGTCTGTTTACGCCTCGCCCTTGCTCCGCACCGCCGCCCGCGGGTCGCACAGGGCTGCGCCGAAGTCGAAGTAGACGCGCCACGACACCGCCAACTTGTTCACCGTCTGATCGAGCCCGAAGAACTCGACAGTCGGCGTCTGCTGGCCGTTGAGGAAGCCGACGATGATCGGGCTCGCCGCCGGAGCCGCGAACAGGTACCAGTGCTTCGTCGAAGCCTTGGAGCCGTACTTCTTGGTGTTGCTCAGGCGCGGCTCGACCTCGAGGCCCACCGCGTTCCTCAGGCTGTTGCCGGTCGGCAGGTTCGTCTGGGCCGCGATGTACTCGCTCTCCAGCACGGCGCGGGCCACCGTCTGGAGTTCCGGCGGCACGACGAGGCGCGTCGGCCGCAGGTCCAGGTCGTTGCCCTCGGCGTCTCGCTGCGTGAGCATGGCGGTGATGGCCTTGGTCAGGCCGTCGATGCTCAGGTTCGTGTCCGCCCCGGTGATGTAGTTGCCGTTGCCCGCGGAGAAAAACGCTCCGGCGTTCGACAGCAGGGTGTCGTACACCAGATCGCTGAGCTTCCGCATCGCCGCCTGGCCCATCGCGCGGGCGACGCTGTCGAACAGCGACAGGTCGTCGTTGATGAGGTCGCGGCGGTCGATGGAGAACATCTTGCCGTAGGTGTCCACCTTGTACTGGGTCGTCGCCTCGTCGGCCCCGCCGTGCTTGAACTCGCCGCCCGGCGGGATCTGCTGAAGTGAGCCGGTGAACGACGGGCGGATCGCCGTGGCCGTCTTGAAGTCCGGCACGCTTCGCACACCAGCAAACGACCGCCAGGTGGCCGGACTCTCCTGATAGCCGTCGAGTAGCACCTTGTTGACCGCCGCACCGAGCGCCTCGGTGAGCGTGTGCGTCGTCAGGGACGCGCGCACCATGCCCTCGCGGTCGGCGGGCGCGTCGATCCCTTCGTGCTGCAAGGCCGCGCGGCAAAGGTCAAGGGTGTGGGCCACGCGGAGGTCGTCCGCCGCCTCCATGCATGCCGGGCCGAGGGACTTCTCGGCGAGCGCGGCGAAGCCCGCCCGCTTGAGGATCGCCGCCTCGATCACCCGGGCACGCGGGATGTGGCCCGACCCGCCCCCGGTGATGACGCCGGAGAACACGGGGCGCGAGGCCCGCAGGACCTCAAGCACGCCCGCGCGGAGTTCGCTGACGGTCATGTCACCCGCGACGGCCTTGGCCTTCATGTCGTCTACACGCTTCTGGTGCACGCCCCAGTCCCGCTCGCCCCCACCCGCGAAGATGGGGCGGCAGGTCAGTTCGATCTCCTTCAGCCGGTCGCGCTCGTCGGCGCGGATCTGGTCCTCGTGTGCGATGTCCGCCATGTTCGTCCGTCCTTGACGTGAAGCCGCGATGGCCACCG
>JADLCX010000009.1 GCA_020846975.1 Phycisphaerales bacterium
AAGGTGGAGGCGCGTCTGCGAGTAAGGACCGAAGGTGACCCGGTCGTGGAGAAGCTGCTCTTGATCAAGGGCATCGGCGAGGTCACCGCGTGGACGATGCGGGCGCTGATCGGGCAGTTCGACCGCTTCACCAGCGGCAAGCAACTCGCACGGTTCTGCGCGGTGACCCCGCGGAACGCTTCGAGCGGTCAGCGCGGGGCGGACTCGGGGATGATCAAGGCGGGCGACCCGCAGCTCAAGAGCGTGGTGATCGAAGCGGCGCACCGGCTGCGGCGGTACGAGCCGCGGTGGCGGCAGTTGTCCGAGTCGATGCCGGCCCGCGGCAAGCCCGCGAGCGTGATCATCGGCGCGGTGGCGAATCGCTGGCTGCGCGGGCTGTACCACCAGATGAAGGAGCTGCCGATGGCCGCATGACCGTGAATCGTGAACGGACGGACCGGGAAGGTCCGGCGACGGAAGCGAACCCGCGTGCGGGGCCGGCAAGCTCGAGTGCCACCTGGGCCTCAATGCTCGTCGGCTGGAAGTGCAGCCGGCTCCACACGCCTCGGATGCACCCCAGATGGGCAGGACCGGCTCGTCACAGACCCGGTCCACGCTCGGATAGATGAATGGGAGCGCTCTCGCCGCTTGACTTCCGACGGGTCTTCATAGAGGTGGCATGGTCACGCTGCTTTGAACGTGACCATGCATGAGGCCAATCACGCCGCCGCATCCATTCCTGGCAGGGCTACGCCGGTTGCCTTGCTGTACAGAACATCAGGATCGAGATCAACCCCTCCCGGCCAGCAGACCGTTTTCGTCTTGGGATCGACGGAGACCTGCTCGAACACGCGCCGGTCATTCCACGCCGCGAACGGGCCGCGGCCGACCAGATGAGCCAGATCGACCACACCCTCGCGGCCGTCGGTAAACGTGAGGCGGAGCTTGTAGCCCGGCGCGGGTTCGGGCTTGGCTGAGACGATGCGGATCATGCCAGAATGTTAGGGGAGAGGGTCGATCGGGTCGATGCTCTGCGGCTGGGCGGCCTGTGCCCACGCCCGCCGCAGTTCTTCGCGGTGGATCAGCGCCCACTCCACGACGAGGTTGTACGCCCGCTTGGGGAGTTTGCCGCGCAGAATCTCCAGCGTCTCGATCGAGACCTGGGCTTCCTCGCCGCCGTAGAACACGTGAAAGTGTGGCGGAGGGTGGTCCTCGAAGTACATGCAGATCGAGATGCCGTAGAACTCGCTGAGGGTGGGCATGTCGAACTCCTGACCTGTGACCGCGAGTCAGGCACCGGCCGCTTGCGCGGCTCGGCTCTACGCGGGCTCGACTCCACGAGTCGCGTGATTACCGTGCCGCCGCCTGCGCCGCCGACTTCTCTTTCCGCTTCCGCTGCAGTTCGGCATCGATGAAGCCTTCGATCTCGCCTCGCAGAACCCGCTCGTAGTCCGACATCTCGTGGTTGGTCCGGTGGTCCTTCACGCGGTTGTCATAGAACACATACGACCGGATCTGCGTCCCCCAGCCGCGCTCGACCGCCCCCCCCGTTGCGGCATTGAGTTCCCGTTCCCTCTTCTCTTCCTCGATCTGTTCGAGCTTGGCCATGAGGACGTTCATCGCCTGCTTGCGGTTCTGCGGCTGGTCGCGGTAGGTGCTGGCGACGACCATGATGCCGGTGGGCTTGTGGACCAGGCGGATGGCGGTGGCGACCTTGTTGACGTTCTGACCGCCGGGGCCGCTCGCACGAACGAACGGCGTGATCTCCAGGTCCTTCTCGGGGATCTCGATCGAGGTCTCCTCGAACTCGGGCGTGACATCGACGGTCGCGAAACTGGTCTGCCGCTTGCCCTCGGCGTTGAACGGGCTGACGCGGGCCAGCCGGTGCGTGCCGCGCTCGCAGGCGAGGTAGCCGTACGCGAAGTCGCCCTTGATGAGCAGCACGACCTGATCGACGCCGACCTCGGTGCCGTAGGTCTTGGCGACCTCCTCCATCGCGAAGCCCATCTTCTCGCAATAGAAGATGTACATCCGCAGGAGCATGTCGGCCCAGTCGTTGGCCTCCTTGCCGCCCGCGCCGGCCGTGATCGTGAGGAAGCAGTTCCTGAAGTCGTGCTTGCCGCTGAGGAGCGACCGCATCTCGACCTTCTCCATGCGGCCCCCGCCCGCGACGGGGTCGCCATACAACTGGAACAACTGCTCATCCGCCTCGGCCAGCAGGTCCTTGTCCCCGCTCTCCTTGGCCATCTCGTACGCGGTCTTGGCATCGTCGAAATCGGCGATCACCTTGGTCAGCGGGTCGAACCGCGACTTGAGCGACTTCACCTGCGCGACGATCGCCTGGGCGTTCTTGGGGTTGTCCCAGAAGTTCGCCTGCTCCATCTGCCCTTCGAGGTCCTTGCGCTTGGCGAGTTCGGCTTCGTAGTTAAAGCGAGTCGCGGATCGTCAAAATCCGCGCCTCGAGATCGGCGATGATGGGGGTGTGGGCGTCGTAGTGCATGGGGAGCAGTCTAGGCGGAGGGCGGAACGGAAGAGGAAGAGCAGGAAAGCAGGAAAAACTCAGAGGCCGCGCCAAGCAGGTATGCCGGTGGCGTTGACAGGGCAAGGAGCACACCGCCCATGCAAACCATGCACCGCAACCGGAAGGCCCTGCCCGCCCACCTCGCCACACCGATCGCCACGCTGATCCTGGCCGCGGCAGGATCGATCACCCTTCCCCTTCCCGCGCTGGCCCAGTCCGACCAGCCCGCGGCGACACAGCCCGGTCAGCCGACCCAGTCGGGCCGAACCACTCCCGGTGCGCGGCCATCGAAGGCCACGCCGCCGGAGGGAAGAACGCTGCCTGAAGAGGACCCCGGCAACACCGGCCCGACCATCAACATCAACTTCGCCGGTGGCACGCTCGCCGCGTATGTGCAGGCCGTCCGCGATGCCGCGACCAAGGCCGGCCAGCCCGTCAACATCGTGGTGCCCAAGGAAGCCGAGGATGAGACCGTCCCCGCGATCTCGCTGGTCAACGTGACACCCAAGACCGCGCTCGAATCACTCACCTACGCCTTCCCCGAGCAGGCCGGCACAGCCGTCTCCGCACGGTTCATCGGCTCACCGAACGAGCAGTCGCTGACGTTCGCCCTGCGCTACGCCAAGGTCGGCCGCGTCTTGCTCCCCGGGCAGCCGAACATGGCCATGTCGCCGCCGCAGCCCCCTCGCTTCAGCCGCGTGCACTCGCTGCGAACGCTGGTGGAGTCACCCGAAGGCCTGCCGCCGGATCCGAGCCTGACGATGCCGGTCGAGAACGTGCTCGGCGCGCTCCGGGCGGCGGCCGAGCTCGAAACCTCCGCCAACGCGCCCGAGGGCAAGATCGACCCGCCGGAGTTTCTCCTGCACAAGGAATCGCAGTTGCTCATCTGCCGCGGAACCCAGAGCCAGCAGGATCTGGTCGCGTCGCTGCTCTCGGAACTCCGCGCCACGCTGCAGCCCAAGCGAGATCGGGCCTACGAGTCCGCGAAACTGTCCGCGACGATGAAGATGCAGGAGGTCACGCTCGAGGCGCAGCTTGAGCAGCAGAAGAACATGCTGAAGCGATGCGATGCGGAGGTGAAGATCGCCAAGGAAAACCTCGAGCGAGCCGAGACGCTGCACCAGTCCGGCACGATGAGCGTCGCGGAAGTGAACGTCGCCCGCTCCGGGCTGAACCAGGCCGAGAGCAACGTCGAGCGGGCCCAATCCGACGTGCGGGCCGCCCAAGCCCAGCTCGAAGTGCTCCGGGCGCAGGTGAACACCAGAGGAGGGGAGGGACCGCCGGGTGTCGGCGCTCCCTCTCCGGCCGCGGCGGCTCTGGGGGTTGCCGGCCCCTCGGTCAAACTGGTGTACGAAGTCAAGGACCTGGAACCGCTGCACAAGGACCTGTACACGTTCTGCAAACTGGCCGTGCCCGGCAACTGGGATGAGGTCGGCCCATATGACCAGGAGGAGGCGTACCGCTACGCTCCGAAGGACCCGAACCGGCAGAAGTACGCCGCGCGGTACTGGGTGATGGAAATGTGGAAGCGCACCGGCAAAATGCCCATGATCGCCACACGCCAGCAGCACATGGTCATCGCCCAATACCTCACCACCGTCCGCCGCGCCAAGGCCAACGAGCCCGATCTGCCCGGGCTGGATGTCGATCAGATGATCCAGAAAGGCGAGGACAGGTAGCACTACTGTTGTGTCAGAGGCCGCGCGAGCGCCCGGTGCGGCAGGGAGGATCGCACGGCCCGTTCCCGCTCCATGACCTTCGACCCGGTCGCCCGCGGCCCGAGGCTCGCCGACGCTTCAACCGCGGCCGCGCGCCTCACCCTTTCCAACCTGCTGATCACCCCAACGCCGGATCGCGGTCCGCACGTGCAGCAAGGTCCACCCCAGGGATCATCCCCCACCAGCGCCACGGGCGAGGCGATGCCTTCCACGGCATCGGCCGCCTGTGTCGCCGCGCTCGGCAGCGCGATCGCACGCGGCGACCAAGGGGCGCTGGCCACACTGTACCGATCGCGGATCGGGCTGGTGGCCCGGCTCGCGCGGAGATGGACGGGGAGGGATGAGTCGTTCGCACTCGACGTGGTGCAGGAGACGTTCGTGCGTGTGATCGGCCACCGAGCATCGATGTCGCGCCTTCACAGCGAGGCGGATGTCGATGCGTGGCTCACCGCGCTGGCCCGGTCGGCCACGATCGACCTGATCCGGCGAGAACTGCGGGCCGCGAAGCGCGCGGGACCACGGGCGGGAACGGATATCCAGCCGCACCCGGTCGGAACCGCTATCGCGCGGCTCGATGAACTGCACCGCACGCTGCTCGCGATGGATGAAGCCGATCAGACCGCGCTGCGGCTCCGCTCCGGTGGCGCGACGCTCTCGCAGATCGCGCAGATCCTCGGCACGACCGTCGGCTCGGTGCACGGTCGAATCCGGCGCGCCATCCACGCCGCTTCGCGGAACCATCGGGAGAACAACCATGAGTGAATCCAGCCGAACGTCCGAATCCACTGTCACCGGCCTCTCGCCCTCCGGCGTGCGGCGCGGCGAGGAGATCCTCGTCGGGTTGCAGTCGCGGCTTGCACGCTGCACGCGGCGAGATTGCACCGCTCGCCGAGCAATCGCGGCCACGGCCGGGATCGGCTTGATCGCCGCCGCGACCTGGCTCGCCCTGCCGCGGCCGGCTTCGACGGCCAATCGCGAGGGCGGCGAAGTGGCGGTGGTCCCCACGCCCCAACCGCCGCCCAGCAGAACGACACCGCCCGAGCCGGTTGCACCCGCCGTGGCCGCGCATCGCACCGTGACGATCCGCGTCGTTTCCGACGCCGGCGAGCGGTTGACGGTGTGCGGCGCGGACTCGGTCGGAGGCTCGCACACCGCGGGCTCGGCGTCGTCGCCCCGTGTCTGCCTGCTCGATGATCGCCAGTTGCTCTCGGCCCTTTCCGAGACCGGCGGCACGTACGGCATGGTCCGCGTGAACGGGCAGACCGTCGTTCTGAAGGACAACCAGCCGCTGGTCGCCGAGCCTCCGCCCACGCACAGGTTCACGCCCGCCCCGGCGGAGTGAGCATGAACCCGAGCACGCCAGACGCCGCGAGCAGCAGCGCGATCACCAGCATCGCGCCGGCCAGGCCCATCGACCCGAAGAGCAGCTGGGCAAGCTGCGGCCCCGCCGATGCGAACGCCCACGCACCGCCGAGCATCAAGGCCGATGCAAGGCCCGTGCGGTGCGGCAGCAGCCGCTGCGCGAGGCTCAGCGTCGTGGGCATGACACCGCCGTAGCCGACTCCCGCGGCGGCGCACAGCAGCATCGCCATCCAGAAACCCAGGTGCGACGCCCACGGCGTGATCGCGATGCACACCGCGCCCGCCAGCGGCACGAGCACGAGTTGCATGCGCTCTCCTCGCCCGCGAAGCAGGAAAATGACCGCGAGCCCTCCGATGCCCATGCCGGCCTGCCTCGCGGCCTGGAGCAAGCCATTCAGTTCGGACGCCGTCGATCGCAGTTGCGGCGTGAGCATCGCGCCGATGTCCGCGCCAACCACCCTCGCCTCGGCTGTGCCGACCGCGAGCACCTCGCTCCACCGGACGATGAGCGTGATAAGGCACATGTCCACGGTGAAGCGGAGGATGTTGCCGATGTAAAGCAGCCAGACCGACCGCCAGCGCGATACCCGCTGGGCCCGCGTGAGCATCGCGTGGTCGGCGTACGCGGTCGCGTGGCGGTGGGGTACGGCGTGGATGGCCGCGGCAAGCACGACCGCGGCGAGCAGGCCCGGTGCGATGAACCACGCGAGCGAGCGCAGCCCGGCCGCGAGATCGAGCGACGCCGCCTCCGCCCCCACTCCGGCCGGTGGCACGCTCGAAAAGTGCCTCACCCAGACCGGGCTGATGAGGTTGCCCAACACGCCGCCGACCATCCCCGCGGCGTAGAACCACGCCAGGCCGCCGGAGCGCCGTGTCCCGGAGAGCTGGCCGACGGCCGCCGCGGCAACGGGGTGGAACGCGCCGCTCCCGGCCGCGCCGATGATCTGGATGGCGACCAACGCACCGAACGAGTCCGCGTAGCCGACCGAGCCGATCGCGAGTACGAGCGCGCCGAAACCCAGGGTCCCGAACCAGCGCGTGTCATGTCGATCCGAGAGCAGCGCGACGATCGGCTGGATGATCCCGCTGGCGATCGACCCGATCGCGACCAGGAGCGTGCCCTGCCACGGCGAGAGCGACACGCGGCCCTCGATGACGCTGAGCAGCGGCACGATGATGAACGAGAAGAAGTCCACGAACGCGTGCGACAGGATCGCGATCGCTGCGCGTGCGGTCGAACGGTTGGTCGGAGCGGGCGCGGCCAGACTCGAACCCCACGAACCCGCCGCCCGGGCGAAAGCGTAGTCCCGACCGCGGCCCGCGCCGTGGTGATCGTCAACAATCTACGCCCGCGAGCGATGCAGCGCGCCGGTTCGGTTATCCTGTACGAATGGCCGGAAAGGGCAAGTCCAAGCGTTTTCGCCTCCGCAGGCACGTGCGCCGAACGCCGCCGGGGGCGATGCCCGGCACGATCATCGCCGATCCCACCATGCCCGCGCCGCGCATCCGCGCGATCGCCTACGGGCCGGCCGGGTTCCGGGAATACGACATCACCTCGCTCGGCGAGCTCGCCCCGCTGCGCGGCCAGACGCCCGTGCTCTGGGTGAACATCGACGGCCTGGGCGACGCGGCGACCGTGACCGGCATCGGCGAGATGTTCGGGCTGCACAAGCTCGCGCTCGAGGACGTTGTCAACACGTACCAGCGCGCCAAGGTCGAACCGTACACGGATCATCTGTTCATCGTCATCCGCGAGGCCGTGGCCACGGGCAAGCCGCCGGAACTCGAGACCGATCAGGTCAGCATCTTCCTCGGCGACGATTTCGTCATCACGTTCCAGGAGAAGGCCGGCGACTGCTTCGACCCCGTGCGGGACCGCATCCGCAAGAACCAGGGCCGGATCTGCCAGTCGCACACCGACTACCTGGCCTACGCACTGATCGACGCGGCCATCGACGCGTACTACCCCGTGCTGGAGACCTACGGCGAGAAGATGGAGGAGCTGGAGGATGAAACCATCGAACGCGCGACCAAGGAGACCGTGCACAGGATCCACGCGATCAAGCGCGATTTCCTGATCATCCGCCGCGCGATCTGGCCCGCGAGGGAGGCCGTCGCGACGCTCATCCGCGAGGACCTGCCCCACATCACCCCGGAGTGCAAGATCTACCTCCGCGACTGCTACGACCACCTGATCCAGCTCATCGACACCGTCGAGACCTACCGGGAGACCGGCTCGGACCTGATGGAGATCTACCTGTCAAGCGCGAGCAACCGTCTGAACGAGGTCATGAAGGTCCTCACCATCATCTCGACGATCTTCATGCCCCTGGCCTTCATCACCGGCGTGTACGGCATGAACTTCGACACCAGCGTATCCGCGTACAACATGCCCGAACTCTCCTGGAAGTACGGGTACTTCTTCGCGCTGGGCGCGATTCTGGCCACGGTCATCGGCATGCTGGTGTTCTTCCGCCGGCGCGGGTGGATCGGACGACCGCGGCGCTGAACCGCGTCGAGGATCCTCTCGCGTGTGCCCCGAGACCACGCTATCCTCGGCCAGTCTCGCCGGTATCCATTGTGCCGCCGGCCCTCGGTCCGGGGAATCTCGAAGGAACGACGCTCATGCACGCAGGTCACCGACCCCTCGCTCTCGCCCTCCGGGTGGGCCTCACGACCCTCATCGCCGCGGCCTCTCTGGCGGGCGGATGTCAGTCCTCCGCGGGCCGAGGCCCCGACGATCCCCGCCTGGCCGAACTCCGCGCCGAGACGCGCGCCATCATCTCGTCGGCGCGCGACAAGGTCTTCCCCTCACTGGTCAACATCGATGTCGTGACCATGAACTACCAGGGCGGCAAGGAGAGCAAGTCGCTCTCCGGCGGGTCCGGCACGATCATCTCCAGCGACGGTTTCGTGCTGACCAACGCGCACGTCACCGACGATGGATGGAAGTTCTGGTGCGTGCTCTCCGACAAGCAGCGCGTCCCCGCCAAACTCATCGGCGAGGACCCCTGGACGGACCTGGCGATCCTCAAGATCGACCCGGCGTCGCTCAAAGACGGCGCGAACGACCTGCCCGCGGCCGGGTTCGGCGACTCCGCCACACTCCAGACCGGCGACTACGTGCTGGCGATGGGCTCGCCCTTCGCCCTCTCGCGAACCGTGACGCTCGGGATTGTCTGCAACACCGAGCGCGTCTTCACCGGCGGCTTCGGCGGCGAGAGGGCCGACCTCGGCCTCAACTCCGAGCAGCGCACCGGCACGTTCACCAACTGGATCCAGCACGACGCCCTGATCAACCCGGGCAACAGCGGCGGACCATTGGTCAACCTGACGGGGCAGGTCATCGGCATCAACACCCGCGGCGGGGGCGGCAACTCCTTCGCCACGCCCAGCAACATGGCCAGGCAGGTCGCCGAGAAACTGATCGCCTCGGGCGAAGTCGAGCGGAGCTGGATCGGCGCCAGCATCCGCCACACGCGCGACACCGGAATCCAGCAGGGAGCGTTGATCGATTCCGTCGATGAAGAAGGCCCGGCGGTCAAGGCCGGGGTCAGGGCGGGCGATGTGCTCACGAGCATCAACGGGACACCGGTCAACGCGCCGTTTGTCGAGCAGGTCCCGCCGCTGCTGAAACTCATCGCGGATCAGCCGGTGGGCTCGGAGATCGTGCTGGGAGTCGTGCGGGACGGCTCGCCCACGATGATCCACGTCAAGACGGAGAAGCTCCAGCGTGACAAGGGCGAAGAAGCCGCGCTGCGGACCTGGGGCATCACCGCCCAGCGCATCACCGATCAGGCCGCGAAGTGGCGACGCCTCACGAGCACCCGCGGCGTTCTGGTGAGCAGCCTCCGCAACGACGGCCCCGCGGCGCAGGCCGAACCCAAGCTCAACTGGGGCGATGTCATCACCGCGGTTGACGGCGCCGAGACGCTCACGCTCCAGAGCCTGATCGACGCCTACACGCGGATCGACCGGATGAAGGACAAGCCCGAGTACGTGATGATCCAGTTCGAGCGTGAGGGCAAGGACTACCTCACGCTCATCAAGCCCAAGCCCGAGGATCGCCCGGACCCGCCGCCGGAACTTCCCAAGGCCTGGATCGGCGTCGCCACCCAGCCGGTCATCAAGAACCTCTCGGAGAAACTGGCTGCGCAGGGCGGCGAGTCCGACGTGCGCGGGTTCCGCATCGTGCGCGTCTATTCCGGGACGCGGGCCACGGCGGCCGGCCTGCGCGTCGGCGACATCATCACGAAGTTCAACGGCGACCGGATGGCGCCCAAGAACCTTGCCGAGGCCGGGATGCTGACGCGGGCGATCAAGCAGGCCTCGATCGACAGCGATGCCGAGCTCGCGATCGTCCGCGACGGCAAGCCCATGCAGATCACCCTGCCGCTGGAACGGACTCGACTCTCGCCGGAAGAGGCCAAGCGCGTGCGAGACACGGACTTTGAGCTGGTCGTCCGCGACATCACGTTCTTTGACCGCGAGGATTTGCGCTGGGACGACACCATCAAGGGCGTGTTTGTGGACAACGTCGAGATGGCCGGTTGGGCCGGCCTGGGCGGCGTCTCGCCCGGCGACCTGATCCAGCGCATCGGCGACGCCGCCGTCACCGATCTGGCGAGCTACAAGGCCGCGATGGACGCCGTCAAGAAGGCCGAGCCCAAGAGGATCGTCTTCGTCGTCTACCGTGGTTCACGGACGTACTTCCGCTTCGTCGAGCCGGAGTGGAAGCCGATCGTCAACGACAAGAACGCTCCCGCCACCGTCACCGAATAATCCGAATCCGCCACCACCGATTCACCAACCCCAAGGATCAGCAGCATGAAGCTCCTTCAGTCCGCACTCGTGTGCATCGCGATGATGGCAACCTGCCGACTCGCACCCGCCGCAGACGTTCCCGTTCCTCAGGCCGATGAGACCGCCGCGATCTACAAGCGTCTCGGCGAGCAGATCGGGCCCTCGCTCGTCACCGTCAAGTACATCCTCAAGATCGAGGGCGGCGGCGCGCTCGGCGGGATGATGGGCGACGACGAGGGCCGCGAGGCCGAGGTCACGGGGCTCATGATCGAGGCCGACGGCCTGGTTCTCTGCTCCAACACCAAGATGGGCGGATTCATGGCCATGATGAGCGCGATGCGAGGCGGGGGAATCAACGCCAACCCGACCGAGATCAAGGTGCTCTCGGGCGACGACACCGAGGGTCTCAAGGCCAAGGTTCTGGCCCGCGACACCGACCGCGACCTGTGCTGGATCAAGATCGACGACGAGAAGGCCAAGGGCAAGACCTTCCCGTTCCTCGACCTGAAGGCCGCGGCGCCCGCCTCGCTCGGCGACAAACTCTACGCCGTTCAGCGTGAGGGCAAGTTCTTCGATCACGCGCTGGTCGTGAGCGAGGGCCGGGTCGGTGGGAAGGCCCGCAAGCCGCGAGCGCTGATCATCCCCAGCGGTCTGGGCCTGGATCTGGGCATGCCCGCGCTCAACGGCGAGGGCAAGTTGCTGGGCATCGCGGTCCTGCAGGTTCCCAGCCGCGAAGACTCCGAAGGGGGCGACATGGGCGGCATGTTCGACGGCCTCGGAGGGGGCATGGGCATGCTCCTGCCCGCGGATGAGGTCGCCAAGGCCACCGAACGCGGCAAGGAAGTGGCCGCATCCACATCGGCCGCTCCCGCCACCCCCACCGACAAGGCCGAGACCAAGACCGAAGAGAAGAAGTAGCCCTTCGCCCCGTTCCTCCCTCTCCCTCAACCCAGCGAGGGGCTTGGCCGGTAGAACACCCCGTTGGCGAGCACGAGGGCGCTCCTCGTGCTCTTTTTTTCCCACGGAGACCCGACATGCCGCGCACCAGAACCCTGCTCTCCCTCGCCGCTCTGACCACCGCCCTATTCGCGGGTTGGCAGGGATCTCGGCTCTCCCGCGCACACGCGGCCCAACCCGAGGATCGAATCGGACCCAAGGCCCCCGCGCCGAGTCTTGCGACGTTCCGTGCCGCGATCCCGCGCGGGGTCTACCAGTCGGTCGTGGTGTCTTCGCGGCTCGCGCCTCGTGGCGTCGATATCGTCCCGTTCGTGATCCGAGCCAAGAACGCCGACAGCGGTGTGTCCGACTTCACCTTCTACGTACCCGCGGGCACGACGCAGACGCTCACGTTTCCCGCCGGCTGGGCCAACCCAACCGACGCGGTGCTCTTTGCGCTCGACGGCGCGGAGTTCGCCGGCTGGGGTGTGACCATGGCCAATGGCGGGGCCCCCGGCTCGATGGTCCGCTTCGAGCGCGTCGAGCGCGCCAGCAACCGCGAGGCCGACGACCGCGAGCGCGAGCGGGACTTCGACACCTTCCTGCGCGAACAGCAGCGAAACAAGTAGCCCGCACCCGCCCCCACTCCCCTCGTCCCACTTCCCATCGCCCCATCCCCGCTCACTTGCGCGTCTGCTCGACGCCGCGCTCGAACAGGAAGTACGCGATCCACGCGCGCTCATCGGCCTTGATGTACACCGGCACGTAGATCGTGGATGTCTCGCTGTAACTCCGCGATGGCCCCGCGCCGCGCGGCGAGTAGCTCCCGCTGCGGAACTCCGTCACCGGCTCCGATCGAATCACATCCGCCTGCCCCATGTACAGGCTCGACCAAACCACCGTGTTGGCCCCTACCGAGCGAGCGATCTCCTCCAGCTTGCCGTCCCCGGGCCGGATCGAATCGGTCGAGCGAAACTCCGATCGGCCGAGCACATCGACCGTCGAAGGATCGGCCGTGACCTGAAGCCCCTTCAGGAGCCTCGCGTGGCGCTGCGCCTTGCGGCCATCGGGCCAGTCTTCCTCCGGCACATCGCTCGCGACCACTTCGGCGTGCAGTTCGTTGAGCGTGTCCTGCACGCGCTCCCACGGCACCTCCCGCACCTTCACCGGCCCGTGGTAGCCCGCGCGGCCGATGGCCTCGTCCGAGGGTGTGTAGGTCTTTTTCCAGGGTGAATCACTGCACCCGCCCAGCAAGAGCACGGCCGCGCTGACAGCCGTCAGCATCGCCGACCCGATGCGGTGCAACAACCTGCCTTCCCGCGTGGTGTTCATGGTCCGCAAGTGTACCCGCCCCGACCGGGCCGGCTGCACCCCCAATCCCCCGCCGGTCAATGTCCGCCCGCCGGCTTGTCGTTCTTGAGCGATTCCATCAGGCTCGCGATCTCCGCGTCGGTCATGTTCTTGCGGGCCTTTTTCAGCATCTGCTCGAAGTGGGCCAGTTCCTCGGGCGCGCTGGGAAAGCCGGTGTTGCCCTTCGGGCCCGTGCTGTCGACGACCACGGTCCCGCTCCCGTCCAGGAACACGAACCACGGGATCCCGTCCTCGGTCGGGCGGTACCTCTTCAGCATGTCCGAGCCGCCCGTGAACCTGTCGGTGTCGATCTTCACATCCACGAAGTCCTTAGCCAGGATCGATGCGACCTCGGGTCTGGCCATCCAACCTTCCAGACGGTGACACCACCCGCACCAGGGCGCCCCGAAGTGCAGGAATACCGATTTCCCCTCGCCCTTGGCCTTCGCGAGTGCGGCGTCAAGCAGCGGCTTCGCCGCGGTCGCCGGCGCTTTCTGGTCCTGCAGGAACTTCAGCACAGCCTTTGGGTCGTGACCAGCCTTGAGGCTCGCCACGTGCCCGGTCTCGGGGTTGAGTTCGAGCCTGCGGGTCCCGGTGTTGGCGACCGGCTTGCCGTTCTCATCGAGCACGGTGAGAAACGGGAAGCCCTCATCCTTCATCGCCGAAGCCCCGTAGGTCGCCGCGAGGTCCATGTTCTTGCCGTTGGGCCGGCCGCAGTCGACGTGGATCAGTTGGTACTCGTACCGCATCTCCTTGCTGATCGCCTTGTCGCTCTTCATCAGGTCATCCATCCGGATGCACCAGGGGCACCAGTTGCCTCCCCACTGGATGAGCACGCGCGTGTGATCGCGCTTGGCCGCGGCGAGGGCGGCGGCGATCTGCTTGCGTGCATCGGCGGACTCGTCGTAGACCGGCTTCTTCGCGACGGGGACGAGGGGCTTGCGCTCGGTCGGCTGCGCCGATGGCGCGGGCGTCTGGGCGCTGACGGTTGAGGCGAAGGCGAGGAGCGCGGCGGCGACGAGGATGGGTTGGAAGATGGGCACAGTGGCGACTCCGGGGGGCGGGTGGTGAGGCGCGATTGTTGGCCGCTCTCGTCGGCGGTGTCCGTCACCACCGCGCCTGCGGTGAGTGGCGGCACCCGGTCGTCGTCGTGTTGTGTCGCGCGGTCGATGGTGGGCGTGGGGAGGTAGCGGGTAAGGGCTGCGGCAGCGCGGCGGCTTTCGGTGGGATTGGTCGAGTTTTCGCAGGCGGCGGAATGTGACCTGCCCCCCAAATCCTGATCCAGAGCCTATGAGAGTCCCGAGGGACCCCGGTGGGGTCCAGGAGACTCTGTAAGCGGTGAACGAACCGCACCCCGCTCACGCCTTCGGCTTGGGCGGATCGCGGCGTTTCCATTGATCCGGCAGCCAGCGGTCGAGTTGGCTCATGGGTGTGGCGGGCAGGCCGACGAGCAGCTGCGTGAGGTAGCGTTGCGGGTCGATGTCGTGGCGGCGGCAGGTGCTGGCGAGGCTGGAGAGGATCGCCGCCGTGCGCCCGGCGCGCTGGTTGCCCACGAACAGGCTGTTCTTGCGGTTGAGCACGATCCGCTTTATCTCACGCTCGCTGGCGTTGTTGTCGATGGGCACCCCCCCGGCGCCCTCGGCAACGAACACACTCAGCGTGTCCCACTGGTTCAGCGCGTACTGGATCGCCTGCGCCATCGGGTGCTTGGGCAACAGCTGGTCGCGCCAGATGAAGAGCTTCTCCTTGAACATCGTCAGGATCGGCGCCGACTCGCTCCGGCGGAGCTCGCCGCGTTCGGCGATGCTCAGCCCCCTGCCGCGCTCTTCGATCGCGTACAGCTTCTTGATGATCCCGACCGCCTCGGCGGCGATCGCCGGGTGCGTCGCTTCCGCCTCCACGAACTTCCGCCGCGCTCGGCGCAGAACGCGGCGATCGTGAGCCCGCTGGCCCGCTGCTCCCGGATGATCCGCGTCCACTTCGCCCGCGCCGACTTGGTCCTGCTCATGCCCCCGATCTTCCCAGCCGCGCCGCCCGCCGCAAGATGCGGTTGGTTGGACGCTCACTGTCCGTGTGGACACACCCGGTGGCTGTGGGCCCGTCGCGTCCGGCGTCTTGACCGCAGTGCTGCGTTCGCCGACAGGTAGCGACCTGCTGTGCTCGGCTAGGCGCATCCCCCGAAGTACGCCGCGAGGAAGTCGAAGATGTCCTGAACTGTCACTCCGCCGACCTGATTGATGTCCGCGTCGGGCTCCCCAGCGAACCAGGCGTCGAGGAAGTCGAAAATGTCCTGCACGGTTGCTGACCCATCGCCATTCATGTCTGCGCGGCAGGAGGGACATGGAGCGAACGTGGGTGCGGGAGACAACGAGGTCCACAGCGCGAGCAGGGATCGACGATCATCGCAATCGATGTCGTTATCGCCGTCGAAGTCGAACGCGAACTGATGGGCCGCGTGGGGCGGTGCGAAGCCCGTGGCAGAGTTGGGGCCGGTATAGGCACCCGCGAAGATTGCCGCGTCTGTGCCATCCACCTGACCGTCGGAATTCCAATCGCCCTGCGCGCTCTGAACATGAACCATCACGCTGGCATTGGCTGTTCCATTTCGTACGGTGAGCAGCGTGGTCCCGACGCGACGCCCGGTGACGTAGCCAGCCGCATCCGCAGACGCGACCTGAGCGTCCAGAATGTCGTAAGTGGTTTCCGCATCACGGGTGATGTCTCGCACCACGCCGTCGCCGTAGACGCCGGTCACACGCAGCTGCCGGGAGGGAGCGAAGTTGTCGAGCGATATCGTCTGTCGGTTGGCAATGAGCGCGGTCGGAGGTGTTGTCGGTCGAAGCCGGACGTGAACGTGGGCGGTAGCAGTGCCGGTCAATGGAGGTACGAACGTCGCAACGGCCAGCATTCTCAGGATGCCTACGGAGGATTCTCGTGTGTGCACCATGAAGGTATTCGGGGCGCCGCCGTCCACGACAGTCGCCTGTGCGCACAGCAGCTGCACAGTCGCCGGGTGTCGGGTAGTCACAACGACAGGTATCACTGCACCCGGGGCGAACACGCTTGCTGTTTGGGGAGTTACGATGTCGACAACCGGCGGATCGAGAGGCTCTTGCGCGGCGCACGCCGAGATCTCGGCTGTCGGATGAGGCCGCTGGTCGTAGAGCGGAAAGTTCTCCGCAAACCGCTCTGAACGGGCATCGGCAAGGAGCAGGAGAAGAGCGGCCGAGTTCGCCTGCTCGTTGTGAGTATTCTCTTCAGGCCCGTTAATGGCGGGGAAGTGCAGGCCAGACGCTCCTGTCAGTTGGGAGACGTGGTATCCGTCAAGTCCGTGTTGCTGGCTGGCTACACCCACAACCGCGTCATTTGGGCCGCCAAAGAACGCGCTGAAGTTGGGGTCAGGGCACATGGAAACCAGGAACCGCTTCTCGTCCACGTAGTAACTCTGGGGTGGTACTTCGAGGCCCCCCGTGCCGTAGATTGCATGGGTGGGAATGGACACGAGTGGGGCTCGTGTATTCATGTCGTACAGCACATCGCTATCTGGGCGCATATCGCGTACGGCTCCGCACGTCGTACAGCGGCGCTTGAGCCAGTCGATCAGAGGACCAGCAAGACGGCTAAACGGAGTCAGGCTCCCGTCGGGGTTGACAGCCAAGTACGAGAACTCAGAGCCGCGGCTCGGCGTGCAAACAGTGATGAGCTTGTGAAAGTCGCCGCGGTAGAGGTTGTCGCCCCGAAGAAAGAGGTTGTCCTGCTGCGACCACAGCCGCGCGAGCAGCCCACCCATGCTGTGCCCGAACAGGTCCACCTGGCTGTTGGCAATGCCCTGATCCCAAAGTTTTCGGCGCGCATCGACCACGCTTCGGAACACCACCTTGTGCAGGAGGACGTTGGTAAGTAACGGCTGGTCGTTGGACGCTTCATAGTCCTCAACGTGGACATCGAAGCGCGGGTCGTTCATCAGCTCCCATTTCCAGCTTTCACCTTTGTCTTCAAGTCCGTGGAGCAGCACCACCGGCGGGCGGTAGATCGGGATGTCCTTCCACTCCTGCTGGATGGGAACACCGTCGCGCCAGCTCTGCGCCACCAGCGGCTGAGTCCAGACAGGGTCATGTCCGTCATCCACGGTGCCGGGATAGTCGATGGGGGCGATGAGTATGGCGCACGCGTACCGATTCGCGTGCTGATAGCCCGGCAGGTTTACTCGCTCCACCTCAACCTGATCAAAGATCGAGTCGCCGGCGGCGTAGGGAGGCCCGTCATTGAACTGGTCGATGCTGATCAGTTGACCGGGCAACATGCCGATCGTGGTGAACTCGGAGCGTGTATCGGGACGCCATCGAATGAGCAACGGCGTCACTCCATCGGCAGCAACCCCGCTTGCTTCCACGCCGCCAGACCAGAAACGCGACTGTGGAACGGCGGAGAGCGTGACCCGCCTGGAGATGTCGTTGAACGTCAGCCAATCAGACCGCAGGGGGTCTAACACCTCGACCGGCGATCGGTCCGGCCATTGCCGCATCTCGAAGTTCACCGTGGCGAACGCATGTTTGACGTTGGAGAACAGCGGAGAGCCACCGTTGTGCGATGTGGCAGATGCCTCGAGTACGTAGTTGCCGGCAGACAGCGTCAGGTAGACCTCGCCGATATCCCCGTTTCCATCAAAGGTGACAACATCACTGCCCAGGCCGCCTAGCCGAATCCGGGCGTCCGAAGTTCCGCCGTGCTCAACGCCGACCGTTGAGCGCGCGGTGACTCGGACCCTCGCATCCTTCATCAGCCGGAACGAGTAGGTGATCGAGGAAGTGGAAGACACGCTGCCGGCCGGCCGCTCTTCCGATGGACCCTGGTAGAAGGCCTGAGAGGAGTGCGAAACAAGCCGCACGGAAATCACGTTCGGGCCGAGGCTGGTGTAGTGGGAAGTGCTGTAAAAGAGTCCCCCAGCATCGCCCCCGTCGTCAAACTCACGGTCGCCGTAGTCCAAGTCCGGCATCGAGTAGCTGCCGCCTCCAGGAAGCGGAGCGGTGATGTCGATGCCGGAATGGGCAACCCTCGACTTGCTTAGCGGCTCGTAGAGCAGCGGCTGCCACTGGTCGGCCCGCAGGTTGTCGGCCTGCACATCGCCAGCGCAGAGCAACGAGGCAACCGCCAAGACCAGCCATCTGTTCATCAGGAGCCTTTCGTACCAACCGTCCTGACCTGCCTGACTTTCCTGTACCAGTTCAGATGAGAGGAACTATGTGCAAGTGTACCGATGTCGTCCGCCGCGTGCAGGCGGGCGACTGAGGGAGGGCGAGCGCAGCGAGACCGACCGAAGGAGCCCGCCTGCACGCGGCCGCGAACGCCGCGGGGGGGCGGTAGTCCAGGCTCGAGTGCGGCCGCCGATGGTTGTAGTCCTCGCGGTAGTCGCCGATCACCACCCGGGCCTCGGCCAGGCTTGTGAACAGCTCCAGGTTCAGGCACTCGTCCCGCAGCTTCCCGTTTAAGCTCTCGCCCACGCCGTTCTGCCAAGGCGCCCCCGGCTCGATGAACAGCGGGCCCACCTTGTTCTCCTCCAGCCAAGCACGCACGCTCCCGGCGATGAACTCCGGCCCGTTGTCCGAGCGGATGTGCGCCGGCACGCCACGGGTCGCGAACAGATGCCTCAGCACGCCCACCACCGCCGCGGCCGTGATGCTCCGCGCCACCACCAGCGCCAGGCACTCCCGCGTGTGCTCGTCCACCACCGTCAGGATCTTCACCGGCCGACCATCGACGG
>JADLCX010000010.1 GCA_020846975.1 Phycisphaerales bacterium
CCCACCAAGGGAGACTTCCTTTCATCGAAACTGCGAAAACTAACGAAGCAAACAGGCGCTTGCCGACAGGCACTGTGAACCTTATCACACAGTGCGAGATTTGTCAAAAAGCCTGTTCTCCATCGCTCCGTGACTGTGGCAGGAATCCATTCGGGGATGGCAGGCGACACTACCAGCCGATCCTCGCGTGCCACAAGCCGTCGGCTTTGAGACTGCCTGTGCGGATTGGAGTTGAGCTGGTGCGGCAAAGGCTTGACAACTCATGCACGGTCGGTGTCTTGCGATGCTCACCGCGTCAACCGCGCGCTCGCACAGGCATCGCCGCTCAACGCTGCGGCGAAACTCGTGGCACGGTCCTAAACTTGCGAGCATGCGCATCATCCTCGCCAACCCCCGCGGCTTCTGCGCCGGTGTCCACATGGCCATCGACGTCGTGGACCAGGTTCTCGATCTGTACCCTTCCGACGCCGGCAAGGATATCTACGTCTACCACGAGATCGTCCACAACAAGCACGTCGTCAACCGCTTCCGCGAACGCGGCGTCAGGTTCATCGAGGAGATCGACGAGATCCCGATCGGCCGGGAGAAGGATGCGATCATCGTGTTCAGCGCGCACGGGATCTCGCCGGCGGTCAAGGAGCAGGCCCGCGCCCGCGGCCTGGCGATGGTCGATGCGACCTGCCCGCTGGTGACCAAGGTCCACAACGAGGCGATCCGCTACGCCCGCCAGGGGTACGACATCCTGCTGGTCGGCCACGCCGACCACCAGGAGGTCATCGGCACCCGCGGCGAGGCGCCCGACTCCATCCAGGTCGTCGAGTGCCCGGAAGACATCCCGCACCTCAAGATTCGCAATCCAGACAAGATCGCCTACCTCACGCAGACCACGCTGAGCACCGACGATGCGGCGGTCATCATCGAGGCGCTCAAGAAGGCCTTCCCGACCATCAAGGACCCGCCCTCCAGCGACATCTGCTACGCGACGACCAACCGGCAAGTGGCGGTCCGCCAGATCGCCCCCGAGTGCGACCTGGTCCTGGTCGTCGGGAGCAAGAACTCGTCCAACTCGGTCCGCCTCACCGAGATCAGCCGCAACGCCGGGTGCCCGGCGTACCTCCTGGACGATGTGGGCGAGCTGCGCGACGAGTGGTTCCAGGGCCTCGACAACGCCGCGCACGAGGCCACCGTGCTCGTGACCGCCGGCGCCAGCGCGCCCGAGGACCTGGTCGCCGACCTGTGCCGGACGCTCATCCAGAGGTACGGGAAGAACGGCAAGGGCTCGATCGAGCAGCGCGACATCTTCCGCGAGGATGAGGAGTTCGGCCTGCCCGCGACGCTCAAGCGGCTCATGCGCGCCGAGGGCATCGACCCCGAGGGCCGCAAGCTGAAGGTCGGCTCGTACGACATCACCCGGGAGAGTTACGGCGCGGTCCCCCTGACCATCGGCGGCCGGGCGGTGTGAGCCGGGCGCGACTACCCGACCGCCTTCCAGAGCCTCTCGACCTCCGCCACCGTCATCGCCGCGCCCCTGGCCCCCTCTCCCCCCCCCACGCCGCCCTCCCCGAACATCGCCAGCCGCAGTTCCTCCAGGGCCCACCGGTACCGCTCGAGCGCCATCGGCAGGCTGGGCGGGGCCGGCTGCATCGCCCACTCGCCGGCCTCGAGGTTGACCGCCGCCCCGACGCGGCGGGTCTGCGGGAGCGGGGCCTTCACCCTGCCGGGCCTGTCCGCGGGCGCCGGTGCGACCGCGGCCTCCGGCTCGCCCCGCGCTGCCCGTTCCGCGCTCATCGCCGCGGCGACCCAGCCGGTGAACCTCTTCCAGTGCGGGCCGAAGCGGCGGAGCGCCTCGGTCTCGGCCTTGGATCCGTCTTCTCTCAGCGCGAACAGCCGCTCGCGCATCAGGCCCGCGTAGGCCGGGTAGCGCCTCAGCCGCTCGCACGAGATCAGCCCGAGGAACCCGCGCGGCATCAGGTACGTCGCGTGCTCGCGGATGTCGGCGATGCTCCCGGCCCACAGCCGCGGCGTGCCGCCGGCGAGCCTGTGCGCGACCTTCGCCCGCGCCTCGAGCGTGCGCGCGACCAGGTCGCCGACCTCGCGCGCCGCCGCCGAGAGCCTGCCCCAGTTCGCGGCCGAGCGCTCCTCGAACTGCGCCCTGGTCCGCACCGCGGCCTGCCCCTCCATGAACACCCGCTCGGCGATCAGGCAGGTCATCTGGTCGCGCAGCTCGGGCACGGTGCCGAGTGCGTTGAAGTGCCGGGCCATCTCCGACCAGTCGGGCAGGGCGTCGAGGTAGTACCCGACCTCCTCCATGCACGCGATCGCGAAGAGCCTCCGCACGCCCCGGTTCGTGTGCGCGCCGGCCTCGCGCTCGCTCGGCACGAGCGTCAGCCGCACGCTGCCGCCGTCATCGACCAGCGCGGGGAATCCGGCGGCGTCCGCCCCTTCGTCGGCGACCCGCTCCCCCCCGCCCGCCCCCGCCTCAGGCAGGTCGCCGAAGTCCCAGGACTTCATCCCGCCACGCTCGACCCTCGAGCGTTCCGCGGCGGCCGTCGCCCTGCGCAGCCTGCCCGCGAGCCGGTCGTGGAGGCCGGCGATGTCGCGGTCGACCGCGATCTCCACACCCTTGTGATCGACCACGCGGACGCGCAGCCGCAGGTGCGCCGGGAGCGACCTGAAGTTCCAGAGCGTCGGGGCGATCTTCACATCGTGGAGGGCGGCCATGGACTCGCTCAACGCCTCCGCGAGCGAGCCATCGCCGAACGACATCACCTCCGCGCACCCTCGCGCTGTCGCCTGCGCATCGCCGAGCTGCTCGATGCGGACCCGCTCGTTGCGGGGCAGCGACTTGATGAGCGCGGCCGCAACCTCCGCGAGCAGCCCCGGCACCAGCCAATCGCCCCGCGCGGAGGTAAGGCGGGGAAGGCTCGTGAGCCCGACCGTCGCGGTGATGCCGTCCTCATCCTTACCCGGCGCCAGCGCGTACGCGAGCGCGGCGCTGTGTCCGTCATCGAGCGCCAGTGCATCGGGGAACAACCGGAGGTCCCGCGCGGTTGCCGCGGCGTCGGTGAGGACATCCTCCGGTTCGAGTTCGAGCAGGCCCGGCGAAACCTTGCCCGCACGCCCGTACCAGGCCAGAAGCGACGCGGGATCGACGACCTCGGCGGGCACGCGCTGCTCGAACCACGCCGCGATCTTCTCGGCCGGCGCGAGGAGGTTCCGCCGCCGAAGCCTGGCCTCGACATCGCCGGCCTGCCGGAAGACCTCGCGGTTGTGGCGGATGAACGCCGGGGCATCCGCGCCGGCCGGCGCCCACTTCCCCGCCGCCAGCCCCTCGTGGACGAACACCCTGTGCGCCGCCGCCGGATCGATCGCCGCGAGCGAGATCCGCCGCCGCGGCACCACCACGATCCCGCTCATCGTCACCCGCTCCCACGCGCTGGGCTGGCCCGTTTGGGCATCGAGGTGGTGGTCGGTCACCTGCCGCTTGAACATGTGCCCGGCGAGTTCCTCGATCCACTCCACCCGTGCCGCGGCGACCGTTCTCGCGTACAGGCGCGTGGTCTGCACCAACTCCGCCGCCATGATCCACTTCGGACCCTTCTTGAAGAGCGCCGAGCCGGGGTGGATCTGCACGGTGTTGCCGCGAACGCCTCGATAGTCGAACGAGCCATCACCCTCGCGGCAGCCGACGTGGGTGATCAGGCCGGTGATGAGCGCCCGGTGGATCGCCTCCGCGCTCGCCGATCCCTCCCGCTCGCGAACGCCCAGCTCTTCGGCCACGCGCCGGAGTTGCCCGGCCAACTCCACCCACTCCCGCATCCTCGCGGCCGAGACGAAGTGCTGGTTGCACCACCCGTGCAGCTCCCCGTGCGACAAGCCGCCGGACGCGTGCCTGTACTGGTCCCACAGCTTGAGCAGCGTGAGAAAGTCGCTGGTCTCGTGCCGGAAGACCTGCTGGGCACGGTCCGCATCCTGCTGCCGCGACATCGGCCGCTGCCGGGGGTCCTGCACCTCGAGCGCGGCGGCCAGGATGATCGCTTCTCGCACGCACCCTTCCTTGTCCGCCGCGAGGAGGATGCGGGCGATGCGAGGATCGATCGGCAGGCGGGCCATGTCGCGCCCGATCGCGGTGAGGCCGCCGTCCGAACCGGCAAGGTCGATCGCCCCCAGCTCGAAGAGCGTCTCGTACCCGTCTTTGATCGCCGCGGCATCCGGCGCGTCGAGGAACGGAAAGGTCTCCACCGCCGCGCGCCCTCCGCCGACGCCCGACGCCTTCATCCGGAGGATCACCCCCGCGAGACTGGTTCGCCGGATCTCCGGGTCGGTAAACATCGGGCGCCCGCGGTACGAATCTTCCGAATAGAGCCGCACGCACACGCCCGCCGCGATGCGGCCGCAGCGGCCCATCCGCTGGTCGGCCGACGCCCGGGAGATCGGCTCGATCGGCAATCCCTCGATCTTGCGTGCCGGGTCGTACCGGTTGATCCGCGCCAGGCCGGCGTCAACCACGTATCGGATGCCCGGTACCGTCAGCGAGGTCTCGGCGACGTTCGTGGCCAAGATGATCCGGCGCTGGCCATCGGGCCGTGGATGGAAGATCCGATCCTGCTCCTGATTGCTCAAGCGGGAATACAGCGGCAGGACCTCGACCCCGCCCGACAATCGGCGCAGCGAGGACTCGGCAGCGCGAATCTCTCGCTCGCCCGGAAGAAACACCAGCACATCCCCGTGCGGCATCGACGGCCGCGTCAGTTCATCGCACGCGTCGGCGACCGCCTGAACATCCACTTCGCGGGTGTCTTCGTCGTCCCGTCGAGTCGGCCGATACCGCAACTCGACAGGGAACATGCGTCCGGAGACTTCCAGCACCGGCGCGACCGCAGCACCACCGAAAGCGTTGCTGAAACGCTGCGGATCGATCGTCGCCGACGTGATGATCAGTTTCAGGTCTGGCCGTTTCGGAATCAGCCCGCGCAGATGACCGAGCAAGAGGTCGATGTTGAGCGAACGCTCGTGAGCCTCGTCGATGATGATCGCGCGATACGCGCGAAGTTCCGGGTCGCTTGCCAACTCCGCGAGCAGCACGCCGTCGGTCATCAGTTTGATCGCCGTGCCGCGCCCGGTCTGATCGCTGAATCGCACCTTCACACCCACCCGGCCCACGCCCCCGACCTCCCCGCGCTCACCCAGTTCTTCCGAGATCCTCGCCGCCACCGCGCGCGCCGCCAGCCTGCGCGGCTGCGTGTGCCCGATCATCGCGCCCTTCCCAGCCAACCCCATCGACAGGCAGAACTGCGGCAACTGTGTGGTCTTGCCCGAACCGGTCTGACCGCAAATCACCACAACCTGATGGGCGGCGATAGCACGTTCGATCTCCGCCCGCCGCTCGACGACGGGCAGAGTGGGTGTCGAGGGAAATCTCGCTGCGTCAGCCAATCCGGGAGCGTAGTAGGACGCATTGCCGCGGTCTCACCTGCCCGAATCGGGGGAATGGAACAGCCCATACAACGATGACACGCGCCTATACTCGCCCCCACTTTGCCTGGAGCCTCATTCGTGGCCACCTCGACGTTCCGCTGCCGCCTCATTACGCCCGAAGCCCAGGTCTTTGACGACCCGGCGGTCGCCGCTGTGATCCCGATGTGGGATGGCCTGCTCGGTGTCCTGCCGGGCCGGGCGCCCATGGTCATGCAGATGGGCACGGGTGAACTGCGAGTGGACTTCCCTGGTTCTGGGGGGTCGCGATCGTTCTTCGTCGATGATGGGTTCGTGCAGATGGTCAACAACGAACTGACCATCCTCGCCGCGAACGCCGTCGCGTCTGAGAAACTTACTGAGGCGGATGCGCAGGCAGAGTTGAACGAGGCAAGAGCCCGAAAGACCGAGGGCGCGAGCGCGACCGAGGTCGCGCGGGTTCGGGCCGCTCGGAACCGTGCCGAGGCCAAGCTGCGCGTCGCGCGCGGCCGCAGGGTTCGGTGAGGGGTTCTCCCTGAAACTCGGGAGAACTCCGCGAGTGCGTCACGGGGCCAGCACTCAATTGGATGTGGATTCGTGTCGATGAGTTCTCGGAGCCGCCACGGATCCTGCGGCCGAGGAACGCGGTCATGCGCGAGCAGAACGTCGGAAAGCCAGCGCGAGTCATGGTGTGCGAGGAAAACCCGGGGGTCGCCGGACTGCTTGCCGAGCGGCTGGCTCGCTGGGGAATGCGCGTTGTGGACGATGCGCCGGAAGTGATCGTCTGCGGGAGTGGTCGGCCTGACGAGATCGAGCGGCTCGCGAGCGTGCACGGCGAGGTTCCGGTGTTGGCGGTGGCGGACCCTTCGAGCGCGGCGACCAGGCAGCTGTTTGACGCCGGGGCGCGTGCCGTGCTGGTTCGATGCCCGGGCTATCTGGAACAACTTGGGCCTGCGTGCGCTGGGCTTGTTTGTGGCGCGAGGGGAATCACGCTGGCGCGGTCGTTGGAGGAGATCAGGGCGGAGAATCGAACGCTGCGCGGGCTGATCGGACGGCTGGAATCGCTCGCTTCGACCGATCCACTCACTGGTCTGTCCAACCGCCGGGCGTTCGAGGGACAGCTCGGCGCGTTGTTCAATGCGGCGCAGCGGTACCACACGGAACTGTCGTGCCTGGTGATCGATGTTGACCGCCTGAAACTGGTCAACGATCAGTTGGGACACGCAGCGGGCGATCGGCTGCTGAGACTCGCGGGCGAGGCGATCGTGCGCGCGTGTCGAAGGTCGGATGTCGCGGCTCGGATCGGAGGCGACGAGTTCGCCGTGCTGCTGCCACACACGCCCGCCGCGGCCGCGGCGTGCGTGGCGCACCGTATCCGCGGGCGGTTCGCGGACCTGGCGTGCGATGACGCGACGTGCCTCGGAGATGCCGGCTCGCTGGTCGGCCTGAGCATCGGCGTATCGAGTCTGCTCGCGCCGGGCGTGCACGCGGGCTCGGACCTGATCCGTGTCGCGGATGAGGCCATGTACGCGGACAAGGTGTGCCGGCGAGAAACCGCGGCCGCACAAGCGGCGTGAGCGACGCCCGGGAGGCGGGGCCTGGGGCTACACACGGCGCGACATGGCCCTGGCGATATCGCGGTCGGACTCGCGCTTGGCGATCGACTGCCGCTTGTCCTCGTGGCTCTTGCCGCGGGCCAGACCGACGAGCAGTTTGGCGCGGCCGTTCTTGAAGTAGATCTTGAGCGGCACGAGGGTCATGCCCTTCACCTCGACCTGGCGCGCGAGCTTGGCGATCTCGCGCTTGTGCGCGAGCAACTTGCGGACGCGGGTGGGATTGTGCTGACCGACCGAACCGGCGGGGCCGGCGGGCGGGTACTCAGCGATGTTGACCGAATGCAGCCAGAGTCCGGGCTCGATGGGCCGGATGCGCCTGGTCGGGCGTGCGTCTCGCCCGACCTTGGGACCGCGGCCGGCCGAGGCGGGTCGGCCGCCAATCAACCCGAGCTCGATCCGCACGTAGCCTTCGGCGAGCGAGGCCTTGCCGTCGCGGATGGACTTGACCTCCGACCCGGTGAGCACCATGCCGGTCTCGAGTGTTTCCAGAATTGCGTAGTCAAACCGGGCCTTGCGGTTCTCGACTGTGGGCGCCTGGTCGCCCCTGCCCGGAGTTTTGTCCTTGCCCGTGGCCATGCAGAGTCCGCCGCGGCGCGAGGGCGGGCGGCGGGGAGCGAGTTTAGGCCGAAACCCGGCGGCGGTTGTCCCGAAACACCCTCGACGTTGACACCGTCGCGGTACACCCGTAGTTTGGTTCGCTCGATGCTGAGGCTCACCCATCTCCGCAAGACGTTCGGCCGCATCGTGGCGGTCGACGACCTGTCGCTGTCGATCGAACGAGGAAGCATCTTCGGCTTTCTGGGCCCGAACGGGGCCGGCAAGAGCACGACAATCAACATGGCGATCGGGCTGGTGAAGCCGGACTCGGGCACGGTTGACTTCGATGGCAACGGGTCACCGATGAACGCCGAGGTCCGCTCGGGGCTGGGCGCCGCGCCGCAGTCGATCGCGCTGTACGACGATCTGACCGCGATGGAGAACCTCGTGCTGTTCGCGCGGCTGTACGGCATGTCGCGGGCGGATGCCCGACGTCGGGCCGTCCACGTGCTGGAACTGACCGGCCTGGCCGACCGAAAAGGCGATCGTGCCGGGGGTTACTCGGGCGGCATGAAGCGCCGGCTGAACCTGGCCGCCGCGCTGCTGCACGACCCCAAACTGCTGCTTCTGGATGAACCGACGGCCGGCGTCGATCCCCAGTCCCGGAACTCGATCCTCGATCTGGTGCGCACGCTGCGCGACCAGGGGCGCACGATCGTCTACACGACGCACTACATGGAGGAAGCGGCGAGGCTGTGCGATCGGGTGGCGATCATCGATCACGGGAAACTGTTGGCGCTCGACTCGGTTGATGGGCTGATCGCGCGGCACGGCGGACGCAGCACCGTGTCGGTCACGTACGGGGCGGTTGATGGGGGCGATGCCCGCACGGACCGCGTCCAGACCGACAACCCCGTCGCCGAGCTGTCCGGCCGCCTCAACGCCCCGGGTGTGCAGGCCGTGCGTGTCGACAGGCCCGACCTGGAGTCGGTGTTCCTGCACCTGACCGGAAGGAGCCTGCGCGACTAATGGGTGCGATCCTTGCCATGGCCGTCAAGGACCTCCGCCTCCTCGTGCGAGACCGCATGGGCGCGTTCTTCGCGTTCGGGTTTCCGCTGGTCATGGCGGTGCTGTTCGGCACGATCTTCACCGACCGAGGGGGAGACGACTCCAGGATCGAGATCATCGTCGTTGACGAAGACCGCTCCGCGGGGTCGGCCGAGTTTGTCAAGGTGCTTGAGGGCGCGTCCGAACTCCGGGTGGTGCGGCACCCCGGGGAGAAGCAGGCCTTCGACCGCGCATCGGCGACTGAGTTTGTCCGGCGCGGCGGCGTGCCAGCGTTTGTCGCCATCCCCAAGGGCTTTGGCGAGTCACGCGAGTCGATGTTCTTCGGGGCCGGGGCCAAGCTGGTTCTCGGCGTCGATCCTTCCCGCAAGGCCGAGCAAGGGATGCTGGAGGGGCTGCTGACGAAGTACGGGTTCCTTCAGTTGCAGCAGAGTTTTCAGGATCCGGCGATCATGCGGGGCCGGGTGAAGTCGTCGATGGACCGCCTTCGCGCCGACCCTGATGTGCCGGATCCGACACGGCGGGTGCTCGATCAGTTCTTCGGGGACCTCGACAGGTTCCTCGTGGACCTGCCGGAGGCGACCACGGCCGCCGGTGAGGGAAAGCCCGCCCCCGATCGCGACTCGGGGATGGGCGGCTTCCAGCCCATCGCGATCGAAAAGGCCGAGATCGTCAAGCCCGCGCGGGGGGGCCCGAAGAACGCCTACGCGATCAGTTTTCCGCAGGGCATCATCTGGGGCGTCATGGGGTGCGCCCTGGGCTTCGGCATCTCTCTCGCGCAGGAGCGCACCAAGGGAACGCTCATGCGGCTGCTGGTGGCGCCGATCGGCAACTCGCACGTGCTGGCGGGCAAGGCGCTCGGGTGCTTCATCGCGACCGTGTCCGTGTCGCTCGCGTTGATCGCGTTGTCGATGGCGCCGCCGTTCAACGTGCGGCCGACATCCTTGCCGCTCACCCTCGCCGCGGTGCTCGCGACGGCGGTCTGCTTCGTCGGGATCATGATGCTGCTCGCGGTGTTCGGCGGCGCGAGCGAGCGGGGTGGGCAGGGGCTGGGATGGGGCGTGCTGCTCCTGCTCGCGATGGTCGGCGGCGGCATGATCCCGCTGTTCGTCATGCCCGACTGGATGAAATCGATCAGCGTCGTCAGCCCGGTGAGGTGGGCGATCCTCTCGATCGAGATGGGTTTGTGGCGCGACGCCACGCCGATCGAGATGATCAAGCCCTGCGCGATCCTTGTGTCCATCGGCCTCATCGGCTTCGCGGTCGGCGCCGCGAAACTGCGCCGGATGTCGATCGCCTGATGACGGTCAGTGCGTGGTGATCCACTGAACGGCCGCTCCAAGCAACTCGGGGACGATCGGCTTGCCCGCCGCGGAGTTGGTGAGCACGGCGATACCTGTTTCACGGTCGGGCAAGCCCTCTGCCGCACCCCAGCATCCGGTGGACCACCCCGCGTGCTTGCACGTGCGTACGCCGTTGGAGTCGGCCAGGGCGAAGCCCAGGCCGAACTTCCAGCCGTTCTCGGCCGTCGCGTGCGGCCGCAGCACATCGTCGCGCGTGCGCCCGCTCAGCAGACCCGAGAATCCCGCGTAGAAGCGGGCGAGATCGGCCGCGGTGGTGTAGAGACCGCTGGCCGCAAGAGCCGGGTAGAACGTCCGCGGCAACACTCGACCCGACTCGTCATGCTGGGCCGCGACCGCGATGTCCTCGTCGTGGCGGCGACCGACCCAGAACCGCCTCAACCGAAGCGGCCGTGCGATCAGGCCGTTGACCAGATCGGGGTATGGCCGCCGCGTAGCGCGCTCGAGCACGTGCTGCAGCAGGGTGAAGCCCGCGCCGGAATAGATCGCCTGCTCGCCGGTCGGCGCGGGTTCACCCTCGATCGCGAACTCGGGTCCGAACCATCCATCGAGAATCTCGGGAGCCGAAGGGGGGGCGGGGTCACGCCAGGGGATCTGCGGATAGCCCCGGACACCCAGACCCGATGTGTGCGAGAGGAGCATCCCGGGCGTGATGCGGTCCAGGAACGGGTCGGGAAGCCCGGCGCAGTTCGCCTTCCAGCCGCCGAGCAGGTTGGCGACCGGCGCATTCAAGTCGAGGACGCCTCGATCCGCCAGAACCGCCGCCACGACCGCGGCCATGGGCTTGGCGTTGCTCGCGGCCTGAAGGGCATGGAGCGGCGTGAGCGGGCGGTGCGAGGTGACGCTGGCGATGCCGAAGGCGAGATCGATGACCAACCGACCGCGATGCACAACGGCACACTGCACGCCGGGGACCAGAGGATGGGCGGTGCGCAGCGCGTGAACCTGATCGAAGAGAAACTCGTGGAGGTCCGCGTTCGATCCTCGCCGCCCAAGCAGGCTGGACAGGCTCGATATCACGGGGTCTGCTCGCGACCGGTAGACGGTCGAGGCGATCGGTCACGGGTCCAGAGAGCGTCGGCGCCGCTCGCGTCAGCGGTCGGGCTCTCGCAACCGCCGCCGAGCGCCAGCCGCTCAACCGATGTGCCGGTCAACGTCTCTCGCCTCATGGCCACTCCGGGATCAGCCGTTCCACTTGGAGAGCGCCGGTCCGACGTACTGGGCCAGCGGGCGGATGATGCGGTTGTCGGCGTGCTGCTCCATGATGTGGGCGCACCAGCCGGTGATCCGCGAGGCGACGAAGATGGGCGTGTACTGCGGGACGGGGATGCCCATCGTGTAATACGTCAGGCCGCACGGGAAATCGACGTTGGGGTGGATGTTCTTCTTGTCGAGCATGATCTTCTGAACCTGCTCGCCGAGCTCGAACCACTTGATCGCGGGGTGCCCGCCGGGGTTCTGCTTGTCGTTCTGGGCGATGCCGCGGCCGAGTTTGTGCAGGATCGGGGCGCGGTGGTCGCCGCTCTTGTAGACGCGGTGGCCGAAGCCCATGAGTTTGCGCTTGGTGTCGAAGGCCTTCTGCATCCAGTCGTCAACAGCCTTGGTGCCGATGGCTTTCTCACCCACATCCTTCATGATTTCCTTGAGCATCTCCATCGCCATCTCGTTGGCGCCGCCGTGGAGCGGGCCCTTGAGCGCGGCGATGCCGCCGGTGACGGCTCCGTGCATGTCGCTGAACGTGCCGCTGATGACGCGGCTGGTGAAGGTGCTGGCGTTGTAGTCGTGCTCGGCGTAGAGGATGAGGGAGACATCGACGACTCGGGCGTACTCGGCCGGCTGCTTCTTGCCGGTCATCATGTAGAGCAGGTTGGCGGCGTGGCCGAGGGAGTTGTCGGGCGCGGTCATCGGCTTGCCGTCGATGACGTTCTGCATGTGACCGATGACGGTCGGGATCTTGGCGAGGAGGCGCTTGGCCTTGCGGAGGTTGGCATCGGCCGCGACGGACTGGCAATCGGCATCGAGGTGGCCGAGGATGCTGACGGAGGTGCGGAGGATGTCCATGGGAACGGCATGGCCGCTCTTGAGCCAAGGGGCCGAGGACTTGAGGAAGTCAATGACGGGCTGCGGAATGGACCGCTCGGCGATGATCTCGTCGTTGAAGCGCTTTAACTCCGCGGCGGAGGGCTTGTGGCCTTCGAGCAGGAGGAAGGCGACCTCTTCAAAGGTGGCGTTCTGCGACAGGTCGTGGATTTCGAAGCCGCGGTAGATGAGCCCGCCCTGCTCGACGGAACAGATCTTGGTCTGTCCGGCGATCACGCCTTCCAGGCCGCGGGCGAAGGCGGCAGCTTTGTCGGCGGAGTTGGCGGAGGGCTTGGGCTCGGCGGTGGCGCTGGACATGTCGAACGGCTCCTTCGGGGGGGGCGGAGGGGGTGGATCGCTAGTGTACGTCCCGATCGGCGGCGCGGCAGCCCTCGATCACCTCCGCGCGGGTGGCTGCACGCGTCCCAGGAATCGGGTCTCGAATCGTTCACAAACGGTGCGTTGGTCGTGGCTGAGGTAGCGGAGCACCCGCGACCGAATAGGCTCCGGAACACCGCCGTAGTGAGCCTCGGCGATGGCGCCCGCGATGCACGCCTGGGTGTCGGCATCGGCCCTGAGCGAGACCGCGTTGCGTACGGCATCTTCCCAATCGCTCGAGTCGAGGAACGCAACGATTGCGGGCGGGACGGAGACCTGGCAGGTCTCGTCGAATCGGCTGATCGCGCGGAGTTCATCGATCGTCATCTCAACGGAATAGGCGAATCGATCACGCATGGCCTCGCGGATCTGGTCCTTGCTCGAGCCGTGACGGGCCATGAAGATCGCGGTCGCCACGGCCTGCGCTCCCTTGATGCCTTCGGGGTGGTCGTGCGTGACCGCGGCGGATCGTTCGGCGTGCAGCAGCACTTCATCGAATGTCGAGAACGCCCAGCCGACCGGGCTGACGCGCATGGCCGAACCGTTGCCGAAGCTGTTGTAGGGCTCTCGCTGCTTCCGCTCGGCCCAGCGGAGGAACATGCCGCCCCATCCACCGTCGGGGTGCCGCTCGACGCAGGCTTGGAAGGCGTCGATGAGGCTGCCACCATCCAAGAGCCAGCGGGCCACCTCGATGGTCAGGAACGAGTCGTCAGTCGGGCGCGATCCGGGCGGGAACAACTCGAACCGCTTGTGGGGGGCGGGGCGGAACTCGTACATCGAGCCGATGGTGTCACCCGCGATCGCGCCGAGCATGTCGGTTGCCTCCAACCCGGGCTACCTCACTGGAAAGGCCCACTCCACGCCCGGCTTGTACGCGATGAGCCGGTACAGCTCTTCGCGGGTCTGCATCGTACTGAGCAGCGTTTCGGCGCTGCCGGTCTCCCTGAGCACGCCGAGCGCCTTCTCGACGGCGCCCATGGCGATTCGGAGCATGGTGACGGGGTAGATGACGCAGTTGTAGCCGAGGTCGGCGAAGCGGCGGGCGGGGATCATCGGCGTCTTGCCGAACTCGGTCATGTTGGCGAGGAGCCAGCACCAGCGGCTCGGGCCGAGCGAGCGGCGGAGCGAGATCGCGAACTCCGCAAACTCTTTCTCGCTGGTCAGGCCTTCGGGGAAGATCATCTCGGCGCCGGCGCGGACGTACTGGCCGGCACGCTCGACGGCGGCCTCGAAGCCATCGACGCCGCGGGCATCGGTGCGGGCACAGATCAGGAATCCCGCGCTGCTGCCTTTGAGCTCGCGTGCGGCAGCGGCGGCTGCGGCGACCTTCTCGCAGGCGTGGTCGAGGGGGACGAGTTTCTTACCGTCGAGGTGGCCGCAGCGCTTGGGGAAGACCTGGTCTTCGAGGTGGAGCCCGGCGGCGCCGGCGCGGGCATACTCGACGACGGTGCGGCGGACCATCTCGCTCTCACCGAAGCCGGTGTCGGCATCGGCGATGATGGGCAGGCCGCAGGCATCGAAGGCCTCGCGGATGGTGCGGCAGAAGTGGTCGAGCGTGAGGATTCCGACATCGGGCACGCCGGCGCTCACACTCGTGGCCGCGCCGGAGATGTAGGCCGCCTCGAACCCGGCCTGCGTGATGGCGCGGGCGCACAGAGCGTTGAAGGCCCCGGGCATCATCAGGCACTGGCCCTGGCGCTGGAGCAACGCGCGGAGCATGTTGCCCGGCGTGACGAATCCGCTCGAACGATCCTCGGCCGCTGCGCTCCTGTTCGACATGATGGGCGATGGTATCTCGCGGGGGGCCCACGCGGGAAGGATCAGACGATCTCGCCGGTGAGGCGTTCCATCCTGATTCCTCGCTCCGGGCCGAACCGCGCGAGACCTTCGGCCCGCAGAGCGGGGGCGAACTCGGCAACGTAGCGGTCGAACACGGCGCGGGTCGGAAAAACGTACTGGGTCATGACCCGGATCGGCCCGGCGGCGGAGTCGATCCCAGCGGGAGTATCGATCCTGACGATCATGGCCGAGTGGGCGCCGGCGTTGACGACCAGATCGACATGACCGTTTTCGAGCCACGAGACGTATTCGGCGGCGACTTGGGAGTCGGGCCAGGGCAACCGCATTATTGCCGAATAATGACTGAACGATGGTGATGCTGATCGATGCTTGGTGACACGGCGGAGGCCGTGGATCAAGCGGAGGTCAGGATGACCAACTCGGTGACTCGGCACTTCG
>JADLCX010000011.1 GCA_020846975.1 Phycisphaerales bacterium
CTTGTGTTGATGTGGACGTTCACACCAACATCTTCCCAAGGGGCCTCGGCTCAGTCATCCCCACACCCCTCGGGATGGCTGGGCCTTATCTGAATGGCATTCCCCAGGGCGGCGAAGCCTGTGGCACGCGGACGGGTCACCTCGTGCCACCCGCCGACGCATGCGCATAGCAGGCATATCTCCTTGCATCACGCCAAGGCCGTCTTGCCCGGGCGCCGTGTGCGATAAGTATCGGCGAACAATCCAACCGTTACCCAAACTTGTCGCGTACGGAGTTAGTCTAGGCGGTTTGAGGAATCACCCCCACGCACATTTCTGTTCCGCAGGTGCGCTGTCGCCGGTTCCGCGCTCATGCCGAACCTCGAAGCGCACGAGCCGGTTTGTGGATTCCCACGCCTCCGACGCGTTCGAGCGTGGTGGTTCTTGACAACCTGTGGGGGGGGGGGGGGTAGCATTCTCACGGGCGGGTGGACGTGGAGAGTCCGCATGACCCGTGCAAGATTGATCGGTGTGATGGCGAGCATGTTGTCCTGCATCGCCGGAGTCGCTTTTGCGACGGGAGGAGGTGGCAGCGGCGGGAAGAACTGGGACTGTTCGGCCACGAGTTGCGGCGCGGCCGGAAATGGGCCTTGCGATCAGGGCCAGACGAGGTGTTGTTGCAAGGAAGGATCGCCGCCCGCGTGGACTCCGAAGTGCTACAGCAATGGTGATTGCGACCCGAACAACACGACTTGTCAGTCCTGCATGTGAGCGATCAACGCAAAGCACGAGATGAAGGCAAGGCACGGACCGTGGCGGTCGCTGTGATCGCTCTTGCCGTGGCGGCCAGCGTGGCTTGGACGATCTGGAACCAGCACCCGGTTCCCGCAGGGTCGCCGGAGAGGGAAGCGCGGGTGGCGAGCGCGCAGCAAGCGAGCCGCGCACTCAAAGCGCTGGCGCTGGTGTCGATCGCAGATGACGGCGTCCTCGAGCAGATTGTCGCCGGAATCAGCCGTGCGGCGGGTGAAGACTTACTGCCGCATGCGGCCGGCCTCGGGAGAACGGTTGCGAACTTTCTTGTCACACGGTACGGGCGGCGGGACGGGGCAGACTATGTCCGTTGGATGGAAGAAGCGGGCTATCAGAGGCGCGGTCTGGACGAGTTGAAGTCAAGTTGGTTCGTTAACGATGCGTATCACGCGTACTTCGGCGCGCCGCTGCCCGAGCGGTTGGAGTGGGACGAGGTCGCAAGGAAGATGTTTGCCGCGCAGGACCAGTTCCGGGGTGGCGGGTCCCGAATTGGGAAAGTGTGCATAAGCCCTGGCGGGATGGAGGTGATCGCCAAGCGGCTCACACGCGCGGACCCGCGCTGGCCGAGGCTGGGTGGTGCGATCGGCGACGTGCTGGACGGGAGCCAGGTGTCGATCTCGCCTTCATGGTGGCGAGCGCAGGTGGACTACAACGAGCAGCTCGCGGCGGGAGAGAACCCGCTTGTGGCCTCGGTTGGGTTTCTGGCGGAAATGGCCGATGGCAGGCGTGTCCCGGTCGCTGTGTCGCTGCAGTATGACGACAAGCGGGGAAGGTGGTGGGTGATCAGCATGTGGCACGGCCATCTGGAAAGCGATGACAAGTCCGTCTTGCGCTTCGAGTTCTAGAGGAACGCACTGGAGTACGCATGTCGCGAGTTCTTGCGGTCGTGATCGGGTGCGTCCTCATCTGGGCCGGGGTTGCCAAAGCGGCAGATCCGCTGTCGGCCGTCCGAGCGCTCCGGGCGATTCCGGGCATGGAGGCACTGTCGACGAGTGCGCCATGGATCATCGTCGCGTCCGTGGCGTCGATCGAGTCGGCGCTGGGGTGCGCGCTGCTGTGGACGCGAAGACGATCGCTGGTTGCGTCTGTGGGGGTGCTCCTTCTGATCTACACGTGCTTCCTCGTGTGGCTGCTGATGGTCCGGCGCGGGGTCGGCTGCGGGTGCATGGGGTTTCACGCAGGAACGCCCACGCGAACGAACCTGGCCGGCCTCGTGAGAAACGCCGGCCTCATCGGTCTGTGCGCGCATCTGCTTGTCGAGCCGCGAGCTGCGACACCCGGGGAAAAGGGCTCGCGGGGCATGAGGGGTGGTCCAAAGGGCGCGCTTGCCGGCGCGCCGAGTGCTCGCGCGTTTACCCTGCTTGAACTCATGCTGGTCATCGTCATCGTTGCGGTGATCATCTCGCTGGTGGTGCCCCAACTGGCCAGGGCGCGGGACAAGGCGAATCTGGCTTGCACCCACCGAACGCTCCAGCAGTTGGCAGTCGCGGTGTTCGCCTACTCGGATGATTTTTGCGAAACGAGTCCGTACGCGGCGACTCCTGGCGCGCCGTGGCGCGGTGCGTCGATCAACGGTCGTCGTGTCCAAGGTGGCTACTTCGGACAGGCCCGCTACTACGCGAACTTGCTCACTCCAACTTGGTATCTTGATGCTCGAACGATCACGCTGCCAAGCAAGCGAGATCTGCCGCGTCGCGACTACCCGATCTTTGAGTGCTCGTTCTTGCTCTCGCAGACGGCCTTCGCAGCTCCAGCGTATTGGTTGGATGGGTCCCCCACCGCCGACTTGACGCAGTATCGAGCGACAAGAGTCTCCGAAGCGGTGTTCCCGTCAGCCAAGGCTCTTCTGTTGCACTCGTTGTCAGGTCTCTACGGAACCGGATCGGATCGCGATCCGAGTGTCATAGACGTTGCGATGTTCGATGGCTCCGCTGGCCGACGAAGAATGATCCTCGGCGTGACTGACCACACCGTGGACCGGCCGTACGGATACGCCCCCATGCCCACAATGGGCACTTTGTACGGGTTGGCTGGTCGGGATTTCTAGGGGTAGCGGCCATCAGGCTTCGCAAGCGAGCGAGGATCGTGCTACGTCGACTGAGTACCCTTTGGGCCTTGTGACCCGAGGTTCCCACACCAGACCGCTCGTCGCGGCGAACATCGACTTGGCGGTGATTCCGCCGGGCGTGCGGCCGCATGGATTGGTGCGGGTGGAGGCCGGGCCCGACTCCCGAGATGCGGGGGGGGGGCTGGATGGGCAGGCGGGTCACGTGTTCGATGACGCCCCGGGGGCGATGAGGCCGAAGCGGGTGGCGGTGGTGGTGCCGTGCTTCAACCGGCGCGGCGATGCCGAGGCCTTGCTTGGCGATCTGTCGCGCTTGATGTGCACATGGCCGGGCGGCGGGGCCGACCTGCGGGTGTTGCTTGTAGACAACGCGTCGAGCGAGCCGCTGAGCACGGTGAGCGTGCCGGAGGGGTTGTGGGTGGAGCACCTGCGGCTGGCCAGAAATACGGGTGGGAGCGGGGGGTACAACGCGGGGATGCGGCGGGTGCTCGCGCTGGATGAGGACAACGAGGAGGCTCTGGCGTGGCGCGGGTGGGGGGAAAGCGGGGCGGAGTATGTGTGGCTGGTGGATTCGGATGCGCGGGTCGCGCCCGGGACGCTGGGCGCGCTGCTGGAGGTGATGGAGGGTGATGAGTCGATCGTGGCGGCGGGGAGCGCGATCTGCGATCCGATCACGGGGCAGGCGTTCGAGTTGGGCGGGCACGTGAACCGGCGGATCGGGCGGTTCGAGCCGATGGCGAGCGGGCGGGCGGGCGTGGGCGAGGTCGTGGAGGCGGATTACGTGGCCGCGTGCTGCGCGCTGGTGAGGGCGGATGCGATCCGGGACACGGGGGTGTTCCCGGATCGTTTTCTCAACGGCGATGATGTCGAGTGGTTCATCCGGATGAAGGCGATGACGGGCGAGCGGGTGGTGGGCGTGCCGTGGTCGGTGGCGATGCACCCGCGGTTCGACCGGTTCCCGACGTGGCCGCGGTATTACATGACACGGAACGCGTTCGGGCCGATCGACGCGGTGCTGGGGGGCCGTCGCGCGGCGTGGGTGCGGTTCATCCGCGCGGTGTGCGAGGTGCCGCGGGCGGTGCAGCAGGACATGATGGGCCGGCGCGACCTGGCGAAACTGCACATGGCGGGGTTGCGGCACGCGGCGCGGAACCGGACGATCGGACCGGCGCCCGAGGGGCTGATCGATGTCGAGCCGGCGCGGCCGCTGGAGGACCTATCGAAGGTTCTGCTGGAACTGCTGGGGATGGGCCGTTCGCGGCCGACGACGGGGCGGATCCTGGCGAACCTGGGGCTGAGCGAATCGCAGAGGCGGGAGGTGGATGCGAACCTGATGCGTGCGGGGGTGGTGGTGAAGCGGAAGCGAGATGGGGCGCGGCCGGTAGGGCTGGTCAGAGCTATGTGGGGGGCTGTGCGGCGGTTCGTTCGCGGGCCGGAGGTGGATGTGGCGGTGGTTCCGGCGCGCGGACGGCCGGACTGCTGGTTCCTGGCGCGGGTGATGGTGCAGGTGACGCCGAACGGATTTGTGCTGAAGCACACGCCGCGGATGCGGACGGCGATGCGTGCGATGGGGACGCTCTTGGCGGGTGTGTGGCACGCGGCGCGGGTGGCGCGTCGGCCGGAAGAACCGCTGGAGCCGCAGCGGTCGGGGTTGGTGGGCACGGGGCTCGGCGTGGGCGCGGGGCTGGAGGATGCGCGGGTGGAGGCGGCGGCCGGGCCGAGCCTGAGCGCGGTGGTGTTGAGTTACAACCGGGCCGATGCGCTGGAGCGGACGCTGCGGTCGTTGAGGGGCAGCGGGTTGTTCGCGGTGGATGAGGGATCGGCGGGCGCGCCGTATGGGGTGGTGGTGGTGGACAACGCATCGAGCGACGGATCGGCGGAGCGGGTGCGGGAGCGGTTCGAGCGGGTGAGGGTAATCGGGCTGGAAGAGAACCTGGGTGTGGAGGCGTTCAATCGGGCCGTGGCGGAGGTGGAGTCGGAGGTGGTGCTGATCCTTGATGATGATGCGACGCCGGATGCGCGGGCCCTGCGGCGCGCGATGAGGCTGCTGGGGCGGAGGCCGGAGTTGGGCGCGGTGGCGCTGCATCCGCGGCACCCGGACGGCGGCGCGAGCGAGTGGCCGGGCGCGGCGACGGTGCAGGGGCGGACGACGGATCGGTGGCCGATCATGGGGTGCGGGAACCTGGTGCGCCGGGAGGCGTGGGTTCGCGCGGGCGGGTACGAGAAGGGGTTCTTTCTGTACCGCAACGACACGGACCTGGCGCTCAAACTGCTGGGGCTGGGCTACGGGGTGCACTTCAACCCGGCGTGGGTGGTGTGGCACGACTCGCCGGCGGGCGCGAAGGGTCGCAAGAGCGAGCGGTGGCACCGGCTGGCGACACGGAACTGGGTGTGGATGGCGCGCCGGCACGGGCGCGGGATGGCGCGCGTGGCGGGTGCGATGCTTGGGTGGGTGTGGGCGCACCGGCTGGCGGGGTTGAGCGCGAAGCGACAATGGGCGACGGCGAAGGGAGCCTGGGAGGGCCTGGTTGAGCCAGCGCCATCGGCGGGGAACGGGTCGGCAAGCCCGGCGGCGTGGCGGGGGCTGCTGAAACTGCTGACGGACCGATAGCCTCGGGGCGGGCTGGAGCGATAAGTGCGGCGCGGGTACGGCTCGCACGGGCTCGGGCAGTTGCGCGGCGGCGGGGGAAGAGCGGCCACAACGGGGGGTGAAGCGGGTTTCGGCGGGTTCCGATGGTGCTTCTGGTACAGGCACACCGGGAGCCGCCGATGCGGGGATGCACATCTCGATTTGTTGGTCGTGGATGGGGCGCGTCGATCGCCGCGCGGTGCGGGCGCGCGGAGCGCGGGGGGGGCGCGGTGGGGCTGGAGCCGCTCGAGGGTCGCGCGCTGCTGTTCGCGTGGACGGCGCAGGAGGTGTACCTGACGGAACTGGTGAATCGGGCGCGGGCGAACCCCGCGGCGGAAGCGACGCGGCTGGGGCTGGACCTGACGGCGGGCTTGAGCGCCGGGGAGATGGCGCGGTACGGGGCGCAGGAGCCGCTGGCGCTCAACGAGTTCCTGACCATGGCGGCGCGTGCGCACAGCCAGGACATGGCGGACCGCAACTTCTTCGACCACGTGAACCCCAGCGGGCAATCGCCGACGGATCGCGCGCAGGCCGCGGGGTATGGGGGCACGGCGGGCGAGAACATCGCGGCGGGGTACAGCACGATCGACGATGTGCACCGGGCGTGGATGGAATCGCTGGGCCACCGCAAGAACGTGCTGAGCCTGCACGAGTCGTTCGATGCGAACTTCCACTACGACGAGTTCGGCGCGGGGCTGGCGTTCAACGCCGGTGGTACGTACAACCACTACCAGACCGAGGCGTTCGGGTATCCGGGCGCCACGCACGTGCAGTACGTGCTGGGCGTGGTGTTCAACGACTCGGACTCGAACGAGTTCTACGGCGTGGGCGAGGGCGCATCGGGGGTGAGGGTGGATGTGGCGCTGTCGTCGGACCCGGCGACGGTGCTGGGCACGTACACAACGGATGCGGCGGGCAACTACCAGATCCCGATGGGCGACGGGTCGTACGTGGTGACATTCACGCGGATCAGCGACGGGTTCGGCGTGAGCAAGTCGGTGACGATGGGTGGGGATAACGAGAAGGTCGATGCGACCACGCAGGAACTGCAGGACCAGACACCCGAGCCGAGCGACGACTTCGCGGATGCGGGCGACTGGGCGGGCGCGGGGCTGATCAGCCCGGCCTCGACCACGGGCGATGCGCTGAGGCTGGGCCTGTTCGAGGCCAGCGGCGACACGGACCTGTTCCGGTTGAACGCGCCGCGGGGCGGTGCGACGAGGTTCCAGTTGACCAACCCCGGCGGGCCGGCGGCGGTACGGCTGCGGGTGTTCGACTCGACGCACGCGGAGGTCGGCGTGGGGGCGGAGTCGGACGGCGTGCTGAGCGTGTCGGTGACGCTGACGGAGGGCGCGGAGTACTTCGTGCTGGTCGAGTCGCAGAACCCGGCGAGCGTGGGGCAGTACCTGCTGGAACTGGCCGGTCCGGGGCCGGTCGATGACCACGCGGATGCGGGGGACTGGTCGAGCGCGGCGGAGATCATGCTGGATGAGGACGGCGGCGCGACGTCGGGCGGGTCGCTGGAGGTGGGCGGGGACACGGACCTGTTCCGGTTCACCGCGACGGTGTCGGGGCAGTTGACGATCACGGTGTCGGGGAGCGGCGCGGGGTATGCGGGGCGGTTCACGGTGTTCAGCGGGGCGCAGGGCGAGTTGGGTTCGGGGACGGCGTCGGGCGGCACGGGCGCGGCGGTGGCGCAGATCAGCGTGTCGGCGGGGCAGACGTACTACCTGCTGGCGGGCGCGGTGTCGGACTCGGCGACGGGCGCGTACACGATCACGCTGGCGACGGTGGTGCAGACCACGCAGGACGATGCGGCGGATGCGGGCGAGTGGTCGAGCGGCCGGACCGTGAGCATTGTCGGGTCCACGGGCGCGTTCTTCGTCGTGGGGTATCTGGAGATGGCGGGGGATACGGACCTGTTCCGGTTCGTGTCGAACAGGACGGGGCGTGCGCGGCTGACGCTGCAACACCCCGCGGGCGCGTACTCGGCGCGATTGCGAGCGTTCGGGCAGGACCAGACGCTGATCGGCGATGGGGCGCCGGGCGGCGCGCTGGGGGTTGGCTCGTCGCTGGAGTTGGAACTGACATCGGGTCTGACGTACTACATCCTGGCGGAGGCGATGGATGGCGCGAGCGTGGGGGTGTACACACTGGAGATGGCGAACATCGATCCCGCGCCGGTGGTGGTGAACGACGGCCACAAGGCGGGCTGGGACCAGTTGATCTCCTCGACGCTGATCGACGGCCGTCTGAGCGTGGGGTTCATCAACTTCTGGGGCCGGCCGGTGATCGGCACGCAGCAGGCCAACGGCTCCTGGGAGTATGTGGATCTGATCGAGCAGGTGCCTTCGCTGGAAGGGCCGACGTATACGGGCGACTTCTTGCGCTGGAACGACCAGCGTGACGGGCGGGCGCACATCGCGATGCGGAGTTCCGACGGGCTGCTGCTGTTCACCGAGGATGCGGAACTCGGCTGGCGGGTTCGGAATCTGACGGACGAGCTGAGCAACGCGCACAAACCCAGCGCGGACCTGTCGCTGTTCGTCGATGCGAGCGGGCGAGCGAACATCGCGGCGACAAACATCGTGGGCGATGTGATCATCTATTGCCAGACGGTGAAGCAGCGGGCTGATGGGATCGGGTGGCGGTGGAAGTACCGTAACCTGACGCACCGGGATTTGGAACCCCTCGAGATCGAGGCGCCGATCATCGCCAGCGAAGTGACGGCTTGGGTGACCTCGCTCGGCTCGTTGAACATCACGTTCCTGGACCTGGATGGGAACATCCAGAACTTCTTCAAGACGCGGACGGACAAGGGCTGGACGCTGGCGAACATCACGCAGGCGGCCGGGACGGGCGTGCTGGTGGGCGAACTGTCGGTGATGCAGATGCGGACCCGGGCGGTGCAGATCACCGGCACGACCGAGGAGGGTCATGTCTGGGCGACGACATTCCGCGAGGGGCAGGGGTGGACCAGCCGCGACCTGACGGAGCGGTTCGAGACCGATCCGGCGCTGGTGCGAAGCCAGGTGAACTACGTGAACAAGGCGGGCGTCGGGTTCGTGGCGATGATCAAGGAGAACGGGAACATCAGCCTGTTCCGGTATGCCGCGGCGAAGAACCGCTGGGTGTATCAGGATGTGAACCTGACCCCGCCGGACTTCCGGAACATGATGGGCCGGCTGGAGGTCACGGTGGACCGGGAGACGGGCGAGGTGAACATCATCGGCACGCTGGACAGCGCGCGGGTGGTGAGATGGAACTGGGCGCCGGGTCGGGCGTGGGCGTTCGAGGACATCTCGTACCGGTTGGCGGCGGGTGCGTGAGCCGGGGGCGCATGTCCCCACTCCTCCCCCGCGCGAGCGAGCGGGCGCAGCACGTTCGGGCGGATGGAGATCAGTGTGGCCGAAGACCGATGGCGCTCTCATGCCGCGGCGCGGGCGCTGGTGCGGTTGCAGGCGTTGGTGAGGGTCTTGATGGCGACGGCGGCGTCGGAGACCGAGCCGGACCTGGCGAGGATCGCTTCGACGGCCGCGGCCATGTCGGCGAGGCGCTCGAAGCCGAGGATGGGCGCCGAACCGCGGATCTGGATGCAGAGGGTGCGGACCCGAGCGGCATCGCCGGCCTGCGTGGCGGCATCGATCTGCTTGGCGTACTCGCGGACCTCACGGATGAAGGTCTCGATGAGCCCGACGTTGGGGTGGTTCTCGGGGAGGGATGAGAACAGCCCTCCGCCGGAGTTGCCGGTGCAGAACTCGCCGAGGGCGCGGAAGAGGGTGGACTGCTTGAGGGGCTTGGTGATGAAGGCGTCGCAGTTGGCGGCGCCGAGCATCTCGCGCGTGGCGGGGCTGGTGTCGGCGGTGACGATGAGGATGGGCTGGCTGATGCCGGCCTCGCGCATCTTGTTGATGATGACCGCGCCGGGAACGCCGCCGACCTCGTGGTTGCAGAGGATGATGTCCACTCCGCCGGCGGCCTTGGCGAGGGCCTCGTCGGCGGTAGTGACGACGACGAGCTGCATCTGGGTCTCGCGGAGGAAGTGGCGGACGACGGCCTGGTCGAGGGCGACATCCTCGATGTAGAGCACGGTGCCGGTGAGGTTCTGCGGATCGACGCTCTCGAGGGTGAAACGGTCGGCGAAGGGATCGAGCGCGAGGAACTCGCGGGTGTCGATCGCGCCGTTGAACTTGATGCCGATCTCGTGGACGGTGCCCTGGAGGTGGCCGCAGCGCACGACCTTGCCCTCGATGGTGTGCGTGGTGTTGCTGGTCGAGACCAGCTCGATGGTGCAGGGCGTACCGGAGTGGACGTAGGCGCTGTGGAGCACGCCGATGCCGCCGGAGGAGAGGTTGCGGCAGGCGACGCTGAACCTTGTCTGCGATCCGCCGGGGTGGCTGAGCGTCAGCTTCACGGCGAGCGTGCGGAAGGTGTGGCGGACGTGGGAGCGTTTGAGGGCGGCGGCGTTGTTGGCGCTGCCGGCGTCGTGGGCATCGAGGAGACGGTCGAGCTTGGTCGCGTCGAGGCGGATGGAGTTGGCGGGGGCCGAAGGGGCGACGACCCTGGACGGAGTCCGATGCGGGGACGAGCCGGGGGTCGGGCGGTTGGCTGGGTTGTGCGTGTCCATGATCGTGCGATTCCTGATTGCGCGCACTGGGTGCGTCGGGGCGCAACGCGTGCTCGTCGTGAGCGACCGCGGCGCCGGCCCGAGGGAAGCGGGCCGGCCATGGGTTATCGACCAATGGCGGTCGTGGCTGAGGCGGCGCGGCGACGAAGTTTGGATTAGGCGTACGAACGGGTCTCAGCCGTGGGTCTCGGCGGCTCGGGATCGGCCGATAACACGCTCGCGCCGCAGCCCCACGGGGCGGTAGGGGCTGACTTGCGGGTGAGCGGGTGGTGATGGCGAGCAGGGTCTTACTGGACTGGTCCTTTGCGCGCTGTCGCGTCGCATCGTCTGTGTGGGTGTTCCGATCCCACCATCCTCCCAACCACACAGGAGTATCAACATGCGTCCCACGACACCCGCGTTCCTCGCCTGCTCGCTCGCCGCCGCCTCGCTGCTGGTGAGCGCGCGGTCGGCCTCCGCACAGTTCCTCATCGACCCAGCGGGCGGTGTGACGCTCTCGACGGTGGGCGACAACATCACGATGCACCCGGCCCGGCCGCTCGGCTTTACGGCAAGCATCTTCGGGCAGCCGACCGTGGCGCTCAATGTGTTCACCGACGGCTTCATGACCAACTCGTCGGGCCAGACGATCGCGCCGATGGCCGTCAACATGCTGGTCCACCCCGGCAACAGCATCGTGGAAAAGTTCGTGCCGGGACAGTTCTACTCGGTGACCTGGCGTTGCGGCATGATCCAGGGTGTGCAAGTGACCCACCACGTCCAGGCGGTCATCTTCGGCGCCAACATGACGCTGTTCGGCATGAACTTCCGGCCCAACGACATCGTGTTCTGCTACGAGCGCGTCGGCCCGGCGCCCTGGAGCGGCTCGGTCGAGCTCTTCTCGGCGCCCGGCACACACGTGCCGGTTCCCGACGGCCCCGCCGACGGAAGGCTGAACGACAGCCAGAGTTCGCTGCTGCCGATATTCGGCCGCACGGGACAGGTGATCCTGTTCCGGCCCAATGGCGCCGGGTCGTACACCCGCATGGTGTACCCCTGCCCGGGCGACCACAACAGGAACGGCGGCGTCAGCGTGCAGGACATCTTCGATTTCCTTGCGGACTACTTCTCCGGTTGTTGATTCGAGGGCCGGAGCGCACCCGCGTCATCTCCGCAGGCCGGCGCGATCCGCGTGGATCATGCCGGCCTGTTCTACAGGCTTCGGTCCGTCCGTCTCTCCTTTCTCTCCCTCCCGCGGCACGCCCGCCGCGGTTTCAGGTATGCTGGAGTCTCCGCATGGTGCAAGGATTCAGCGTGGGCGATCTGCTCTCGAACGCAAAGCCGGGCGATGACGACGCGGTCGCCAGGCTGCTCCCTGTCGTCTACGCCGAGCTCAAGGCCCTGGCGGGCAGTTTCCTGGCCGGGCGCCCCGGCCACACGCTGCAACCGACCGCGCTGGTCCACGAGGCATACATGAAACTGGTCGGCAAGGACCGCGAGTGGGCCGGGCGCGACCACTTTGTCGCCACCGCCGCGCGCGCGATGCGCCAGGTGCTCGTCGATCACGCGCGCGGCAAGCACCGCCAGAAGCGCGGCGGGGGCGCGCGCAAGTCCGACTTGACCATCGAGGCGATTGCGGAGTCGCCCGGAGGGGCAGGTTCTTCCCGCGAGATGCGGGTGCTCGAACTGGACGAACTCCTCACACGGCTGGCGCGGGACGACGGGCGCGCCGCCCGCGTCGCGGAGATGCGACTCTTCGGCGGCATGGAGCAGGAGCAGATCGCCCGCGTGCTGGGCGTCTCGCGCATGACCGTCACCACCGACTGGAAGTTCGCGCGGGCCTGGCTGGCCGACCAGTATGGTGCGGGTGGAGGCGGCGTGGATGAGTGATCCGACCCCAAACCCGTCGCCGCTCATCCGCGCGAAGCAGGTATTCCTCGCCGTCTGCGACATGCCCCTGCCGCAGCGCAACGATGAGATCGCGCGCCTGTGCGCCGGCGATGCCCGGCTCCGCGGCATGGTCGAGGGGCTGCTGGCGGGCGATGCCGCGCCGCTGCCCTTCGAGTCGCTGGCCGAGGACATCGTCGCCGCGCGCGGGGGGCTGGAGCCGGACGGAGGCGGCGATGGTGACTCGCAGCGCGGCAGTCGAATCGGGCCGTACCGCGTCGTGGAGAAGATCGGCGAGGGCGGCTTCGGCGTCGTCTACATGGCCGAACAGGACGAGCCGATCCGCCGGCGCGTCGCGCTCAAGATCATCAAGCTCGGCATGGACACGCGCCGGGTCGTCGCCCGGTTCGAGCAGGAGCGGCAGGCGCTGGCGCTGATGGACCACCCCAACATCGCCAAGGTGCACGACGCGGGCGCCACGCCCGCCGGGCGGCCTTACTTCGCGATGGAACTCTGCCCCGGCCGCTCGATCACCGACTACTGCGACTACAGCCGGCTGACGGTGGACCAACGGCTCGGGTTGTTCGTGCAGGTCTGCCGGGCCGTGGAGCACGCGCACCAGAAGGGCCTGATCCACCGCGACATCAAGCCGAGCAACATCCTCGTCTCGACCGTGGACGACAAGCCGCTGGTGAAGGTGATCGACTTCGGCATCGCCAAGGCGGTGCAGGCCAGGCTCACCGAGAAGACGCTCTTCACCGAGAACCGCCAGCTCATCGGAACACCGGAATACATGAGCCCCGAGCAGGCCGAGGGAAGCCTTGACATCGACACGCGCACCGACGTGTACTCGCTCGGCGTCCTGCTCTACGAACTGCTCACGGGCAGCACGCCGTTCAGCGGGCGCGACCTGCGCTCGGCGGCGTTCGCCGAGATCCAGCGCATCATCAAGGAGGTCGAGCCCCCGCGGCCCAGCACACGGCTGTCGCTGGACTCGGACACGATCGCCGGGATCGCCGCCAACCGGCGCACCGAGCCGCGCCGCCTGGGAACCGCCGTCCGCGGCGAGCTCGACTGGATCGCGATGAGGGCGCTGGAGAAGGACCGGCAGCGCCGCTACGCCTCGGCCGCCGACCTCGCGGCCGACATCGGGCGGTACCTCGCCGACGAGCCGGTGGTCGCGCGCCCCGCGACCACGCTCTACCGATGGCGGAAGTTCGCCCGGCGCAACAGGGTGCTCGTGACGTCCGCGGCCGCGGTGCTGGTCTGGCTCGGCGCGGGGCTGGCGGCGACCACGGCGATGTACATCAAGGCCGATCGCGCCCGCGCCGCCGAGACGGCACAGCGCGCCCGCGCCCAGACCAAGGCCGCGACAACGCAGGCAATCAACGACTTCCTGACCCAGGACATGCTCGCCGCGCCCAACCCGTGGGAGGGCGGCGGACGCAAGGTCACGGTTGCCGATGTGCTCGACAAGGCCGCGGCACGCGTGCGGAGTCGCTTCGACGGCAAGCCCGAGGTCGAGGCCTCCGTCCGCGCCACGCTCGGCGAGAGTTACCGCTCCCTCGGGCTGTTCGGCGAGGCCCAGCCACAGTACGACCGAGCCGTTGAGTTGCGCGGCGTCTCGGGTGAGCCCGACCAGGCCGACCTCGCCGACGCGCTGCGCATGAAAGCCGCGAACATGCAGGCCCTGGGCCATTCCAAGGAGGCCGAGCCGGTCTGCCGCGATGCGCTCGCCCGGAACACGCGGCTCTTCGGCGCCGATTCAGCCCCCGTGGCCGACACGCTCGAGTGCCTCGCCGATATCCAGATCGGCCTGAGCCTGTACGCCGATGCCGAGGAGTCTCTGCGCGAGGCACTGCGGGTCCGCGGCGGGCTGGTCGCGGGAGGGTCCGCCCCGCCGGGAAGGGACCTCGCCGTCGCTCGCCTGACCAGCGCGTTGGGTTCGAGTCTCCACTACCAGGGCCGGTTCGACGAGGCCGAGAGGGAGAAACTGAAATCGCTCGAACTGTTCGGGGCGACCGCGGGACCGGGCGGGGGCGAGGGCACGGCGTACACCGCGCAGGTGCTCACCGACCTCGGGGCGCTGTACTTTGAGACCGAGCGTTTCGACGAATCCGAGAAGTGCTACAACCGGGCGCTCCCGATCATGACCGAGTTGCTCGGCCCCGATCACCTCGCCGTCATCATCGGCCGACGGAGCCTCGCGAACACGGTGAGTTTCCTGGGCAAGAACGAGCAGGCCGAGTCGATGCTCAAGGAGGCCATCGCCGCGGGCGAGCGAACCGTCGGCGCGAGCCACCCCGAGACACTCGCCTCGGTCAACAGCCTGGCGACCCTGTACCTCCGCACCAAGCGGTACGCCCAGGCCGAGCCGCTCCTGGCGTCTCTCTACGAGCGATCCTCCAAAGACTTCGGCGAGAATCACGCCGAGACGCTCAAGTACGCCGCCAACCTGGCCTGGGGCGAGCGACACCTCGGAAGGATGGCGGATGCGGAGAGGCACTTCCGTCTCGCGGTCGAGGGCTTCGAGGCGACGCTCGGCCCCAACCATCCCAACACGATCGGAACGCTCGACGGCCTCGCGCAGCTCCTCGCGGCCGACAAGCGATGGCGCGAAGCGGCCGCGTGCGACAAGCAGGTCCTCGATCGCAGCGCGGCCGCGGGCCTTCCCGAAGACACCGACACCGCCCGCATCCTCAGCCGGATGGGCGCGAACCTTGTGCGCGCGGGCGATTTCGCCGCGGCCCGCGAGCCCCTCACCCGCAGCCTCAACCTCTGCCGCAAGGGCTTTGGCGATGTCGATTGGCGCACCGGCACCGCCGAGGGCCGCCTGGGCGATTGCCTTTCCAACCTCGGGCTCAACGATGAAGCGGAGAAACTGTTGCTGGCCGGCGTCCAGAACGTGCGACAAGACACCGCCGCGCCGTCGGGAACGCTCGAATCAGGGTTGAAGCGCCTGCTCGCCCACTTCGAGCGAACCGCTCAGGCCGACAAGGCCGCAAGAGTGCGGGAGGAGCTCCCGCCGGAAGCGCCGCCGACCAAGTAACCGACCGCGCGTGGAGACCGGCGAAGTCCCCAGCGATCTCGGGCCGGGTCAGTTGTGGTCCGCCTTCTGGACCTGGTAGAGGGAAACCAGCCGGGCGATGACGATGGCGATGTAGAACGTGCCGATGGTTGACTCGACGATCGCGAGCATCCGGGCTGTGGGCGACACGGGGACGATGTCGCCGTACCCGACTGTCGCGAGGGTGATGAAACTGAAGTAGGCGAGACTTTCGCTTGGCAGGCCCCCGTTCCACTTGGACTCCGGAGCGACATAGAACGATCCCGGAGCGAGGGACTCGGTCAGTTGATACAGGAGCCCGAAGGTGATCCCGATGGTCAGGTAGGTGGCGACGCCGGCGCAGAGCACTTCTCCGTTCACGTGGCGCGAGCTCAGGATGAACGCGAGAAGGTTGACCAGCAGGAACGCCATGAACACCACGGTGAACGCGAGGAATGGCCAGTTGGGGAGAGCGTGCGGGTCGATGTGGTGGTACCACCGGCCGCCGAGCGCCGGGGCGAGCAGGATCACCGCCCACAGGAACGACGTTCGACGCCGGCCAACCGCGGCCACGCCGAAGCCCATGGCGAGCGTGAACATGGCGGACTCGATCATCGCCGCATCGTCAAGCAGCGAAACCGCCGGAGACGTGACAATGAGCAGCGCCAGCGCAACAAGGTACTGGGCGACCGACCACCGGGACATGCCGATCCCGTGCCAAGCCCGTCGGATGTGCTGTCCGATATTCTTGCGCGGGTTCGATCGGGCGTGCTCGGTCATCGACGCCTCCTGAGGTCGTGCGGCCGGGCGGTCTTGTCCCACCGCCGACACGTCGCGGCCCGTGGCACAAAAGCGGATTCCCCTGCGCGCGCCACGGGCTCCGTCGCCCTGGGCCATGCCGACGGTTTGGTACGGCGGACGCGGCATCGGGATCGCGCAGGCCAGACGCGGGCGATCCTCAAACGTCCACCTCCCGCCGAGGGCCCGGAAACACACGACGATGGTACTCGATCGACTCACCGAGCGGGTGGCTCTGCACGAGCACCAGCGGCGTGCCGATGGCGAGGGGTTGTGAGCCTGACGGTCATGTGGCAGGTTTCAGGCGGGCAAGCGGAGGGTGCACGGAGATAGTCGAAGGGTTCTCCGGGTCAAAGCCGTGCAATCGATGTCGGTTTTGTCACCCTTCGGAAAGCTCGGAAGCCCGTAACTCTTGACGCAGTAGGCAGTTGCAGAATGTCACCACGGGATGCCCTGACATCGACGTGAGGCACGCTTGTTGGGGTGCCCATGACGGTCTGAAGTAGGCTGGCGAAATGGTGGTGCCCTTCGCGGGGTTTTCGCAGGTCATGCGGCGTTGGCCGCGGAGAATGCGCTGCTTCGGCATCAACTGGCTGTGCTGCAACGGTCGGTGAAGCGGCCGCGGCTGACGCGGCGGGATCGGATGGTTTGGGTTGTGGCGAGGCTGGTGCTGCGGCGGTGGCGGGAGTCCCTGGTCATCGTCAAGCCGGCGACGGTGGTCGGGTGGCACCGGGCAGGGTTCCGGCTGTACTGGAGGTGGAAATCGCGGGGTGGGCGTCCGGCGGTCCAAACGAATGTCCGATCGCTCATCAAGCGGATGGCGGCGGAGAATCCGCTGTGGGGAACGCCGCGGATTCAAGCGGAGCTCGCCATGCTGGGGCACAACGTCGCTCGGGCGACGATCTCCAAGTACCTTGGGCTCCGGCCGACCGGTTCGCCCACTTGGCGAGCGTTCATCCGCAACCACATGGACTGCACGGCCGCGATGGACTTCTTCACCGTGCCGACCATCACGGGTCGTGTGCTCTATGTGTTCGTGGTCTTGCACCATGCAAGGCGACGGATCGTCCACTTCAACGTGACCGCCCATCCGACGGCTGAATGGGTTGTCCGCCAACTCCGTGACGCCTTCCCGTTCGACTCGGCGCCGCGGTTCCTGATCCACGACAACGACTCGATCTTCGGGCAGGCCGTCGATCGGTGCCTCAGCGCCATGCGGATCACGCAAGTTC
>JADLCX010000012.1 GCA_020846975.1 Phycisphaerales bacterium
ACGCGGGCGGGGGAACGCGGGCGCGACGCTGCCGCCTCGGGCGCTCCGGGCTCTCGAACACCAGCAGACGTCCGATGAACCCGTCGCTGAGGCTCTCCGACGTGAGCGACTCCCAGAAGCTATCGGGGACGGTCGTGCCATAGAGCACGACACACGGCTGGTCGACCGCCTTGTTGCGTTTGGCATCCGCGTAGGCCTTGCCCCGGACGAACGTGTCGGCGGAGCTGTAGAACTTCATGAACGCGGTCAGTACGTTGAACAGGTGCGGGGCCTTCTTGGGGTCGCCGATGGTGCGGAGGAAGCGGCCGAACTCGTCGAGCTGGAACAGGATCGCCGGCTGAGCCTCGACAGCCGTGAACAGTCCCGCGTCGCTGGCGAGATCCTCGTTCCCCTCTAGGTCGTCGGCGCCGGCGGCGAAGAGGATGTCACGGGTGAGCTTGCGCGCGTGATCTTTTCCTGCGCCGCTCTTGGCCAGGCCGACGCAGTAGACGTTGGTGCGGTTGCCGCGCTCGTCGCAGACCTTGCGGCCGGCGAGCACGGCCTGCAGGGCGATCGCGCCCGCGAGCGCCAACTGGGGCTGCGGCCGCGGCGCGTACGCGACGTTGTGCGCCACGACCTCGCCGATGAGTCCAGGTACGGAGAGCAGGTGCGGCGGAAATGGCCCGGGGTCGTCCGGACGCTCTACCTTCTCTGCGTCCCCATCATGGTGCTCGGCCGAGAACGCCGACAGGTCGACATCCGTCGCTTCCGGCGGCTGATCTCCGAAGCCCTGCGCCCGCAACGCCGACGCCGCGGCGGCGAAGTCACCTGCGTGCTCGAGCATGGCGTAGACCGCGAAGGGCGCGTACGCCTGGTTAGGCTCGAAGGGCGCCGCATTGCTGGAGAAGACGTAGAACACCCCTCCCTTGAGCGTCGCGCTGGTGCCGTGCTGCTTGCCTGGCCGTCGCCAGTGCTCGTTGTCGCCCGACTTGACCATCTTCCAGCCGTGCCGGCGCAGGATCTCCCGGGCGTCGCCCCGAACGTTGAACTCGTCACCCGGCCGGACCCGCGGGCCGCAGGGCGCGGGCTGCTCGCCGACGACGGAGGGCGCGGCATCGCCGAGCCGCCAGGCGCACCCGAGCAGAACTTCGCGCTCCTCAGCTGTGACGACGGGCGTGCTTGCCAGGTTGCCGGCGATCGTCTCGTAGCCAAGCGACGGCGCGCACAGAAACATGCCGCCCTCGCCGCGGGTCTCGATGAGGGTCACGACCACGAACCAGCCGCCACCGGCGTCTTGGCGCGGCGTGAGGGTCTTGCCCGCGATCTGGATCGGCGCGCTCCCTTCGACATCCACTCGACGCTGGGCCAGCTTGGTGTTGCCGCACACCGCCGCCTCGCACCGGTACACCACGTGGCGACCCCCGGACGGGGTGGTTTCGACGTACAGGCGGTCAGTCAGGCCCGGCTCGATCTCCTCGACCGCGGCGCGCCAGGCGTTGAACGCCTCGCCCCCGTTGTCGAAGTCGATCATCTCCAGGTTGCCCGACACCGAACCGCACACGATGCAGATCGCGTCCGGACCAATCTCAATCCACGCGGCCAGTTCGGCGGGGGTGGGGAGGCGTTTCTGGAATCCCGACCAGCGCGGCAGCGCGACACGCTTTTCGTCGCCCCGACGCAGAGCGGGAAGCACGCACAGCCCGGCGCTCAGGTACGCCGTAGCCGCGGGACCGAGTTGGAGTTCGGCGGTGGCGCTCAGAACGGGATCTCCTCATCCGGGATGCCGTACGTCATGCCCACCGGCTCGGCAGGCACCTCGGGCAGCCCTTCCTCGCTATCCAGCCGCGACGGCTTGTCGCCGAGCCGGTGCGCAACGACGCGCTCGAACTGGTCGCCGGCCTTCTTCTCAACCGTGATGTGGACGGTGGGCGCGAGGGCGCCCGCCTTGGCCATCTCGACGGCTTCCTCGGTGCCGCCTGGGACGGGTTCGACCGAGCGGGTCCGCCACCACGCCTCGGCCTTGGTGCGCGCGTAGCCGGTGTGGTCGAAGCAGACCCACTCGCGGAAGTAGCGATTGAATCCGACGCGGTACTCCACCCGCATCGTCAGCGGCGCCGATGGGTCGCTCCGCTTCATGTGGACGTGGTACGTCGTCTCGCTGACGTGGTGCTCCTCGCGGGTGGCCTGTCCGGAGAGGATGCCCTCGGTGCTGGCCTGCGCCTCGTGCTTCTGCTTGCTCGGCTCCGGGAACTGGTGCCCGCACTGCGGGCAGGTCTGGTACCCGGCGGCGATCAACGCCTGGCATTGCGGACATTCCTTCGCCGGCGCCTCGCCCTCCCCGCGGTCGAACGTCTCCACCCGCACGGCGTCCACGGGCCCGTGCCGCAGGACATTGCCGCCGAAGTCGAGCACGAGGCAGTCGGCCTTACCCGGGTGCAGGCGGAAACCCCGGCCCACCATCTGGTAGTACAGCCCGGGCGACATCGTCGGCCGCACCAGCGCGACGCAGTCGATGTGCGGGGCGTCAAACCCCGTGGTGAGCACGTTCATGTTGCACAGGTACTTGAGCGCCCCAGCGCGGAAACGATCGAGGATCGCGCTGCGCACTCCCGAGGGCGTCTCGCCCGAGACGAACCCGCACTCAACTCCGTGCTTGGACCTCAGCACCTCGACGATGTGCTGTCCATGCCGGATGCCCGACGCGAACATCAGCGTGGCGTTGCGGTCCTTCGTGTGCTCAACGAGTTCGGCGCAGGCGCCCTCGACCAGGCCGTCCTTGTCCATGAGGTCCTCGACCTCGCTGGCGACGAACTCTCCGGCGCGGACGTGCAGGTCGTCGGTGGAGATTTTCTGGAGTCCCGCCTTCGTCCTCAGGGGCGACAGGAAACCCTGCACGATCAGCTCGCGGACCCCGACCTCGAAGCAAATGTGGTTGAGAATGTTCTCGGCGGCGCAGATCGGGCCGGACTTGAGCCGGTAGGGCGTGGCCGTTAGCCCGATGATGCGGACGTGAGGATTGACGACCTTGGCGTCGGCGATGAACTGGCGGTACATCCCGTCGTCCTCGGCGGGGACCATGTGCGCCTCGTCTACGATGATCAGGTCCACCGGGCCCAGGTCGCACGCCTTCTTCCAGATGCTCTGGATGCCGGCGATCGTGACGGCGTAGCCGAGGTCCTTGCGCTTAAGACCTGCCGAGTAAATGCCCATGGGCACATCGGGCGCAATCACCTGCAACTTGTCGGCGGCCTGCTCGAGGAGTTCCTTGACGTGGGCCAGGATGACTACGCGGCCGCTCCATTGAGACACCGCGTCGCGGCACATGGTGGCGATCACCGGCGTCTTACCGCCGCCCGTGGGGATCACCACGCACGGGTTGTCATCGCGTGCCCGCAGGTGCTCGTACACCGCGGCGATGGCATCGGATTGGTAGGGACGAAGCTCCATCAGGGGACTCCCACTTCGTGAACGCCGCTCTCTACAATCACCTGATGCGAGTCACCGTATTGATCCTGACGCTCGCGGCAGCCTCGCTTTCGGCGTGCCGTTCGACGCCCGACGTACTGGAGACGGGAGCGGCCATGATTCAAGTTGAGGTTCTGGGTTTCGGTGACTGTCCGAACACCCCAGAGTTTCTCCGGCGCGTGCAGATGGCGGCCACTCGTGTGGACGGCGCGCGAGTTGTGTACGTCGATCAGGAAGCACTGCCCGAGCATGACGTCCGTCGCGGATACCCAACGCCGACGGCGCTGGCGAACGGACGAGACCTGTTTGGGCTTCCTGTTCCAACGACGCCGAGCATGGGCTGCCGAATGTATGAGGGCGGACTGCCCAACGAAGACGCGATCACTGCGCGACTGCGGATAGCCACTGCTCGCTGATCTCAACCGGTCTGTGGCAATCCGCATCACGCATTGATCTCCGTGATCTCCACCAGCACCTTGCCTCCCGGCGTCACCGGGCCGCGTTCAACTTCCAGCCGATCGATCTGCGAGTCGTCGCGGTACGCGCCGCCCTTGGCGAGCGCGTCCAGCAGCGCCTTCTGCACGTTGTCGATGTCGCGCCGGCGATGATCGGGCGGGCAGACCGTGACACGCACCGCCAAGCGCCCGTTCATCCGCGCCACTCGCATCGCCGCGAGGGCGGCGCACACGTCCCTGCGGTAGCGCCGGCCCTCGCGGCTGATGATGGTTCTCGCGCCCACGCGCCGCCAGATGTGATTGACACTCGGCGGGTACGGGAGCTCGAGGAGCCGACCGGATGGAGTCAGCGTTTCCAGGGCGGCGTGCTCCCCGGGCCCGCGCCCGCGGCGGGACGCGGGGCCGTCCCCGCCGCGCCGTTGCCGCCCTTCTTGGCGTAGCCCTTGATGACGTTGGTGAACTCGCCGTTGTCGTCGCGCTTCTTCAGCCCGACATTGATTTCCAGCGGCACGTTGTGCAGTTCGACCGAGTCGCGCGGCTGCATCACCCCGACGGCACGGCAGACCGCGGAGAGTTCGCCGCGGGCGATCTTGACCGTCATCTCGCTCTTGTTCTCGAGGTTGAGGCGGGCCCA
>JADLCX010000013.1 GCA_020846975.1 Phycisphaerales bacterium
CGGAGCTCGGTCTCGAGCTGGCGCAGGCTGAGCGGGCCGCCCGCTTCCGCTTCGAGGCCGGCCTTGATGGCGATGACGCCCATCGCCCGGTCCCAGAACGTCATGTCGCCGCGCTGCTCGTTCTCCACCATGTGCGCCGTCAGCACGTGGTTCTCCGATCGCCACGGCCGGAAGAGGACCGATAGCTTCTCGAATCGGGCGTCCCCGGTCTCGGCCCACAGCTGTTGCACCGCGAGCAGCCGCGTGTTGCCACCGGACTCGACGATGAAGTGCGCCTCGCCGGGTCGACGCGTCACCGTCAGCGGATTGCGGATCCCCGCGGCGCGAATCGACTCCTTGATCTCGGCGAACCTCGCATTGGCCGATCGGCGCGGGTTGTGCTCATAGGGGCGGATGTTCGCGACCCTGAGCTCGATCTGGCATTCGTGACGCGGATCGGCATCGGCCGGAAGGTCTCGGGCATGGTTGCCCGGATTGCCGACCCGCAAGGATTCGGCCACCAGACGCCGGCGTTTCTCGATCGAGACCTGGGACGATCCCAAGGCTGGACTCGCGGCGACGCGGTCGCCGGGGTCCGGCAGGCCGGTCGTGTCCGCGCTCACAGGACACCCCGGTGGCGGCTTGCGCCGTCCGCGTACACCCCGTCCAGGCTCGGGATGAGTTCCCAAGCCAGTCGGTGCATGACGGCGTACGCGCTCGGCGTCACGCCCTCACGCCTGCGCTCGTGGCGATGAACCGGAAGGCGCAGGGTCGCCGCTTCCTTGTAGGCCTTGGCGTGCGGCACGGCCGTATCGAGGACCGTCACGCGGCCCTTGAGCTTGATGAAGTCCTCGCGAATGCCGGCGGCGATCACCTTGGCATCGATCGTCCGATCCTGGCGGTAGATGACGGCCTTCATCGGGCCCAGCGTCGCGCCCATGGCGCTGCTCGGCTCCAGGCGGTCGAGCAGTTCCATCGTCCCGTCCCTGAACTCGCGCGCGGACAGGATCTCCGGCGTGATCGGCGAGACGAGGATGTCGGCGGCGAGCGCTGCGGCATCCTGCAGCGGACCGACCGCCCCCTGGGTGTCGATGAGGACGCAGTCGTAGGAACCGGTGATCGATTTCGACTGCAGAGCAAGACGCAGCCTGAAGCCACGATCGATCCGATTGAGGAGCCAGTGCGGCAGGTTGCCCTCGGGATCGTCGGAGACGACCACGTCGAGATTCTGGTACACGGTGGGCGTGATGCAGGCAGGGGTGATCTCCCCGCGCACGATCATCTCGGTGAGGCCGGCGCTCGGCGGAGGGCTCACCAGCGGGAAGTACTTCGAGAGCGAGGGCTGCACATCGGCATCGATCAAGAGCACACGCAGCCCCATGTCGGCCAGCAACGCGCCCAGGTTGGCGGTCAGCGTCGTCTTGCCGACACCCCCCTTCGTACTCGTCACGGTGAACTTGATCATTGGCCCGCGCCCCCGTTGCCGATCTCTGCTGGCTGGAGGACGAGGGGCCCATCCCCCGTCGCTCGCACAGCGTCTTGCCGCCTGCGTCAATTCTGCGGAGGCAAAAGGAGCTTTGCTTGCACTAACCCCCCCCTCCAACAGGGGGGGATGGCGAGAAAAAGGGGGGGTGTCGACGCAATCGTGAGCGTTCAGCGCAGACTTTCGTGCCAGGCACTCCGGGGCACCGGCGATCGGGTAACCCGTGTTCGAGCGCAGTCAAGGATCGGTCGGCGGTCCTGATCGCGCATGCCGTTCTGAGGCAGAAGAATGGCCCTGGGCGAACCTGAGTCTAGCCCCGCGCGCATTGGGCCGTACCGTCCCGCACGCACGCAGCGTCACACCATCCACGCGCCGAACCGGGTACGATTCCAGAAACCTCGCCATGACCCGAGCCGACCTCATGGCGGCATTGGCCGCCCGCTTCCCCAGCCTCTCGCACACTGATGCGCAGATCGCCGTGAAGCTCATCCTGGAGGCGATCGCCACCTCGCTCGCCAGCGGCGCTCGGGTCGAGATCCGCGACTTCGGGAGTTTCGATCGCCACCACCGTCCCGCAAGGACGGGACGCAATCCGGCGACGGGAGAGTCCGTCCGGGTCCCGGCGAAGACCGTCCCCCACTTCAAACCTGGCAAGGGGCTGCGCGAGCGCGTCGCCTGTGCGGGCGCAAGCGCCGGCACAGGCGGCAACACGACCGACACACCCGCCGGCGGCCAATGAATGGCGTCCCGTCCAGCGCGACCGGTGAGGCCCTGAGCGGCCTCATCGAGCGCGTCACCTTCCACAATCCGGAGAACGGATTCTGCGTGCTGCGGGTCAAGCTGCGAGGCCATCGGGAACTCGAGACCGTCATCGGTCACGCCGCCTCGGTGACCGTGGGCGAGTACCTCTCCGCCTTCGGTGAGTGGTCCATCGACCGGGAACATGGCCGTCAGTTCAAGGCGAGCCGCCTTCGGATCCTGCCCCCCACCACGGAAGCCGGGATCGAGAAGTACCTCGGCTCCGGACTCATCCGCGGCATCGGCCCGACCTACGCCAAGCGCCTGGTCCAGGCCTTCGGGACCGAGGTCTTCGCCGTCATCGAGAAGGATGCCGCCAAGCTGCGGGAGATCGATGGCATCGGCCCGATCCGCGCGCAACGCATCGCCGACGGCTGGGCCGACCAGCGGGTGATCCGCGACATCATGGTGTTCCTGCACGCCAACGGCGTGTCCACCTCGCGCGCCGTGCGAATCTTCAAGACGTATGGCCAAGACGCCATCGAACTGGTCAAGGAGAACCCCTACCGCCTGGCCCGAGACATCAAGGGCATCGGCTTCCTGTCGGCCGACACGATCGCCCGGAACATGGGGATAGCGCCCACTTCGCTCCTACGCGCGCGGGCCGGGATCTCCCACGCCCTCATGGAAGCCGTGGGCGAGGGCCACTGCGGCCTGCCGCGCACCCAGCTCGTTCCCCTGGCGGTCAAGCTTCTCGAGATCCCACAACCGATCATCGAGGAAGCGCTCGCCCTGGAGCTCGGAGAAGGGACGGTGGTCGCCGACGACTTCGAAGGCGAGCCCGCCGTCTTCCTCGCCTCGCTGCATCGGGCCGAGCGAGCAATCGCCCGCCGCCTGCTGTCCCTGCAGGAGGGCGCACCCCCGTGGCCCGCGATCGACGCCGACAAGGCCCTGCCTTGGGTGGAGTCAAAGCTGTCGGTCGCGTTGTCTGCGAGCCAGCGCGAGGCCGTCCGCCTCGCACTGCGCTCGAAAGTGCTGGTGATCACCGGAGGCCCCGGTGTGGGCAAGACCACCTTGGTCAAGTCCATCCTCACCATCCTCGCGGCCAAACGCCTCCGCGTTGCCCTGTGCGCGCCCACCGGCCGCGCGGCGAAGCGGCTTTCGGAAACCACTGGCTTGGAGGCCAAGACCATCCACCGCCTGCTGGAGGTCAATCCCAGAACTGGCGGCTTTGCACGCAACGAAGACCATCCGCTGGACTGCGATCTGCTGGTCGCCGACGAAGCGTCCATGGTCGACGTGCCGCTCGCGCACTCGCTGCTGCGGGCCGTTCCCCCGCGCGCGGCCGTGCTGCTGGTGGGCGACGTCGATCAGCTGCCCTCGGTAGGGCCGGGCCAGGTGCTCGCCGACGTGATCGGGTCGGGCACCGTGCCGGTGGTGCGCCTCACGGAGGTCTTCCGCCAAGCGGCCCAGAGTCGCATCATCGTGAACGCCCACCGCATCAATCACGGCGAGATGCCCGAGTGGGAGGCGAAGCCCGGCAGCGACTTCTACTTCATCAACGCCGACGAGCCAGAGGCGGTCGCAGAAAAGCTCATCACCTTGGTCAAGGAGCGCATCCCGCGTCAGTTCGGCATGGACCGCATCCGCGAGATTCAGGTGCTGTGCCCGATGAATCGTGGGGGCACCGGCGCACGAGCGCTGAACACGCTGCTTCAGGGCACGTTGAATCCGGACGCCCCCTTCATCGAGAAGTTCGGCTGGCGCTTCTGCGTCGGCGACAAGGTCATGCA
>JADLCX010000014.1 GCA_020846975.1 Phycisphaerales bacterium
ACGCTTCGAGCCACGTCTCATCAAACGAAGAGCCTCTCGAATCTACGGCCTGCTCACAAAGCCCAGAGAACAAGTCAAGAAGTACCTCGCCAAACGCCTAGCCCGCCTTATCTGAATGGCATTCCCCGTCGGTGCATTCACCGGGGCATGTTGGAAGGATCAAGCGAAAGAGGATCGAGTTCCTCGATCTGCAGCCCCGTCCCGGGGCGGTCCTGCACCCTCCAGCTCGACTGGAAGGGCACCGGCACGCCGCGCAGCCCGGCGATTCCCGCAAGCGGACGGTACGCGCAGCACGCCGGATCGACCTGATCCGACCCGCAGCACCGCTGCGCCGCCTCGGAAGCGGGCTGAGTCGGCCCGACCATCGTGCATCGGATCGCGTGCGCCCGGCCCGCGGTCTCGCTCGGCGAGACCAGCGAATAGATCACCTGGACCGGGGCCGATGGTGCGGTGCTGCCGGTCGAAATCGTCACGGTCTGCACCTGCCGCTGCAAGTCCGCAAGTCTGACCTGCGCCTCGCTCTGGACCGAATCCACCACGGTCGAGAGCGGCGCGGGACGCTGCACGAACTCGAACATCGCGGGAGCCCAGCGGCTGGTCAGCGCGATCGTCCCGACCACCGCGACCACCGCGAACCCGAGCGCGAAGCGACCCGCGATCACCAACCGTCGCGTGCGCGAAGAAAGAAACGGTCTCTGAGCATCGACCGCATCGAGAATCGAGCCGGTCAGGTCGGGCGCAGGAACGTCATCCGACTGCCGGAGAGACTCGGCAATCTGCTGAATGTCGTTCAACCGTGTGCGCCGGACGCGCGGGTTCAAGTCCAGACCTCCTCAACGTATTCCCGCAGTTGTGGGTGCTCGCACAGGGCCGTGCGCATCCGCTGCCGGCCGCGGTGCAGGTGGCTCTTGACCGTTCCTTCGGGCATGTCCATGTACTCGGCGATCTGGCAGATCGGCCAGTCGAGCTGGTGGAAGAGCACCACGATCTCGCGCTGCTCTTCGGAAAGGCACTCGAGCGCGAAATCGATCGCGGCCTTCGCGTTGGTCGTCACCTCGGCCTCGATCATCGGGGCCGCCGGCGAGTTGCTCCTTCCTTCCCATGCCCCCACCACATCGCTGTCGTACGAGGGCTTGTGCTTCTGCATGGCGTTCACGTACAACCGCTTGGCGATCGTGAACAGCCACGTCGAAAACCGGAACTTGAAGTCGAAGCGGTTGAGGTTCGTTAGCGCGCGGACGAACGCGTCCTGCACGATGTCCTCGGCCACATCCGGCCGCCCGGACATCCGCAGCATATAGGCATAGAGCGAGGCCTGGTGGGCGCGCACAAACGTCTCGGCTGCCGCCCGATCGCCCGTCAAGGCCCGCTCGATGAGTCTCCGTTCCTCTGAGCGTGTCATGCCAATTGATACTCCCAACTGGACCGGAAGTTCCACGGAAAAGCGCGTTTTGTTGGCATTGACTAACTTGCCGCGCCCCCTACTCAAGGGATTTTCGGACCTCGCGCGTTATCGGTCCACCTAAATGGGTGAGCATCAGTTCCGGAGGCTCAAATCCATTTCATCCAGCACCGTCGCCGATCCGCCCGCATCACGGGCGCGTTGCACCATCTTGGCGGCAACGTCATCTCGCTGCTCGGACTGCATGAGCACGGCGAGGGTCAGCCAGGCGGAACTGGTCTTGACACGGTTGGCGTAGGTCGAGATCGAGTTGAGGCGACGCCGCTGGCCGATCGTGCCATCGGGCAGAAGATCAGCCGGCAGAGGCTTGCCCGCCAGCTTCGGGTTCATCTGGTACGCGGTGCCCATGAGCGCGACCGCCTGTTCGATCTTCTTGTCGTCGATCAGCACGAGCGCGAGGAATCGCATGGCGTCCGCATCGTTTGGTTCCTTGGCGAGGTGCTCGCGGAACCAGCGAATCGCGGATGACGTCTGGCCGCTGCGCCAACTCAACTCCGCCTGTTCGATCGCGGTCAACTCACGCGGCTGCGTTGTCGTGTCGGTCGCCGATGCCTGCTGCTGCTGGGCCAGGAACGGATCGGTGCCGTACCACGGGCCGCTGTAGGTGACCTGCGGGTAGTACGAATAGCCGTCGTTGTATCCATATCCGTACCAGTAGTTACCCCACCAGTTCAGCGGGTAGTACGTGCCGCAGTTGTACGGCACACAGTTGTTGGGATAGCAGTTGTTGGGGTAGCAGTTCGTTGGATAGCAATACCCGTTGTTGTAGCCGGAACCGTGCAGCAGACCGCTGCCGAGGTGGAGGCGGAGCTTCCACTGATCGTCGGAGTAGCTCGCGTTGAAGCTCGATCCGACCGGCGTGCAATAGCCGCCGTTGTTCCAGCCGTGCGAGAACCCACCGTCGCCACGCACGCCCGCGGCGGCGGCATCGCGGTAGAGCGCGCCGCCCGTTCCGAGCGGGGTGCCTCCGTCGGCGCGAGCCGGACCGGGGCCGGCGATCGGCCTGACAAGGCCGGATGGCGTTCCGCCGAGCGGGTTGACCATCGGCCTGTTGGTTCCGCCGAAACGGTGGTTGTTGAACCTGGCCGCATCGGAAGGAAGGAACGAGTTGGTGCGATGGATTGGCAGGCCGCCCTGGCCGCCCGGCGAGATCATGCGGGCCGGCTTTGAGGGCACACCGAAACTGCCGCCGACACTCGGACCGAACCCCGCCGCGCCGGCCGGTCCCTGGCCGCACATCTGCGCCGCGGCGGCGCCGGCGAGCAAGCCGATCACGACCGGTCCGACCGCTAGCTGCGATGAGGTGATGCGCTGCATACAGAACCTCCGGTGGGTGTTACCCCTGGGTGGTGATCTGCGCCCCCCCAACCCCACCCTCGCCTTCCCTTGTCCGACCGGTGTCTTCGCTCCGGGGGACCTCACCCAATTGTACGGTACGGATTGAGGCGGGGTTGCCTGCCAGCCATCCAGTCGTCATGTTTGGGTTTTGCAAGAGAATCTGGTCACCAGGAGTGCCTGACTCTCCCCGCCTGCGAACGTTTCCATCGTGCACCGAACCAGCGTCACGCCCGGCAAGCGCATCGCGTCGGATAATCTGGTCCGATGCTCACACTGACCCCCAACGAGGCCCGCGTGCTCGGCGTGCTGATCGAAAAGGCGCAGACCACGCCCGCGCAGTACCCGCTCACGCTCAACGCGCTGACCGTCGGCGCGAACCAGAGGAACAACCGTCTTCCCGTGACCAACCTGACCGAGGATGTTGTGTACGACGCGGTCGATGGTCTGCGGAAGAAGGGGCTGGTGCGAGAGGCCCTGCTCTCGGGCAGCCGCGTCGCCAAGTTCCGGCACAACGCCCGCGAAACCTTCGGCATCGAGACCCCCGCGCTGGTGATCCTCGCCGAACTGATGCTCCGCGGCCCGCAATCGCTGGGCGACATCCGGCAGAACGCAGGACGGATGCACCCGCTCGACTCGCTCGAATCGGTGAAGGCGGTGCTCGATGAACTGGCCGCGCGGCCCGAGCCGATGGTGCGAGAGTACCCGCCCCCGCCGGGCGGACGGGCGCGGCTGTACCGGCAACTGATCGCGCCGGATGCGCACCGCGAACCCGCGGGCGGAGGCCAATCCGCCGCCGAAGACCACGAAGCGTCCCAGCACGCTCCGCCGCACTGCGAGCCCGTCGGGTTCGAGAGTCGCATCCGCGAACTCGAGTCGCAGATCTCCCGCCTGAACGACGCCGTCCGCAAACTCGCCTCGGAGATCGGCACGCCGTCGCCCTTGTGAACATCGGCTCGGCCTTTCGCACGCTCTGCCCAAGCGTCGTACCCTGTCCGGCCATGACCAAGACCGCCCTGTTGCTGTGCTCGCTGCCGCTGGCTCTGGGGATGTCCGGCTGCCTCGGCTTTCGGAGCGCGGGAGGGGACCTCACGTTCGCCTCGCTCGACTCCGGGCGCGTGCTGGCGCCCACGATCGCCACGGCGATCTATGGCCGCACCGATGCCAACACCGCGGACCTCTACTTCTCCGACCTTCCCGAGGACCGGCTGACCGACCCGCGCGACCCGCTCGGCGGCGCGACGGGGAGCCTGCTCCACATCCACTACTTCCTGAACCCCGATGCGGGCCGGACACCGATCGACAACACCGCCTGCAACGTGACGATCAAGCACTTCGTGTTTGCAGGGGGCGAGTTGACGGGTTCTCCGATCTTCGGCGTGTACGGCGGCGGTGGCTTCTTCTTCCCCAGCGGCGAGCCCGGCTCGAACGTGTTCGGCGGCTCGATCGAGGAGGGCACGCACCGCCTGCTGGCCGCGACGCCGGGGTTCAACGACCTGCTCGGACCCTCGGAAGTCTCGGGCAAGATGCTCGCGACGCGAGACGATGATGCGGCGGACCTGATCGGGCGGAAGGTGAGACAGTTGCTGCGGCGGGTGCCCGTGGTCGTCGAACCCGTGACCAAACCCGACGCGCCGAAAACGGGTGAGTAACACCGGCTTTGCGGGTCGGGGCGCGGGGGGGGGGGGGGGGGGAGGGGGACGATTCACCTCCACCACCGTTCCGCGAGCCTCCGGATCGCCCCGCCGTACAACTCCGCCAGCACATCGCCGGGCAACGACAGGCCCCGCAATCGCGGCGCGGACATCGCGTCGTAGCGGTTCGGGTCGATCATCGCCAGGTCGGGGTCCGCGACGGGCGAATCGCCGTCGTAGTCGCCTTCGAGCAACGTGCGCAGACACCAGTACCGGCTCGCGTACAGTTCCCACGCCGCCTCCGGGCTGTCGGCGAGATCGCCCATCGCGCCGAGGCCGGCCTTGCGCTTCTGAACGTGGTCGTCGGTCGCGACGATGTCGGTGCCGAAGATCAGACGCCCGGCCCGGCCCCACTTGATGAAGAACGCCTCGGTCTCGGCCTTGAGGTGCTTGCTCAGTTCTCGCACCTGCCACTTCATCGCGCTGGTGTCGAGGTGCAGGTTCGGGTGGCGCGAGAGCAGGCCGTCGAGGAACGCGAGGTCCTCGGGCCAGCCTCCCATGTGGGCCGCGATCCACGGGTTGGAGAAGCGGTCGAGCATGCGCTCAAGACCCTCGTACTGCTGACGCTTGGTCCCGTACACGCCCGCATCGCGGTACTTGGCGGCGAACCAGGTGTCGGGGTCGGCGATGTGCACCATGAACATCATGCCCAGGCTCGTGCCGACCTCGCACGCCCTGACGCGCCACGGGCTGTCGATCTCGATCACATCCGTCGCGCCGAACGCCGCGCCGCGGGTCTCGGGGATCAGGTCTCGCAGCCGCGGCGAGCCCCACAGTTTCAGCATGCGCGACCCGAACTCGGCGTGGAATCGTTCGATGGTCCTGATGTACCCGTCCCGGAACGCCCGCCCGCGATCGGGCTCGGAGAACGAGGGGAACGCGATGAAGCGCACCGTGTCGCCGAGCAGGTCGCGGACCACCGGCGCGCCGGCGATCTGGGTCATCGTGTAGGTCTCGACCACGCCGAAGGCGCGCCGAACGTCGTCGTAGATCGGGGTCGCGCTCACGCCCGCGATGTGGGTGTGGGCATCGACGATCGGCACGGGCGGCCCGGGCATCCGCGACACGAGGCGGCGATAATCCCATCCGAACCGGTTGTGCGGCGAGGGGGAGTTCGGGATCGGCGGCGCGGACATATATAGATGGTACTCTATCCAAACACGCCGGCGCACCCGCCGCCCGTCGATCGTGAAGTTCAGCCGGGCGAACCCGCCAAGCCGCGGCGTTCGTGCCGCGTCGCGCTGGCCCACGACTGGCTCGTCGTCTACCGCGGCGGCGAGGCGGTGCTCGACGCAATCGCCCGGTGCGTGCTCGCGGAGGGCCACACCGTGTCGCGGGTCTACACCATGTTCGACTCCGGCGCACGGCTGAGCCCGACCCTCGATGCCCTTCCACGCGCCGTTTCCTCGCTCAACCGCTGGCCGGCGCGTGCCCGCCGCTGGCTCCTGCCGCTTTATCCCCTCGCCGTGAGCGGGCTTTCCGCAACTCTCGCCCGCGATCACCAGGCCGAGCCCATCGACCTGCTCATCTCGACCTCCTCGGCCGCGGTCAAGGGTCTCAAGCCCCCGGCGGGTGTGCCGCACGTGTGCTACTGCCACGCGCCGGCGCGGTACCTGTGGTCCCAGGCCGAGTCCTACGGCCTCGGTCGCGGCGGCGGATTGCGGCGGCTCGGGCTGAGCGCGTTCGGGCGGCGCCTCCGCGCGTGGGACCGGGCCACCGCGGCCCATGTGACGCGGTTTCTCGCCAACTCGACGCACATCGCGGCCGAGATCCGCCGCTGCTACGACCGTGAATCCGCTGCCGTCTGGCCGCCCGTGCGCACCGAGTTCTTCGGCGCGCTGCCGGATGTGGAAGTCTCGAAGCCATGCTGGCTGTACGCGGGCGCGCTCGAACCGTACAAGCGCGTGGACATCGCGATCGAAGCCGCCAACCGCGACGGGACCCCGCTGGAGATCGTCGGCGAGGGCTCGCAGGCCTCGCACCTGCGATCGATCGCCGGCCCGAGCGTGCGATTCGCGGGGCGTGTCTCGGATGAGCAGTTGCGGGAATGCTACCGGCTCGCATCGCTGGTGCTCTTCCCGCAACTCGAAGACTTCGGGATCGTGGCGGTCGAGGCCCAGGCCGCGGGAACGCCCGTGCTCGCCTTCGGAGCCGGGGGCGCGCTCGACACGGTGATTGAGGGCCGCACGGGCGCGTTCTTTCGAGAACAGACGGCAGACTCGCTCCTCCAGGCCGCGAAGTCCGCGCCGCCGAAGTGCGCAGCCGTGTCGCGGGCCTGCCGCGACAACGCGCGCCGATTTACCGAGACCGCGTTCGCCGCCTCGATCCGGACGCACATTGCCGAACTGCTGTGCGAGCGCGGCGTCAGGTCGCCCTGAACTTGCCCGCGCCGGGCGACCGGAACTGGGACGACCCGGCGTGATGCCCGTTGCCGTTGGTGTGCCCGCTCCACGCCGGCTTGGTCGCACCGAGCGGGTTGCTGCTGCCCAGACGCCCGAAACCCGCCGCGAGCAGCGCTTCGGCGTACTGGCCGTTGGGGGTCACGACCACCTCGCCCGTCGGCGGTATCCACGCGCCGACGATCAGCCCGATGTACATCTCGTGGTCGGCTTCCAGGTCGAAGTGCCGCATGACATCGCAATCCAGGCACGCGACCGAACGCGACAGGCACGGCGCGCCGGTGACAATGCCGCGATGCTCCATCAGCTCGAACGCGTCGGCATCCGCGGCCGCGTCAAACTTCTTGACGATCAGCCGGTCCTTGGGCTCGATCAGGTTGATCGCGAAACTGTGGCTGTCGCGGATCAGCGTCGCCAGCCGGTGCCCCTTGGGGAGCGCGATCGCGATCGAGGGCGGCTCGTTGGAGCAGGCCATGAGCCGGTCCACCAACAACCCCCCCCGCCTATGCTCGAAAGCGGCGGTCATCACCGCCGGTACGCGGGGCAACAACGACAGCGCCCGCGCCACTTCCACCGCAAACTCACCAGCCATTCCGAAGCCGCCTCCCGGACGAATGAGGACCCTCCTCCATTCATCCCACAACTTATCCCCAACCAACCCCCGCTTCGGGCAATCATGGCCGATGGACGAACCGCCGCTGGACCAGCAAAATCACGGCAATCCTTCCGGTGGAGTCTACCACCTAAATCGTCATGCCGCCGGTAGTTACAGCGAAACCGGGCAGGATTCGTGTCACGACGATTGAAAAAAAGTTGGGGAAAATCCGATGAGTAATCCCATAAGGTGTTGCATTGTGGGGCAAAGTGGGAGATAATCCCATCCCACGTTGATCGGAGGTCGATCGCTTGCTCTTCACCGGGTTCTCAGAGCACACAATCGACGCCAAACAACGGCTGGCGGTACCCGCCAAGTACCGCAACCAGTGGGATGCCGAACGGGACGGCAAGGCGTGGTTCTGCTTCCCCTGGGCCGGAACGGTTGGCGGCGGCGGACATCTTCGACTGTACACGGAATCCTCGTTCACAAAGCTCGCGCAAGCCACGGATGACGAAGCGAAACTGGCGCCCGATCCCGACCTGGCGCTGCTGAAGACACGGTTGTTTGGAATCACGGAGCGGCTGGAAATGGACACGGCGGGTCGGGTGCAGGTACCGAAGTTGCACATGGATGTGATCGGACTGACAAGCGAGGTGGCGGTCGTGGGCGCGGGCGACCACCTGGAGGTCTGGGAGCGGAGCTCCTGGGTCTCGAACCTCCGCGCCAACGTGATGAGCCTTACGGAACTCGCGCAGCGCGTGCAGGCCAAGGGCCTGCGCACGTTCTGATGCCTCGGCATTCTCCCCTCCCACGGACCCCGAGCACGCTCCTACCAGCGTGCAACGGGGGTTGACAGTCAGCGATCGAGTGAGCGGCCGCGGGTCTAGCGAAAGGACTCGGGCGCCAAAGCTCGGAGAAGCCCGGGGCACGCGCCGCACATGGATGGGCGGAGAGCGTGAATGGGCAGGCCGCACGGACACGCGGCCTGTACCGCCCCATGGCCGATCCGATCCAGGGCGCCGCTCGGGGCAACTCACAAGCACGCTCGGCCGATCCGCCACCGGCCGAGCGATTCGGAACCAGGTCTCGAGTTGAAACCCCGCGCGGCGGGCTCTGGCCTCCTTCACCCGCCGCGCCGAGAGAGAGCGCCCCGCCGCGACAGGCCCTGTCGCGGCGGCGCTTTTTTTGGTCAGTTGGTGGAGGGGCGACCGCGGTTGCCGGCCAGGGCGAAGAAGATCGCGATCGAGAACGTGAGGCCGGCGAGCATCGTGACGGGGAGCGTCCAGCCGAGGGTTCGGAAACTGAAGGCGGTGTCGTTAAACTTGTGCTTGGGGACGCTGAGTTTGGGGATGACGTGGAGCGCGGCGAAGTATTCGACGGTGCGCTCGGCGAGCGGCGGGATGTCGGCAAGAGACTTGAGTCGGGGGTCGGGCGGCTTGCCGTCCTTGCCCGCGGCGGCCTCGGCCGCACGCTTCTGGAAAGCCTCTTCACGCATGGGGTTGGCCATCGGCCAGCGGCGCGTTGTCGAGATGATGGTTCCGTCGGGCTTGAACTCGTGGAAATCGAACAGCCACTCGGTTCGGCGGACTGAGCCCCAGGTCTCGTCGTCGAAACCCTGCGGCGTGCGGCGCACGGCGAGCATCAACTTCTCGGAGCCGGGTTTGGGGCTGGGGCGACCGGCCGCGTCGCGCTGAACCTCGTTGATCGCGAGCAGTTTGGCCCACTCGTCGTACATCTCCAAGCCAGGCATGTCGGGCGCGGGCGGCCTGTGAACCGGCACGATCTTCGTCCGGGAGCTGGTCGGCTCGCCGTATGTGATCTTGAACGCAAAGTCGGTGGGCAACTCCGCACGCTCGGCCTCGGTCGGCTGGTGGTCTTCGACCAGCACGGGAGGGAACCCCGCGAGGCGCACCCGGCGCGAGGCATAGGCATCGACGTGGAAACTGGCATGATGAGCGGTCTGGTTGAAGTCGCGGATGCGGAGCGCCATCGGCACGGCCGCGCCGAAAAAGGTGGCGGCCGAGACGAGCGAGACAATCCAGGCACGGTTCATGGAACGATTCGGGCGGAGAGCGGCGTGGCCGCAGGCTCAGTGCTTGGCGGGCGCGGCCGCGGGCTTGGGCTCGGCATCGTGGTCGCCCGCGGCGGCGGGATCGTGGACCTCGCGGCCCTTGTCGGCGGGCGTGGCGGGCGCGAACTCGGGGAGAGTCAGACCCTTGATGGGTCGGCTGAACTGCACGCTGCTGCCGGTGCTCGGTGTGGGGGTCAGGTATCCGGCGTTGGTGATGATCTGGAGGTCGCCGTGGTCGTGGCCGTGCTCGCCGTGGTGCTTGGGACGGAGCCCGTACTCCTCTTCGAGCTTGGAGATATCGACAAGCGAGAGCGAGACGGGAAGGGGTGGGGCCTTGAGTTCGGCGGCCCGCTTGGTCAACCTGTCGAGCCTGACCTTGATCTCCGGCGCGGAACCTCCCATGGAGAGGTTGCCGCCCGCGTGGATGTAGTTGCCCTTGAAGCGATCGACCGTCTGTCGCTTGCCGACGTCCAGGGCCGTCAGACCGAGGAAGAAGGCGACGGTGATGATCGTGAAGATGAAGATCATCGAGTTGAGCGGGTTGTCGTACTTGAGCTGCATGAAGAACCCGACAACCAGGGCCGTCTTCACGACCGCGATCGAGAGCGCGACCGTGACGTTGAGCCACTGCGGGATGATGACGTTGAAGGTGTCCGACACCCACTGCTCGGCGACGGCCGCCCCGCTGGTGAGGAGCGTGAAGAACAGCAAGGCCAGCAGAACGGCACGCAATGTCCACGCGCTGACGATGATGTGACCGTGGCCCTTGTGGCCATGGGCGTCGAACTCTTCGGCGTGGGCGTGGGCGGCGGGAGCGTGGGACATGGGAGGCTCGGGTAAGGGCGGGCGGCGGATCGCGGGGACAATGTTCGGCGTGCAGAGCCGGGCGTCAATGGATCAGGTAGAGCAGGGGGAAGAGGAAGATCCACACGATGTCGACGATGTGCCAGTACAGACCGACGCCTTCGACGGCGTTGTAATGGCCGGGTCCGAAGTGACCCTTCCGGGCGCGGAAGAAGAGCCAAGCGAACAGGCCCATGCCCACGATCACGTGGCTTGCGTGGATACCCGTCGCGCCCCAGTAGATGCCCCACCACAGCGGCTCGTACTCGCTGCGCGGCGTGGGGTAGAAGTAGAACCGGCCGGGCAGTTCTCCGTGCTGGATCTTGGGCCAGTACTCGAAGATGAACTTGATGAGCAGGAAGGCCAGGCCGCAGAGGAACGTGATGACGATGTTGATCTTCAGCCACTTCTGGTTGCCGGTCTGGGCGTGGCGCACGGCCGAGGCGACGGTGTAGCTGGACCAGAGCAGGACGATGGTGTTGAGCAGGCCCCAGCCCTTGACGAGCAGGCCCGAGCCGCCGATGAACGCCTCGGGGTGCCAGAGGCGCAGGATTGCATACCCTACGAACATGCCGCTGAAGAGCAGGATCTCGGTGGCGAGGAAGAGCCAGACGCCCATCTTGACGGCGTCAAACTCGTGCTCGCGATCGATGTAGTGCGCGGCGGCGCGGTACCTCTCGTGCGGGGGCTTGGAGAGGTCCACATCGGGTGGGTGGCCGTGGGGGTGGATGTTGATCGTGGACATGGGAAGGGTCGGGGGATCGGGGACCGGGGCCTAGTGTGCGATCGGGCGCGCCGCGGGCTTGGGAAGGGGGAACTCGCCGGGGCGTGTCTGCGGCGGAATGACATCGTCAAAGTCGTATGGGCCGTGGGTGACGACGGGCTCGTGATCGAAGTTGTGTTCGATGGGTGGGCTGTCGGCGTTGGTCCATTCGAGCGTGAGGCCGCCGTAGGGGTTCGGGAGCGCCTTCTTGCCGGCGACGAGCGAGTGCACGAACACCAGCAGGTGGATCATGAAGCCGATCAGGAGCAGGAACGCGCCGACCGTCGAGGCCTTGTGGAAGACCACGAAGTCCTCGACGTAGTTGGCGTAGCGGCGGGGCATGCCCTGGCTGCCCATGACGAACTGGGGCAGGAAGGTCGCGTTGAAGCCGACGAAGACGATGACGAACCCGACCTTGGCCCAGAACTCGTTGTACATCTTGCCGAACATCTTCGGCCACCAGAAGTGGATGCCGCCGACGAAGGCGATGATGGTGCCTCCCATCATGACGTAGTGGAAGTGGGCGACGACGAAGTATGTGTCGTGGAGGTGCAGGTCGACCGCGAGCGACCCGAGGAACAGACCCGTGAGGCCGCCGATCGAGAAGAGCCAGAGGAACGCCAGCGCGTAGAGCGTGGGCGTGTTGAGATTGATCGAGCCCTTGTAGAGCGTCGAGATCCAGTTGAAGACCTTGACCGCCGAGGGGATCGCGACGAGAAACGTCAGCGCGCTGAAGACGACCGCGGCGACTTCGCCCTCGGACGTGAACAGGTGGTGGCCCCAAACGATGAAGCTGATGCCCGCGATGGCGAGGGTGCTGAAGGCAACGGCGCGGTAGCCGAAGATCTTCTTGCGGCAGCCCACGGCGATCAGTTCGTTGATGATCGCCATGCCGGGCAGGATCATCACGTACACGACCGGGTGGCTGTAGAACCAGAAGAAGTGCTGGAAGAGGACCGGGTCGCCGCCGAAGCGGGGATCGAAGATGCCTATGTGGAACAGCCGCTCGAAGATCATGAGCAGCAGCGTGATGCCGATGACGGGCGTGGCGAGCACCTGGATGATGGCCGCGCCGTAGATGCCCCAGACGAACAGAGGCATGTCGAACCAGCCCATGCCCGGAGCGCGGAGCTTGTGGACGGTGACGACGAAGTTCAGGCCGGTGAAGATCGAGCTGAACCCGAGGATGAAGGCCGCGAGCACCATGAGCGTCACGCGATCGTGCTCGGCGTCGGTTGTGGTCGAATAGGGCGTGTAGAACGTCCAGCCGGTATCGACCCCGCCCCAGAGCACGACGGCGATGGCGAGGATGGAACCGGCCAGATAGACGTACCACGAAGCGAGGTTCAGCCGCGGGAAGGCGACGTCCTTGGCTCCGAGCATCAGCGGCAGGAGGAAGTTGCCGAGGCTGGCCGGCACGCTGGGAACGATGACGAGGAAGACCATGATCAGGCCGTGCAGCGTCATGGCCCGGTTGTAGATGTTGTTGCCCTCGGCCCAGTCCTTGCCCTCGCCGGGCACGAACACCTGGAGGAACTGCCCGCTGACGACGCCGTTGGGCGCGACGGTGGTCGGTTCCCAGAGCTCCATGCGCACGGTGATCGCCGCCGCGCCGCCGAGGAAGAACATGAACAGGATGGCGACGAGGTACATGACGCCGATCTTCTTGTGGTCGATCGTGGTCGCCCAATCCCAGATGGTGGTGAACATCCCACCCTTGGGGTGCAGGTAACTGTGGTGTTCGTGGCCGTGGCCGCCGTGGCCCGAGCCGTGATTGTGGTCGCTGGACATGATTCGATCTACCTCGGGGTCAAAGGCCCCAACAGACGATGCTCGATCCGGGACGGTCTATTTCTTGGCCTTCTGCTTGTCTTCCTCGTACTTGGCGTTGGCCGCGTCGATCTTGGTCTGGTCCTTCTTGTCGGACAGGCTCTGGATGTAGAGCACCAGGGCCTCGACTTCGAGCGGCTTGAGCAGGCCCTGGTAGATGGGCATGCTGGTCGGGAACCCCTTGACGATGTGCGACTGCGAGTTGATGATGTTGTCCCTGAGCCACTGATCGTCGGCGAGGTGCTTGCTCCCGTCGGCGTACTCGTGCTCGTGGCCGAACCAGTTGTTCCACGCCGGCCCGGTGTTCGGGCCGCCGGTGTCGGAGTGGCAGGTGAAGCAGCTCTTCATCTTGTAGAGGCGCTTGCCGTACTCCAGCAGCGACCACTCGGCCGAGGGCCCCGTCGCCCATTTGAGCGTTTCGGACTCGTAGAGCTCGGGCTCGACGACCTTGATCTGCGCGGCCATCTCGGAGTGGTTGGTGCCGCAATACTCGGCGCAGAAGACCTCGTGAGTGCCCAACTCCTCCGGCAGGAACCACATGCTGGTGTAGCGGTTGGGGATGACATCCATCTTGGTGCGGAAGTCGGGGATGTAGAACGCGTGCAGCACATCCATGCTGGTCATGATGAGCTTGACCGGGCGACCCTTGGGCACCCAGATCACGGGCACGCTGTACTGCGTCTTGGTGAGCTCGGTGTTCTCGCGGTTGGCCTCGGCGCCGCTCTTGTAGATCGCCGTCCAGTTCCACTTCTGACCGATGATGCGGATCTCTTCCGACGCGGCCGGGGCCGCGAGTTTGTTCACGTATCCGGTGAAACCCCAGTAGAAGATCGGCACCATGATCATCAACGGCACGATCGACCAGGTGAGTTCGAGCGGGGTGTTGTGCGCCGCGGAGACCTGGTAGTTCTGAGCCTGCTTGCCACGCCGATACCGAGCGACGAAGTAGGCGATCAGGATCATGAGCGCGACGAACGAGACGATGTTCACCCACAGGATGTACATGAACAGCGACTCGGTCTCCTTGGCCTGCGCGGAGGCTCCCGCGGAGCCGAACCAGTAGGCGGCCGAGAAGATGTTGCTGGACCCGCCCCCCTCGCTCGAGGCCAGGATCCACGAAGTTGTCCGGTCGATCGCGTTCATGATGCTTGTCCGGTGAGACCAATCTTTGACGGGTTGAGTGGCTGGGGCTGGTTCGAGGAGGAGGAGGGGCGCGACCTGAACGACCTGCCGGGAAGGGGCACGTCATGCTGCGGCGGGCCGGCCGCGTCGATGGCCGCTGCATCGCCGGCGGAGGCCGCCGATGCAGGGGCTCGCGAGCCTCGCTTGCGCCGCTCCCAGCGGAACATGGCGAAGATGAACAGGCCCAGAACAATGGCGACGGCGGATGCGCCGACCTGCATCACCCGCATCGCGGCGACGACGTAGACGCCGGCGTTCGGATCGAAGTGGTAGCACCACAGCGTGAAGCGATCGAAGAGGCTGCCGATCTTGCCCTCCGACGCTTCGAGCAGCGCGAGCCGCACATCGCTCGCGGGATAGTTGAGGCCGGTCAGAATCCGCGAGACCTTGCCCTCGGGCGTGAGGATGTAGACCGCCGCGCCGTGCGCGAACTCCTGGGCCGCGGGGATGTACCGGTACTCGAACCCGATCGCCAGGGCAAGCTTCTCGGGCGCATCCTTGTGGTCCTGGCAGGTCAGGAAGGTCCAGCCGTCACGAATCGTGTCGGTGGTCGGCTGGCGGTAGAAGAGCAACTGGTTGGCGCGCTGGGTCGCGGCGTCGTCGGGCGTGTCGCGTCCGTCAAAGCTGATGACGACCGCGTCGTACTCGGAACCGACGGTGTAGTCGATCTCGTTGAGTGTCCTGGTGAACTTCTCGAGCACCATCGGGCAGAGGATGGGGCAGCGGAAGTACACCATCATCAACACGACAGGCTTCTTGACACCTTGCTTTCCGGATGGGCGGCCGAAGAAGTCGCGGAGCGGCTGCTGCTTGCCGTTCACGTTGGTGAAGACCAGGTCCAGCGGAGCCTGAACGCCAAGCGTGTTCTGGATGTTCAGGCCGCGAACCTCGCGCGGCCGGAGGTCGGGCTCCTTGTCCGCCCCCCCATCATCGGCCCGCGCGGCGGCAACGCCGAAGCACACCAACGCCGCGAGTGCGGCGAAGGTGCGGGCGAGGGCTGCGTGCGTCGAGCGGATCATGTCGGGAAACAGTTGAGAACTTGAGGCGGAATCGGGTCAGTTGCGCGGTTCGGCGGGAACATCGGCCGCGGCACGGCGGGGCGAGGTGTACGTCTCGGCAACGGCCTTCATGGCGTCGTCGATCTTGATGAGTTTGTAGTTGAGGGCGGGCAGCGTCTCGGTGGCCTGGATGCGCACCTCGCCACCGGCTTCGAGCCGTTGAAGCGCGTCGCGCTTGTACTGGCGAGCGACCGCCGCCGGCGAATGCGGCGAGAGGCCAAAGGCCACTTCCTGCTCGGAGAGCCGCTGCGAAACGAACCATGTGTAGTAGGCGTAGACGGCCACCACGGAGAAGACGATGACCATGAACAGCGCAAGCCCGACGCCCGTGATCATGGTCGCGTTGCCGACCTCGGAGTGGGCCTGCTGAGGCTTCTCGTCCGCGGCGTGATCGTGCCACGCATCGACGGAGTCGTGCATCGGCGCGGTCTCGTGCGAGTGTGCGTGGTGCGGTGTTTCGGGATGGAGCGGGTCGTGGGACATGGTGTCGGGTCGTGATTCGGGGTTACGGTCAGAGGCCGGCCGCGGAAAGGCTGATCAGACGTAGTTCTTGTGGGCCAGCACCTCGTGCAGGCGCGGGTCCTTCAGGAGGGTGAGCGGGTGCTTGCAGACGGTGCGGACGACGACGGCCAGGAAGATGCACACCGGCCCGAGGATCCCGAGCGCGTCGAGCCACACGCCCTCGCCCGGCTCGACCCCCCGCAGGATGGGGCGGACCAGGAAGTACAGATCGAGCGCGAACGCGACAAGCACCCACAGGGCGATCAGGCGGAGGATCGTCGGGTTGCGCTTGAAGTTGCGGACGAGCAGCAGCAGGAAGGGCACCACGAAGTTCGCGACGACCATGATCATCGGGAAGGGCTGCCAGGCCTCGCGGACGCGGAGGTTGAAGTAGGCGGTCTCCTCCGGGATGTTGCTGTACCACATCAGGAAGTACTGGGAGAAACTGATGTAGGCCCAGAAGACGGTGAACGCGAAGAGCAGTTTGCCGGTGTCGTGAAGGTGCTCGCTGGTGTAGGCCGCGCCGAGCTTGCCCCTGAGCTTGAGCGAGGCGAGGATGACGATGATCAGGGCGAATGCGGCCTTGGCGGCGGCGGAGAAGAACCACACGCCGAACATGGTGCTGTACCAGTGGTGGTCGAGGCTCATCACGTAGTCGAACGACGCGAAGGCGCAAGACAGGGCGAACAGCAGCAGGCCGACAGAACTGATCTTGCGGGCCTTGGCGGTGAGCCACTTGTCGCCGGTCCGGTCCTGCGCGCGGCTCCAGCCGGCGAGCTTGGTGGCGAACCACATCCACATCACGAAGTAGAAGACGTAACGGACCAGCCAGAAGTTGGTGTTCAGGAACCCCTTCTTGGCGTTGAGCAGCGTGTCGTAGTGCGCGGAGTTCTGGTCGAGCAGGTCGGGGCTCATCCAATGGAAGAGCCTGGGGTGGCCGTGCGACAGGAAGACCTCGAGAACCACGATGGGCAGGAACAGCAGCCCGACGACCCAGATATTGCTCGAGATGTTCTCAGCCTGGCGGCACACCGGGCCCGACCAGCCCGAGTTGAACTGCTGGAGCATCATGGTGATCCCCAGGCAGCCAAGCGCCAGGCCGAGCGTGAACAGGAAGCCCATGTGGTACGCGGCCATCGCCTGGGCGGCGCGGCCGCCGTAGCCGAGGAAGAACGTCGCGACCACCGCGACCAGCCCGACCAGCAGGAAGATCGCGCTGAGCGCACGACCCGCGCCGTGCGGCATCGTCAGCAGGGCCGGGTCGATCCGGCCGCGGGCGGCGATGTGGGCCTCGCCGCCGTGGCCCGCGTCGTGGCCGTGTCCGGAATGACCAACCGAAATCTGGCTCACTTGGTCACCTCCGTCGAAAGCGCGGTGTGGATCGAACCATCGGCCGCGGGCGCCGCCGCCGCGGGGACATCGGTGCGGGCGCTCTGCAGCGCGCGGATGTACGCGACGATCGCCCACGAATCGAGCATGTTCACCTTGTCCGCGTATGAGGGCATCTTGGTCGGCTTGGCCGGGTCGGTCTCGGGAACACCGTGCTGGATGGTGTAGAAGATGTACCCGTCCTTGCCGGTCTTGACGGCACGGTCCTTGTACTTGGGGTCGTGGAACGACGGCGGCGGCGCGCCCCAACGCAAGCCGACAAGCCCGCGCCCGTCGGCCTCGTAGCCGTGGCAGGCCGAGCAGTAGATGTTGAACCGGTCCTGGCCGCGTTCGACGAGCCTCAGCATCGCCGCCGCGCGGTCCTCGGTCTTGGACGCGCCCCCGCGCGTCGAGAGTTCGGCCATCCACGCATCGACGACCGACGCGGGCATGCTCTGCACGAAGGGCAGGTCGCCCTCCTTGGTCTTCTCGCCCGCCGGGTCATAGCCGTTGAACAGCACCGCATCGGCCTTCAGGTAGTTGGCCCGGTGCACGCTCGCGGGGTCCATGCTGTCGCCGAACGCGACGGACCCGGGCACGCGCGGACGCAGGCTGCGCCCGTCCTCGAAGAACCTGGCGTCGATCTGGTTCCGGAACTTCGGGCTGTCATCCATGTCCGGGATGAACTGGCGCGGCGGCTCATCGCTGCGCTCGCCGCGACAGCCGGCGAGCACGGCCAGCGACAGCGCGGTCATGGCCGCGCCGGTCAGCCTCGCACGTGATGGATTGGTCTTGGTGTTCATTTGCTGATTTGCCGCTTTGGTTCTCGTCAATCCTCAACCAGATCCACGTTGTACCCGCCGCACTTTTCCAGCAGCTTGCGCGTGCCGTCGGGATCGAACTTCGAGTCCGCGGATTCGACGCAGATCACGAAGCGGTCGTCGCTCGTGCGCAGGAACCGCTCCTTCTTGAGCAGCGGGTGGTGCCACATCGGAAGGCGGTTGAACGCCATCATGCTCAGCAGCGCGGTGAAGCTCGTGAAGATCACGCCGAACTCGAAGATGATCGGCATGAACGGCTGCCACGCGCCGTAGGGCTTGCCCTGAACCACCATCGGGTAGGCCTGGTGGCTCACCCACCACTGGAACAGGTAGCCCAGCCCGGCGCCCGAGAGCCCGAGGATGCCGCACAACAGCGGCACGCGGCTGGTCTTCAGGCCCATCGCTTCGTCGATCCCGTGGATCGCGAAGGGTGCGTACACATCCCACCTGGTGTATCCCGCGTCGCGCATCTTTTCCGCGGCGTGGAACGTGTCGGCGGGCGTGGCGAACTCGGCCATCATGCCGTAAACAACCTCGCCCGCGCTGGTCTTGTAGATCTTGGTCCGTGCACGCGCCATCAGTGGTGACCTCCCCCCGCCGGAGCGGGCTTGTGGCCGTGGTCGTGCCCGTGATCGTGCCCGTTCCCATCACCGTGATGGTGCGGGCTGGCCGAGGGCAGACAGTTCTTGATCTCGCTCATCGCGAACGCCGGCAGGAACCGCAGGAACAGCATGAACAGCGTCACGAAGATGCCCACCGTGCCCGTGAACGTCAGGATGTCCACCGGCGTCGGGAAGAACATGCCCCACTCGCCCGGAACGAACGCCTGGTGCAGCGAGGTCACGATGATCACGAACCGCTCGAACCACATGCCGATCGTGACCAGGAAACTGACCACGAAGATCCAGAACGCGCTCGTGCGGAAGGCCTTGAACCAGAAGACCTGCGGGCTGATGACGTTGCAGAAGATCATCGACCAGTACGCCCACCAGTACGGCGCGTACTTCCCGTCCTCACCGGCAAAGAACGGCGGCATCAGCCGGTTGTACACGAACACATCCGCCTCGTACTTGCTGCCCGAGTACCACGCGATGAAGAACTCCATCGCGTAGGCGAACCCGACCATCGAGCCCGTGACCAGGATGATCTTGGCCATGTTCTCGAGGTGCCGGACCGTGATCAGGTCCTTCATGTTCGGGTACAACTCCCGCGCCGGGATCATCAGCAGCAGCACCATCGCGAACCCGCCGAAGATGGCGCCCGCCACGAAGTAGGGCGGGAAAATGGTCGCGTGCCAGCCGGGAAGGACCGACGTGGCGAAGTCGAACGACACGATCGAGTGCACCGAGAGCACCAGCGGCGTCGAGATGCCCGCGAGGATCAGGTACGCCTTCTCGTAGTGCTGCCAGTGGCGGCTGCTGAAACGCCAGCCGACGCTCAGGGCTCCGTAGATGTACGCCCGCAATGTGTCCACGCGAACGGCCAGGAACGGCAGAACGCGAGGGCCGCCGTCCGGGTTCTTCATCAGCCGCAGCACGGCCCGGTCACGCAGCGTCGCGAAGTCCGGGATCATGCCCATGTACCAGAACAGCAGCGAGACCGTTCCGTACGTGCTGACCGCGAACAGGTCCCACAACAGCGGCGAGCGGAAGTTCGGCCAGATCGCGTTGGCGTTGGGGATCGGGAACATCATCCACGCCATCCACATGCGCCCGACGTGGATGCCGGGGTACGTGGCGGCACAGATGACCGCGAAGATCGTCATCGCCTCGGCCGCGCGGTTGATCGACGTGCGCCACTTCTGCTTCAGCAGGCACAGGATGGCGGAGATCAGCGTTCCGGCGTGGCCGATACCGATCCAGAACACGAAGTTCGTGATGTCCCACGCCCAGTCGACCTGGTTGTTCAGACCCCACACGCCCACGCCCGTGATGGCGAGGTAGAGGATCATGATGCCGGCCAGCGCGGCCACGTGCGAGACCACGCCGAAGGCCGGCAGCCACCACGAGCCCGGCTTCTGCTCGACGTAACCGCAGATGATCCGCGTCACATCGCCGATCGAGCGGTCGCCCAGCACCAGCGGCGCACGCACCGACGGGTCGTCGATGATCGTGCCGTCCTTCGTGACCGGGTCGAACTTTCGAGCCCGGTCGGCCGGGGGCTCGTCGCCCGCCAGCCGTCTCGCGGTGAGTTCATCGGGGTGTAGTGCGCTCATGCCTTCCCTCCCAGCACCGCAAGGCTCATCTTGTAGCCCCTGTCATCGAAGGTTTTTGTTGCGTCGTACCCGCCCACGCCCAGCATCGAGTGCTTGGCGTCGCCGTGCCCATGGTCCTGATGATCGCTCTCCGAACCGCCGTGCCCGCCCCCGTGCCCGAACGGATTCTCCCACCCGGCCTTCCGCTCGGCCGACGCCAGCGCGGGGTTGGGGTTGCGGATGCTCGCCAGATACGTGGTCCGCGGCCGCGTGTTGAGGTACCCCAGCAGCATGTACGTGCGGGTGTTGTCCCTCAGCTTGCTCACGCGGCTGTCGTGGTCGTAGATGTCGCCGAACACGATCGCATCCGCCGGGCAGGCCTGCTGGCACGCGGTCTGGAAGAACCCGTCCGGGATGTTCTTCAGGTCCCGAAGTTTCATCTCGATGCGGGCCTCGTTGATCCGCTGGATGCAGTACGTGCACTTCTCCATCACGCCGCGAGCACGCACCGTCACGTCCGGGTTCTGCTGCAGTTTCTGCACCTCGTTCAGCTCTTCGCGCAGACGCGCGGGGATCAGGTTGTGGTTCCTCGGACCCCCGATCCCGATATCGTCGAGCGTCTCCTTGCCGATGTACCCGCCCTGGTACTTCTTGGTGCCCCACTGGAAGAAGTTGAACCGGCGCACCTTGTACGGGCAGTTGTTGGCGCAGTACCGCGTGCCGATGCAGCGGTTGTACACCATGTAGTTGATGCCCTCGGGCCCGTGTGTCGTCGCGTTCACCGGGCAAACCACTTCACAGGGGGCATTCTCGCACTGCACGCACGCCACAGGCTGGAACATCACGCCGAGCGACTGGTCCGTGTCGTTGTGCCCGTTGAAGTAACGGTCAACGCGGATCCAGTGCATCTCGCGCCCCTTGTTCACCTCGATCTTGCCCACGATCGGGATGTTGTTCTCGGCCTGGCACGCGATCGTGCACGCCGAGCACCCCGTGCAGGTCGCGAGGTCGATCGACATCCCCCACTGCGGCTGACGCGCGTAGTCGGGCGGAGTCTGGCCGACCTCGTTGGTCTCGCCGCGGCCCGGCTTGGCCAGCCCCTTGCTGTTCTGCTGCGGGTTCACGTACGCGTTGATGTTCGCCGGCGCGTGGCTCAGCTCGCCCAGGCGTTCGGCAAACTTCAGCTCGCGGTCCTGCCCGTAGTGGTCCTTGTCCTTGATCGTCGCGTCCGCGAACTTCGACCACGCCGGCAGATCGACCTCCCGCACGATCGCGCGGCCTTCCATCGAGCCGTGCATCTGCGTCGTTGAGATCTCCCACCACGACGGACCCTCCGACGCCCGCTGGATGGTCGCGCCGGTCGCCACGCGCCGGTTCGCGCCGCCGTCCGCGTGCGCTGTCCCGCTCAGGGGGAAGACGTTCGAGCCGACATCGTTGCCGACCAGCCCGCACACCTTGCGGCCGTACCCGACCTGCACCACCACCGTGTTGTCGGGGATTCCCGCCATCTTCCACGCCGGCAGCGTCACCTTCTGGTCGCCGACCGTGATCGTGATCATCCGCGCGTGCCGGTACTTGTTGGTCTGCTTCTCCTGCCGCAGGTCGTACTTGTCCGCCACGTTCGGGCTGACCAGCGCGACGTTGTCCCACACGATCTTGGTCAGCGGGTCGGGCAGCTCCTGCAGCCATCCGTGGTTGGCAAACCGCCCGTCGCCGGGCATGCCCACCGCGAACACCACCTCCATCTTCGATGGCTCGGGCATCCGAGCGAAGTTATCCTTCGCGCCCACGAGCAGCCTGCCGAGACCGGGGATGTCGAACTTCGTTTCGGGCGGTGCGGCCGCGCCCGTCACGCCCGCGAGCACGCCGTCGTGAAGCGTCCGGCGCCAGGCCCTCTCGAAGTCGCCCTTGACCAGCGCCTTCCAGGCTGTCCGCACGAACTCATACCCGTCGGCGCTCGCGGCGCCGGAAACGATCAGCAGGATCTCGATATCGCTCTTGGTCGCGTACAGCGGCGCGATCATCGGCTGCATCGGCGCGATCGTGCCGTCCCACGCCTCGGTATCGCCCCAACTCTCGAGCGCGTGCGACATGGGCAGCCGCCACGTGCTCGCCGCAACCGTCTCGGTGTTGTCGGTGCTCGCGGTGATCCGGTTCGCCACCTTCGCGAACGTCGCCGCGAAGTGCAGATCGCCCGGCGCGTCGTACACGGGATTGGCGCCGATCGTCACCAGCGTGTCGATCCGGCCCGACTCCATGTCCTTGACCAGCGATCGCAGCGCCGGCAGCGTCGCCGCCTCGTCATCGCCCATCGGACGGTACGCGACCGTGTTGCCGACATTGCCAAGCGCGGCGTTGAGAGCGATCACCAGCGCGTGCACGACCGCGCTCTGCGTCGGCCCGGCGACGATCACCGACTTGCCCCGCGCCTTCATCAGGTCGTCCGCGATGGCCTTGACCGCCGCCAGATCGACCGGAACATTCGATCCGAGCCCGCTCAACTCGGACGCGAGCGGGAAGTCCCCGCCGCCGTGGACCCGCGTCCCGATCTCGCGGGCGAGGGCGGCGACGTACGCGGGGATCGCCGATGCCGGCACCGCCCAGCGGTGGTCGGCCTTGACGCCGGTCGTCGAGAAGTTGCTCTCGATCGCGTAGATCCGGCTCATGCCGTCGTTCTTGGTCAGCACCTGACGCTTGGCCGCGTAGCCTCGCATGTTGCGGACACGATCCGGGTCATCCATCAGGAAGTCGCGATCGAACGCGACGATCACATCCGCCTTTTCGAGGCTGAGCACTTCGCGCATCGGCGCGCCCAGCACGGCCTTGCTCGCCTCGATCGGAGCGTCCGACTGCACCGGGTCGTAGGCGACCCAAGCCGCCTTGGGGAACTTCTTCAGAACCGCCGCCTTGATCGCCGCGCGGCTCGGGCCGCGGCGCTTATCGACCAGGAACGCCAGCCCCTCACCGCCCTTGTCCGCGAACTTCGCCAGGTGCCGCTTGCTCCAGGCCTCGAAGTCGGCCCACGAGCGCGGCGGCGCACCCTGGTCGCCCGGGGAAGTTTGGCCGTGGCCGTCGTGCGATGCCGCCGCGGCCGTCGCACCCTCGACCAGCACGGGGTCCTTCAGCCGGTCGGGATCGTACATGCCGAGGATGCACGCCTGCGCCCAGTGGCTCGACTTGCCGTTGTTGGTCGGGTGCAGCGGGTTGCCCTCGACCTTGATCGGCCTTCCTTCGTGCGTCTCGACCAGCAGCCCCTCGACCGACCCGCCCGGCAGATGCACGCTCGTCGCGAAATAGAGCGGCTTGCCGGGGATGATCTCCTCGGGCACCTCGCGCGAGTACGGCAGGATCTTGTGGTCGGGACGGCGACAGCCCGGCAGCGTCGCGGCTCCGGCGAGCGCGAGCGAGGCGCCCATCAGTTTCACGAACGTGCGCCGCGACGAGTCCAGCAGCCGCGAAGCCCCGCTCGGGAACTCCTGCTCCAGCCAGTCGCGGAACTCGCCCGTGTCGGCAAGGTCCTCGACGCTGCGCCAGTAGGCCTTGCCGTTGACGCCGACCTGCGTGTTGGCGAACGAGCGCGGCTTGACCACCGGCATCTCACCAACGGTTGAATGGCATTGATCCATGCTCATCGCTCTTGGCTCTTGTCTTGGGTACCCCGCGTCTCCGACGCGGGTCTCTGCCTTCTTGCCTGGGACCCGCGTCTCCGACGCGGGTCTCGCCAACCGCCCGCGTCGGAGACGCGGGCTGCCCGATTCCTAGTAGTGACACGCCCCGCAGTTGGTCGGCAGGATGTGCAGGTCGCCTTCCTTCTCGGCGAGCGCCCTCAGCAGGGCCTCTCCGCCCGGCGTCTCCGGATTCGTCGGGTCCTTCGGGTCGCCACCCGCACGCGGGTTCCCCGTGAACTCACCCGTCGGCGCGCCGTGGTCGTTCAACTTGCTGATCTGGCTCCGCACCCACGCCAGGTTCGTCACCTGGTCCTGCGGAACAAGGTGTGGCGAGGGATCCCGGTGGCACTCCAGGCACCACCCCATGCTCAGCGGCTCGACCTCGTGCACGACCGGTTGCTCCATGATGTTGCCGTGACAACTGAAGCACGAAACGCCCGCCTTCACGTGGATGTTGTGCGGGAAGTTCCGGACATAGTCCGGCAGCTTGTGCACGCGGCGCCACTCGATCGACTCGTCCTTCGCCCACGCATCGCGGATGAACTGCACGTTCTCCGCCTTGGCGAAGAGCTGGTCGTTGACATGGCCCTCGGCGTGACAGCCCACGCACGTGCTCACCGTCGGGATGTTCGCCTCCGCCGAGGTCTCCACGTTGCTGTGGCAGTACCGGCAGTCCAGTCCGAGCTTGCCCGCGTGGATCTGGTGGCTGAACCCCGAGCCCGGCTGCGTCGGCATGTACCCGACGCGCCAGAACTTCGGTGTGAACGTGTACCACACCACGCCGATGACGGTGAGCAGCCCGCCGAGCACGCCCACCAGCAACATCGTGGGCAGGCGGTTGGTCCATTTCGGGAACACGGTTGACACGAGGTCAAACCCCTTTCGTCAGCGTACAAACCACACCGCTTGCGACGCCAAGCTCGCAAGCCGCAACCGACACACGATCTTGTTTGGGCACACCAACTTCCGGCTGGCCGCAAACCTTGCTGTCTGACCGAAAATCACACCGTTTCCGGTCTATCCTGTCAAGTCCGGGCGGGTTATCCAGGTCAAATGAGACTCAATCTCAACTTCGGCCAAAATCCGACCGAACATTGACTGACCAATCAAATTACCGTATAATACCCTGACACCATGACCCACCAACCCTCCCCAACGGCCCAGCAGCATTCGATCCTCGGTCCCACACTCGTGGCCGGATTCGCGGGCCTTGTCGCCGCGCTTGTCGCGTGGTTCGTCTCGCACTCGCCCATGGTGCAGTTCAACGAACCCCTCGCCCGAGGCGTTGTCATCACCTGCTGGGGTGCGGCCCTGATCGCGGTGGTGCGCTTCGCGTCCTTCGGTCGCCCCCTGGCGGTCGGCGCGGGGGCCGGCTTGGTCTCCGCGGTGGTCGGGGCGATCCTCATCGCCGGAACCCGCACGCGCTCCGCGCTGCCCGAGGCCGCGCCCGCCCCGGCCGCGGCCGCCACGCCGACACTCGCCGTCGCCCTGGGGTTTGTGGGCATCGGCATCGTGCTCGGCATGGTTGCCGGTCTGCTCGCACGCAAAGCCTCGGCCCCGCCCTCCCCGGCCGACGAGTCGCGCTGGCTGGCGCGGTTCGCGATCGTGACCGCGTGCGCCATGGCCCCGCTGCTGTTCATCGGCGGCCTCGTTACCAGCACCGGCTCGGGCATGGCGGTGCCGGATTGGCCGACCACGTTTGGCTCGAACATGCTCAACTACCCGCTCGGTCCCAAGTCGCCGCAGGATGTGTTTCTCGAGCACTCCCACCGGCTCTTCGGCATGCTCGTGGGCCTGGCGAGCCTGATCCTCATGGTCTGGGTGCTGATCGCCCGCGTGCCGGGCTGGCCGCGGCTGGTCTCGATCGTCGCGTTCCTGCTCGTATGCGTGCAGGGCGTCATCGGCGGCGTGCGTGTGCGTCACGACAGCCGACCGCTCGCGATGCTGCACGGCATCCTCGCGCAACTGGTCTTCGCGCTGAGCCTCGCCATCGCCGCCTACCTCAGCCCTTCCTTCAAGGACAGACCCGAGTCTGTGGACCCGCGCACCGCGAGAAAACTCAAACGCTTCGCGACGGGGCTGTTGCACTCGCTCGTTGTTCAACTGATCCTCGGCGCGCTCGCCCGCCACTTCCGAAAGGGCGATCACTCGCTCTGGGCGCACGCGGCCTTCAGCATCATCGTCTTCGGCTTCGCCGCGATGGCGGGCTTCGCCGCACAGACCCTGCCGCGCCGAACCGGTTGTCGCGGGATCACCACGCTCCGCGCGACAGGCATCGTGCTCGTCGCCGTTGTGACCCTGCAGTTCATCCTCGGCTGGTCGGCGTTCGCCGTCCGCGGCCAGGAAATCAAGGCCGACTCGACGCTCGAAGCGCTTATCCGGACCGCCCATCAGGCCAACGGCGCGCTGCTGCTCGCCGCGGCGACCCTGATGTTTGTGTGGGCTCGGTGGCTCAACCGGGCCGCGCGGGCCAGTCAAACCTGATCGACGTTGACGTTCGCGGGCCCCCGCGCGGCCCGCACCGGGGAAAGGGGAGAGCAAATCCGGTCGTACAGGCAGCGATTCCCGCTCAGGCGGCCCGGTCCGCCAGACCGTTCACCGGGACGGGCGAGGTACCATTCCCGGCGGTCGATATCCACGGTGTGGCGTGGTCTTCAAACGCTTCCGTGGTCGGGCCGCAATACCGGGTGATCGCCCGGCGTTCGGCTGTTCGCTCGCGACGCACACGCGGAGGCCGCACCATGACCATTCATCAGCCCGAACCGCCCGCGCCCGAAATGACCGGGCCCTCGTTGCCCAACAACCGATCGATGGATCGACACGAGGGTCGCAAACCCATCTCCTCTTCGCTCGCGCCCATCAAGGCCGACCGCTGGGGGTACGACCAGGCCCGCCACCTGCTGTGGCGAGCCGGGTTCGGCGGCAGTCCCGAGCAGGTCCGCACCGTGGCCTCGTGGGGCCCGCAGAAGGCCGTGGAGTACATCGTCGACTACGACGATGTCAGGGCGGAGAAGATCGAGGCCGACGCGTTCAACAAGGACATCATGCGCCCCGCCAGCGAAGCCGAGCGCGCCGAGGCCGCGCGGGCTCGCCGCGCCGGCGACGAGGACGCAGTCGCGCGGCTGCGAGCGATGAGGCAGGAGGCCGAGCGCGTGGACCGCGGCCAGATGCGCGACATGCAGAAGTGGTGGCTCAAGCGCATGATCGAGACGCCGCGCCCGCTCGAAGAGAAGATGACGCTCTTCTGGCACGGCCACTTCGCCACGAGCTACCGCACGATCGAGGACTCGTACCACATGTTCGCGCAGAACCGGTTGTTCCGACGCAACGCCGTCGGCAACTTCGGCAAGCTGCTGTACGAGATCATCCGCGACCCGGCGATGATCGCCTACCTCGACAACAACGACAGCCGCAAGGGCCGCCCCAACGAGAACCTGGCGCGCGAGCTCATGGAGCTGTTCAGCCTCGGCGTCGGCAACTACAGCGAGCAGGACATCAAGGAGGGAGCCCGCGCACTCACCGGCTACTCGTTCTACGACGACGAGTTCACGTTCCAGAAGAACAACCACGACACCGGCGAGAAGAAGATCCTCGGGCGCAACGGCACGCTCGACGGCGACGACTTCGTGTCCGCCATCCTCCGCAAGCCCGCGTGCGCACGCCACATCGCCGGCAAGCTCTACCGCCTTTTCGTGGCCGACGTCCCGACCGGCCGTCCCGAGATCGACAAGCCCGCCGAGAGCGTCATCCGACAGCTCGCCTCGACGCTGGTCGCCAACCGCTACGAGGTCCGGCCCGTCCTGCGCAAACTCTTCCTCAGCGACCACTTCTACGAGCAGCCCATCCTGCGCGAGCAGGTCAAGAGCCCCGCCGAAGTGGTCGTCGGCGCGGTCCGCTCGCTGCTCACCCCGACTCGCGACCTGGGCGTGCTGACCGACGCCATGAACCTCATGGGGCAGAACATCTTCTACCCCCCCAGCGTCAAGGGCTGGGACGGCGGACGAACCTGGATCAACACCGCCACGCTTTTCATCCGCCAGAACATCCTGTGCTTCCTGCTCACCGGCAAGACGCCCAAGGGTTTCGACGCCCTGGCGCGTACCGAGACCTACGACGCCGCGGCCTTTATTTCCGGCCTGGAACCCTCGGGTGAGACTGGGGGGCGCGCCGCCGACAGCCCGTTCGCCAGGAGCAACCCGACCGACCAGGAGTTGTCGGTCGTGGTGGAGCAGATGCTGCGGTTCACGCTCGGCGCCTCGTCGCCGGGCAACCACGAAATCCTTATGCGCCACTTCCGGGCGGCCGGTAACCGCGTCGATCAGGAATCGGTGGTCAGCGCCCTGTTGCTGGTCACCGCGATGCCCGAGTACCAGTTGTGCTGATTCGAGATTTTCTTTCCAGAGGTGCGAGCATGGACCCGTTCAACTTCGCCGGCAACCCTCCCGAAGCCTTCACGCGCCGCGCCTTCATCGGCCGCGGGCTTGTGCTCGCGTCGGCCGCGGCCACGGTGCCCCAGTTCATCTCTCGCTCCGCGCTGGGGATGACCGCTCCTCTCGGGCTGAGCTCGATCCCCGGCGTGCCCGAGGACCACGTGCTCGTGGTGGTCCAGCTCGCCGGCGGCAACGACGGCCTGAACACCGTCGTCCCGTTCGGCGAGTCCGCGTACTACAAAGCCCGCCCCACGATCGGCATCCCCGCCGCGAGAGTCCTGAAACTGGGCAAGAACCAGCAGGTCGGCCTGCACCCGCAGCTCGACGGACTCAAAGAGCTCTACGACCAGGGAATGCTGAGCGTCATGCTCGGCGTCGGCTACCCCAACCCCAACCGCTCGCACTTCAAGAGCATGGACATCTGGCACACCGCCGACACCAGCGGAACTGGCACCGGCTGGCTCGGCCGTTACTTCGACAACGATTGCTGCGGCACGCCGCTCGACGCCGCCGCCAAGCCCAACCCCCTCGGGGGCATCGCCATCGGGCGTGAGGCCCCGCTGGCGATGAAGGGTGGCAAGTACCAGCCCATCGGCTTTGAGTCCGCCGAACTGTTCCAGTGGCTCGGCAAGGGCGTGGACAAGGACCTCGCCACTCCCTACGACGAGATCACCCGGCGCGGCGTCGCCGCCGATACGGATCCGAACACCACCGCGGGTTTCCTGATGCGCACCGCGCTGGATGCGCAGGTCTCCAGCGACCAGATCCGCAAGGCCGTCAGCCAGCGCTCGCTGGTCAACTACCCCGGCAACGAACTGGCCCGCCAACTCGCGATGGTGAGCTCGATGATCCGCGCCGGCCTGCCGACGCGCGTCTACTACGTCACGCTCGGCGGGTTCGACACGCACGCCGGGCAGGGCGGCGAGAACGGCCGCCACGCCCAGCTCATGCAGCAGTTCGGCGGTTCGCTCGCCGCGTTCTACAAGGACCTCAAGGCCCACGGCAACGACACCCGCGTGCTGACGATGAGTTTCAGCGAGTTCGGCCGGCGCGTCGGCCAGAACGCCAGCGGCGGCACCGACCACGGCACCGCCGCGCCCATGTTCCTCGCGGGGCCGATGGTCCGGGGAGGCGTTTTCGGCAACCAACCCTCGCTGACGGACCTCGATTCGGGCGACCTGAAGTTCAACACCGACTTCCGGAGCGTTTACGCGGGTGTGTTGAAGGACTGGATGAGCGCGGACGCCGACAAGGTGCTCGAAGGCAGTTTCAGGGCCGTCAAGCTGATCGAGAAGGCCTGAGGCCCCGCCGCGGGCGGAATTATCGGACGTGCCTGAGCACGGGGCCACGGGGTTTTTGCCGGCGTATCAATAAACAGTTGACATAGCGGAGAGTTTTCTCCATTATGGTGCCATTGGCCAGCGCTGCTGGGGTGTCCAGCGCGATCAGGAGCTTGCCGATGCGCACCAACACTCTGCTTTTCGCGGTGTCGATTTCCGTTGGCCTCTTCTCTTCGGGCGCAAGCGCCCAGCCGATCGGCGAAAGACCGGTGATCGAGCGCCACATCGATCAGACAAACATCAACCGAGGCAGGCTGTCGCTGGATGATCTGCGCCGGCTGGGCAAGGCGCTGTTCGATGCGAAGTTCAACGTGCTGGACGGGCAAGGGCGACCGGCCACGACCGGCGGCGGTGCGCCTCGCGTGCCGGACCAGCCGGAGATGATCCGCACGTCCGGGCCCGACTCGAGCTCGTGCGCAGGGTGCCACGCGCAGCCTCGCTCGGGTGGGGCGGGCGACTTCGTCGCGAACGTGTTCGTGCTGGCGCAGACGCTGGACCCGGTGACGGAGTCGGTGTCCGGAGCCTTCAGCAACGAGCGGAACACGCTGGGGATGATGGGGTCGGGGCCGATCGAGATGCTGGCTCGCGAGATGAGCGTGCAACTGGGGCAGATCCGCGAGAGGGCACGGGCCGACGCGCAATCGACGGGCCAGGCGCAGCGTCGCGAACTGAGGGCCAAGGGGATCCGATTCGGGCACATCACCGTGCTGCCCGACGGCAAGATCGACCCCGCGGAGATCCAGGGGGTGGATTGGGACCTGATCGTCAAGCCGTTCAACCACAAGGGCGCGGTGGCCTCGCTGCGAGAGTTCACCAACAACGCCATGAACCACCACCACGGGATGCAGCCGGTCGAGCGGTTCGGGCGCGACACCGACCCGGACCAGGATGGCGTGACCAACGAGCTGACGGTCGGCGATATCACCGCGGTAACCCTCTACCAGGCGGCGCTGAACGTGCCGCAGCAGGTCATTCCTCCGGAGCCGGTGCGTCGGGCGGCCGTGGTGCGGGGCGAGGAGGTGTTCCGGGCCATCGGGTGCGCCGAATGCCACCGGCCGACGTTCGTGCTGGAGTCTCGCGAGTTTACCGAGCCCAACCCCTACAACCAGCCGGGCGACCTGCGCCCGCAGGATGTGCCGCGGGTGTTCAGCTACGACATGACGGCCGAGGGCGAGGGACCTTACCTGGAGCGACTGGGTGGAGGCCGGGCGATCGTGAGGCCGTTCACGGACCTGAAGCGGCACGACATCACGGATGGAGAGATGACGCACTACGCCAACGAGCAGGTGCCGCAGGGCAGGCTCAACGGGTTTGCGCCGGCGTCGGACTTCACGATCCCGCCGCCGGTTCGCCCGACGGCCCAGTTCCTGACGCGGAAGTTGTGGGACGCCGGGAACAGCGCGCCGTACGGGCACCGGGGTGACCTCTCGACACTGACGGAGGCGATCAAGTGGCACGGGGGCGAGGCGCGCCAGACTCGGGACACATTCATGACGATGGCGCAGCACGACCGGGACTGCGTGATCGAGTTCCTGAAATCGCTGCAAGTGGTGGAGCCGACCAATCCGTAGAGGGTCTCATCGGGACGGGTCGAGGCCGCGGCTCATGGAGATGTCGGCGGCGGTGAGGCCCAGTTCGGCGAGCGTGAACGACCCGCCGCATTCGGGGCACCGGATTGACCCGTCCGCGGGCACCAGGCCGAGCGGCAGGTAGCTGCACTCGGGGCACCGGCTCTGCTCGATCTGCGACCTCAGAAGCCGGCGCAGGCGACGGTCCCGCAGCCCAAACCCGACGAACGCGCCGAGCGCCGGCGCGACAACCATCACCAGGAATCCGAGTGGAACGAGGCTCGGTACCCTTTGACCCGTCGTGGCCGTGGCGACACCCATCGAGAACACGATCATCATTACCAGCGTCGTCGCGACCCCCAGCAGCACGTGAGCGAACCCAATCAGCAGCCCGATCCCGCCCTGCGCGCGTCGAACCGTGCGCACGTAGGCCTCGCAGCGGAGATCATCGAACCGGTCGAGTTCGGGGAACGCGCGGTAGACCTTGCTCACGGGGAGCCGCATGTCTGGCTCACTTTCGCTTGGCGGCGGCGCGGCCTTTGGCCCAGCCCTTCTTCGAGTAGATCGTGGCCTTCTCGTTGTACGCGCCCGCGGGCCCCGCGCCGGGGAAGGGCCTGCGGCGGTCATGGTCGGTCAGCAGGTCGTCGGGCATGATGCCGTGATCGAAGATGCTCACCAACTCGCCGCACTCGGGGCACCGCACGACCGGCTTGGACCCCGTGCCGCCGAGTTTTTCGGGCGTGAGCCCCACGAGCGAGAACTGGCAATACGGACAGCCGGCCTTGTTGATCAGGAACCGGAGCGAGCGGATCACCATCGATCGGCGCGCGATGATGCACGTCACGACGAACAGCAGAAGCCCGGCGAACCCGAGCAGGCGGATCAGGTCGGCCGGGGGATCAACGCGCCCGAGCACGGACTTCGAGGCGTCGATCGACATCTTCAACCGCACGATGCCGAACGAAACGCCCGCCCAGACCGCCGCCACACCGAGCGCCCAGAACATGGGCACCACCCAGATCGCATCGCCGCGGCGGCGCGAGGCCTGCGACACGAGCTTGCGCTGCTCGTGGGGCGGGCGAGACGACATCTCCGGGAGGTCGGAGTAGGGTGTGAGCACTTCGGGCCAGGACATGGCGAGAGTTATACCGCGCCCCGGCCCGCGCGTGGCAAACTAAGGCTGGCCGTGTTCGCCGGAGCGCGGCGTGGAGGGCGCGCCGCCGGCAACGGGCGGGAACAGGAACTCCAGGGCCGCGCCGAGGCGGCCGGCCCAGGCCTGCTCGTTGTGCACGGCGTCGGGCTCGACGACGATCCTGAGGTTGCTCTCCGAGAACCCCCGCCCCTTGAGCAGCTCGCCGAAGGCCGACGCACTCGCGGCGTACTGCTGGCTCGCCCCGGCATCTTTGGCGTCCTCGCGGCCGCCCATGCCGAAGTACACCTTCGCGGGCCATTGCTTCTGCTTGCCGAAGTACATGAACAGGGCCTTCTTGTTGGCGAGCATGGGGGTGCTCTCGGCCAGCACCTTGCCGAACACCTCGGGGTGCAGGGTCGCGGCGGTGAGCGAGATCGCTCCACCCAGCGACGCCCCGCCGACCGCCGTGTTCGACGCATCCGGCTTGGTGCGGAAGATCGCATCGACCCTGGGCTTGACCTCACCCACCAGGAACTCGACGTACTTCTCCCCGGTCGCGGGCTTGCCCTCGACGATGGGCACCGGCGCGTACTCGGCGATGCGGTCGGCCCCGGCGTGGGGAATGCCCACGACGATGATGGGCTCGATCTTTCCCTCGCTCACCAGCCTCGACACGGTCTCATCGACCGCCCACTCGGCGGGGATCGCGGGTGTCTTCTCGAACAGGTTCTGCCCGTCGTGCAGGTAGAGCACCGCGTAGCGACGCTGGGCGTTCGCCGCGTCGTCGTACCCCGGTGGCAGCCACACGAGCAGGTCGCGCACCAACCCTCCACTCCCGCCTCCGACGACCTCGACGCGCCGGATGCTGCCGGCAGAGACCTTGATCGGGCGGTACGGGCTGGCGGCGGCCCTGGCCGGATCGCCGACGTGGGAATCCTTCCACGACGCGATGGTGAGCTCGATCACGGGCTTGGCGCCGGGTTCGAGCTTCGAGACATCGACCTCGGGCAGGAGCCGGTTGTCGATGTCCTCGCCGGAGTCCTTGCACTCGACCATGTCCCAGGTGCCGCGGGTGAACTTGAACGCGATCCTGGAATCGAGCCTGGGCCTGGGCAGGATGATCTGCCAGCGCATGTCGGAACGGCGAGTGAGCTTCATCGCCTGATCGCCCGGGTTCCACCCGTTGTGGCTCGAAGCCAGGAAGATGGGCGTGTCGTTACCGGCCTTCTGGGGCGCATCGTTGACGAGGATGATGAACCCCTGCTCGAGCGATTCGGGCTGGACCATCTTCGGCCCCGTCGCTCCCGCCGGCTGCGACGCTGGAGGCTGCTCCGCGTGGCCGCCCTGCGCCGCCTTGCGTGCTTCGGTCTCGGCCATCTCGCGGTCGAGCTGCGCCTGCGGACGCGGCGAGTGTTCGGCCTGTCCTGGAAGTCTCGCCGCGGCGATGTTCGCCAGCCGCGGATCGGGGTCGCCCTTGCGGCGATCCATCATCATCGCGAGAGCCGCGATCACCAGCAGGGGCGAGAACACCCAAATCAGAAGGGCAAACCTGCTCATCTTTGGACCTTGTGCAGTCATGGTGTCGGGACATCGCCGCCGTCGCGGGGCGCGATCAGACATCGTCGGCGCACCCTCTCCCCCTCTCCCCCCGAAAGAACAGGACCGGGCGTCGAGACGAGGGGTCAGCCCGCGAAGTTCTTGGCCACCTGCGTCCAGTTGACGACGTTCCACCACGCGGTGATGTAGTCGGGCCGGCGGTTCTGGTAATGCAGGTAGTACGCGTGCTCCCAGACATCCAGCCCGAGGATCGGCCGCCCCGAACACCCGGCGATGCCGTCGCCCATGAGCGGGCTGTCCTGGTTGGCGGTCGAGCAGATGGACACACCGTTGTTCTTGGCGACCAGCCAGGCCCACCCGGAGCCGAATCGCGTCGTCGCGGCCTTGGCGAACTCCTCCTTGAAATGGGCGAAGTTTCCGAACGCGGCGTTGATGGCCTTGGCCAGGTCGCCGGTGGGTTCGCCGCCGCCGCCCTTGCCCGACGGGGCCATGATCGTCCAGAACATCGAGTGGTTGGCGTGGCCCCCCGCGTTGTTGCGGACGGCGCCGCGGATCCCATCGGGCAACTCGCCCAGTTTGGTGATCAGCACATCGACCGGCACCTCCGCCCACTGCGTACCTTCGAGCGCCTTGTTGGCGTTGGTGACGTAGGCGTTGTGGTGCTTGCCGTGATGGATCTCCATCGTGCGGGCGTCGATATGCGGTTCGAGCGCGTTGGGAGGATACGGGAGGGGAGGCAGTGTGTATGGCATGGGGAGAATCTCCGCTGAACGTCCGAGAACGGGCGAGTTTCGCGCAACCTCTGTGCGGTCAAGGACCAACGAGAGGGCGATGTTTGGACGGTAGCCCCGATTGTGGCTCGGCGGCTGAGGAACGTTTGCAATTCATGGACAGATCAGGTATCTTGCGGGTCCCAAAAGTGAGGCTGGGAGACCACCTTCACGGTTTGGCCTTGTGGCTGGTGTTTCGGCGAGGCATTCCCGCGGGCCACGGTGCTGGCCAGAAGCGGTGCAGGATGCACGGGCTCGATGGATCGAGCCGTGGACGACCTCGAAGTCTCGCATTTGTTCGAATTTGGTTTGGGCAATCCCTTCCGCGTTCGAGGTGAATGTGCAACGCGGACGGTTGTTATTCGTAGAAGAGACTTGCGGGCTTGGCGCCGATGAGGGTCGGTGCATCAACGATTTGGCTGTATTTGGGAGCGTTTCTGCGGCGAACAATCGTGAACTTGCCATGATCTTCGTCAATTCCGACGCCGCTCGGTACGAACGGTGATCGATTCGAGCACGTAAAGAGTAGAGGGTCAACGAATACGAATTCGACCCGTATTGATGGACGCGGACCACAAACCCCTCCGAGTTTCCCGCAGCCAGAGGTAGACTGGCCAAGAGCAACGCATTACCGCACCAGGACTGTGCCCCTTTTTGCGAGATTGAAAGAGAACACGTGATTCACATGAGCACCACCCCGAGCCCACTTGAGCAGCACCGACGCAAGACGCGGGTGCAGTTCACTTCGGACTCCCCGACGGGAATCCGCGGCGGGATCGCCGCGCGCGCCAAGCGATCGCTCAGCAAGGATGACGAGCGGCTGCTCGCCACCCTGCTCAACCCGGCGAACCCGCAGGACTACATCGACAGCCCGGCCTTCCGCGAGAAGCACGCGTCGGAGAACATCTACGACAAGGCTCCGGACATCCAGAAGCCGGACACGTCGTGGTATCACCCGGTGATGGACGACCTCTCGCCGGGCAAGAGCCGCACGGTGAAGAGCTCGCAGCAGGTCATCCTGACGGGCGCGGAAGAGAAGGTTCTCTTCCACCAGTTCAACTACGCGCGGTTCTGCGTGGCCGAACTGCAGAAGGAAGTCTGGACCAGCGACAGCCGCAAGCCCACGACCGAGCAGGCCGAGGCGGTGCTGAAGTGGTACCGCATCGCCGAGAAGGTTCGCGAGCAGATCGCCGAGACCAACCTCGCGCTGGTGCTGGCGATGGCCAAGCGCACCCGCATGAGCGAGGTGGACTTCGCCGACCTGGTCAGCGAGGGCAACATGGCGTTGCTCCGCGCGGTGGACAAGTTCGATGCCGGCCGCGGCTACAAGTTCAGCACCTACGCCTGCCGCGCCATCTTGAAGGCGTTCAGCCGGCAGGGGATGAAGCTGAGCAAGTACCGCCAACGCTTCCCGACCGATTTCGATCCGAAGCTCGAGCGGAGCAACGTCCTCGAGACCAAGCGGGCCGACTTCGAGCGTGATGCGGCCGACGAGGTCCGCCGGATCGTCCTGGACAACCGGGCCGACCTGACGGATGTCGAGCGCACCGTGATCGAGCATCGCTTCGGGCTCGAGAGCGGCGAGAACGAGAAGCCGATGACGCTGGAGCAGGTGGGCCAGATCATCGGTGTGACCAAGGAGCGCGTCCGGCAGATCCAGAACAAGGCCATGGAGAAGATCCGCCTTGAGCTGGAGAGCAAGTTCCTCGGGACCAAGAAGCTCGAGGAAGCCCAGGCCGCGGCCGAGGGCGCTGTGGGTTCGGGGGGTCCGCTGGTGCCGGGCCAGCCCAGTCCGATCCCGCCGACCGAGTCGAGCGAAGACCTGGTCGCGCTCAACTGACCCCGCTCACATTCATCGGCACACTTGGCCCCCGGCATACGCCGGGGGCCGTTTCTGTGGGACAATTGTGCCGCATAGATTCAGGTAATCTTCGCCGCGAATCGAAACGGAGTTTTCTCGCGTCGTGCTACACTGTGCGCATGGTCTCTCAACTGTCGTGTCTAGTGATTCGCGCGTTTGCTCCGCGCGCGCTGGGATCGATCGGCTGGATGGCGGGGTTGGCAACCTGCATCCACGCGTATGCTGACGGCCCGCCCGACTATGACTTCGACTTCGTCACCATCGGCGCGGTCAACAACCCGGCATACACCCAGGGGCCGTTCGGACCCAACGGGTATGGTCGCGATCGCGGCTCGGTGGGGTACCTCTACCGCATGAGCCGGCTGGAAGTGACCACCGCGCAGTGGATGGAGTTTGCCAACGTCGCGGCGTCGTTCGGCGACGACTCGATCGGCGATGAGATTAACTTTGCAGGGTACGAACGCGACGTCGGGTCGAGCGCTCACTACTCGCTCCGTCCCTTCGCCGGCGCGGAGCGGTTCCCGGCCTTCGGCATCCCGTGGAACAACGCGGCCAAGTTTTGCAACTGGCTGCAGAACGGGAAGGCCGCGACTCAGGCCGCGTTGCTCAGCGGCGCTTACGACCTGACCGGCGACACACTGCCGTTGGGTCGCTCGCCCGGCGCACAGTATTGGATCCCGAGCATCGACGAATGGATCAAGTCAGTTCATTATGATCCGAACCGTCACGGACCGGGGCAGGGCGGGTATTGGCAGTTCCCGATCAGTTCCGATGTTCGACCGATCACAGGCCCGCCCAGCGCCGGCGGCCAGACCAACGCGGGATCGGACGGACTGACCGATGGCTCGCCGCTGCTTCTCGGCTCGTACCCGAACACAACAACGCCGTGGGGCCTGTTGGATGCTTCGGGCGGGGCGGCGGAGTGGTTGGAGGATGCCTTTGACCCTTCCATCAATGCTTGGCGGTATGATGGAAGGGCGGCGCTGAACTCAACGGAGTCTGGGGAGACGCTCGATGCACTCTGGGGAGGCGGTGCGGCAACTTCTTACGGGCGATCTGGAGCTATCGGGTTGCGTATTGCCTCTACCGTACCCGCACCGGGCGGGACAATAGCGTTGATCATACTTGGGTCGGGTTGCAGGAGAAGACGACGATGATCCAGGTCCCAGGCTTTACGCGGGTCCGCTGCACTGCGCTTGCAACCCTTGTCGGAACTGCTCAAGCCGCGCCGGAGGTTCGCTACAAGGCAACCGCGGGCGATAGCTGGGGTGCCCTGCCGAGCGGCGTGACTTCCTCTGTGAGCGGTGCGAACATCACGGTGTCGAGCGCCGTGGCAGGTTACTACCGAGTTTTCACCACCAACACAAGCGGCGAAGACTTGGGGATTGTCAGTTTCACGAACTCAACTGCCACGATCACAGTGCTTATCGCCAACAGCGCAGCCGCTGATATCGACAGCGAGGCGGCGTTACCTGGTGCTGGCTGCCGCGACTGGAACGGTCTGAGTCCGGGCAACTGTCAAGTGACGCTGCAAGCCCGCGTCGTGCGAGACCTCGAGCCGAATGCAACGGTGCAGGCCAACCGCATCGTTCGGCTGGATGTGGATGGGATCATGACCAATCCCCGCATCTATCACGACTCCACCACCGAGACGCTCCACGCGATCAGCGTGGGAGGAAGGATCGCGGACGATCTTAACGCTAACCCAATTGTCAGCGAGATTCGTTCTCGCGGAGGCCGAATCGCGCTGGTTACGTGCAATGTCGCGACATCCTCGCCCGGTCCGCTTGCTGTGAGGGTTCGAGTCGTCGATACTAACGGCACCGCCTCGGGCAACATTGGCCGCATTGATGCTCACGGCTTCGATGTCGGCGGCCCGCGCCCCGGCAACGACCGGCCGCCGGAATACCAGGGCACCGAGATCAAGGCACAAACCATCGACGAGATCGTCGGGGCCAACATCCGCAGCAACATCGTCGCGACTGTGGGCGTCAAACGCATCGAGTCGACCGTCGGCGGCATCCGCGGCAATCCCACCACACCCAAGCTCCTGCCGCGCTCGACGGGCGTCGGCGGGCTGTTCAAGAGCAAGGGCGGGTGCGACATGAACATCACGTTCACACAGGAGCTTCCGGCCGACGGCAAGGTCGAGTTCGGAACGTACTACGGCTACCCGTGCAGCACCAGCGCGGCAGACCAGCCCGCGTTCGCCGTGCCGGTCGGCAGCCTGAAGGGGCAGGTCATCATCAACTCCACGATTGCCGCGTTCCCGATCACCATCAGCGGGTGCGGTTCGGCTCCCAGCCCGCTCTTCGGGTCCATCAAGGTCGGAACCGGGGGCACGCAAATCACGATCACGGAGCCGGATTACCCGCAGACTGCGAGCCAACTTGGCGGCGGCTCCGTCGGCATCGCCCCATTCGGGCTCCACCTCAACGACTCGATGCCAGGCTACGGGCAGGTGGGTCGGTACGAAGGACCACTCGAATCAGCCTTCACCGCCACCGCGGTACCGATCCTGATCTGCTCGTACGGTCCGGTGCGGCTGGCGACGGGCGTTACCGATCCGAACAGCGCGGTGAGGATCGACTGTCGCGGGGAGAACACCTGCGCTTGGATGGAGAACATGGGCGCAATGTTCGATGTCGTGCTGCACCCGTCGCAGGCGGGTGATGCCCAAGCCAGACTGCGCGCGATCGGGCTGAAGCGCCGCGGTGATTCTCCACCGAAGGCGGGCATCTACCGCGTCGTGCCGATCGCGCTTGAGTGCGAGGCGCTCGATGCGTCAGCGCCCGTGGACACGAACGCTACACGGGATGTGAGCTGGCTCGCGGATTGCGATCAGACACCCGCGTACGTCTTCCGCATTGGTCCCGACTGCGAATCAGACGGGCAGACCAGCGTGAACGACCTTTTCGAGATCGACCAGTCGCGCGACACTGTTACCGGTATCAGCCCTCTAAACAGCCTTGCGTGATTCGGCCACTGCCAGCATGGCTCGTCGATCGGCGTGGATGAGCCAGGCCTTGACGTCGGCGGCGAGGTCGGCGATGCGTTCGCGGGTGTGGTTGTAGGTCACGGCCTTGTGCATCGGGGCCCACGCCGCCGACTCGATCCGGTTGTCGTCGGGGGAGTACGGCGGGAGGAAGTGCAGACGGACCCGCTCTCCGAACTCCTCCATCCACGTCCGCACCTGCCGGCTCTTGTGGATCTTGAAGTTGTCCAGGATCACATGCACCACTCGCTTGTCCACGTACCGCTTGAGCAGCTTCCGCAGCAACGCGATGAACAGCCCGCTGTTCTTTCTCGCACCGTCGGACCAGATCAGGCGGCCGGTCCGCGCGTCCATCGCCGCGGCGAACTGGTGCTTGACGTTCTTGCCCGGCGTCATCACCGTGCGACGCACGCCCATCGGCATCCAGTCCCGCCCGATCCGCGGGTTCAGGTCGATGTCGGTCTCGTCCTCCCACACCGCCGCCTCGTCGGGTCCGAGTCGCGCGATCAGCCGATGCACCCGTTTCATGCGGCGTTTGCGGGCTCTCTGGCTCATCGGGCAGGGCGTGAGCGCCTTCACCACCCTCGACTTCACACGGAGCTGCTTGAGCAGCCGGCTCATCGTCGTGGTGCTGATCGAGATGCCGGTGAGCCGCTCCATCGTCCGGATCAGCAGCCGCAGCGTCCACGTCGGCCGCCGATGCCCCCAGTCGGTCGAGCGATCACGCGTGAGCACCAGCAGCGTGGCCGAATAGTGCTCGGTCACCTTGCACGGGCCGTTGTCCTCGCGCTTGTCGATCAGCCCCGCCTCGCCCTCACGCAGCCAACGCTTGCGGACCTCGGTGATCGAGGATGCGTTCCAGCCGACGGCCGCGGCGATCCGCGGCCGCGACCAGCCCTCCGCCGAGAGCACGACAATCCGATACCGCGTGGCCAGCCGGACATCGGTACACTCGCACGCCTTGGCCCGCAGCCGCTTCAACGACGGCTTGCTCAACCGAATCTCGTGTCGTTCCATTGGGTGTCCTCCTCACGATTGCTACTCGTGGAGGACGCCCTTTA
>JADLCX010000015.1 GCA_020846975.1 Phycisphaerales bacterium
AAGTCGGCGGTGTAGAGGCGCAGGCCATCGCGCGCGGGCTTCCGCGCCTTCAGCCCCGCCTGGAGCGCCGCGATGTCCGACTGGTTCTCACGCACAGCCGCACCCCTCCTTCGCCGCGAACCTTCCGACGATGTACCGGCCCTCGGCCTTCGGTGTCGTCACCGTGCCCACGTGCGCGATCCGATCCAGCCACCACGCCAGCGGTCGCACGGTGGGGTGCAGCCCCTCGCCGGCGACGGTCGTCCGGCTTGGCCGGGTGCAGATCGAGAACACGAAGTGCGCCCGCGGGCGTGCCACCCGCCTCATCTCGGCGAGCACGGCATCCACGTCTTCCGGGAGGAGGTGCTCCAAGGCGTCAAAGCTCGTCACCACGTCAGCGACACCGTCGAGCAGGCCGGTCTTGTGCATCGCCCGCGGGATGTCGGCGTCGGGGAACGCGAAATCGACCCCGAGCCCATCGATGCCGACGCGCCGCAGAGCACCGATGAAGTCGTTTCGGCCGCACCCAAAGTCCACCACGAAGCGCGACTTGAGCCGCTGCACCATCGGGAGCGCCGCCGCGCCGTGGTTGGTCGAGCCGTACCCCGCCCCGCCGCCGGGCGCGGCTGGCCGCGACGCCAGCGAGAGGTACTTCTTCCGCTCGTGCTCGCGGCGGGCATCCAGAGTCGGCTCGGTCGGGGCGGCGGGAGCGGTGGTCATGCGCCCCCCTCGATGTAGATGTTGAACTTGCGGTCCTCATCGGCGGGGTCGGCGATCTCGATCAAGCTCATCGCCTCGAACACCCACACCGGCCTGCCCTTGCTGTTGCGCTCGCAGGTGAGCTGCACGCAAACGCCCTCGGGGATGGGAACGAGCCTGGGCTTGAGCGACCGCGCGGGCGGGCATTTCGGGAGCACGCCGGGCAACTCGCACACCGGTCCGAGTCCCAGCAGCCCGCCAAAGCCGGAGCCCGGGTCAAAGTCGTTCATGTGGTGGGCTTCGAAGCGGTTGATCGCCAGCCGCGTCGGGTCCTCGCCGCCTCCGGGGAGCTGCGACGACAGCCCTTCGGGCACGGGCACGTATCGGAGGTACGTGTCGCTGCCGGGATCGCCGTCGATCCGAGCCTCGACCCACGGATAGCGCCAGCGGTTGTTCTCGGTGGGGATGGGCTGGGCCGCGCCGAGAATCGCCGTGACCCGGCCGGGCGAGGGCTGGCCCATCTCGATCACTGCCCACTTCTCGCCGGTGCCGTCCTCCTTCCACAGGATCGGGATGCCGCCCATGGGCGTGCTCGCCAGGACCGTCTCGTCGGCGGCGAGCTCGCAGGTGGTGTCGGTCTCGTTGGTGATGTAGACCCGGGCGGTCGTCACGCCGGTGAGCACGCAGGGACCGAGGGCATTGGGCTTGATCGGCTGGAGCGCCACCGCGAAGGCGAGCGTGTCGGACTCCTCGGTCGCCACATCGCCCGTCAGGGGCGTGCGGCTGTGGAAGGTTCGCTCCTGATCGTCCTCACCGGGCTCGACCAGCACACCAGTGATCGCCAGGGCGTGGTGCGGCTCGATCAGTTCGTCCGAGTCGTTGCGGACCAGCACCACGCCGATGCCGCGCTGCGCGGATTCGACGAGAGGACCGGCGACGGCTTGGCCGCGACCCTGACGCGTGCGCAGAGTGGATCTCGCGGGCGGCCCCTTGGACTGGGTCTCCGTATCTGCAACCCATTCGAGCGAGTTCTCTCTGGCGGCACGGGCGGGAGGGTGGCCTTGGGGTGGTTAACAGAGAGCTTGACGATGGCCGGGATGGATTCGGGCAAGCCGCCCGGGCCAATCGTCAAAAGTCTCTCGCCGCTCTCGCCTCGGTCTCACCGACCAAGATCGCTGATCCTGCAAACCTGGCGGCTCGCTGCGGGGAGAAGCTTGCTGTCTCAGTGTCGCACGCCTCATGCGACTTCGCGAGTGGCAGTCGCAGCAGCCCCATCGCTATGCGGGCATCATCTCCGGCACCCACTTGTCGCGGGCCTCGAAGATCCCCGCGGCGAGCCGTTCTCGGATCGCGTCGGCCTCCTCGGTCGGTGAGGCCCCGAACATCCGCTTGAACTCGCGGCCGAACTGGGAGGGGCTCTCGTAACCGACGGCGGTCGCGGCACTGCTGGCGTTGTGCCCGGCGTGGACCATCATCAGTCGAGCCCGATGCAGGCGGATGTTCTTGAGGTACTGCAGCGGCGAGGTGGTTGTCACCGCCTTGAAGTTGTGGTGGAAGGCCGACACGCTCATGCCGGCTTTTCGGGCCATGTCGTCGATGCTGAGGGGCTGCGCGTAGTTGGCGTGGATCTGCTGGATTACACGGGCGATGCGCATGAACTGGTCGTTGCGGGTGGCCAGCGCCCGCAGCGCCCCGCCCGGTTCATCCTGCAGCACGCGGTAGACGATCTCGCGGACGATCTGCTTGCCGAGGATCCGGCTGTCGGAGGGGTCGCGGAGCGTTTCGAGCAGACGGATCACCGCACTGCGCAGCGGTGGAGGCGTCTTGTTCGCGTAGATGCCGCGGGGAACCGCGCCGTCGGCGTGCAGCGGCTCATCGAGGCTGACGAGGATCTCCGCGAGCATTGCCGAATCCACGACGATCGACAGGGCCAGCAGCGGTTCCGCCGCGCTCGCCTGGATCACTTCGCATTCCACGGGCACGGGCACGGAGAGCGCGAGGTAGTGGTCGGAGTCGTACCGCAGCACTTCCTCGCCGAGGTAGACGTGTTTGCGGCCCTGCCCGATGAAGATGATGAGCGGCTCGTAGATTGCCTGGTGCCGCGGCTGAAGGCCGGAGCGCCGCGTGAGCCGCACGCCCGGGACCGGCGTCGGATGGGTGCCCTCCTGGGTCGCGAGCTGGTCGAGAAGGCCCGCCGCGGTCGAGGCTTCGTGCCCGGTTCCGTTGGAATCGCGGCGTTGCGCGGTCTTTGGCATGGCGATGAAGTATAGAGCACGCATCGCCTTCCTTGCCGGAAGATCAGGTCGTCCAGCAGGATTGGGCCAGACATCGGCAGGATCGAGTGATTGAGCGGCGGACTTCACCGGCCTCCAATGGTCCGCTGCCATTTCCGGCATGCGACCAACCCGGAGGTTCCCGATGAACACCACCCCGGCCCGCAATCTGATCTCCCTGCCTCGCGCCATGCTTCTTGGCATTGTGTCCCTCGCTCCGCTTGCATCACCCGCGGCGGCGCAAACCACGCCATCTGCAACAGCCTCTCCGGCAACAACCACCGAGACCATCCGTTCGCGCGGCTTCGCCAAGTACTCCAAGGACAGCGCGTTCCGCCCCTACGAGTTTGACCGCCACGCCGTCGGCGAGCACGACATCCTGATCGACATCCTCTACGCGGGCATCTGCCACAGCGACATCCACCACGCGTTGGAGGACTGGCGCAAGGAGGAGTACCCGATGGTGCCCGGCCACGAGATCGTCGGGCGCATCGCCCAGGTCGGCGGCAAGGTCACGAAGTTCAAGGTCGGCGACCACGCGGGCGTTGGGTGCATGGTCAACTCCTGCCGCTCGTGCGAGAACTGCGGCAACCACGAGGAGCAGTACTGCGACCGGCGTGTGATGACCTACGCATCCAAGGATCACTACCACGGCGGCCTGATGACCCAGGGCGGCTACTCCGACCGCATCGTGCTCTCGCAGGACTTCGCCATCAAGGTGCCCGAGGGGGCCGAACTCGACAAGGTGGCCCCGCTCCTGTGCGCCGGCATCACCACGTACTCGCCGATCAGGCACACGAAGATCGGCAAGGGGGACAAGGTGGCGGTCGCCGGATTCGGCGGCCTGGGGCACATGGCCGTGCAGTACGCCGTGAAGCTCGGCGCCGAGGTGACGGTCTTCGACATCACCGAGGACAAGCGCCAGGATGCGTTGAGCATGGGCGCGGCGAAGTACGTCAACGTGAACACGTCGGACGAACTGAAAGGACTCGACAACACGTTCCGCGTGCTCATCAGCACCATCCCCGCCAAGTACGACATGGCGATGTACGTGAAGATGCTGCGTCTGGACGGCGACCTGGTGGTCCTTGGCCTGCCCGCCATGCGCGACCAGCCGAGCGTGGACGCCGCGACGCTCGTGTTCCAGTCCCGCCGCAGGGTCTGGGGCTCGCAGATCGGCGGCATCAAGGAGACGCAGGAGATGCTCGACTATTCGGTGGCCAACCGCATCTACCCGCGCGTCGAGATCATCCCCTTCTCCAAGCTCGACGAGGCGTACCAGCGCGTGCTCAAGGGCGAGGTGAAGTTCCGTTACGTGATCGACAACAGCACGCTGGACGCGTCGTGGCGGGCCGCGAATGCCGCGCCCGCTCAGCCCGGACAGCCCAAGTGAAGGAGGTCGTGATGCCCGCGCAACAATCATTCCCAGTGGCTCACGGGTGGCGACGCCGCGGTGTTGGAGCCCCCGCCGCCGCTCTTGCCTGCGTGCTGGCGGCGGGGTGTGCCACAACCGCTCCAACGCCGACCACCCGAACCTCTCAGCCGGAGGGAACATCCATGACCATCAGCCGAACTGGAACTCGCCCGGTGCAACCAGGTCCCTCTGAGTACTTCACCGGCTCGGTCCGCGTCGAGCGATTCGCGGAGGCCAAGCCGCCTTCTCGCGTGTCGATCGCCTCCGTGACGTTCGAGGCGGGCGCCCGCACCAACTGGCACACGCACCCTTACGGCCAGCACCTCGTCATCACCTCGGGCGTTGGCTGGGTGCAGGTCGAGGGCGGCAGCGTGGAGGAAGTGCGCCCCGGCGATGTCGTGTGGTTCCCGCCGCACACACACCACTGGCACGGCGCCTCGCCTGACTCGGCGATGACGCACTTGGCCGTTCAGGAAGCAGCGGAAGGCGGGCCGGTGGACTGGAAGGAGCCGGTGAGCGGCGAGCAGTACCAGCGGTAAGCGAAATGACCAAGGTTCAGAACGCAAGGGAGACCCCATATGACCTCTCACCACTCGCAATCGTCATCCGCCGACCTGTCGCTGAACCGCCGTGGGTTTCTCGCCGCGGGCGCAGCGGTGGCCGCCACGGCGGCCGTTGCCGGCCTGCCCGGGATCGCTCGCGGCCAACCGGCTTCAGACCGGGTCGGAACACCGGCAGCCTCAGCACTTCCGAAGCGTCGCCTCGGCTCGTTGGAAGTCTCGGCGCTGGGCTTTGGCTGCATGGACTTCGTCTGGGCCTACGGCGACCGGCTGAGCAAGCAAGAGTCGGTCCGCGTCATCCGTGAGGCGTTTGACCGCGGGGTCACGTTCTTCGACACGGCCGAGATCTACGGGCCGTTCACGAGCGAGGAGTACGTCGGCGAGGCGCTGGCATCGGTGCGGGACCGCGTCGTCATCGCCAGCAAGTTCGGATTCAATGTCACACCCGAGGGTCAGATCCAGGGGCTCACGAGCCGACCGGAGCACATCAAGCGTGTGACCGAGGACTCGCTGCGGCGGCTCAAGACCGACCGCATCGACCTGTGGTACCAGCACCGTGTTGACCCTCAAGTTCCCATCGAGGATGTGGCCGGCGCGGTGAAGGAGTTGATTCAGGCAGGCAAGGTGCGGCATCTCGGGTTGTCCGAGGCCGGCGGAGCCACGATCCGCCGCGCCCACGCCGTGCATCCGGTCACGGCCGTGCAGAACGAGTACTCCGTCTGGACGCGCGACCCTGAGCACGAGGTGTTGCCAACGTGCGAAGAACTGGGCATCGGCTTTGTCCCGTGGAGCCCGCTCGGCATGGCGTTCCACACCGGGACGATCACACCCCGCACGCGGTTCCGTCAGGGCGACCTGCGGGGCATGTTCCCTCGCTTTACGCCCGAAGCGATTCGGGCGAACTGGCCCGTGGTCGAACTGCTCCAGCGCGTGGGCAATCGCAAGCAGGCGACGCCCGGCCAGGTGGCGCTCGCGTGGCTGCTCGCCCGCAAGCCGTGGATCGTGCCTATCCCCGGCACAACCAACGCGAAGCACATGGAGCAGAACGTCGGTGCGCTGCAGGTCGAACTCACCGCCGGAGATGTTCAGGACATCGAAGACGGCTTTGGTCGGATCAACCTGCAAGGCAAACGGGCGCCCGAACAGTTGCTCGCCAGCCACGACATCGGCGCCGATCTGGGAACCAGTTCCGCGGGCGGGCATGGCAGGACGCCGCTGCCGGCGAAGTAAATGACACACCTTCAGGTTCCTTCAGGAGAACGATCATGACACAGCAAAGCAGTGGTCTCCCTCGCCGTGACTTCCTGACGCTCGTCGCCGGCGCCGCCGCCGCGACGATGATCCCAGGCCCCGGCACGCGCTTGTTTGCTCAACCAGCCGGTGCGACCGCGAAGTCTGCCACGCTCCCGAAGCGCAAGCTCGGCTCTCTCGAAGTCTCCGCGCTCGGGCTCGGTTGCATGAGCATGGTGGCGGGATTCTACAACGTGCCGCCCAAGCCGCGGGAAGACATGGTGAAGCTGGTCCGCACGGCCGTGGATCGCGGCGTCACGTTCTTCGACACCGCCGAGGTGTACGGGCCGTTCACGAGCGAGGAAATTGTCGGCGAAGCGCTCCAGCCGGTGCGAGATCGGGTCGTCATCGCCACGAAGTTCGGCTTCGCACCCGGAGACGGCGGCGGCGGCCGCAACAGCCGACCCGAGTCGATCCGCAAGTCGGTGGACGGCTGCTTGCAGCGGCTGCGTACCGACCGCATCGACCTGCTCTATCAGCACCGCGCCGATCCGGACGTGCCGGTCGAAGATGTGGCGGGCACAGTGAAAGAACTGATCGCGGCTGGCAAGGCGAGGCACTTTGGTCTTTCGGAAATGAACAGCGAGACGATCCGCCGCGCCCACGCCGTCCAACCGGTGGCGGCGCTGCAAACCGAGTACTCGCTGATCGAGCGCGCCCCCGAGAACGGCATCCTCGCGACTTGCGAAGAGCTTGGCATCGGCTTCGTCCCGTGGGGCGCAGTGCATCGCGGCTATCTCAGCGGCGTGTTCGATGAGAACACGCGCTTCGAGCGGCCCGACCGCCGCGCGACGGTGCCCACGTTCACGCCCGAGGCGCTCAAGGCCCACGCACCCCTGCTCACGCTCGTTCGTGAGTGGGCCCAGAAGAAGAACTGCACGCCGGCCCAGTTCTCGCTCGCCTGGCTGCTGGCGCAGAAGCCTTGGATCGTCCCCATCCCCGGCACCACCGACCCGAAGCACCTGGAAGAGAACCTCGGCGCAGTAGGCGTGACATTCACGGCGGATGAACTCAAGCAGATCCGCGATGCGGTCACGAAGATCCCGCTCGTCGGAGTGCGGTCGCCGGACTCGGTGCAGCGGAACCAATAGGGGAAAGACCTGCCTTGGAGAGCTTCTTCTAGGCGGGGCGTTGGGATGGTCGGTTGCCCGATGGGTCGGCACGAACCGAGAGCGCGGCAACCAGCCCCGACCCGCGTTTGCCCCCGGAATCTCCGACGTTTCCGCCACCCCGCCCGGACGCCGGAAACCGACCGGGCCGTAAAGCAAAACCGGCCCGCTTTCGCGGGCCGGTCAAAAGCTCCGTATCCACAACCCCGACGAACGGTTTCTCGGCTGGCGGTCGGGGCAAACGAGCCGCCAAGCAGCCGTTTACAGAGAATCCTAGCCCGATCGGTCCGCCGACTGAGACCGGAAGCCGCCGTTCTCTTTCGGCTCTCGCCCGCCTCTGTCATCCCCGCAGGACATCGGGTGGCAGTTCCGAGAAGTGAGTCTCACTCTTGTAGAAGGGTTGAGACCTCGAAA
>JADLCX010000016.1 GCA_020846975.1 Phycisphaerales bacterium
CGACGACCAGTGCCCGCGCGATGGCAACGCGTTGCTGCTGTCCTCCGGAGAGCTCGCGCGGAAAGCGCTGGTCGAAGCCCACGAGGCGCACCGCTTCCAGCGCCGCCGCGACCCGCTCGCGCGCTGCATCGCCGGGCACGCGGCGCATGCGCAGTCCGAACGCGACGTTGTCGAACACCGTCATGTGCGGAAACAGCGCATAGTCCTGGAAGACCATCGCGACATCGCGCTTGTGGATCGGACGTCCGGCGAGCGTCTGCCCGGCCAACCGGAGTTCGCCCTGCTGCGGCAACTCGAAGCCGGCGATCAGACGCAGGGTCGTGCTCTTGCCGCAGCCCGACGGTCCCAGCAGCGCGAAGAACTCGCCTCGTGCGATGTCCAGTTCGGCGATGTCGACCACGGGCGTACCGCCGTACGACTTGACCACGCCGCGCAGGCCGAGATACGACGGATCCGCAGATGGGTCCACGACGAGCGCTGCCCTGACCGACGTCCCCCGCGATCAGCTCCGGCAGATCTCCTTCTGGGGATCACCGTATCGGGTCTTGCCGGGCGTGGGTGGCTCCACCGGCACACGTTTGAGCCTGAAGATGACGGGCCGCTCGGCGTCGGGGCACGAGTAGTAGCTGACTTTGTCGATGAAGTCCCAATCCTCCGCCTTGCCCTGAATCAATCCACGAATCAGGGGCATGATGGCGCTCAGAGCGGACAGACAGACCTTGTCGGTTTCTTCCATCACCATCATCGTGGCCGGATTGATGGTGAAGGTCATCCTGTCCCCCACCTTGTAGACGGGGCACGGCCAGCGCACGTGCAGATCCTCGCCCTCGATGGTCCTGGGATCGCTGACCTTCACCACCTCGGCGACGATCTTGTACACGACATGCTCCTGTTGGCGACTTGACTGCACCCGCCGTCTGGCCACCGCTCGCGCGAACGGCCTCGGGCGGCGTTCGACGACCTTCAACGGCCGACAGCCGTCTCGATTTCCTTGCCGAATCGCTCGGTCCAGGCGTCGCGATGCGCGTTGATGTGGCGCCAGTCGAACGAGACGACCCGGGACATCGCTTCCTCGCCCGGGAGGGTCTTGCGGATCTCCGCCGACAACTTCACCTCCTTGTTCATCGGAATGGAAGCGTACTTCTCGGCGAACGCGTTGAGGACCGGTTCGCCGAGCAGCAGGTTGACGAAGCTCTGCGCCGCCTTCGCGTGCGGCGCCTTGTCGACGACACCGACGAAATTCCCGGTGAGCACGACGCCTTCGGCCGGAGCGACGAAGCGGATCGGCACGCCCCGTTTGGCGAGTTGGGCTGCCCCGGCATGGCTCCAGACGCCGACCCATGCCGTCTGCGCGTCGAAGAGCTCTCCGACCCGGGTGTACTCCTTCTCGAAGCTGACGACACTCGCGGCAAGCCTGCGCATCGCGACGAAACCCGGCTCGATGTTCTTCTCGTCCCCGCCATGGATCCTGGCCAGCATCAGCAGCGACTGCAGGCCGAAGTCGGTGCCGATGGTGCCGAGAACCACCTTCCCTTTCAGACGGGGATCGAAGAGATCCTTCCACGAAGTCGGCGGTTTGATGCCGTGGCGCTCGAGTGCGTTCGGGTTGTAGATGATGCCGACCATGTTGGCCGACCAGAGCACCCCCTTGTCGCCGGGCATCCGGGCGCTGCCGTAGACGTGCTTCAGATTGGTCACGGTTGCGGGGTCGAGGGACGCCCACAAGTTGAGTTCCTCGCCCTTCAGACCGATGATCTCCGTTGCAATGACCACGTCGATGGTCGGACTCTGACGTTGCGCGATGACCTTCGCGAGCGTCTCCGCGGCCTTGCCCGGCGTGTACACGATCGAGGCGCCGGTCTGCTTCTTCAGTTCCGGACCGATCGCGTCCATGAACAGTTTCTGCAGCGGGCCACCCCATCCCGCCACGTTGACCACGTTGTCGTCGGCCAGGCCGACAGGAGGACTCGCCCACAGCGTCAACGCGGCAAGGGCAGCAACGATCGTCCGCCCTGGGCGCCGCCCGCGTGCTCGCGGGCGCGGGGAAGGGCTCCTTTCCTGGTGGCTCATGCGCAGGTGCTCCTCGTACCGGAAAAGCCGAGCCATGCAGTGGCCGATGGCACGCCTGTCGGGGCGTGCAGGTCGCGCCCATGCCCGGATCGGAAATCTCGAATATCGTAAATATATTTCGCAAACATCATATTTCATGCGCGGGTGTTCGACAAGGTCCACAACCGGTCCACAACCCGCAGGTCCACAACCAGCGGACCACAATCCGCAGTCGTGACCTTCGAACCGCTTCCCGCGCGTTCCCCGAAGTCTGCGTACGGGTGCGACAGATGCCGGGCGAGCGGCATATCATCGCGGCGGATCGGGGTATCGGTCCACGTCCATGGCTGCCCCGACCCGGCAGCTTGCCAGTCCACCCCACCGATGCGGCAGGCCCGGTCAGGCCCCCGCCCATCGACGAGCCCTTGCCGAGCCGATGACTCACGAAGCGCCCGATCCCGCAGCGTCACGACGTCCATGCTGCCGCGCGAAGCCCGGCGGACCCAGGCCGGTTGGCCTGGCGTTGCAGGGAGGCGGTTCCCACGGCGCCTTCACCTGGGGCGTGCTGGATCGCCTGCTGGAAGACGATCGCCTCGTCATCGAGGCGATCAGCGGTACCAGCGCGGGCGCCATGAACGCCGTCGTGCTCGCCGACGGTCTGCAGAAGCAGGGTCGCGACGGTGCCCGCGCCGCATTGCGCAACTTCTGGCATGCCGCAAGCCGTGCGGCCTGGCCCGGCCTGATCCAGCGCACGCCGTGGGAACGGCTGACGGGCAACTGGAACCTGAACCACTCGCCGGCCTATCTGACGTTCGACCTGATCAGCCGCCTCGCCTCGCCCTATGACCTCAACCCCTTCATCCTCAACCCGGTGCAGGACTTCCTGGCCGAACACGTCGATTTCGACGCGGTGCGGCATTGCTCGGCCGTCAAGCTGTTCATTCCGGCCACCAGCGTGCGCACCGGGCGCGTGCGCATCTTCTCCAACG
>JADLCX010000017.1 GCA_020846975.1 Phycisphaerales bacterium
CCAGCGGCGTGCCACTGCCCGTCGCTCTGGACGGGCAGTGCCGATGGCGAGGGGCTCTGAGGTTGCCGTCATGCTGATGGGCATCCTTGCCGCGCCGATCGGCGTGGACGATGGTCGGGCACGAGCCTGGCCGGTGTTTCATCCGAGCTTCAAGCATGGTTCTCCATCAAGCCACAGCAGGCTCATCGCCTGCTCCGGGAAATCGTACCGATCGATATGGATCGTATCGATCCTCACGGCCGCGCGGCCAGGATGCTCGTGCAGGCTGCGGGCATCCTGCTCCCGCGCCGACTCCCGCAACGCCGCGTAGTCGCGGGCCGATGACCACGGCCAATCCGTCTCCTTTTCAACCAGCCCGCGTTTCACAGGGTTGCGATGGATGTAGTTCACCTCTCGCACGAGTTCGTTCACATCCCGCACCGCGCGGTCGAAGCCGCCTCCCGGCTGCCACAGCCGCGGGCGTCCGGTGCCATCGGTGATTCGGGCCAACAGCGAGGCGCCACGCACACCCAGTCGTCGCCAGCGGCCGATGAGTTTCTGCGCGAGCGGGGCCTTGAGCCTGTGCAGGATTCTCTCGACCGGCCAATCTTTACGCAGAGGCACGAGAGTAACGTGGAGATGCTCGGGCATGATGACCCACGCCAACAGCGCGAACCCGCAGTGGTCCCGGGCCGCAAAGAGCGCGGCCGCGACGTGATCGCGGATGGCGGGGTTTGCGAGCAAAGGCGCACGCCGGGAGGTCGAGAAGGTGAGGTAGCGCACACCGGTCGAACCGATGCGGCGTCGAAGGTGCTTTCGGAGTGGAGGCGTGCGGGACGGGCCGCGGCTCATGCGACGACGAGCATACCGCGCCGACCGCGATGGATTGGTCGTGGGCTCCCTCGCGGACTGCACTACCCGCCCAAGGCGGCGGGTAGTGGCACGGTTGGGTGCTCAGCAAGCGGAGGGGGGGGGATTCGAACCCCCGAAAGACCGGAGCCTTTACCAGATTTCAAGTCTGGCGCATTCAACCACTCTGCCACCCCTCCGGGTGGTGTGGTCAATGGTGCGCTCGGCGCGGGGTCGAGTCAAACGGGGCCGTATAGTGGGCGATGGAGCCGATCGGATCGCTGAGCGTCGGGGAGTTTCTTCGGCAACTGGGTGACAAGGCGCCCGCGCCGGGGGGCGGGGCGTCGGCGTGCGCGGCGGGGGCGATCGCCGCGGCGCAGGCGAGGATGGTCGTCGAGTACTCGGTCGGCAAGAAGAACCTGGCCGAGCACCAGCCCGCGCTCGAGCGCGCGCGGGAGACGCTGCGGCGGCTGGCGGCCATCTTCCTGGAACTGGCCGATGAGGACGCCGCGGCGTATGGGCTGGTGAACGAACTGTCGCGATTGCCCGAGACGGACCCGCGTCGGATGGCGGAGTACGCGGGCGCGGTGGAGGCGTCGCTGGCCGCGCCGCGGGCCGCGCTGGCGGGCGCGTGCGACCTGCTGAGGTTGCTGGCGATGCTGGCGCCGATCACCAACAGGCACCTCCGGAGCGACCTGGCGATCGCGGCGGTGCTTGGCGAGGGGGCGGCGCGGAGCGCGTGGTGGAACGTGGCGATCAACCTGCCGACGATCGCGGATGAGAAGCGTCGCGCGGCGATCGGCGCGGAGTCGGCTCGCGAGGTCGAGGCGGCGCGCGATCTGCGGCGGCAGGTTGAGCGCGAGATCGAGCGATCGCTCTGACCGGATTGGTCAGCGACCGAACGGGGAGGGGGCCGAGGGTGAAGGCTGGGCGGGGGGGGCGGGGTCCACCTGGTCGGGCGGGACCTGCGCACGCATCTCTTCGGCGAGCGAGCGTGCGGCCTCCTGGGCCTCGTCGCGTGGAGAGGGCGAAGAGAAGTCGATGAAGTTGATCGCGGCGACGACGGCGACGGCCGCGCCGAGAGTGGCCACGAGCACGATCTGTTTCCGGCTGACGGTGGGCTGGTGCGGTTTGCTCATCGGATCACTTTTGGACGTCACGACCGCGGATGCCGTTGCGCGTCGCCCAGTAGTACGAGGGCCAGGCGTCGTTGGTGAGGTTCTCGAACGGGTCGTTGAAGACCTCGTTGGGGCGCGAAGGGGTATAGCCGAGCCAGTCCTTGAGGAGCAGAGTGGTTGGGTTCCACACGCCGCTGGGACGGAAGATCGAGTTGACCGCCGGATCTGCGCTGCGGGCCAGTTGCGAAACCTCGGCGGTCTTGGTCAAGCGCACGCTCCCATCGACCATGGCGGTGCGGATCTGGGCGGCGGGGTTGTTCCATTGCGGCGCGCCCTGGGTGATCGCGCCGGTGGGGCTGATCTTCTTCTTCGCGAAGAAATCGAAGCGCTCGAAGAGCATGACCTTGAGCGAGGCGTGCGGGACTTCGTCGAAGCGGTTGCGACGCCACCAGCGGAAGCCGTCTGCGGGCGACTCGTTCACGGGGACGATGCCCGAACCGGCGTATCGCTCGTGGCTGAGCCAGAAGACGGGAGAGTAGAAGTAGGAGGTGTCGAAGCCCTCGAAGGCGGGGTCGCTGGTAGAGCGCTCGGCGGCGCGGACGTTGGCCCAGTAGTCGCCGGGGGCGCGCATGGCCTTCATCGCGTAGTCGGGCGTGCTGAAGTAAGACACTGTGAGATTAACCCACCCGCAGGCGAAGCCCTCGGAGGCGCGGAAGCGGTCGTAGTAGCGGGCGGCGTAGCCGTTGCCGCCGAACTCGAGGTAGGTGGGGATGATGGAGACAGGCCAGGTGACGGCCGCGCCGGTGTCGGCGAAGCGGTAGTTGGACCAGCGGACATGGGTGCGCGAATCGAAGGGGTTGATGAACGAGTCGCGGGCCTCGGCGGCGTAGGCCGACTGGGCCTTGGCCAGGGAGGAGAGGTTGGCGGCGCTGACCGCGCCTTGGGAGGCCTTGCGCGCTTCTCCGAGCGCGGGCAGGAGGATGCCCACCAGCAGCGCGATGATGGCGAGGACGACCAGCAGCTCGATGAGCGTGAATGCCGGGCGCGGCGGGGACGATCGTGTGGGGCTGACCATGAGCGAGGCTCGCGTGGCACGGCCGCAGAACGCGGCGGCTGGTCGGAAAGACGTGTGCGGGCGGGGATGGCGAGGGGATCGCCCGCACAGTGCGGTACGGACCGACACGACAACAGTTTCGCAGAGAACGTGGTTTGGTGCAAGTATGGAGGGGGCGAACCTGAGAAAGTCGTCCGAAAGCGGGCCGAGAACGTGCCGTGGAGCTGCGGCGGGGCCCGTTTGCGCGGACTACCCATACGGCCATGGGCCGCATCCTTCCGACCGTTCTGCTGCTGATCGCCTCGAACGCGTTCATGACCTTCGCGTGGTACTACCACGTGAAGCAGAAGGGGTGGGCGCTGGTGACGGCGATCGTGGTGAGCTGGCTGATCGCGCTGCCGGAATACATCCTGCAGGTGCCGGCGAATCGGCTCGGGCATCTCGAGCACGGCGGGCCGATGACGCTGCCGCAGCTCAAGATCGTGCAGGAGGCGATCACGCTGGTGGTGTTCAGCGTGTTCAGCGTGCTGGTGGCGAAGGAGAAATTGAGGGCGAACGACGCGGTGGCGTTCGGGCTGATCTTTCTGGCGGTGGTGGTGTCGTTTTGGGGGCGGAAGGGGTAGGGGCACGCTCGCGAACCATCGACAGACTGTTCGTTGTCGATACCCCGTTTCAGAGCTCTCGCGTCGCGCCACACTCCGGGCAGCCTGAAGGTCCGCCTCGCATGTCGTAGCCACAGGATGCGCAGAAACCTCGCCGCACCCGCATCGCCCGTCGTGCTGACCAAAATGCGCATCTAGTCGCCAAGACGCAACCGGCGAAGAAGAGGGAGTTGACAAAAGCACCGACAGGAAGGACTCCAATGGGAAGGACGCCCTCCACCGGATGAAGTGAGCTCGGGTGCAAACCGCGAATCTGCACCGCACGCACGAGCTTTGGTCCGCGTTCTTGCGGTTTGCTCAGACGGCTTTCGGGAAAGTCGACAGCACCCCAGAGAGACCGCAGTGGCCAGCCTGCCGCAACGATGCACCTGGTTGAAATCGATGATGTCAGACCCATTAACGTCGAAGCATTAGCCATGGACCTGGTATCGCGTAAGTGTGCAGTGTCCGTACCGTTCAGAGTCCCCCTCACAGTCACATCCCAGTGATCCACTCCAAACCTCTTCCGGGCGGGCTGAACATCGAGCAGGAGGCCCGTCACTCGGTCAGCAGTTGTAGTTGGGTCGGGGCTTGAAAAGAGGTTGCCGAGTTTCGGCCGTAGTGAAAGGCCCAGTGCGACCAGTACACTGAGAGCAACCCCGCCGAGCCCCGCGATTGCGACCATCCGCAGCATTGGCCGATGGCGAACTCGCGTGAATGGCGCAAGGCGGAAGCTCATCTTGACAGGATCGCGTGCTCGTGACACGCCAGACGCCGCCCTTCAGTCGCATCCGCCAAAGTACGCCGCGAGGAAGTCGAAGACATCCTGCACGCTGAGGCCGCCGGATGTATTGATGTCGGCCGCGAGGTCGCCGGCGAAGTATGCGCTGAGGAAGTCGAAGAGGTCCTGCACGCTGAGGGTGCCGGAGTTGTTGAAGTCGGCCGCGGGCGGGAGCGTGATCGACACGAACTGCGAGCCGGCGAGCGCGGCGAAGTTGGGGGTGAGGCCGAGGTTGGCGGTCTGGGAGGCCGGCGCGGGGGGCAGGAGCTGGTTGCTGACCGTGCCGTCGGTACCGGCGATCAGGGCGCAGACGCGGATGGGCGCGCAGGCACGGGCGCCTCGCGTGGCGGGCTGGCCGATGTCGGTCCAGGGAATCAGCATCTCAAAGCCCGTGGTCGCCGCAGCGGCGTTCGCGGCCGACGATCCGGTCACGCCGCTGGAGTTGCGGTTGTCCATCGCGACATAGAGGTTGTTGGGGTTGGTCCCGCCGCTGAGCGTGCCGGAGGCGTTGTTCTGCGAGCCGCGGCCGCGGTAGGTTTTGGATGGTGAACCGGAAGCTGGGAGCGCGGCCTGATCGACGAAGATCGAGCCGCTGGCGCAGTTGATGAAGAACAGATGCTCGGGTGTGAAGCCGGCATCGAGCGTCAGGCCGGAGAGTTCGACGATGCCGCCGGGTGGCGGGCCGAGGCCGGTGGTATTGAGCACGCTCTGGCCCGCGGCGATCGCGCCGCTGGAATCGATGAGCAGGGCGAGCGCGGTGCCGTCGGTGGCGAGGTTGCCGGTGAGGCCGATGCGCAGGCCGTTGTCCTGCGCCCGGATGTACAACTGGTTGAGTTCGCTGGCGTTGTCGCCGAAGCTGGTGCCGACGGCCTGCGTGGCGAGGGCGGGCGATGCGGCATCGGTCGGGATGTTGGCTCCGTCGATGTCGGCGGGCGATGGGGGCGGCGGCGGTGGGGGGGTGAGCTCGACCTGCGCGATGGCCCACGAGTAGGCGGGCAGCGTGATCGGGTAGGCGGCCTTGTTGGCGGCGGTGATCGACGCGAGCGCGGGGCCTCCGCCGGGCTGGATGTTCACGGGCGTGGTCGAGCCGCCCGTGCCGGTGATGGCGAAGCTCGAGAGGTTGAGGGTCGTGGCCACGGATGAACTGTGCAGGTTGATCGCGACGAGCACGGTCTGCACTTCGTGGTGGCGGACGAACGACCAGACGCGCGTGCTGGGTGTGGTGACGGGCGAGTAGGTTCCGCGGCGGAGCGCGACGGAGTTTCGGCGCGTGGCGATGAGCGTGCGGTAGGTTTCGAGCAGGGAGCTGGCGACGCCCTGCTGCTCCTGCACACTGCGGCCGTCGTTGTCGCGCGAGACGCGGTTGGTGTAGGCCTGCGAGTTGAGGATGTGGTAGTTGGACATGGGCGCGCCGGCGACGGCGTTCCACTTGAAGGGCTCGCGCATGGGGATGTCGTCGGCATCCGACCCGTAACTCTGCTTGGTGCCGCGCATGCCGATCTCATCGCCGTAGTAGATGATGGGCGGGAAGGGCTGGGTCAAGAGCACGGCCGCGGCGATCTTCTCGCGGCGGTTGAGCGAGCTGGCGGTGGATTGGACGTTGGAGGAGAGGCGGTCCACATCGTGGTCGCCGATGATGGCGAGGTAGGACTTGCCGCTGGGCACGCTGGAGACCGCGCCGGCCATGGCCGAGTAGAGCGATGCGGCGGTGTTGGTGCGGATCGCATCACGCGCGGCGAACTCGAACGGCTTGGTGAACGCGGCATCGTGCGGCGGGAGGAACTCGTTGCCCTGCGAGCCCCAGTCGGCCTGCTCGACGAACGTGAAGACATCGGGGCGGACCGCCTGAAGACCCTGCTTCCACGGGGTCCAGAAGTCGTCGAGGTTGTAGCCCCATCCATCGGGGCCCTGGTTGTACTGCACCCACACATGATCGAGTCGGTAGCCGTCGATTCCGTCGATCGGGTCGCCGTCGGCGTTGGGATCGAGCCACTTGCGGCACCAGTTGATGACGGTGTTGCGGGCCGCGGGTGTGCGGAGGTCCCAGTTGATGAACCCGACGCTCGCGCCGTTCCACGTGTTGAACGAGTAGCCGGTGAAGGAGGTGTTGGCGGGGTTGGTGAACGCGAGCCAGGTGTCGTACGTGCTCGATGGGTTGTTGAAGGCGGATGTGTAGTACGGCGCGTAGGCGGAGTTCTGGCTGATGCCGTAGCAGACGGCATCCAGGAAGACCTTGATGCCCGCGCCATTGCCGCCCGTGGCGTGCGCCGTGTTCACGAACGACAGGAACTGAGCTTCGGTTCCGAAGCGGCTGTTCACCTGATCGATCGGCCCGTGCTGGTAACCGTGGTAAGCGGGCGAGGGGTGGATGGGGTTGAGCCAGACCGCGGTGACGCCGAGCTGCTGGAGGTAGGGCAACCCGGCCGCGAGCCCGTTGAAATCGCCGAAGCGGGTGTTCTGGCCCGAGGTCGAGTCGTTGTCGGAGTCACGCCAGGCGATGGGCATGATCTGGTAGAAGACATCATCGCGGATGTAGCGGGTGATGCGGGTCTGGGCCGGCGCGGGCGAGACGGCGGCCGCGACCAGGCCGATCGGGATCAGGAAACGCATCGAGGCGACTCCGAGGTGGGCGATATGTGTGCGAAGGGCCGGGTGCCGACGTTGAATCAGGGCGACCATTGTTGGTCGACCCGTGGACTCCGGTGTCGATGCCGCGGCTGCGACGAGGTATCAGTTCGACGGGCAACCCGCGAACCACGCGCCGACGAAGCTGAACACATCCTCGACACTGACGCCGCCCGAGCCGTTGAAGTCCGCCGCGGGCTGGTTTCCGAAGTACGCGCCGAGGAAGTCGAAGACATCCTGCACGGAGACGCCGCCCATACCGTTGAAGTTGGCGCGGCAGCAGGCCGTGGGGTTTCCCGGGGTTCCGCAGACGGTGTTGTCGCCGGCGTAGCCAGCGGCGCAGGCCGCGGGAGCGACGAGCGTGCAGGCCGTGCCGTTGCAGCACGCGCCGCGGACGGCCACGCCCTGGCCGCCGGTCACGCGGATGGTGAACGTGCCCGTTGCGCCGCTGTAGCCGGAGGCCCGGATGAGGTAGCGGGCACCGGCGGTCATCTGGAGTCCGGAGATCCGTGAGAGCAGGTTGCCGCACGAATCGTCGTCGCAACCGATCTGCGTCGGTGCGGCGCACGATCCGCTGAAGGCGGCGAGCGCGGTGTCGTAGTCGCCGGTGCAGAGGTCGATGGTGACGGGCCCGCTGACCGCGGGCGTGTAGGCGTACCAGACGCTCGGGCTGCCGCCCGCCTGGGCGCAGGTCGAGGTTCCGTCGGCGGTGGCGAGGATGTTGTTGCCCGGGATCACGGGTTGACCGATGGCCGAGTCGCCGATCGCGATCGCGTTCGCGCAATCATCGTTGGGTGGGCTCATCGGCGGTGGGCACGGGTTGGGCGTGCAGGTTGAGCCGACACCGTTGAACGTGCCGGAGCAGTTCGCGGGCGCACGCAGCGTGCAATCGCCCGTGAGGGCGCAGCAAGCGCCGGTGGTGGGGCACGAGACCAGCGTGAGCAGACCGTTGCCGGAGGCATTGGTCGGGGCGCCTACGCGGATGAGGTACGACTGTCCGGGCGTGATGGCGAAACCGACCTGGCTGGTGGTCGCGCCCGCGCCGCAGACGGCGGTGTTGTCGTCGTTGCAGGCGATCTGCGTTCCACCGCCGGCGGGGCAGGAAGTGCCCGCGTAGACGGCGATCTTGGTATCGAACGCGCTGCCGCAGGTCGAGACCGCGGCGTTGCCGCCGCACGTCGAGGTGAACGTGTACCAGAGGTCGTTCCAGATCTGGTCCGACCCGTTCTGGCTGCACACGGCGGGGCCGTCGGAGCTCGCGCCGCCGGTCGAGAAGGCGTGCGTGCCCGACACGATCGGCGTCGGGTTCGCGCAGTTGTCGTTGGCCTGACCGCCGGCGGTCGCGCCGCCGGGGGTCTGGGCCGACCAGGTGATCTGCGTGGGCGCGCCGGCCTGCGGCGGGCGGAATAGCGGCATCGAGAGCGAGCCGTTCGCCGCGCCCGGCGCGACATCGGCGTCGAACCAGAAGTTGTACAGCGTGCCCCAACGGAGCGCGTTGGCCGTCGAGTCGTTGCCGGTGGGCTCGGTCCAGGTTGCGGTCGCGGCGTTCCAGTTGCCGGGCGTGCCGCTGTACGCGGGGCCTGTCCACGAGATGGCGTTTGCGCCGATGGACTGGGTCCAGGGTGTCGAGTTGTTCCACCGCTCGCTCGAGTGCGCATCGACGCCATGCCACCCGGCGTTGGTGATGTTCGCGCCGGTCGGGAGGGGCACGACGAACGCCTGCCCGCAGCGATCGGAGGTCAGGTTCTCGACGGCGTACTCGTAGTGCCAGGTCGTCGGGCCGGTCTGCGTGACCTTCCACGCCAGGATGATGCGCCCATCCTGCGGGATGTCCTGCGGCGCGATGATGACGCCGGGATCGATGGTGTTCAAGCCGCCGCCGTGATCTCGCCAGGCCATGATCGCGGGCTTCTCGCGCTGCGTGCCGCCCTGGAGGGACATGGTGAACGGCGCGGCCGCGCCGAACGAGACGCGCCGGTACGAGGCGTTGTTGGCGCTGTTGCGCGCGGCGGCGTCATCCTGGGCGATGTACTGGCCCTCGACGAAGTAGAGAGCCGCGGGAGAGCCGGGGAACTCCGAAGTCTTGAACTGGAGCCGCTTGGGGGTGGCGCCGTTGAACGGCGGGACGAGGCGACGCGGATACGGGAACACGCCGGTCGCGGCGTTGACCTCGCTCTTGGCGCCGAGCGCGCTCTGGCTGCCGTTGAGGGAGGCGTCGTACGGGTCGGAGCAGCCCACGCCGAGCGCCTGGCCGTTGGGGTTGGCGGTGCAGCCCAGGCCGCAAGCGTTGCCCTGGAGCGCGGTGAACCCGTGCTTGAGCCAGGACTGGCCGAGTTGAATGATGCGCCCGTTGTCGAGCTTGTACAGGTTCTGGCCGATGACCGGGTGCCGGTTCTCGTTGCCGCCCGTGAGCCAGTTCAGAGGCTCGGTGCCGCGGTTGCAACTGGTTGTGCCCACGGCGTAGGCGAACACGCCCGGGTTGGCCGCGTCGGTCCCGTAACTGAGCACATCGGCCAACTCGCCCACGATCACATCGGGTCCGTCCGCGATCACGGCGGCGGCGAGAAACAGTGAAGCCGCCGAGGCAAGGCCGGTGGTGAGGCGAGCGACATGCTGACGGGGCATCAGGTTCCTCCTGGCGACGGTTGTGCGCGGGGTTCAGTGCAGCATACATCGGCAGGCCGAGAACGGCCATGTGGCCGAACCGATCGTCCGACAAGCAGGCGATTCGTTGGTTGCGGACGGTGCGGTTGCGGCTTCGCAGTCCGGCGGGGGGGGGGGGGGGGGCGCGCGAAAAGGGCGGTGCG
>JADLCX010000018.1 GCA_020846975.1 Phycisphaerales bacterium
AAGTACCGCCGCGTTGAGCCACGCCTACAGGATGCGATCGAGCACGGCGAGTTGAAGGTGGTGCTGCTCGACGCGGATGCTCGTGTAGTACACCTGGTGGTCGAGGCGACCGCTGGCGTAGTTGTAACCCGAGGAGTTGCCCGCCGCGACGTTGAACGGCATGTTCAAGCAGCGGGCGATCTCGTTGAGGATCTCGCGCTTGAACTCCCCGAAGGTCGTCGTCGGCTGCTCGGCGTGGACCTGGCCAAGCTTCCATCCGCCAGGCAGGACGGTCGCCAGTCGCTGCTCGAGCTCCACCTCGTCCATCGGCTCCAGCGGGTCCGCCTCGCCGTTGGCCGGCGCGTCGGTGTAGATCACGGCGGCGAAGTTGGCGGCGGTCTCGGCGGCCGCGATGGTCGCCAGCGTGTATCGGCGGAGCTGCGCGAAGAGTGGGAGCGCCGGCGTGATGTCGGGGATGCCGCGGAGTTGTCCGGGTCGATCGGCGCGGAAGTAGTGCACGACCGAAGCGGCGGGGAGCGTGTCGTAGGCGAACAGGTCGTCGATCGGAGCGTTCGGTGCGCGGAGGAAGCCGCTGTCGCCGGGGTGGCGCTTAAGCACCCGATAGGCCGAAGGGTTACCCCACTGGTCCAGGAGGATGCCGTCGATCTCATCGGTGCGGCCACGCTGGAGCAGCGGCGTACAGACCTGGTCGGCCTCGATGAGCTTGAGATCCAGCGACACGGGAGACGCCACGCCGGGGTTGTTCACCAGCAGCGCGAACGCCTCACCCGTCTCGGCGCGGGCTATCCGCATCGTGCGGAGCTTGCCGGGGAGGTCGACTGCCCGCGACCATGCCTCAAACGCGTCCTCGATGCGGGCGTTGGCCTCGGCATCGCCGGTGAGCATCTGCAAGCGGGGGCCGGTGCCGATGGTGTCGTTGGCGAGCGTGAGGACGATGCCCTTGGCGTAGGAGTTGTTGGCGACCTCGTAGCGGGCCCGGTTGCGCAGGATGCGTCGCACCTCCGGGTTGATCGCCGCGTTGGGCGAGAGGCCGTCGGCGCTCGCCCAGTGCTTGCGGTTGTCAGCAGTCGTCTGTGCCGAGTCGAACTTGGCGACGACCAGTCGACGGCCGCCGCGTGGACCGCTTCCATGCGATGCACGCGACGCCGCTGGGGAGGAAGAGGCTGCTCCAATTCCGCGACCGGCCCGGCTCATGAGGTTGGCGATGGCTTTCAGCATGGCGGATCAGACAGAACCAGGCGGGACGATCTTGGCGAACTTGATGCCGAGGCCGGGCTTCCTCGCGGCGTCCTTGGACGCGAGGTAGCGGTCGGCCTCGATCTGGTCTTTCAACGGGTGCTGCTCGACCGACTGGCCGTCCACCGACGCTTTCGCGGGCTGCGACGCGTTGTCGCGGATGGCCTGGTCGAGGTTCGGATCAGGATCGGGCACGAAGGCACTCCGGGCGGCGAAGCTCGGACGCTCGCCACGGCATGCCTTTATGCAAAATCCGATCGAGGTGTGGGAGATGGCGGCGATTGCTGGCGAGGTTGTTCCACCGGTAGAACCAAAGCAGCGGTTGGGGCCCTTTCGGACCCGATGGGCTTGGGGAGCGGTATTCCCGGACTCGGTGTGTAAAAGACTTGAGTTTTACGGCCAATAGACGATACTCTTACACACAATGCCCACCTCCTCGCCATCCGAAACCGCGCTGGCTCTCGCTCGCCGCATGGGCGTGCTCCGGGTGCGAGATGCCATGTCCAAAGGCATCCACCCGGAGGTGCTGCGCCGACTGGTTGCGGCGGGGAAACTCGCTAAGACCGGGCGAGGCATGTACGCGCCTATCTCGGCGGACCCATCAGAACACGCCAGCCTGGTTCATGCTGCGGCGCGGGTGCCAAGCGGCGTGGTCTGCCTGCTCTCGGCGCTCGCGTACCACGGCATCGGCACACAGATGCCGCACGAGGTCTGGATGATGATCGGAACACGCGCCCACAAGCCCCGCGTTGATCACCCGCCGATCCGGTTTGTGCGTGGGTCGGGCGCGACATTCGAGGAGGGTGTACGAGAGGTGAAGATCGACGGGTTCGGTGTACGCGTCTTCGACCAAGCCAAGACCGTGGTGGACTGCTTCACTTACCGCAGGCACGTCGGTCTCGACGTGGCGATCGAGGCGCTCCGAGAGTCCCTCCGTCAGCGGAGGTGCAAGCCGGCGGAGATCGATCGCTATGCGGCCCTGTGCGGCGTGGCCACGGTCGTTCGACCATACCTGGAGGCGATCGCGTGACGATGCCCAAGCCCGATGCGCTCGCCCAATCGATCAAGCAGCGCTTGATGAACCTCAGCCAGCGGCAGAACGAGCAGTTCAACGCTGTGCTTGTTCGCTTCGCCGTCGAGCGCCTGCTGTACCGCCTGACCCGCTCTCCGCACGCGACGCAGTTCGTGCTCAAAGGCGCGATGCTGTTTGCCGTCTGGTCCGCTCAGCCGCACCGGCCCACGCAGGATGTCGATCTGCTGGGCTTCGGGCCACCCGAAACGGACCGTCTGGTGAAGCTCTTCCGAGAAGTATGCACCGCCAACGTGGAGCCCGATGGTCTCCTGTTCGATCCGGACTCCGTCACCGCAGAACCCATCCGTGAGGATGCCGTGTACGACGGGCTCCGCGTGCGTCTGCTGGCGCGGCTCGGCACCGCAAGAGTGCCGATGCAGGTCGATATTGGCTTCGGCGACGTGGTGAGCCCGGAGCCGCGCGAGCTGACGCTGGGCCCGATGCTCGACTTGCCGGCCCCACGCCTCCGTACCTACCCGCCCGAGACCGTGATCGCCGAGAAGTTCGAAGCAATGCTTGCGCTCGGGATGGCCAACAGCCGGATGAAGGACTACTACGACCTGTGGATGCTCAGCCGCACGATGCGCTTCGAGCTCGGGACACTTCGCACGGCCGTGCGTGCCACAGCGGAACGACGGAAGACCCTGCTTCCCGCCGACCTCCCCGTTGGACTAAGTGATCGTTTTGCAGACGACGCATCCAAGCAAACGCAGTGGAGCGCGTTTGTCCGCAGACTGGGGGGGAGCCACGCCGCGCCGCCGCTGGGCGAAGTGGTCCGTGGGCTCGCCGAGTTCCTGCGGCCAGTACTTCAGTCAGGCGACACCGCAGCACGGCATTGGCCGCCGGGCGGACCGTGGCAGACAAACGTGTGACGGCGTGGTCGGGCATGGAATGATCACGCTCCAATGCGCTCGCTCGTCGTCACGCGCCGTCCGCAGTGGCGGCACTGCCGACGACGACGGATCGTGCCAACCGGGATCGCGCGGGTATAGATCACCTCGAAGTGGCGACACCCGCAGGTCGGACAGACGAGTCCCCTGGGCTTCGCATCCTGCTTCGGCAGCGGCTTCGCACTCATCGCGTCCGCTCCTTTAGCGCCGAGAGCTTCATCCGCGGACGAGCGATCACTTTCTGGTCGGTGCCGAACAGCACAGCTCCTTGCATGGATGCCGCCACGGCGCAGCCAACAAGGCCGTCCAGCCAGTGGTTGTCGAGCCCCTCGACTCGGAGCTTCCATTCATCAGCCGTGCGACCCCGACCCTCCGTCCGCACGCGATACTCGCTGGTCAGGTGCTCGGCCATGAGACGGTGCTGTTCGGGCTTCTGTCCGTGCAACGACAGCCCGCCCGGATCGCCCATCGGCACGGCGAGTCGCGCATGCACGAACGACTTCCAGAAGTTCGTGTCGAAGAGCACATGCCGAACCGCTCGTTTGCCGGTGACAACCGGCACGCGCCAGTTCAGCCCGACCCGCTCGCCGCGCTTGCGCTTGTAGTCGCTGAAGGGAAGGCTGCTCGCACCCACATACCGACCGTGGCTGGGGGTCAGCACGCTCGCGTGCGGGCTCTGACGGCAGAACTGGTACACCACATCCGTGGACGATCCCCAGTTGGCATCGATGAGGCATCTGTCGATCCGCACCATCGCACCATCGTCGCGCCGCCACTCGCGGGCCACCGTCGCTTCGATCAGACGCTCCAGGCCGCCGTAGATCGCTCCCTCGACGCCGGCGCGGGGCGACGCGGACCCGAGCGTCCGCTTGATGTCCCGAAGGGTGAAGTACGACCCGGGAGGTTGCTTCTGATCCGGCTCCGTCCCGTAGTCGATGATGTGCCCCGTGAAGTCGTCCTCCCACGCCGCAACGACGTAGAAGAGTGCCTTGCCCTGCACATCCACGAACATCGTCAGGTGCGAGCACCCCAGGGGGACCAGCCCGCGGGCGTGACCGTTTACCTTCGTCGCGATCTGGTCGGCGCTCAGGAGATCGTCGGCGACTTCGACTTCCGGGAGCGGCTCGTTCTGGTACTCGGCGAAGAACGCGGCCTCGTTCTGCAGCCGGAGGTTTATCGCGTGCTGCACCGCCGACAGTTCATCGTGGTTGAAACGCTCCGGCCAGGCGATCACTGCGCCAGCGTCCATCTCGGTACGGTGAGCCCTGTAGAACGCGGTCGCCTCCGCACCTCCCCGGTCAGCCTTGAGGCCCTCGGCGCGCAGTCGGGCGTACTCGGCCCACAGGCGGTCGGCCGTGGGGAACGAGTACACCATCTTCGTCCGCTCGCCTTGCCACTGCGGGTGCTTGTCCCTGTCGAGGATGCGATCGGCGAGATCATCGGGGCGAACCACGGTCAGCGTCATGAGCCCGGCGATCTTTCGACCCGGGCCCGCCAGCCCCAGGATCGCGCCGGCGAGGATCCGCTCGCGGTTGGCGCATTGCGACGGCGACCGGGCGCTCTCGTCGGTCTGGGGATCATCGATGAGCACAAGCGACGGCCGGACGCTCACCCCGTCGACACGCTTGTGCTTCATGCCGCGGATACGGCCCGTGATCCCCGCCACGCGGATGATCGCACCCGACGCCGCCGATCCGGGGATAGTGGGCAGCACGATCTCCCGGGCGGTCCAGCCGATGTGGGTCTGCTTGCCCTGGTAGAGCTGCCCTGAAGCCCGTTGGTGGATGCCTTCGAGCGAACGGATCGGGTGGCACACCTCGGGGAAGTCGCCACCGAGGATCTCGCTGTTCTCCAGCTCAGCCTTGATCGATTCAAGCATCCCCGCCGCGTGCTCCTCGTCCGAGCCGATAAGCGCGACGAACTCGCGGTGCCCGTACAGCAGCGCCCACAGACAGGCGACCTCGCACAGGCTGGTCTTGCCCGACCCGCGCGGCATCGCCATCGCGAACAGCCCACCCTCGAGCACCGCCTGCTCGATCTTGGCGATGACCTTCAGATGGTCGTCGGACCACTTCAAGTGAAACGTCCGCCCGAAGTACGTCTCACAGAAGTATCGGAAGTCCTTCGCAGCCCGGGCACGCCGCGCGGGGTCAGCGATGGTCGGCAGGTCGCCGATGTCTCGTCCCGAGAGGGAGAGCATGGCGTTGCGGAGCCGGGCCCGCTCCTTCATCGCCTCGTAGCCCGTGAGCCCCTCGGGCGTCCGAGCCGCTTCCGCCAGCGCCTCGTGACGGGTCGTCACCAGCCAGGCGACGTAGCGGAAGAGGTCAACCTTGCCCGCGTCGCCGTCCGCCGCGACGCGGAACCCGGCGCGCGTGCGATGTCGGTGGAGCTGCCGCTCGCTGATCACCTCGCCCAGCGGCGTGCTGTTGAGCAGCCGCGCGAGTTCGCCGGGCTTGAGTTGGCGCGGGTCAATCGCCACCTGCACCCCCCACGGACATCTCCTTCACGAGCCACGCGGCGTAGTGCACGAGGTTGATGCTCCCGTTGGCGTTCGTCGGTGCGCCCGCGTCGATGTCGGCGCGGATCATCTCGTCGGTGACGGGCTTGCCTCCCATTCGCGTCAACACGCGGGCGGCGTCCGCGACGCCAAGGGCGGCGGGGCTGAGCCGGGAAATTCCCTGTCCATGCTCGGGACTAGGCGCGTGTTCGGGAGTCATCGCGGACCTCCCGCGCACGGTTGCCCGCATGGGTGGAAGACTTGCCCACATGCCGCGGATTGACGGCGAAACCGCTGCGGTTTGCCTTGCCTCGTGGCGAATGTCATGGCTTCATGTGTCTCGACGCGGGGCGGACACCCGCGACGGAGAACGCGAACATGAACGCCACCACAAAGACCACGATCGACCTCGCCAAGACCCTCGCCAAGCACGGGTTCGTCATCCCCGCGATCGAGATCCACACGCCCGACGGGCGCACATGGAACGTTGCGACGGTGCCCGCCGGACGCGGCCGCCACGCCGATGGGCACTGGGGCGCACGCACCGGAGCGCACGGTGGCTTCCGCCTGTTCGAGTTCGACTACGACCGCGAGGTCCACGAGGAGCACGACGCGGTCGACGGCGATACCTGGACCGCCGACGAACTGATCGATTACCTCCGGGCGGTCGGCCAACCGAAGGACACGACGAGTTGGGACCGCCCCACCGACAAGACGCCGACGACCTGAAGCCCGCGAAACGCGGGCTTCGTTCTTCAAGGGACCAGCAATTCGCATAGGAGCATGAACATGAACGCACGCAAGCACAACCGCAAGCCCGCCCCCCCTCAACCGACCGCCGCCCAGAGCTACGCCGCCCGGCGGAACGACATCGCCCGCCTGATGGACGTCCTGCAGATGGAACTCGACAAGCACGCCGAGGGGGCGAAGGCCGACCCGCGCAACTGGGGCCGCACTGGCGACCTGGGCAAGGTCCGTAGCGACCTGATCGACCTGGTCGGGTTCATGAGCGGCATGGACCACGAGCAGGTCGAGGCATTCCTGAACGACGCCGAGTGACCAGACACACCACCCCCAAGGAGCACCGCGATGAACATCAAGACGATCGTGATCGAGGGCATCGACCAAGACATCACCATCCGCCGCACGGAGCACGGCGCGGAAGTGACCATCTAACAGACCACGCGCCACGCGGGCAGGCAGGACATCTGCATCGCCCACATCGCACGCGACGAGGACCGCGACGCCCGATACGCCAAGGCGGTCGAGGTCGCCAAGGTGGTCTACGGGACCGACCGGCGCGGCCGCGCCGCCGCCACCAACTCGATGGTCCACGACGTGCTCAACGAGATGGAGCGCGTCGCCGGTTGCTAGGCGCGAGGCGGCGCGGGGAACCGCGCCGGCCCCGATTCCCCGCCGCAGCGTGCGGCGGGATTCCGCACCCCTGGATTGGAGACTCGCATGAGTACGAAGACCAAGAAGCCCCGCACCCCGAAGATGTCCAAGAGCGCCGCCCGCGCGGAGGGCGCGGCCAAGGCCGAGCGCCTCCGCAAGGCCGCGCTCGCCGAGATCAAGGACCGCCTGGACGGCAAGCCGCACCGCGAAGGCAGCCTCACGAGTGGTCTCTCGCCACTTCATCCGGCCGAGCCGCCAGAATCGCCCGGGCAGCACCGGCTTCGGCGTAGAGACGGCGAGGGCCAACGCGAGCGCCGCCGCCAGGCCGTCAAGGTCGACCGCCCAACCACGGCACATCTCCTCGCTGACCTCGACCTTGAGCGACTCAGGGCAGCAGATGAAGTACCGTGGCCTGTCGGCGTCGTCCGACGGCGCGACGACCGTCACCGTTTCGACGTGGTGGTCGTCGCAGT
>JADLCX010000019.1 GCA_020846975.1 Phycisphaerales bacterium
CGGTGACCGAGAAGTTCGAGAGCCGCAAGTCCACCAAGGGGGACAACCCCTCGGCGGAGCTCGTCTACACCGTGCGCGGGACCAACGACGACCTCGCGGCCCGCAACGCCGCTGAGACCACCAGCCCCGCGACCTACGACAGCCAGCCCCGGCAGTCCGTGTCTGTGGAGCCCGTTGGCGACGAACTCTGGGAGGCCGTCGTCCGCTACGGGAAGGCGCAGGGCGGGTCGCTCCCCGAGCCCGGCGAGAGCGTTTTCTCGTTCGACACCGGCGGTGGCACGCAGCACATCACCCAGAGCAAGGAAACGGTGTCCTCGCACGCACCGTCGGGCGGGTCGGCCCCGGACTTCGGTGGAGCGATCGGCGTCACCGCCGATGGCGTCGAGGGCGTGGACATCACCGTTCCCGTCTACCAGTTCTCCGAGACGCACTACTTCACCAACGACCAGGTGACGCCCTCGTACAAGGGGACGCTCTTCTCGCTCACCGGCAAGGTGAACACCGGCGCGTTCAAGGGGTTCCAGCCGGGCGAGGTCCTGTTCCTCGGGGCCTCGGGATCGCGGCGCGGCACTGATCCGGACGACGATTGGGAGATCACGTTCCGGTTCGCCGCCAGCCCGAATGCCACGGGCATTTCCATCGGCGACATCAGCGGCATCAGCAAGAAGGGGTGGGAGTACCTCTGGGTTCGGTACGCCGACCAGGAGGACACGGGGTCGCACGCGATCGTGAAGCGTCCGGTCGCGGCGTATGTCGAGCGCGTGTACGACGAGGGCAACTTCGCGGGGCTGGGGATCTGAACGATGGGTGACGTGTTCCGCAAAGTCCGGTCGGGCTCACCGCTCCGCATCCCCGCGGCGGCGTACAACGCCTTCGTTGATGCGGCGGTCGATCTGCGCCGGCGGGAACGGACCACCAACGCCGGTCCATCGCTCGAACCCGCGCAGCGCGGCATCGTGCTCGTCCGCAACGACTCCGACGACGAGATCGAGCCATACCACGCGCTGGCGATCACCGGCGTGCTGGTCCTGCCCGACAGTGAGGACCAGGAACGGACGTTCCACAGCCGGACGCCGCTGACGGCCGAGGTCGCCACGGAGGAATCGCCTTCGCTCTCGTTCGTGCTTGCGCTCCAACCGATTAAGCCTGGCGACCTCGGGCGCTGCGTGCTCACGGGCGTCACGCCCGCGCGGGTCTTCATCACCAACGAGACGGACACAACGTGCGAGCTGGCTCCCGAGGAAACCGTGCTGGCCAGCACGCCCATGGGCGGTATCCCCATCTTGTGGAAGGAAGAGGGCACCGGCGAGAAGTGGGCGGTCATCGAAATGGGGCAGCCGTCGCTCGGCCGCGTCACGGCGATCCTCGGGGCAGCGCAGCCCATCCCCACCGAGAACAACCGCTGGCGCTACCCGTGGGTCGAGGCCAGGATCGACGGCGATCCCGGCAGCGAGACCTACCTCCGGTACGTTCCCGTGCCCGAGGGCCTGACCTCGCAACTCCCCGGCGGCGGTGAGGACCCGACGCGGTTGGCGATCAACCGCTTCGAAGCCCACCACATGAACAACTTCGACCCGGGGTCCGGCTTCGGCGGCCTGCTGGGGCTCGGTCCGGTGTGCGAACTCCCCGGCGTGCTCCCCAAGTGCCCGCCCGCGCGGTCGCTCAAGCCCAAGCTCGTGCCCATCCCCGAGGGCGTCTGCGTGCAGCTCACCTGTGAGCGCAACAGCAAAGGCAGGCCGGTGTGGGTGTTCGAGGCGATGAGCCTGATCGAGATCGCCGACCCGGCCGACGAGAACCGCAAGTTCAACATCTACATCGAGGGAGGCGCATGACCACGACCTCCCCGACCAAACCAGCACTCGACGCCCGCCGCGAGCACGAGCGGAAGAAGTACGTCGCCCTCGCCGCGCGGCCCGCCGCGCCGGGCACTGGGTACGGCACAACCAACCACGGCGCAGCGGCTCTCCCGCTGGTTCAGCGGCTGAAGCCCCGCTTCGTGCTGGACTTCGGGTGCGGGCGGAACGACTTCATCGGCGCGCTGCGGCGGATCGGCATCGACGGGCTCGGTATCGACTTCGCGTTCCCCGAGGCGGACCTCCCGCGGGCCATGCACAAGACCGGCCTGCTCGACGGAGTTGCCGACGTGGTGACGAGCTTCGACGCCCTGGAGCACCTACTTCCGGAGGATGTGGACGCGGTGCTCGCGGAGATGCGGAGGGTCGGACGCCCGCGGGCGCACTTCGTGTTCTCGATCTGCACGCGCCCGAGCCGGGCGACCGTCGCCGGCGAGGGTCTGCACCCCACCGTGCGACCGCTGGCGTGGTGGCTGGACCGCATCGTTCAGGTTGGCACGGTGACGACACCGAAGGCCGAGGGCCGGTACGTCGTCGGACGGTTTGCGGCCAAGGAGGGCTGCGGCTGTGCGTGAGAATCAGTCGGACATCGCGGCGCTCCAGGCGGGGCTCAAGGCGCGGACACCCGCGCGTGATGGCCTACGCCTCTACACCGCCGACTTCGACTCGGTCTCGCTCGCGGGCTTCTATC
>JADLCX010000020.1 GCA_020846975.1 Phycisphaerales bacterium
AACGCTTCGAGCCACGTCTCATCAAACGAAGAGCCTCTCGAATCTACGGCCTGCTCACAAAGCCCAGAGAACAAGTCAAGAAGTACCTCGCCAAACGCCTAGCCCGCCTTATCTGAATGGCATTCCCGCTCTGGGCGACACCTGTGGCGGGACGGTTGACGGCGTCGAATCCGCACGCGTCACCCTGACCCCACCCCACAACACGCCACCAGCGCAAGTCACCGGCATCACCCAAGACGGCGAAGCCGGTGGCACACAAGCTGGGCCACCGCCACCTCCCCGCTCCCTCGATCGATCTCCTCGATCAACCGCCCGATCACGCGCAACTGATCCGCTGTCGCCGTGACGATCAGCGTGTTCGTCTGCCCATCGACCTCCCACACCCGTATCACATCGCACTGCTTCAGCGCGGGCGAGACATTGCAAATCTGGCCGAGCAGCTCCCGCGCCGAGTTCGCCTCGATGTGCGACAGCCGGAACCGCCGCGTCTGCCCCCCACCCCCCGCGCCGTCCCCACCACCAGCGCCGAGCCACTCGCCCCGTCCCGCGGGCGCCGCCGCGCCCGGCTCCGCCGCCGGCTTGTCCATCAGCCGGTCCATGATCCACCGCACCTCCGGCATCAGACGCTTGGCCGTCTTCACGAACACCTTGCTCCCCACGATGTGGATCGAGCCCACATCGCCCCCGTTCTCGCGCCACCCATCCGGCTCCACCGTGCTCATCACCAGTTGAACGATCTGCGTCCGCGCGTCCTCATCCATCGCCACATCCCCAAGGTCAAACACCTCCATCGCCGAGTCCAGCCGATCCCAATACCCCTGCGTCGCGATCTCCACCATCTCGCCATCGACCCTCGCCGCGAGCCGGTTCGACCCGCTCAACCCGAGCGACTCGTTCAGCAATCGACGGATGACATCGTGCCGCGCCGCCGGAGCCTTCAGCGTGACCTGCGTGCCGCGCTCGATCCCCCGCTCCTCAAGGTCCTTCCAGTGGATGAACGCCGGGTGCCCGACGGCTTTCTCAAACGTCGCAAGCACCTCCTCCAGCGGCGTCTGGTTGAAGTCCACCGCCACTGGCTCCTCGCCTGATCCTGGCTGCCCGCCCGCGGCGGCCCGCGTTGCGACCGTCCGGCTGAGCAACTCGTGCAGCGTGGAGAATGCGAGATCCACCGCCGCCTCGCCCGCCGGCTCGGCCTTGAGGGCATAGGTCAGGAACTCCGTCACCGCCTCCGACTTCGCCTTCTCGCTTTCCAGAGCCTGCGCCAGCCTCATCTCTTCCGGCGAGCGAGTCTCCGCCCGCGGCGGATTCCCCGACAGCAGCGACACCGAGCTGGCGACCGCCGCCGCGCCCGCGAGTGACAGAATGGCGATGTTCATCGTGAGTCTCCTGTTCGATGGTGTTCGTGCTCTTCGGAATCGCTCCGCCAGCCGGGCGACTTCTCCCAGTTCGTCGATCGCGCGCAGCGCAGCCTGCTGCTCCTCCACCCCCTCCAGCGTCAGGTCCCGCATCCGCTCGCGAAGATGGCTCTCCAACTCTTCGCGAATCTCCGCCTTCTCCCGCTCCGGCGCGCGCAGCATCGCCGAGAGCGTGTCCAGCCATGCCTCGATTCGGTCCGGCTCACGACGCGCAGCTGCCCCTCCGCCCTTCGGCTCCGCAGCTCGCGTCTCGGTTGCCAGCTTGAGTGGTTTCATGGCGTGGCGGGGGTGGCGGGGGGTGGCGGCTCCGTCGCGCCCTCCAGCGGCCCGATGAACAGATTGATCAGCGCCTCGTGCCGGCGATGCGCCTTGATGCTCTGATCAAGACACTTGCACCCCTTCGGTGTCAGCGAGTACCACTTCCGCCGCCGCCCCCGCGGCGTCTCCTCCGCATCACCAGTCGGCGCGGTCGGTGTGGCCCGATCGCTCACGATCGTCTCCCACTCCGCGCCGATCAACCCGCGCCGTTCCATCTCGCTCAACGTCGGATAGAGAATCCCCGGCGTCAACCGCAGCCCGCCCGCCGAGCGCGCCGACACCAGTTTCGCGATCGCGTACCCGTACTGCTTTCCGTCCGCGAGCACCGCGAGCACGATCAGTTCCGCCGGATCAGGTTTGGAGGTGAGGGGTGTCAAGGATCGCGGACTCCTTCTCGAAGAGACATTCGTCGCAAGCCAATATATCGGATCCAAATATATTTGTCAATGATCTAAAATCACCCGGAATACCTATAAAACTCCGCACAAACCACTTGACAAGTCGTATTTTGTATGGTATTATTCGCCCCCAGGCCCGAAACTGCAAGACCGCCCACCCCGCTTCGCAAGCCAACGGATGACCCCGATCGGGGTGCCTTTCCCTCGCAACCCCTTCCACCGCGCCCCGCCGACTTCGAGAGATCCGACCATGAACACCCGCACCCGGCTTGTCGACCCGTTCGCCTGTTGCCTGAGCCTCCTGCTCGCGCTGCTGCTCTCCGCGCAACCGGCCGCGGCACAGGGCGGAAACGCGTGCTGTCTCCCCGACGGCACATGCCAGACCATGGATGACTGCCTGTGCTTCGCGCAAGGCGGCACGTGGTATGGCCCCGCCACCACATGCCAACCCGGCCTTTGCCAGAACGAGATCTTCGGCGCGTGCTGCACACCCTCGGGCGGGTGCATGGTCACTTCCGCCAATGTCTGCTTCACCACCGGTGGCACGCACCTCCCCAACGTCCCATGCAGCAACGCCCCCTGCAACTTCCCCACCATCACACCCTGCTGCTGCCCTGTCGCGTGCATCATCACCGACCCTGATGTCTGCCTCGCCTCCGGCGGCGCGATCTCGCCCAACACCTCCGTCTGCGGCCCCGTGCCCTGCACCGGCGAGTGCTGCGATCCCAACACCGGCGCGTGCACCGTCACAACCCAGGCCAACTGTCAGGCCCGGCCCCTGGTCTTCACCTTCGGCGGCACCTGCAACCCCAACCCGTGCCCGCCCCCGATGGGCGCGTGCTGCGACCCGGCGACCGGCGCTTGCTCGACGGCTCTCCCCTGCCCCGCCGGCTGGAACTTCCTGCCCAACACCACCTGCGCGCCCAACCCCTGTCCCCCGCCGAACCCGCAGTCCGGCGCGTGCTGCGATCTTCTGACCAACGCCTGCACGACCACCGCCAACCCGCCCTGCCCGGCCGGTTCGATCTTCATCGCCAACGTCACCTGCACACCCAACCCCTGCCCCAGCGCCTGCGCCTTCGGCGCGTGCTGCTTCGGGCCCAACAACTGCGTCGTCACCTACTCCTGCGAGTGCCTGCCCAAGTTCGGCGGCTGGTTCGGCGTCGGCACCACCTGCGCCAACGTCAACTGCGCCCTCGAAGTCTTCGGCTCCTGCTGCTCCGGCAACGGCTTCTGCGTGCAGACCACCCTCACCCACTGCAACCAGATCAACGGAGCGTTCGACCCGATCAACCCGTGCGTTCTCCAGCCCTGCCCCTCGTCCACCGTCGCCTGCTGCTGCTGCGACAAGTGCATCTTCATCGACCCGGGCATGTGCCAGCTCGCCGGCGGCACCCAGGTCCCGACCTGCCAGCCCAACCCCTGCCCGCCCGTGCCGCTCGGCGCGTGCTGCAACCCCGCGACCGCCGTGTGCAATGTCAACGTCCAGGCCCAGCACTGCCCGCCCCCCAACATCTTCTTCCCCAACGGCTCCTGCACGCCCAACCCCTGCCTCCCCAACGGCTGCGCCGCCGGCGCGTGCTGCGACATCAACGGCACCTGCGTCGTCACTGACAGTTGCCACTGCCTCCTGACCGGCGGTGAGTTCTCCGGCGCGGGAACCGTCTGCCAGCAACCCACCTGCACCATCGCGACCGGCAGTTGCTGCTACAACAACTTCATCTCCTGCGCCAACACCACGCCCTCCACCTGCGCCGCGCTCGGCGGACAGTTCACCCCCAACGTCCCCTGCGGCACCCCCGGAAACTGCCAGGGAACCGTCGCCGCGTGCTGCTGCTGCAACATCTGCTACAACGTCGAGCCCACCTTCTGCACCTACGCCGGAGGAACCGTCCAGTTTGGCATCGTCTGCGCCGCCGGCACCGCCTGCGGCGCGGGCGCCTGCTGCGACAACGCCGGCAACTGCGTCCCCGCGACCGCCGCCTCCTGCCCCGCGCCCAACCAGTTCTTCCCCAACGGCGTCTGCTCACCCAACCCCTGCCCGCCCCCCTGCAACCCCGCCGCGTTCGGCGCGTGCTGCGATCCCAACGGCGTCTGCACCACCACCAGTTCCTGCGATTGCATCCTCAACGGCGGTGACTGGATGGGCGTCGGCACGATCTGCGGCCAGGTCGCCTGCCCCGCCACCACGCCCGGCGCGTGCTGCCTCCCCGGCGGGTGCGTCCAGACCTCCAACGTCTACTGCGCCGCCATCGGCGGCACCCATTTCGCCTTCAGCGCGTGCAACATCGCCGCGACCTGCGGCAGCGCGACCGATCCCTGCTGCTGCTGCGGCAACTGCTACATGACCGATCCCACCTTCTGCACCTTCGCCGGCGGCACGCCCCAGCCCGCCGGAATCACCTGCCAGCCCAACCCCTGCGGCCCGCCCGTCATGGGCGCGTGCTGCGACGCCAACGGCAACTGCATCCAGACCGCCCAGACCGTCTGCCCGGTCCCACCCAACCTGAGTTGGTCGCCGAACGTCCCGTGCGTGCCCAGCAACCCCTGCCTCCCCTGTCCCACCGGCGCGTGCTGCCGGCCCAACGGCCAGTGCACGATCGACAACCGGTGCACCTGCGAGCTCACCGGCGGCCACTTCGCCGGACCCAACACCCTCTGCAACGCCGCCAACTGCTCGCCCGCCCTGTTCGGTTCGTGCTGCATGACCCCGAGCGGACAGTGCGTTGACACGACCCAGACTGCCTGCGCCGGCGCGGGCGGCTTGTTCACGCCCAACCTCACCTGCGTCGCCAACCCCTGCGGCCCGACCTCGGCCTCGAAGGCCTGCTGCTGCTGCAACCTCTGCTTCCCGACCGACCCCGCGATGTGCGCGTTCCTCGGCGGCACGCCGCTCCCCGGCACCTGCATCCCGGCCTCGGCCTGCCAGAACCTCGGCGCCTGCTGCGACCAGAACGGCGTCTGCTCCTACACCACCCAGGCGCTCTGCCCGGTCCCGCCCAACCAGAGTTGGACCCAGGGCGGCACCTGCAACCCCAACCCCTGCGCGTGTCCGGCCCAGGGCGCCTGCTGCCTCTGGTCCGGCGGGTGCAACATCAACACGCAGTGCGACTGCGTGATGAACGGCGGCTACTTCGTCGGGCCCGCGACCGTCTGCGGCAACTTCAACTGCAACACGCTCACCTTCGGCTCGTGCTGCCTCCCGCCCGGACCGGGCAACGCCGGCGGCTGCTTCGACATGGAACTCGCGCGCTGCACCTCCCTCGGCGGCACCCTCACGCCCAACGTCGCGTGCGTGGTCAACCCCAACTGCGGCTCGACGGGTTCGGCCTGCTGCTGCTGCGGATTCTGCTACCGCACCGATCCGAACCTGTGCTCGCAGCTCGGCGGCACACCCTACCCGCTCAGCAACTGCGGCACGCCCCTGCAACCCTGCGTCCCCAACGGCGCGTGCTGCAACGCCAACGGCAGCTGCACCTTCGTCCTCCAGTCCTCGTGCCCGGTGCCGCCCAACATCAGCTGGACCGTCGGCGTCTCGTGCAACCCCAACCCCTGCACCGGCCCGCTCGGCGCGTGCTGCGACTTCGCCGGCTTCTGCACGCAGACCACTTTCGCGCTCTGCCCCGTCCCGCCCTACCTCAGTTGGACGCCCAACGTCGGTTGCACGCCCGGAACCTGCACGCTCAACGGCGCTTGCTGCCTGCCCGGCGGCGGATGCGCCATCACCTCCCAGTCGGGATGCAACGGCCTCTCCGGCTACTTCATCGGTGTCGGCTCGACGTGCGCGGCCGCGCCGCTGGCCTGCCCGGGCGCGTGCTGCCTGAACAACGGCCCTTGCATCATCTCCACCGTGCCCGGATGCTTCGGCATCGGCCAGTTCCTGGGCATCGGCACGGTCTGCACCGCCGCCTCCTGCCCCACCGGCGCGTGCTGCCTGAGCAACGGCACGTGCGTCACCGCGCCGCCCTTCAACTGCTCGGGCACGTACATGGGCAACAACGTCCCGTGCACGCCCACCCTCTGCACCGGCGCGTGCTGCTTCGTCAACGGAACGTGCAGCGTCACCACCCAGGCCGGATGCAGCGGCTCCTTCCAGGGCTTCGGTGTGCCGTGCCTGCCGGTCACGCCCTGCCCCGGCGCGTGCTGCACCTCCAGCGGCCCGTGCATCATCTCGACCAACGCCGGGTGCAACGGCGTCTTCCAGGGACCCGCCACGACCTGCACGCCGGGCCTCTGCCCGACGGGCGCGTGCTGCGACCCCAACGGCAACTGCGCCATCACCATCCCCTTCAACTGCCCGCCCTTTGCCGGCACGTACCTGGGCAACGGCACGGTCTGCAACCCCAACCCGTGCATCGGCTCGTGCTGCACGGGACCGGTGTTCGGGGGACGCGGCAACACCTGCGTACAGACCAACCCCGCAAACTGCACCGCGCTGAGCGGGCAATGGCAGGGCTTCGGCGTCGCGTGCGCCTCGCCGCCCTTCTCCGCCAACCTGACCACCTGCTGCTACGCCAACTTCAACGGCACCGGCGGAGTCTCCGTCCAGGACCTGTTCAGTTTCCTCGCCACGTATTTCAACAACAACCTCGCCGCCGACTGCGACGGCAACAGCACCATCACCGTCAACGACATCTTCTGCTTCCTCGCCGCCTACTTCAGCGGCTGCAGTTGATCCGTCACGAGTGACGGAGGCATCACTCCTCGGCGTGCGCCGGGCGACCGCCCGGCGCACGCGTTGGCTTCTTCAACGCGAAGGGGGGCACGCTACCATGCCGCGTGCAAGTGGTGGATACCCGACAGGAAGTGCGGCTGGCGATCCTCATGGAGATGCTGGAAGAGGTCAGCCGCGCCACCGAGCCCGAGCAGGCGGTCCAGGCCTACGCGCGGCGCATCGGCAGACTCCGGCCGGTGGACGCCGTGCTCTCGCTGAGCGTCCGCAACCTCCCGGAGGGGCAGTACAAGATCACCCGTCGCTTCGTCCCCGGCGGGCCCGATGGAAGCCCCCAGCACCGCATCGTGGACCCCTGGAAGAACTGGAACAGGCTTCCCACGCTCACCGGCGGGTTCCTCGGCGAGATCATCCAGTCGCCCGATCCGCGGATGATCCTCGACCTGAACCTCGACGCCGACCCCGTGATCGGCGAGATGGTCGCGGGGATGGGCTCGTGCCTGGCCCTGCCTCTCCTGGACGGCGGAAAGGCCCTCAACTGGAACTTCCAGTTCCGGCGCGATCCCAAGGGCTACACCCTCGAGGACCTCGAGCAGAACCTGCTCACCGCCAACATCTTCGGCGCGATGACCCGGAACCTCGTCTCGCTCGCGGAGATCAACAAACTCAACGACCGGCTGCGCCAGCAGTTCGACGAGGTGGCCCGCGTGCAGCAGAGCCTGCTGCCGCGCGAACTCCCGATCCTGCCGGGCGTCGCCTTCGCGACCAGTTACCTCACCAGCGAGCAGGCCGGCGGCGACTACTACGACTTCTTCCCCCTGCCCGACGGACGGCTGGGCATCGTGATCGCGGATGTCTCGGGGCACGGACCGGGCGCGGCGACGGTCATGGCGATGCTGCACGCGATGATCCACGCCTTTCCGGGCGACGCCCGCAACTCCAGCCCGGCCGATGTGCTGCGCTTCGCCAACCGGCAGCTCGTCGGCTCGCGGATGGACGGCTCGTTCGTGACCGCGTTCCTGGGCCTGTTCGACCCCGCGACGCACGAACTGATCCACGCCAACGCCGGACACCCCGCGCCGCGGATCCGCGAGGACGGCTCCGGGCGCGTGGCCGCGCTGCGCGGCGACACGACGCTTCCCCTGGGCATCACCGAGCGGATGGAGATCCCCACCAACCGCACGGTCCTGCGCCCGGGACAGACGCTCGTGCTCTTCACCGACGGCGTGACCGAGGTGTTCAACGACCAGCGGGAGATGTTCGGGCTCTCCGGTCTCGACGCGGCCATCGCGGACAGCGCGCCCGGGCCGCAGCGGATCGTGGACGCGATCCACGCGCGGCTGTACCGGTTCAACCAGCGGATGTCCCGCGATGACGACCAGACGATCGTGGTGATGCGAATCGAGGATGACGCGACGCCCGGAGAGGAAAGCACCGCATGAACCAGAGGTCCACGCCGTCCGCACAGCCGCCCGAGTGGTTCGCCGTCGCCGACCCGGACAGCGGCCGCGACGGCACGGGGTTGCGGTTCGCGTGCACGATGTGCGGCAACTGCTGCTCGGGCCCGGAGGGGTACGTGCTGGTGGACGATGCGGAAGCGGCCGCGCTCGCCGGGCGGCTCGGGCTGAGCGTCGCCGAGTTCATCAAGCGGTACACGCACAAGACCAGCGAGGGCCGCTCGCTGACCGAGAAGCGCAGCAGCGCCGGGCTTGACTGCGTGTTTCTCGATCGCGAGAAGATCCCCGGCAAGGCGGTCTGCGGCGTGTACGAGGACCGCCCGGCCCAGTGCCGCACGTGGCCCTTCTGGCCGAGCGTCATCAAGACCCGCGCGACCTGGGAGCGAGCCAAGCGCACCTGCCCGGGCATGGACAAGGGCAAACTGCACCCGGTGGTGCAGATCCGCATCGCGCGGGAGAGTTTCAACATCTGACCCGGAGGAGGGGCGCTCGATGACCGAACCCGAACGCCGCCATCTCGCCGGGCGATGGGTGGAAGCCCTGTCGGAAGCGTCGATCACGACCGGGCTCGAGTCGATCTACGCCGATGCCGCGGCCGCGATCGCCGAGCGCGGACCGGCGTGCTGGGCCAGCGGCCGGTGCTGCAACTTCGAGAAGGCCGGCCATCTGCTCTACGTCACCGGACTCGAGGCCGCGTACTGCATCGACAGGCTCGGCTCCACGCCCGAGCGCACGGACGGACACGCGCTCCCCGTGCTCTCTCGCCAGACGCTCGACGCCGCGGCGGCGCGGGGAGGTTGCCCGTTCCAGGTCCGCAATCTCTGCGGCGTGCACGCGATCAAGCCGCTGGGCTGCCGCGTGTACTTCTGCGACCGCTCGGCGCAGGAGTGGCAGATGACGCTGAGCGAGCGGCTGATCGGCGAGATCAAGTCGCTGCACGACCGGCACGATGTCCCGTACCGCTATGGAGAGTGGCGGGCGATGCTGAACCTGTTTCGGACGTAGGCGGAAGACCCAGGCACATCGGCGTGGGCGCCGATGCCACGGCGTCATGGCTGCTCGTTGCCCATCGACGGATTCTGACCCGTTGTCGGCTTGGGGATGTTGAACGGATCGGGGTAGATCGGGAACGCGCTGGGCGTCGGATCGTTGGGGCCTTGTTTCTCGCCCTCGGTGGCATCGACCGGCGACCAGTCGATGCGTCCCGCGCCCAGGAGCGTGCCCGTGGCGAAGGCGAGATCGACCTGCGCAACCTGGTAGGTCGCCACGGCGCGGACGATCTGCGAGCGGGCGTTGGCCAGGCGGGTGTTGGCGTCGATGACGTCGGTGTTGGTCCCGCCGCCGGCCTCGTAGCGGCGTTTCTCGGCCTCGTAGGTGCGGAGCGCGGTCGCGGCCGACTGGCGGGCCGCGAGGATCTGCTGCCAGCCGGACTCGATTCGGTCGATCGCGGAGTAGACCTCCTGCGAGATGGCCTTCTGTCGCGCGTCGCGCGTCGAGAGCCGTTGCAGGCGTGCGAGGATCGCCTGGCGCACGCGGGCCTCGGCGGCCTCGTTGCCGATGGGGATCTCGCCGGTGATCGAGAACGACCAGCTCGTGAAGTCGCCGCTGCGAAGGACATCCTGCGAATCGCTGAGCGTGGCGCCCAGGCCGTCGATGCTGTAGCGGTAGTCGAGCACGAACGAGGGGAGCGCCTGGTTCTTGGTGAACTCGATGGTCGAGTAGTCCTGCGCGAGCCGCAGCTCGACTTCGAGCATCTCCATGCGGTTGGCCAGGGCTTCGCGGCCGAGTTCGGCGCGATCGAGCCTGAACGGGACGGGGTCGGCCGCGGTGGCCGGCTCGATGAGCGTGCCGGACTCGAGCGGGAGTTCGGGCATGTTCATCAGCCGCTTGAGCTCGCGCTGCTGCTGCAGGACGGCGTTCTCGGCCTCGATGATGCCGGTGAGCGTTCTCGCCGCCGCGCTCTCGGCGCGGATGGCCTCGATCTCGGGCGATGCGCCGTTCTGGACGAGCCGCTGGGCGCGGGCGAGGTCGTCCTGGGCGAACTCGAACTCGGCCTGACGCACCTCGAGTTCGAGCTTGAGCGCGGCGAGCACCCAGTAGGCCTTGTCAACCGCGGCGAGTTGGCGGATCACCTCCAACTTGGTCGCGGCCTCGCCGATCTGGCGGTTGTACTCGGCGATTCGGATGGGGTAGGTGTTGACACGCCGGCCAGCGCCGCGCAAGAGCGGCTGCTGGAGCGCGAGCTCGACGGCGTTGTTGTGCGAGCTGTTGAGCGTGAAGAAGGGGTTGTCGGTCTCGTTGAACCCCTGCGTGTAGTCGATGCTGGCGCGGCCGCCGGTGCGCAGGGGCACGCTCACGCCCAGCCCGGCGCGCCCCGAGTTCTGCTGGTTCGAGGCGGTGCGGTCGAGCGTCGGGGCGTCGTTCTCGGCGTAGCCGATGCTGGGGCGGAAGACGGCCTCGAAGCGGGCCTCCTCCTCGCGGAGCCGCTCGTTGAGGATCGTCGGATCGACCAGCGCGACCTTGATGTCGAGGTTGTTGGCCAGCGCGGCCGCGCGGGCCTGCTCGAGCGTGAGCGGGAGCGACGCAAGGCCTTCCAACCGGCTCGGAGGCCTCGCGGCGGGATCGGGGGCGGACTCCGATTTTTCTTCCGGGCGTCTGTAGCGGTCCGAATCGAACCGGTCGATCGAGCGCAGCCGCTCGGGCGCGGCCGCGAGGTGGCGGTCGTAGTCGGCGTCGATCGGCGCGAGCGGATTGCTGCACGATGTGAGCGGGATCAGTGCGGCCGAGAGGCAACAGCGGACAACGAGCAGCGAACTACGAACATTCGAGCCAGGGTCCGGGTGCGTTGTTGTCTTCATGTTCGCTGTTCGTTGTTCGCTTTTCGCCGTTGCACTTCGTGCTTCACTCGTGCCGCAACGCATCGATCGGATCGAGCCTCGCAGCCTTGATCGCCGGGAACATGCCGAAGGCGACGCCGATGAACATGCTGAAGCCGATGGCGACGACGATGGCCCACATGGGCGAGGCCGCGCCCTCGAGATTGGCCCTGGGGATGAACCGCATGACGAAGACGGCCGCGAGGCCGATGGCCAGGCCGACGAAGGCCCCGGTCATGCACAGCACGACGGCCTCGATGAGGAACTGCATGAGGATGACCCCGGGGCGCGCACCCATCGCCTTGCGGAGTCCGATCTCGCGGGTTCGCTCGCTGACCGAGACGAGCATGATGTTCATGATGCCGATGCCTCCGACCAGGAGCGCGATCGAGACCAGCCCGCCCATGAAGACGGTGATCGCCGTGGCGATGGCACGGAACTGATCGATGACGCGCTGCACGAACTGGATCTGGAAGGTGTCCTCCTGGTCGTCTCGCAGGCCGCGCTGCTGCCGGAGCACGAAGGTGATCTCCGCGCGGGCGTCATCGACCAGGTCGGGCGATTTCAGTTGTGCCCAGCACATGCGGATCCACCCTCGCGGGTTGAGAAGGTCCTTGCACGTGGCGAAGGGCACGAACAGCTCGGTGGCGACATCGCCTCCACCGAACTGGAGGGCGTTGTCGATGGTCTCGAGCACGCCGACGACGGTGAAGCGGCGGCCGCCGACGAGGATGACCGAGCCGACGGGGTCCTTGGGGAGTTCGAGTTGCTTGACGCCCTGCTCGTTGATGAGGCAGACCTGGCGGCGCTCGGTCTCGTCGATCGAGTTGAACTGGCGGCCGATGATGACGCGGCGGTTCTCGACGTCGTGCCAGGTCGGCCAGATGCCGGTGATGCCGACGGCGTCGAGGTAGACATCGCCGTTTTCGACCGGGTAGCCGGCGGTCCAGATTGGGCTGACGGCCTCGATGGATGGGCAGTACCTGGCGATGGCCTCGATCTCGTGCTGGCGGAGCTGCACCTCGAACCACGAGACCTTGCCGCGCCAGGAGCGCGGGAGTTCGCCGTCGATGAACACTCGACGCGATCCGAACGTCTCGAACTGCTTGAGGATGAAGCGCTCCAGCCCCTTGACGCCGCCGGTGATGGCGATGATGGCGGCGACGCCGATGATGACGCCCAGCGTCGTCAGCAGCGCGCGGAACTTGTTGGCCCAGATCTGGCCGAGCGCGAGGAAGACGGTCTGGAAGAGGAGGCGGAGGACGATCATGGGCGGGCCGGCTCACGCGGAGTGGAGCCGCTTGATTCCGGCTCGGAGAGCCGGAATACCTCGGTGGCGGCCTGATGGTGGTACTTGGCCATGGTCGCGAGGTACTCGCGGTGGATGGGGTCATCGCCGGTGCGGCAATCGCTGAGAATGCGGCCGTCTCGAAGTCGCACGATGCGGTCGGCGTGGCGGGCGACATCCTCCTCGTGCGTGACGATGACGATGGTCTGGCCCTGCTCGTGGAGCTGCTTGAAAAGGCGGATGATCTCCTCGGAGGTCTTGGTGTCGAGGTTGCCGGTGGGCTCGTCGGCAAGCAGGATGCTCGGCTCGTTGACCAGGGCGCGGGCGATCGCGACGCGCTGGCGCTGGCCGCCGGAGAGCTGGCTGGGTCGGTGGTGCGTGCGGTCGCTCAGCCCGACACGGTCGAGGGCTTTGCGGGCCATGCGCTTGGCGGAGAAGATGTGCTTGCGCGAGTAGTGGAGCGGGAGCATGACGTTGCCCAGCGCGGTCTGGCGCGGCAGCAACTCGAAGGACTGGAAGACAAAGCCGATCTCCTCGTTGCGGACGCGGGCGAGCATGGCCGCGTTCATGCGGTGCGTCGGACGGCCGTTGAGTTCGTAGGCGCCCCTTGTGGGCCGATCGAGGCAGCCGAGGATGTTCATGAGCGTGGACTTGCCCGAGCCCGAGGCGCCCATGATCGCGACGAACTCGTTGGCCTTGATCTCCAGATCGACGCCGCGGAGCGCGTGCACGCGCTCGACACCGACGCGGTAGACCTTCTCGAGTTGGCGGATGGAGATGGACACGTTGGAGCTGGAAAGGGGGCGGTTGCGAGGTTGTAGAAAACCGGGAACTCAGCCGCCGCGGCGGGCTTCGGCGGCGGGCTTGCTCTCGGCGGTCGGGGGCGCGGCCTCGGGCTTGACAACATCCTCCCTGACCGCCGCGCCGTCCTTGAGCGTGCTGAGCACCTTGTAGGGGCCGGTGATGACCCGCGACTGCTCGTCGAGGCCGGAGAGGATCACCGTCGAGGTGATGTCGCTCGATCCGGTTTCGACCGGCGTCGCGACGGCTTTTCCGTCGATCAGCCGGTAGACCACGCGGGCGAACGCCTTGCTCTTGCCGGCGACGATGGGCGACTTGCGGATCTCCTCGGGCAGTTCGTCGATGCGCCGATCGAGCACGGCCTGGCTGGGCACCTTCATGACGCCGAACTTGGTCTCGACCTGGATGTCGCAGTTGGCCTTGAGGCCGGTGCGGAGGCGCTGCCCTTCGGCCAGTCCCGTCAGGTCGAGCAGGACCTCGGCCTCGAAATACTGCTTGCCCTCGCGCGAGATCTGGTTCTGTTCCTTCAGCCGCTCCACGATCCCCGCCAGCTTGCGGTCGGGGTAGGCGTTGATGTACACGGTCGCCTTCTGCCCGGGCTTGATCGGCTCGATGTTGTTCTCATCGACCTCCGCCCGCATGAGCATCGTGTTGAGGTCGGCGATCTCCATGATGACGGTTCCGGCGTTCTGGAACGTGCCGAGCACAACCTCGCCCACCTCGCTGTTGAGCTTGGTGATCACGCCCGCCATCGGGCTGGTCACGATGGTGTTCTCGATGTCGCGCTCGGCACGGCGGACGGTTGCGCGGGAGCGCTCGATCGACTGCTCGCTGGCGCGGAGCGCCGACTGGGCCTGCAGGAAGCTGGCCTCGGCGGACTCGAGGTCGGAATCGCTGCGGTCCTTGGTCGCGTGCAGTTTGCGGATGCGTTCGAGCTCGAGTCTGAGTTGGCCGAGCGAGGCCTGCGCGCCTTCCAGTCGCGCCTCGTCGGCGCGGAGTCCGGCCTTGGCCTCATCGAGCGAGGCCTTCAGGTCTTCGGCATCGAGCCGGACCAGGACATCGCCCTCCTTGACCGTCTCGCCTTCCTTGAATGGGAGCGCGATGATCTTGGCGGAAACGCGGGCGTTGATCTTGACCTTGGTCTTGGCGTCGATCGCGCCGGGCGCGGCGATGGTACGGGTCAGGTCGCCGCGGACGACCGACTCCACGCGCACGGGCTCCTGCTCCTTCTCGCCGCGCATCTGCTTGAGCATCTTCTTGACGGGCTCGGACTTGGAAGCGAAGAAGCCGCCGACGCCGCAGCCGACCGCGAGCACGATGAAGATACCGAGAAGCCACTTCCACACGGGCAAGACTCCGGCCCCCCACCCCCCACCTGTCTCCAACCACGATCACCAGCCAATCTGGATGCGCACCGGGCATCGCCCCGCCCCCGAACGAACAGCAGGCGGTTGTTCGGCATCATGGCCGATGGGTTTCGCGCCGAGCGAAGAACCGTGAGTCTAGTCGCACAAGGGTCGGCGGTTGCCGAGACGCAGGCGGATGTTTGGTGCCCGCTTATTCGGGCGCGGAGTCTTCGGCGTGGTCGTGAAAGTACGTGGGCGCGAGGACCGCGGCCGATGTCGCGGCGAGCCCGGCGACGGTGGTGGAGACGATCAGGAATCGCGCGATCGGACGGGCGCGCAGAGCGGGCAGGTAGCCGAGGAGCAGACCCAACGGTGCGATCGCGGCAAGAGCGAGGGCAAGGCCGGAAGAACTGGCGAGGAAGTAGGTCGTGCACCAGAGGCATCCGTAGAGCGCGAGGGTGAGCGCGCCGGCGCCGATCAGCGGGAGTCCGGCGAACAGGCTCACCAGCGCGACGCCGGCCCAGGCCATGCTCAGGCCGAGCATGGCCTGTCCGAACTTGATGGATGAAGAGAAGATGATGGCGGGAGTCGCGAAGGCGAGCATGAGCCCGATCGCGAACGTGCCCCAATGGTCATCGCGGAAGCGGGCGAGCAGCGAGGGCCGGGGCTCGGCGCGGTCGAATCCCGTGGTGGCGGTCGCCATCGCGGCGGCGGCGCAGGCGAGGGTGAACACAACGGCGATACCCGCGACCCAGAAGCGGCGTGACTCGGGCGAGAGGGAGTTTCCGAGCACGCGAGCCAGGGCCCACTCGGTGAGCGCGCCCGCGGCCAGCATCCCGAGCACCGCCGGACCGACGATGGAATGGAAGAATCGGAGTTGGACCAGGATCGCGGCGAGAATCAGGCCGCAGGCGATCCAGAGCAGCCAGCCGTCGGCGGAGGGGGCGGGCAGGTCGGGCCAGCCGCCGAGGGCCAGGCGCTTCGCGACGACGAACCCCGCGCCGATGGCGAACGACCCCGCGAACGCTCCGGGCCTGAAGGCCCTCAGCCGTCGGGCGGCGAGCCGTTCGACCAGAAGAAAAACCGCGGCGACGACCAGTGAGGTCGCCGCCGCGCTGATGATGGTGGGAAGCAGGTCGGGCATGGGGAACTTTTCGGGTCTTGCCCCCTCCACGACGCAGAATCCGCGGGGGAGCGGTTACTTGCGGTTGCCCTCGACACCGGCCATGACCTCGACCTCGTCGCCGAGCGCGCCCTGCTCGACGCCGTATTTCATGCCGAAGTCGGATCGCTTGAACTTGAAGTGGACCTCGAAACCGGCGAGATCGCCCTTCTCGGTGGCCTTGGCGCCGACGGGGGCGAACTTGCCCGAGACTTCCTTGGTCTTGCCGAGCAGGGTCAGGTCGCCGGAAAGCTCCCAGGCGTCGCCCGCCTTCTTGAGCGACTTGGACTTGAACGTAACGGTGGGGAACTCCTTGGCGTTGAAGAAGTCCGGGCTGGTCAGGTGCCCGTCGCGCTGCTTGTTGTTGGTGTCGACGCTGTTCGCGTCGATCGTGAGCTCCACGGATGTGGACTCGGGCTTGGCCGCGTCCCAGTTGAACGACCCGCTGAGTTTGTTGAAGCGGCCGAAGAAGTTGCTCACGCCCATGTGCTGGATCTTGTAAACCAGTGTCGAGTGCGTCGGATCGATGGCGTACGGGCCGGACGCGGGGGCCGCGACGGGCGCGGAGCGCTCGGCGGGCGAGGCTCCGGCGAGCAGGCCACCGGCGATGGCGGCGGAAGCGAGAACAGCGGCGAGGGACAGAGAACGGGTCTTCATTCCAGAGGCTCCTTCGATGGGTGTGGTGACTTGGGACGGATCTCTTCGAGCGGCCGAACGGCCGGGGTCGTATCGATCAATGTCAATAAGTATACCGACTCTTGCGACGGAGGTTCATTTTCGAGTTCCACCTATTCAGGTGGAACCCGCTGCGCGTAGAGGCATTCCTACCGAGGATTCGGCGGCGATAGGACGGAGAGGTAGGCCTCCCAAGGGCCGACCTCGGCCCTGTGCTGGTACGCCAGGGCTTTGCAGGCCTGGGCAATGTGGTTGAGATCGTGGGCGAGCCAAGTGGCGAGAAGTTGGCGGAGCGTGACCGTGCCGAGCGCGGGGTGGCGGCCGCGGCGGTCGAGGGGTGCCGGGTCGCCGGTGGCGGTCAGGGCGTCGATGCGGGAGCGCAGTTGGGTGAGGTTGCTCCGGCGCAGGTCGCCGAACTGTCGGAGGAGCTCGTCCGTCGGGTGTGCGCGTGCCAACGGGTGGTGCCCAGCCCGGTCGAAGGGGGCGAACGGCCGCGAGTCGCCGGACTCGATGATCTGCATCGCCCGGGGCACCCAATCGGTCTGTTCGCCGAACACCAGGTGCGCGACGATCTCGCGCACGCTCCAAGTGCCGGGGCCGTAGTCGGGCTCGGTCCAATCGGGATCGAACGCCCGCACGAGCGCGGCGAGTGCGTCGGGCGTGCGGGCGAGCGTTCGGAACGTGCGGTCGAGATCGAACTCCACGCGGCCTCCTCGACCGATCACGGCGCCAGTTTTTCGCTCAGGAAACCGGCGACCTTGTCGATGCCGATGCGCTGCTGCTGGCCTGAGTCTCGGTCGCGGACGGTGACGGTCTGGTTGGTCAGCGTGTCGCCGTCGATGGTGAAGCAGAAGGGGCAGCCGGCCTCGTCCATGCGGGCGTAGCGCTTGCCGATGGTCTGCTTGGCGTCGGTCTCGATCATGCCCTGGCGCCAGAACTTCCTTGAGAGCTCGGTGTGGAGCTTCTCGGCGACCTCGGGCATGCCGTCCTTGTTGACGAGGGGGAAGACCCCGGCCTTGACGGGGGCGATGCGCGGATGGAACTTCATGAACTCGGGGCTGGGGCGGGAATCGTCCTTGGTGTAGGCCTCGCAGATGAGGGCGAGGACGCCGCGGTCGAGTCCCGCGGCGGGCTCGACGCAGTGCGGGAGATATTTCTCGCCGCGGCGGGAGCCGTTGGGCAGCAGTTCGCCGCGCTCCGTGTCGTTGTACTCGAGTTTCACCTTGCTGTGGGCCTGGTGCTGGGTAAGGTCGTAGTTGCCGCGGTGGGCGATGCCCTCGAGCTCGCCGAAGCCGGGCGCGGTGAAGGGGAAGCGGTACTCGACATCGCTGGTGCCCTGCGAGTAGTGCGAGAGCTCGTCCTTCTCGTGCTCGCGGAGGATCAGGTTGCCCCCCCCATCGCCGCCGAGCCCGATCGCCTTCCACCACTCCATGCGGAAGTCACGCCAGAACTTGTACCAATCGGCGGATTCGTCGGGGTGGCAGAAGAACTCGAGCTCGGCCTGCTCGAACTCGCGGGAGCGGAAGGTGTAGTTGCGGGGCGTGACCTCGTTGCGGAAGCTGGTGCCGGTGTTGCCGATGCCGAAGGGGACCTTGATGCGCGTCGTGTCGATGACGTTCTTGAACTGGACGAAGATGCCCTGAGCGGTCTCGGGGCGGAGGTAGGCCTTGTTCGACTCATCGCGGATCGCGCCGGTGATGGTGTCGAACATGAGGTTGAACATGCGCGGCTCGGTGAGGGAGCCGGGTTTTTCGGCGTCGGGCGCGATCACGCGAGCCCACGGTTGCGGCAGGCTGGAGAGCGCGACGCTCTTGATCGCGCCGAAGGTCTTCTCGGCCTTTTTGCGCTGCCGGGCTTCGCTGGGCGTGTCACCCATATAGGCGAACACCGGCTTGTCGCCGGCGTCGCCATTCTCGGGCACGAAGACCGAGACGTGGTCGTAGCGGTAGCGGCCGCGAGTCTCCTTGCAATCGACCATCGGGTCGTTGAACCCGCCAACGTGGCCGCTGGCTTCCCAGACCTTGGGGTGCTGGATGATGCGGGTTTCGACCGGCACGCACTGCACGGGGTGGCCGTCGGGCCCGTTGCGCCCCCAGCAGGGGCGCATGATCATGTCCTCCCACCAGGCGTCGCGGAGGTTCTTCTTCATCTGCGCGCCGAGGGGGCCGTAATCCCAGAAGCCGTTGATGCCGCCGTAGATCTCGCTGGCCTGGTAGATGAAGCCGCGGCGCTTGCAGAGCGCCATGATCGCGTCCATGGACTTGGCGGGGGTGGGTGTCGAAGCAGACTCGGACATGGTGGCGGGCTCCAAAGGGGCCAATGGTATGGGGTGCGGTGTGGCGGGGGCGGTGCGGCACTTCGGGCGCGCAAGCGGGGCATCGGCGGGCGGGTATCGCGCGACGCCTGCTTCGCCCACGGTCGTTCCAGGCGGACAAGGTGGAGGCGGGCATGCCGAGCACGCTCGGCCCACGTTCGGATACGCTCAACACGGAGTGGCCAACCACCCTGCAAGAAACCCCGCGCCCGATCGCATTGCCCTGTGGAGAGTCGCCATGCCCACCCGCCGAGTGTTTCTCGGGTCGATGTCGTTGCCCGCCGCGCTGGCGATGGGGATGGGTACGCCCCTGTTCGCCGCGCCTTCGCGGTCGCTGCTGCTCGAACTGGCCACGCCGCACGGGTCGGCGGAGGAGGCCGCACGCGATGAGGACTACTGGAGCACGGTCTCACGCTGCTACACGCAGGACCGGTCGATCATCAACCTGAACAACGGGGGTGTCAGCCCGGCGCCTTCGTCGGTGCAGGAGGCGATGAAGCGGCACCTGGACCATGCGAACTCGATGCCGCCGCCGATGGTGCTGTTCCACGACGAGCCGCCGCGAAAGGCCGCGATCCGGGCACGGCTCGCGGCGGGGTGGGGCGTCGGCGCCGACGAGATCGCGATCACGCGCAACGCCTCGGAGAGCCTGCAGGCCTGCCAGTTCGGGATGGACCTCTCGCGCGGCGACGAGGTCCTGTGCTGCACGCAGGACTATCCGCGGATGGTCAACACGTTCAAGCAGCGGTGCCGTCGCGAAGGGCTGACACTGACGCAGATCAGGCTGCCGCCGCCCTCGTCGGAGGCGGATGCCGACGCGATCGTCCGGCTGTATGAGCAGGCGATCACGCCGCGGACGCGGATGATCCTGGTCTCGCACATGATCTTCCATACGGGCCAGGTGCTGCCGGTGCGAGAGATCGTCGCGATGGCGCGGGGAAAGAACGGCGGGATTCCGGTGATCGTCGATGGCGCGCACGCGTTCGCGCACGTGGATTTCACGATCGGGGAACTGGGTTGCGACTACTACGGCACGAGCCTGCACAAGTGGCTGTGTGCGCCGCACGGCACGGGGATGCTGTACGTCCGCAAGGACCGGATCGACGGGCTGTGGCCGCTGATGGCCGCGGACGAGAAGCAGGCCTCGGACATCCGCAAGTTCGAGGAGATCGGCACGCACCCGACGGCGAACTTGCTGGCGATCGCGGAGGCTCTGGACTTTCACCAGGCCATCGGCGCGGCGAGGAAACAAGCCCGGCTGAGGTACCTGCGGGACCGGTGGGCTTCGCGGTTCCTGCCGGGGAGTGAGGCGCACGCGGGCTCGCGCGCGGTGCGGTTTCACACGCCCATGAAACCCGGGCCGCGGGGCGAACTCCGCTCGTGCGCGATCGCGACGTTCGAGATCGAGGGGATCGAACCGGAGAGGATCGTCGAACACTTGTGGGAGCGGCATCGCATCCTGGTGACGCAGGTGAAGGCCGACGACTTCGCGGGTGTGCGGGTCTCGCCGAACGTGTACACGACACCGGAGGCGATCGACCGATTCGCGGATGCGGTCGAGCGGTTGCGGCGGGATGGGTTGCCGGGGTAGGAGGAAGGCGGCTCGGAGAGCTGCCATACCAGAGCGCCAAAACGAACACGCCCCCGTCCGGATGGACGAGGGCGGCTCGTGTGTGCGTGCAAGGAACAGGTAGGGAATCAGCATCCGGGCGTGTGTGGCGCTCGGACCGTGTGTGTGTCTCTACAATGCAGGAGGCGGGCCGGCTGGGGTTCAGGGCTGGCTGGGGTTCAGCACATCGCCATGAAGCTCAGCAGGGCGAGGATCGCGATCTTCTTACGGTTGTCGGTGAGCAGCGTGAGGGCAGCAATCATGGGCCAATCTCCAGTTGTCTGTGGAGACTCCATTCAAGCCCTGTGCCAACCGGCTCCGTCCGGCGTGGGGTGTGAGAATGTCGCGTGCGGCGGGCCGCGGCGGCGGTTGCCGTCCGGGAACGCCCGTGGTTCATACTACCCGCCATGCGGGGCGTTGCACACCGTCAACAGAGAATGTTCGATGTTGTCCACAGAAATCGTGGGAGCGCAGGTCGTGATAACGGGGCGGAAGGGCGCGATAACACGGGGCGCCTGGGGTTTGAGGGGCCGCTTGGTCCTATTTCTGTCCGCGTTGTTCGCTTCGCAATCGGCGCTCGCGCAGACCTCGCCCGCGCCACATCCGGCAAGCGCGGCTGTGCCGCCGTCACCCGACCAGACCATGCGTGCGTACAAGGCGGTGGACTCGTGGGTGCGGATGTGGAGCAGGCCTGGCGGGCAGGAGTATGTGGTCGCGGCGCCGGACGCGGCGGCGCCGCTGGCGGTGCCCGGCGCGTGCATCACGCTTCGATGGCAGGGGCAGGTTGTCGGGCGCGGCGTGGCGCAGGCTTTTCGACCGGCGGGTGGCGGGGCGAACGAGGGAGCACCCAGCACGACCATCGCTCGCGCGGCTTCGGCGGCGATCGCGGCCGCGGAGACGCGGCTGCCACTTCCCAACGACTTGTCGCGAGGGGAGGCGGTCAGGCAGATCGCGCCGGAGGTAATGATCAGCCTGGAACTCGCGGGCGACCTGCGGCCGGTGATTGCGGACACATGGACCGATCTCGATACCGCGCTGAACCCGGGGCTTGACGGGCTGGCGGTAACGATCGACAGACCGGGGAAGAAGGCCGCGCCCGAAGCGGGCGCGGACGTGGACGCGCCGGCGATCGGCGTGAAGTTTCCATCGGAGATGATGCTGGCGAACCTGCTGCCGCAGCGCGCGGTGCGAGCGATGGTGGCGGCCGGGCTGAGCGAAGTGGGCGCGCCGGCGGGCGAAGCGCTGAGCGAGCCGAAGGACCTGCGGGAGAAGCATGGCGTGCGGGTGTGGACGTTCAGGGTGGGGCATGTGGCACAGGCGAAGGCGAGGGAGCAGGCGAAGTTCCTGTACCGCGGCGCGACGGCGGTTTCGACGTCGGAGATCACGCTGAACGAGTTGCGTGCGATGGCGGATCGACTTGAGGCTCACATCCGGGACCGTCTCAGGCGGTCGGACAACACTCTGGCGACCTTTGGTGACTACGACCCGGTTGGCTCGCGGTACTCGGACAACGGACGGCTTTCGGAGCAGTTCTATCTCGCGAGCGCGGCCGTGAACTTCCGCGGTACGGCCGTTGGTGCCCCGCTCCAGGAAGCCCTTACCTCTCTCTTTGAGAGGGTGCAACCCGCGTGCGAGACGGCGCAGGATGTGCTGTTCCGATCGATGGGACGCGGGTGCTTTCCGAGCGGCACGGCGGACACAATCCCGGGCGCGAGCCTCACGGGCTTGATTCACGGGTCGCTCCGCGGAGCGGTCACGGATTCGCCCGATCCCGATTTCAAGTCGCCGTCAAGCCTTGAACTCGTCGAGCGGCTGCGTTGGGCCAACCTGACTGCGCCGGAGCGAGCGTTGCTCGTGTTCGCGGCCGCTGCACCGCCTCACGAACGGCCGGAGGACACGCGAGTGGCTTGCACGCTTGTCCGGCGCGTGTTCGCGGACACGCAAGGCGACTCGCTGCCGGCGCTGATGCCGTGGCTCGGTTGGGCGGAACTGGACTGCGCCAAGCCGGGCAAGGATGCGGATGCCCCGCTGCCGGAGATTCCCTCGGCGATCGCCCTTCGCGAGATGCGTGCCCAGTGCTGGAAGCACCAGCTCGGGTTTACGGATGTCAACGAGGACTCGGCGGACATGCTCGGCGGGATCATGTTCACCAAGTCGGGCGGAACACCCCTTCCGACGTGGCAGTGCGTGCGGCCGATCGCCTTTCTCGCCACGATGCTCGGCGACGACCGCCTCACCGAACCCGCCGAGCGCCAACAGGAGACCTTCCGCCTGCTGCTGGCCCTTCGCTTCCTGCGTCAGTTGCAGGCCGACGAATCCTGCGGGTGGATGTATCCGGAACCGGAGAAGGCGATCGGGGGCATCCGCGCGGCCGCGTGGGACCAATCGATGCCCCCGGATGCGACGAGCCTGACGCTGATGGCGGTGCGCGAGGCGATCAAGAGCCTGGAGAAACTGGAGGCGATCGAGAAGGCCGCCCCAAAGCCGAGCACTCCTGAATCGAAGTAGGTCGGGCTGCAAGGCCTTGCCGCAGGGCCGAATTTGGAGTCCGAATTCAAGGACGGCCGAAGGGAAATCCGGGCGGTTTTTGCCTAGAATACCGGCCACAGAATCGCCCGTGTTTTTGCATGGTTTTCGGCCTGCTTTTCGGCCGCGAAAGGACCCTTCGAGGATGCCCGAAACCGACCCCGCCTCACGACCCGTTTCGATCCCGGTCGGGAACATCGAAGCCGGCTCGCACACCAATGGCGGCGGTCGCAACGGGGGCGTTCCGGGCCGTGGTGAAGGCGTCGTGGCGGCGGGTGCGGGAACGCCGGTTCCGCCCGCCAAGACGGGCGATGCGGCAGGTGGAGTGGGGGCGGGCGGTGGTGGCGCGGATCAGCCGCCGACCCCGCCATCGGGAGGGGGCGGCGCGGGCGGCGACAACGCGGGGAACATCGTCGATCTCCAACTCGAACGCGAGTTGCAGGATTCGTACCTGACCTACGCGATGAGCACGATCATGGACCGGGCTCTGCCCGATGTCCGCGACGGGCTCAAGCCCAGCCAGCGGCGCATCCTGGTCGCGATGAACGACCTGAACCTGCGCCCGGGCAAGAAGCACTACAAGTCGGCCAAGATCGTCGGCGACACGTCGGGCAACTACCACCCGCACGGTGAGGATGCGCTGTACTTCACGATGGTGGGGCTGGCCCAGAAATGGCGCATGCGAGTGCCGATGGTGGACCCGCAGGGCAACTTCGGCTCGATCGACGGCGACCCGCCGGCGGCGCGCCGATACACCGAGGCGCGCATGACCGTCGCCGCGGTGGACATGCTCGAGGACATCAAGCTCGATACGGTGAACATGCAGCCCAACTACGACGACCGGCTGCTGGAGCCGACCGTCCTGCCGGGCAAGTTCCCGAACCTGCTGGTCAACGGGGGCATGGGCATCGCGGTCGGCATGGCGACCAGCCTCGCGCCGCACAACCTGATCGAGGTGCTGGATTCGATCGTGCGCGTGCTCGACAAGCCGGACATCGCGCTGATGGAACTCATGGATGACGCGCGCGATGCGCAGGGGGCGGTTGTGCGGCGGGGCATCAAGGGCCCCGACTTTCCCACCGGCGGGGTGATCATGGGCCGCCGCGGCATCCTGGAGGCCTACGCCACGGGGCGCGGCAAGGTCGCCCTGCGCGGGAAGGTGCACGTCGAGCCGATCGCCGGGAGCAAGGACCGCCAGCAGATCGTCATCGACGAGATCCCCTACGGCCTCAACCAGGAGACGCTGATCATCAAGATCCGCGAGGCGGTCGAGGAGGAGCGGATCAAGGACATCTCCGATGCCCGCAACGAATCGGGGCGCGAGGCGCAGAGCCGCGTGGTTGTCGAGCTCAAGCGCGGCGCCGATCCGGCGGTGGTCGAGAACCAGCTCTACCAGTTCACGCCCCTGCAGGTGACGTTCAGCATCCACAACATCGCGCTGGTGAACCGCCAGCCGCGGACGCTGGGGCTCCTGGAGATGATCCGGCACTACATCGACCACCGGTTCGATGTGATCCGCCGGCGCACGGCGCACCTGCTGGCCGAGGCCCGCAAGCGGGCCCACGTGCTGGAGGGCATGATCTACGCCGTGTGCGACATCGACGAGGTGATCCGGCTCATCCGATCGAGCCAGACCCGCGCCGAGGCCATCGACAAGCTCGTCGAGAAGAAGTTCCGGATTCCCGCGTCGCACCCGTTCGCGCCGCGCATCCCCGAGCGGCTGATGGCGGCCGTCCGCCGCGCCGACGCGGCCGGGGGCGTCTCGCTCTCGCGCGTGCAGGCCGAGACGATCTGCAACATGCGGCTCAGCCAGCTCGTCGGACTGGAGATCGAGCGGCTGGTCGAGGACTACCGCCAGCTCATCGTCCAGATCGAGGACTACGAGGACATCCTGGCCCGGCGCGAGCGCGTGATCGCGATGATCAAGGCCGACTGCGAGGAGATGAAGGCCCGCTACGGCCCGATGAAGTCGCACTGGCTCAACTCGGCGACGGTGGGCAAGAACACCTACGCGACGCGCATGACCGAGATCCAGGACGCCGCGGGGGGCGAGGGCGACATCGCCATCGAGGCGCTGATCCAGGTCGAGGACATGGCGGTAACGATCAGCAACCAGGGCTACGCCAAGCGCGTGGCGCTGAGCACCTACCGCCAGCAGGGCCGCGGCGGGAAGGGAATCATCGGCGGGACCACCAAGGACGAGGATTTCATCGAGCACATGTTCGTCGCCAGCACGCACGACGACCTGCTGTGCTTCACCAACACGGGACGCGTGTTCAAGATCAAGGTCTACGAACTGCCCGAACTACCGCGGACCAGCAAGGGCCGGCCGTTCATCAACCTGATCGAGCTGCGCGAGGGCGAGCAGGTCCGCGCGTTCCTGAACGTCAAGAACTTCGAGGAGGGCTCGAAGTTCCTGACGTTTGTCTCGACGCAGGGCATCGTGAAGCGCACCAGCCTCAAGGACTACCGCAACGTCAACAAGGGCGGCCTGATCGCCGTCGGCCTCAAGGAGGGCGACAGCGTGCTCGATGTCGTGCTGACCGACGGGGCCGACGACATCCTGCTCGCGACCGCGGGCGGCATGTCGATCCGTTTCAACGAGACCGAGGCCCGCGTCATGGGCCGCGCCGCGGCGGGCGTGAAGGGCATCGAGCTCGCCGAGGGCGACGAGGTGATCGGCGCGGTCCGGGTGGAGATGATCGACGACGCGAACCAGGACGAGAAGAACCTGCTCAAGAGCCGCGACTCGCAGCTCGCGCTGCTGACCATCAGCGAGAACGGGTACGGCAAGCGCACGCTGGTCGATGAGTACCGCGTTCAACCCGAGACGGGCCCGGTGCGCTCGCAATCCCGCGGCGGCAAGGGGCGGGTGGATATCGACGCCAGCGAGCGCAACGGGCGCAGCGTCGCCGCGCTGGCGGTGCACGAGAACGACGATGTCGTGGTCACTTCCCGCGGCGGCATGACGGTGCGCATGCCCGTGTCCGAGATCCGAACCACGGGGCGGGGCGCCCAGGGCGTTCGCGTGGCGAAGCTCGACGAGGGCGACAAGGTGGTGGCCGCGGCACGGGTGGCGGCGGGGGAGTGAATCGCTTCCACCCGCTCAGAACCTGACGCCGAGCCTGCCGGCGGCCGCGCCGAGCGCTCTGTCAGCCGTCAGGATGTGAACGGCGCTGAGCCGCGCGGACGCCAGCAGGTGCATGTCGATCCAACCGAGACCGAGGCCGTGGAGGTTCTGCAGTTCGACCATTGCCATGACTTTGTCGTGATCGGCGATAAAGACGCCCGGCAGCTTCTCAAGCAACGACAAGACCTTGGCTCGCTGGCGCAACCCGCCCGACGCGATCTCGCCGACGACGAAGGGATGGGTAATCACGCGCCCATCGTCGATCAGCCGAACCAACACACGATCACTTGAATGGAAGTGGCCTATCCAGATCGACGAGTCAACGAGCACCATCATGCTCTGGCAGCCCCGCCCGATCGTCGCCCGGCTGTCCGCCGGGAAGGCTCACTCTTTCTGCGGGGCGCGGCCCGGGCATCGGGCATCGTCCCGCCCAGGGCGATGAGTTGCCTGGCCGCATCTCGCTCGATGATGAGCCGGAGGCCCGCGTGAATCACGGCGGTCTTCTCCCGCAGTCCCGTGATTCTGGAAGCCTGAGCGAACAGATTGGAGTCCAGGTCGAGCGTCGTTCTCATGCATAACCGTATGCATCGACCCCTGAGACCGCGCCGGCGGGGGAGGGGGCGTACCGGTCAGGCCACAAACCGCTTCACCGCGATCGTGTCGTTCTGGCCGCCGAAGCCGAACGAGTTGCTCAGGCAGAGGTCCACTCCGCCCGCGGGGTTCAGGTCTCGCGCCTGGTTCGGGACGTGGTCGAGGTCGCACGCCGGGTCGGGCGTCTTCAGGTTGATCGTCGCGGGAATCCATCCCGTGCGGATCGCCTGCACGCACGTGATCAGTTCGACCGCGCCCGCGGCCTGGATCAGGTGGCCCAGCATGCTCTTCACGCTCGAGAACGGCACCTTCGGCGCGAGCGGCCCGAAGACCAGTTTCACCGCCTTGGTCTCGATCGAGTCGTTCTCTTTGGTGCCCGTGCCGTGCGCGGAGATGTAGTGGACCCGCGGCCGACCGTCGGCGCCCGGCTCGCGCGGGCTGATGCCCGCCTGCCGGCACGCATCCATCATCGCCCCGCCGCCGCCCTTGCCGTCGGGCTGGATGTCGGTGATGCGGAACGCATCCGCCGTAGAGCCGAAGCCGACGACCTCGCACAAGGGCGTTGCGCCGCGCGACATCGCGTGCTCCAGCGTCTCCAGCACGACCATGCCCGCGCCCTCGCCCATGACAAACCCGTCGCGGGTCTGGTCGAACGGCCGCGCCGCGTGCTCGGGATCGTCAACCCGGCGGCTCATGGCCGTGAGCCGGATGAACCCGGTCATCCCCAGCGGGTGGATCATCGTGTGAGCCCCGCCCGCGATCATCACATCCGCATCGCCGTGACGCAGCAGCTCGAACGCCTCGCCGACGGCCTGCGTGCTGGCGGCGCACGCGGTCATGCAGTTGCTCGCCGGTCCGCGGCAGCCAAGCAGTTCCGCCACGTGCGAGAGGCACATGTTGGGTTCCTGCTCCACCTCACGCACCGCGTCCATGTTGCGGTAGGCCGCCTCGGCCCATCGGCGGGCGTCCACCTTGCGAGCCGCGCCGTCCCACCCCGCGAGGTTGGTGCTCGCGAAGTTGTCGAAATCGAGTTGCCCCTCGCCCGCGCCGAGGTACATCCCGAACCGGCGCGACACCAGTTTTCCAGATCGCGCGTGCGCCCCGAGACCGGACTGCTTCCACGCCTGCATCGCCGCCGCCAGCGCGAACTGCGTGTTGAGCCCTGCGTGCGCGTGGGCCGCGGCCTTCTCGCCCAGGTGATCCTCGAGCCGGAAGCCCTTCACCTCGGCCGCGAAGTTGGTCTTGAACGTCGACGCGTCGAACCGCGACACGCGCCCCACCGCGCTCTGGCCGCGGAGCAGCTTCGCCCACACCGACTCCAGATCACACCCAAGCGGCGTGACCCAGCCCATGCCCGTGATGACGACTCTCGCGCTCATGCACCCTCGTGCGGCACGCTCGAATCGTGCTGCTCGTGCCCGCCCTCGCCTTCGTGGCCCTCGCGGTTCAGGCCCAGCTTCTCCGCGTTCAGCACCCGCACCAGCCCGTCCTTCAGCCGGCGCTCGGCGAAGTTGATGATCAGTCCAAGCTCGACATCCGCGGCCTTCAACCCCGCCCGCATGCTCGACCGCTCGAAGTTGCCGATCTCGCCCCGCTGCGCCAGGATGTCGGCCAGGAAGCGGTTGTCGATGAACAGGTCGGTCTGTCGCGTGCCGATCTGGCGGCCGCGGTAGATCACCGGCACACCGTGGTTGCTCTTGAACGAGACACCCGCCGCTTCCAACTCCGCCTCGACCGCCTTGAGGTACGTCGCACGGTCAAAGCCCGGCCCGAGCGACTTGTGCACCTCGATCGCGCAACCGATCAGCTTGCGACTCACCTCCGTGAGCGCGGGATCGAGCTTCGAGAGCGGCACACCGCGGCCGTCATCATCAAACCGCCCGCCGCCATGACCACCATGACCACCGTGCCCGCGCCCGCCGCCGCTGCGGCCACGCCCACCACCCCGGCCGCGGCCGTAACCACCGCCGCCACCGCCGCCGACGGGCCGATCGCCGGGGTGCGACTCGTACCCGCCACCCCCACCACCGCCCTCACCCTCCATGTTCTGGTAGCCCCTGTTGTTCTGGCCGTGCATGTTCATGGTTCCTTCGCTGAAGTTCGACCCCGGCACGATGTAGTCACCGACACACTCGATCCCGCCCCCCGGTCCCCCCGTCCCCCCGCGCTCTCACCCGCTCTCACCCGCTCTCACCCGCGCCGCCGATCACGCGACCGACTTGAGCACGACCGCCGCGTTCTGACCGCCCAGCGCGCCCGTGCACACCAGCACATAGGTTAGCTTCGCCGACCGTGCCGGCGCGGCCGCGGCATCCAGGGCCTTGTCGGGACTCCCCGAGTGCACCCGCGCCGGCACCTTCTGCTCGGCGATGCACCTGGCCGCCACCGCCGCCTGCAACCCGCCGGCCCCGGCCGTGCAGTTGCCGATGTTGGCGCCGAAGTGCACGATGGGCACGCTCGACAGCCGATCGCCGAAGGCCGCCCGCAGGGCGCCCGCCTCGGCCGCGTCGAGCCCGGGGATCGACGCCGCCAGAGGCACGATCGCGTCGATCTTCTCAGGCCCGATTCCGGCATCGTCGAGGGCGTTCAGGATCGCGTTTCGGTACCCCTCATCGCCCGCGCCCTCGTAGCCCGCCAGCGACTGTCCGCCGCCGAACCCCGCGACCTCGGCGTACACCTTCGCGCCCCGCGCGCGAGCCGTCTCCTCGGCTTCGAGGATCAGGATTCCCCCGCCCTCGCCGAGTATGCCGCCCGCCGCGCCCGGGTCGTAGGGCTTCACGAACGGCGAGCCATCCGTCGCCTCCCCCGTCGCGGCCAGACGGCCCGCCAGGTCCATCCGCAGCACGCCCATGCAGTTGAGCTTGCTCTCCGCGCCGCCGCTGAAGCACAGGTCCGCCGCGCCGCGCTCGATCACGCGCGATGATTCCCCGATCGACAGCAGCCCGCTCGACTCCGCGCACGTGATCGTGTTGCTCGGCCCCTCGCACCCGTGGATGATCGTCACGTGGCAGGCCAGCATGTTGGGCAGATACTTCAGGAGCCACAGCGGCGTCAGCGCCTCCATCCCGCCGCCGCCCTCGCCCCCCCACTTCCTCAGGCTGAAGGCACCCCCTCCCCCCCCTCCCCCGACTTCCTCCCCGCGCGCCGTCGCCATCGCCGCCGACATCTCCTCGGTCTCGGCCGCGATCAGCCCCGCGCCGATGTGGCACCCCATCCGCTCCGGTCGGTACGTCAGCCCGGCATCGGCCCCATCCTCGCTGGTCCCGCGCGTCACCAACCCGGCATCTTCCACGGCTTTCCTGGCCGCCCCGACCGCCAGTTCGATGTCCCGCGCCATCACCTTCACCGCCTTGCGGTAGTGCTTGGGCACGTAGTCCTTGGCCGAGAAGCCCGCCACCTCGCCCGCCAGTTTCGAGCGGAACCCCGATGCGTCCAGCGCCCTGAGCGGCCCAAGGCCCGTCCGCCCCTCCACCAGCCCCGCCCACAGCGCATCCATGCCCACACCCAGTGCGCATACGCTCCCCAAACCCGTGATGACCACGCGTCTTGCCATGCTCCTCAACTGTATGCGTGCGTGGCATCCGTGTGTCCCAGCCATCCTCCGGCCCGAGGTCCGATCCCGATGAATCGCCAACCGCTCGTTCGCATCTTCCTCGCCGCGGTCCTCGCCGCGACCCCGGCGCCGGCCCAGGACAAGGCCGGCACTTCCGCCCCGGCCCCGGCCGCCGCGATCCCGCCCCCCAAGGTCCCCGACACCCGCGCGGGCCGGATGCTCGAGCTCGTGCTCCGATCGATCCAGAACAAGGCCGCCGCGATCCCCGCCGACAAGTTCAACGACGCCTTCCAGAAGGCCGTGCCGCCCGATCAGGTCGCGACGGTCTGCGCCCAGGTCATCGACCAGCACGGCGCGTGCACGCTCACCGCGCTCCAGCCCGGCCCCTCGCCCGACATCCTGCTCGCCACCGTCACCGGCTCAAAGTCCGGCGAGAAGTTCGAGATCGTGCTCGGCCTGGACAAGGACGGGAAGATGGAAACCCTCCTCTTCCGCCCGCCCGCCAACCTCGACCTGCCCCCGTTCAAGGACTGGGCCGAGCTCGACGCGGCCTTGAACGCCCTCGCGCCCGCCAAGGCCCCCGACGACAAGTCGCCCCCCCTACCCGTCTCGGCCCGGGTCAACTTCGGCGCGTTCGAGCTCAAGGCCGCCGGCCCCGACAAGCCCGCCGGCCCGTTCAAGCCCGAGCCGATCCACACGCTCAACCCCGACCTGCGCCTGGCCATCGGCTCGACGTTCAAGCTCTACGTGCTCGGCGCGCTCGGCGAGGCCGTGCTCGCCGGGACCATCAAGTGGGACGACCCGCTCCCGATCAAGACCGAGCACAAGAGCCTGCCCAGCGGCACCATGCAGAACGAGCCCGAGGGCGCGGTCTTCCCGATCTCGACCTACGCCGAGAAGATGATCTCGATCAGCGACAACACCGCGACCGACCACCTCATCCGCCGGCTCTCGCGCTCGAGCATCGAGGACTACATGGAAGCCGGGGTGGGGGGTGGGGGGGGTGGGGGCCACGGCGACCCATCGCTCAACCACCCGTTCCTGCTCACGCGCGAACTCTTCGCCCTCAAGCTCAGCCCCGACACCACGCTGATGCCGCGCTGGGAGGTCGCCGGCGAGGCCGGCAGGCGCGACATGCTCGTCTACGACGACCCGATCTCGCCCAAGCGCCCCGCCGGCCGCAGCCACACACCCGGCGAGGTCTTCAACACCAACCCCGAGCTCGCGGCCGCCGAGAAGTGGACCGCGGGGGGGCCGCGGCACATCTCGACCATCGAGTGGTTCGCCTCGCCCACCGACCTCGCCAGGCTCTTCGCCGACCTGCACCGGCTTGAACTTCAGCCCGACAACGCCCCCCTCGCCAAGGCCCTCCGCCTCAACCCCGGGATCCCGTTCGACAAGAAGGTGTGGACCAAGGTCGCCTTCAAGGGCGGGAGCGAGCCGGGCGTGCTGAACCTGACGTGGATGCTGGAGCGCGCCGATGGCCGCCTGTTCATCCTCACCTTCGGCTGGAACAACACCAGGGCCGCGCTGGATGAGAAGAAGCTGCTGGAGATCGCGCCGCGGGCGATCGGGCTGCTTGCTTCCTCCCCAAACGAGCCGCGCACGAAGTAAGCGGTCCGGAGGTTATTCGCGCGCCGCGGGAACTCCACTTTCCCGCGGGAACTCCCCGTTCTTTGAGCCGTTATCGCGGTTGCACGCTCTCCACCCCACGTCCGCGCCCTTTATCCGCTCGCCAGGGCCGTTCACGCCCACATAAGAAGAAGATAACATCCCGCCCGGAGAGGTCTTCCCGCCGAAGGAGCTCCTCAAGTCATGGGAAATGCTCCCCAAGCTCGAGGGAAGATGGTTTTTCCCATGGCTTGAAGGGTTTTTCCACGCGGGAATGCTCCTCTTTGCCCCGCCCAGATGCCCCAGGCCCCGCCGGGAGCCGCATTTCCCCTCGCGCGCGGAGCATTCTCCACCGGAAAAACGCCTCTTCCCATCGCTTGGGGAGCAATCCCCACAGGAAAAGCGTTCTTCCTGCGCGCCGTTATCACCTCGGCCCCGCGCTGCGCACCATCCACCTCGCAGCAATCGCGCGGAGTTATCCGGTCCCGTTCCCCGACAAGCCGCACACGCGGCCAGCGTTCTTCGTGTCTTACTCCCCCCCGCCCCCCCCACCCCCCCGCCCCCCCCCACACACACACATTCATCTCAGCGTTTCCGCCTCCTCGCCCCAACGGGGCGCAGGGATGTAGCCACGGGTGGAGCGAAGTCCGCCGACAGGCGGACAGAGCGCAACCCGTGGAAGGCGGGTGCATCTCTCGATCCTGCCCCGGAGGGGCAGAGGAATCGCGTGCGGCGCGGTTGGCGAGGATGAACCCGGCGCTCCCTCCGCCCCTGCCGGGGCGGGTTCATCACGCGCCTTGGTCCCACGGGTTCCGCGAGGCCCAAAGCGGCCTGCGCTCCACCCGTGGCTACAGCCCGCGGCCCCACCGGGGCCAAGGCCCGCCCCCCCGCCCCCCCCCCCCCCCCCCCACCCACCCACCCCCCACCCGTCGGGGCGTTCAGGGCGGATCAGGCCGCCAGAGTCCACGCACCATTGATGAGCGCGATCTTGCCGCGCTTCTTCAACTGCTGCTGCGCTGTCCGCGCGGCGTGCTTCCACTTCTTCCCGAACCTCTTGCCGTCGATCACGCGGTCCACGGTGTCATCGCAGAGGTCCGGGTGCATCCGCTGGATCATCGGGTGCATGGCCTCGGTCGAGAGCGGGCCGTGGCGTCGCAGGAGAAACTCGATGGTCCTGGCGAAAACGGTGTGGATCGGTCCTTCGGCGAGCCGTGCTCGTACGAGGGTATCCGATGCGGACCTGAGCACGGCACGGAGACGGCGGGTCGATTCCCGGGAGGCCGAAGCGGTCTGCGCCTTGTAGGCCGCGCGGGCGTCAACAGCCAGGCCGCACATCTCGTCGAGGGTCGCGTTGTCCACATCGGCCCCGAGGCCCGCGTACGCGGATACTTCGTCGTCGATATGCGCAGCGCTCACGGGATCGTCGATCAGGAGCCCGCACTCGTGGTTGCACACCAGCCCGCCGTAGGTGAGATTGCCGGAAGTCACGATCGCGCGGGCGCGGTCCGCCACATAGACCTTGGCGTGCAGCCGGGGCAGGTGCACCGAACGGGATGCGGGAAACACCGCGCGCAATCCCGCGATGGCCGCCGGGTCGGTCGCGCCGGCGCAGATCGCCAGGGGTGAGAGGTCGGTCAGCACCAGCGCGCGAGGCTTGGATCCGCCTTGTTGAGCGTGCATGGAACGAACGACGTTGGTTCCGTGCTCGGTGATGTACGGCGCGCAGAGCGTCAGGCTGTCTGTTGCGGACGCGAGCACGGCCTCAAAGGCTTGTTGCCACGAGCCGGTCAGAACGCTGGTCATCGGCGAGGTTGCCGCGTGAGCAGGGGTGGGGGGAGGGGGGGGCATCGTGACCACCGATCAGAGATAACTGGCTCCGTGAGCGGCGGCCGCCGCGCCCGCTTCATGCTCGATCAGCCAGTCGGGCACGTTGTTGGCAACATCAAGGGTGCCTGCCGACACATCGTCGATGATGAGTTGGAGCCCATGGCGCGTGTGCGAGATTGAGTAGACGATCGTGACTCGTTCGCGTCTCCAAACGAAGATGTGCGTGTACATCTCAACGCTCCCTTCGTGAACGGTCGATGTTCAAAGACTTCGCGAAGTCCTTCGTTCCGTCGCCGATGACGACAGCGCACACGCCCCCGTCGGTGGTGGCCCTGAACAACTCCGACCCGAGCGTCCTGTAGTCGAGCATCCAGTTCTTGCCGTAGTCCCGGATGCCGTCGTAGGGCGGGCTGAACACGGTCAGATCGACTTGGCCCGCGGGGAGGTCCGCGAGCGCCTTGAGCGCGTCAGCGTGCAGGATCGTGTTGCGCGGGCCGTTGCTCTGTGGCTCGCTCACTGGTTCATCCAGTTGAATCTTGGCCTTTGTCGCCGGCATCATTCGGTTCCCTCATCTCGGTGGATCGCCCCGTGCGTGCGCGTGTGAAGAACACAGTACGCCTTCACGCAACAAGAGCAATCGCAGGCACCGTCGAAAGACGACCGCCGCAGCCCGCGCAACCCGCGGCCCGCGGCTTTTTTGCTCTTTGCCCTGGTCTCTCGCGCCGACACCCCCTCGCCCCATCACCCCATCACCCCGACACAACCAGGCGAAGCGCCAGGTTGTGCCACCAAGCCCCCCCCGGCCACCCCTGTCAAACTCTCCCGCCTGTACCGCCCCGGCCGCGAGAACGCACAAGATTTCGCCGGCCTCGGACCGAAGCGATCGCCGCGCATCCCCGATGCACTCCTTGCGTGACCGGCCCGCAGTTCCGCCCGGCCCTCACCATACAGAAGGAGTCTCAACAATGTCTGTGTTGCCCGACCGCATCGTGGACCGCATCCAGTGGTTCGAGAACCGCATCGACGGGTGGGTCAGCGACTTTGCCGCGATTGGAATTGGTTCGGCGATGGCCACGGCCGTGAAGGTCGCGACCCAGGCCGCCCGCACCGCCTACGACAACGCCCAGGCCGCGCGCCTCGCCGCCAAGGCCGCGACCATGGCCCAGACCTCGGCCCTGCGCACCATGACCGACCTCGGCTCCGATGCCATCGGCTACATCAAGGCCTTTGCTGACTCGCAGACGACGCCCGCCGCGCGCGATGCGGTCTTCCAGACCGCCAACGTTCCGCCGCCCGCGCCCCCGGGCCCGGCCGTCGCGCCCGCCGCGCCGAACA
>JADLCX010000021.1 GCA_020846975.1 Phycisphaerales bacterium
GTGCCGAGTCACCGAGTTGGTCATCCTGACCTCCGCTTGATCCACGGCCTCCGCCGTGTCACCAAGCATCGATCAGCATCACCATCGTTCAGTCATTATTCGGCAATAATGCGGTTGCCCTGCCGAGACCCCTGTTCGGCCGCCCGGTTGGGACATCGCACGGGTACCATGACGGGATCGCCCAGTCCGGCTTGGACTTGGAGTCGATCTGGAGAGCCCGATGGCCGGATCCAACGGACACAATCGCCCCGGCGGACTCAAGGGACGGCCGGTCGGCTCAGCCGCCACCACGAACACCATCACGAGCCGCGATGCAAGGATGCGGAGACTCGAGAGGGTCCCGGTGGTGATCCATGGCACCAGCGGAGAGGCCAACCGCGCGGTCGCCGGCCAGATCGCCGAACTCATTCGAGACAAGGCCGAGCGCGGCGAACGGGCGGTGCTCGGTCTGGCCACGGGGAGCACGCCGACGGGCGTGTATGACGAGCTGGTGCGGATGCACCGCGAGGAAAGGCTCAGTTTCCGCAACGTCGTGACCTTCAACCTCGACGAGTACTGGCCCATGCAGCCCGACCGGCTGCAGAGTTACGTGAGGTTCATGCGCGAGCACCTGTTCGACCACGTCGATATCCCACGGGCCAGCGTCAACATCCCTGACGGAACCGCGGCACGCGAGCGGGTGGGCACGTTCTGCGAGGGCTACGAGCGGGCGATCGCCGGCGCGGGCGGCATCGACCTCCAGATCCTGGGCATCGGCCGCACGGGGCACGTGGGGTTCAATGAACCCGGATCCTCGCGCGAGAGCCGCACGCGATTGATCACGCTCGATCGCGTGACGCGAATGGACGCCGCGAGCGATTTCTTCGGTGAATGGCACGTGCCGCGGCAGGCGATCACGATGGGCGTCGGCACGATTCTTGATGCCAAGCGGATCATCCTGCTTGCCTTCGGCGAGCACAAGGCCGGCATCATCAGGCGTGCGGTCGAGGGCGAGATCACCCCCGGTGTCGCGGCCAGTTATCTGCAGGAACACCGCGCGACGCAGATCGTGCTCGACGAGGCCGCGTCGGCGGAACTCACGCGGGTCAAGACGCCGTGGATGCTCGGATCGATCCGTGACTTCGGCCTTGATTGGACGGTGGCGCTCACGCGCCGGGCCACGATCTGGCTGGCCCTCACGCTCGGCAAGCCGATCCTGAAACTGACCGATGAGGACTACAGCGAGCACGGCCTCCAGGAACTGGTTGCGTCGAGCGCGGGCGGCGCGTACGACATCAACATCGAGGTCTTCCGTTCGCTGCAGGGCACGATCACGGGTTGGCCCGCGGGCCGCGCTCAGGGCACCCCGCCGCCGGGCGGCGTGCCATCGTTTCCAACCCGCTCGGACACCGGCAGGCCGTCGTCGCACTGGGAGATTGCGCAGTCGATGTCTTCGCAGTCGCCCGCCTCGGAGAGACGGGGTACCCAAAGGCGGGCGACCCAGGCCAAGCGGGTCGTGCTTTTCAGCCCTCACCCGGATGACGATGTGATCAGCATGGGCGGAACGTTCATCCGCCTGTGCGATCAGGGCCACGAGGTGCATGTGGCGTACCAGACCAGCGGCAACATCGCGGTGTGGGACGAGACCGCGCTGCGGCACGCGGACTTCGTCACCGAGTTCGCCGGTGCGTTCTTCCGCGGCGGATCTCGCGAAGGCGAGCGCGTGGCGTCGCACATCGAGGAGACGGTCGAGCGATTCATCAAGCGGAAGCGGGCGGGCGAGATCGACATCCCGGAACTCCGCACGATCAAGTCGCTGATCCGCCGGACCGAGGCCCGCGCGGGCGCCCGGTTCTGCGGCGTCGCCGACGAGGGCCGCATCCACTTCCTTGACCTGCCTTTTTACGAGACCGGCAAGGTCCGCAAGCAACCCCTCGGAAGCGAGGATATCCGCATCGTCGCGGAACTCCTCGACCGCGTGAAGCCCGACCATGTGTACGCGGCGGGCGACCTCAGCGACCCCCACGGCACGCATCGCGTGTGTCTCGCGGCGATCCTTCGGGCCATCGAGTCGCTGCAATCCCGGCCGTGGATGAAGTCCTGCGAGGTCTGGCTGTACCGCGGCGCGTGGCAGGAGTGGGAGCCGCACGAGATCGACATGGCCGTGCCCCTCTCGCCGGACGAGGTGAAGCGCAAGCGCATGGCGATCTTCAAGCACGAGAGCCAGAAAGACAAGGCTCTTTTCCCGGGCCCGAACGACCCTCGCGAGTTCTGGCAGCGGGCCGAAGATCGCAACCGCAACACCGCACAGCTCTACGACCGCCTGGGGCTGACCGAGTACGAAGCCATGGAGGGGTTCGTCCGCTTGAAGCCGGCGTCGCCGCCGATACAAGAAGCCAATCGCCGTGCGTCGAAGCACGCTCGTCGATGAACCCAAGCCTGATGGAGAATGCCGAGGGGCGGACTCGAACCGCCGACCTCCGGGTTATGAATCCAGCGCTCTAAACCAGCTGAGCTACCTCGGCGTCGGGCGGAGTATAGGGCCCGTGGGATGACTTTCGCGTCAAGACTAGGACAAGCACCCGATCACGGCGAATCGGGCGCATCGCCGCCCCACGAGTCTTCGGAAGTCGCTCGATCAATCCACCACATCGGCACGGCTGACACGCGCATCGGCGCCCATCGCCGTCGCGGGCGGGGCGATGCGCGGCGAGTTCGCGGCCGAGGCGGGCGGAGGGAGATTGGTCGGATGCTCAGACTGCCGACGCACGGTCTCGGTGATCTGGTCGTCCACTCCCGCCAAGCCCTTCTTGAACTCGACGATGCCCTTGCCGAGGCTTCGGCCGACTTCGGGAAGCCTGCGGCCAAAGATCAGAAGTCCCAGCGCGAGCAGAATGACCCACGTCATCGGGGTCATGTGGTTGATGAATGCCAGCGTGGTCATCGGTCACATCCTTGTCGTTCGGCGTAACAACTGAGCAGACTCCGAACAGTAGCGCGCCGCTGACTTATCGGCAAATTCTCTGACGCGCTTGGGCATTGGGCTAACGGTGGGCTCGCGAACGCCTTGCTCCGTCCGCCCGCTTCGACCGCCGTATCCAACCACAATACGAACTACTGCGACGCTTTCACCATATCGGCGAGTCGATCCAACCCGGCAGTCAGGTTTGCTCGCGGGGGGCCGAAGCTGAATCGGACGAATCGGCACAGACCTGGGTCGGCTTGTCGCTTGGTCCCAGGGTTCACATCGAAGAACTCGCCTGGAACAGTCAGAACACGGTGCTTGAACGCCTCGCGCATGAAGCCCTGCCCGGTGCTGAGCGGGCCGGGGAGTGACGATACATCGCCGTAGATGTAGAAGGTGCCCGAATGGCGGCTGGCGGGATGGTGGAACTTGACGCCCAGCGCGCTCAGCCGCTCGATCGTGATGCGCCGCTTCTCGGCAAACTCGGCACGGACCGCCGCGAGTTCCTGATCGGCGCGGGCGGGCTTGAGCACCTCGATCGCCGCACGCTGCATCGGGCGACACGGCCCTCCATCCAGGAAGCTGCCCGCCGCGGTCATGCGCTGGATGATGTCCGTGGGCGCAACGACCCAGCCGATACGCCAGCCCGGGTACCGGAAGCACTTGGTCAATCCGTCGATCACGACGACCCGATCGCTGTTCACATCGTCGATGAACTCGGCGGCGCTTACGCCCGCGGATGCCGGCTTGCCGTCGGCGGTGTAGTGGTAGTGGGAGTAGAACTCGTCCATGAGCAGGGTCGTGCCGCGCGTGCGGGAAAGCTCGACCCACGCCCTGAGTTCCTCGCCGCTGATCACCACGCCGGTCGGGTTGCACGGATTGCTGATCAGCAGCGCGTCGAGCCTGTCTCGACCGACGCGGTCGCCCAAAGCTTCCGGGGTGATGGTGAAGCCGCTCGCCGGAGAGAGGTCGATCTGCACGGGATCGATCGTCGGGAACGAGGTCAGCAGGTCTTCATAGGCCGTGTAATCCGGCGTGAAGTGGCCGAGCCGCGCGTGCTTCATCGAGGCGGCCAGGCGAGAGAGCGCCATGCGCCCGCCCGCCGCGACGGCGATGTTCTGCTCGGTGTATTGCGACTTCATGCCGACTCGGTACAGACGGTTGTAGTGGGCGGCGATCGCGGCCCGCAGGTCCGGTAGGCCTTCGACCGGCCCGTACGCGTGGTCCGCAAGGTCTATCTTGAGGTCGCTGAATCTCGCCGGCGCGCCCGGCAGCTCCCCCACTTCCGGTTGACCCTGCCCGAGGTTCGACCACGATGGGTCGCCCATGCGGTATCCCACCCTTGCGGCCTCGTTGTTGACACGGATCACGCCCATGAAAGGCAGGTCGCGGAAGACCGCCGCGGCGGGCAGAGGAGCGGTTCGCGTCGGCTGGGGTGGGGCTTGGATCATGGGACGGTCCTTGTTGCGGTTGGGGGGGGTGGCGATCGTACTCAGGACGGCCGCCCGAGCGCTCTCGGACCTCGGGTGCCGATCGAGTTGAGCGGATACGCCGCGTGCGCTGATCGTGCCGCGACGCGGATCGTGCCCGGGGAGCCGGCGCGAACGCGGTGCTCGAACCTTGCCGACGATCCGTCCCGCGCGGCCGGCGGCGGCCGAGCCCTTGCAAACTCCCGGAGTTCACGATGTTCCTCGACCATTCAAGCGTTCAGCAGGTCCGCACGCACGGGGCCGCGATCGATCGTTGCGCCTACCAGCTCGTTGACGGGTTCTGCGACCGGTTCTTCGGCGCCTGCCCGCACCTCCGAAGGTCATTCGCGACCGATGCGCGGCAGCGCCGGGAAATGGCGCACCGATGGGCGTGGTTCATCCGGCATCTGGGTGAGACCGACCTTGTGAAGACCGAGCTCGGCCGGTTCGGCAAGACGCTCACCTCGCGCGGGTTCAGCCACCCGACCTTCCTGACGGCCCGGGCGTGTCTGCTCGAAGCGACCCGTGCTGCGGCGCACACCTGCAACGCGCCGTGGGGGCCCGCACAGGAATCGGCGTGGGCCTCCGCGATCGACGCCTGCCTTGAAGTCATGAACCCGTCGGCCCGCATGTTCTACGCCAAGGCCGCCTGATTGCGGTGGCTCCGGCAGGTTATTGAGACCTACAACGACGAAGTTCGGCAATCTCCGCAAGCCGGGATCGGTCACAACCGATTCTGAATTGGACGGTTGTTCAGGCACGTCCCCGTTGTCGGGTCGGACGCTGACGCTCGGCGTGCACCCGCTGATGGCTGGCCCCCCTCCCCCCTCCCCCTGTTCCCTTCAACATGACGCGAGGTTCGCCGATGAACGCCGATCAACTCGACAGCATCCGTGAGACGTTCCGCACGCTCGCACCCCGCGGGCCGGAGTTGTTCGAGCGGTTCGTCAAGCGGGTCAGGGCGGCATCGCCGACACTCGGCAAGCTCTTTCCCGACGAGCCCCGTGACCACGCCCAACCCTACATCGCGCCGTGCGGGATGGTGGTGAAGAACCTGCACCGGCTGAGCGCGATTGAATACCTGCTGCTCGAAACGGGTGTGCGGAACCAGATGCTCGGGATGGAGCCGCGGGACTACGGCATCATCCGGGATGCCCTGCTCGAGACCCTGCGCGAAGGCATGGGCGATGAGTGGACGCACGACCTCCACGACGAGTGGATGGAGGCGATCCAGGTCGTGACCAGCCTGATGATCCGCGGCGCGGGCCGGGCTCGGGCGAAGGCGGCGTAAGCGAGAATACTGCGCGGCAGAACTGGGCCGAAGCGTGCCGGGCTCTCCGCCCGCACCGACCGCTATACTCCGCCCCGATACGGGAAGGAACCAACCATGCTCCGGCGCACGCACACCTGCGGCGAGCTTCGTGAATCGCACATCGGCCAGACCGTCAACCTCAATGGCTGGGTCAACAGCTACCGCGACCACGGCGGCCTGGTCTTCATCGACCTGCGCGACCGCTTCGGCCTGACGCAACTGGTCTTCGATCCCGAGGGCGCGGCCAATCCGTCCATGCACGAGGCCGCCCGCAAGCTCCGCAACGAGGATGTTGTCGCGGTGCGGGGCACGATCCGGACCCGTATCGGCGGCGAGAACCCCAAGCTGGCGACCGGCAAGGTCGAGCTGGTCGTGTCCGAGCTCGAGGTGCTCAACAAGACCGACAATCCCCCGTTCCTTCCCGACGATTTCGGCCAGTTGCCCAACGAGGAGATCCGGCTCAAGCACCGGTACCTCGACCTCCGCCGGACGACGATGCAGAAGATCCTGACCACGCGCCACAACGTGATGCGTGCGACGCGGAACTACTTCCACGAGAACGGCTTCCTCGAAGTCGAGACGCCGATCCTGTACAAGTCCACGCCCGAGGGGGCCCGCGAGTTCATCGTCCCCTGCCGCAACGTGCCGGGAACATTCTACGCACTCCCGCAGTCGCCCCAGTTGTTCAAGCAGATCCTCATGGTGTCGGGATGCGATCGATACATGCAGATCTGCCGCTGCTTCCGGGATGAAGACCCGCGCGCCGACCGCCAGCCGGAGTTCAGCCAGGTCGATCTTGAAATGAGTTTCGTCCGGCGCGAGCACATCATGGAGATGATGGAAGGGTTCGTGCGCCGAGTGTTCGGTGAGGTGCTCGGCATCACCGTGCCCGCGCTGGTGCGCATGCCCTACCGCGAGTGCCTTGAACGCTTCGGGATCGACCGTCCCGACACGCGGTACGGGCTGGAGATCAAGGACATCTCCGAGATCGCGGCCAAGTGCGATTTCAAGGTCTTCAAGGATGCGCTCGCGAAGAACCCCACCGCCCGCCAGTTCTACTCCAAGAAGGGCGTCGTGAAGGCGATCCGCATTCCGGGCGGCGCGGAGAAACTGACCCGCAAGCTGACCGACGGCTACAGCGAGTGGGTCAAGACCTTCGGCGCGGGGGGTGTCGCCGTCGTCAAAACGATCAAGACGCCGGACGGCAACATCGGATTTGAGACCGGTATCGCCAAGTTCATCGACGCTCCGACCGTTAAGCCCGAGCTCATCGCCGCGCTGGGCCTTCAGGTCGGCGACACCGTCCTGTTCGTGGCCGACACTTACGCCGTCGCGACCAAGACGCTCGGCGAACTTCGGCAGAAGGTCGCCCGCGACCTCGGCATCGTGCCCGAGTGGGGCAAGATGTGGAACTTCCTGTGGATGATCGATCCGCCGATGTTCGAGCGCAACAAGGACACGGGCAAGTGGGTCGCCCTGCATCACCCCTTTACGGCACCGCGCGACGACCAGGCCGCGGCGTTCGTCGAGGCCGCCGAGGATGACGACGAAACCCTCGAGTCGATCGTGTCGGCGGGCTACGACGTCGTGCTCAACGGGTCGGAGATCGGCGGCGGCTCGATCCGCATCCACGACCGCGCGGTGCAGAGCAAGGTCTTCCAGTTGCTGGGCCTCTCGCCCGAGCAGGCCAAGGAAAAGTTCAGCTTCCTCCTCGAGGCGCTGTCGTACGGCGCACCTCCCCACGGCGGCATCGCCTTCGGGCTCGACCGGCTCGTCATGCACCTGGTCGGATCGGACAACATCCGGGACGTGATCGCCTTCCCCAAGACGCAGATCGGCGCCGACCTGATGACGCGGGCCCCGAGTTCGTGCACGGAGGACCAGATGAAGCAGGTCCACATCAAGAGCACGTGGGTTCCGCCGGTTTGATAGCCGTACGCGGAGGTACCAGAGAACATCAGAGACAGCAGAGGAAAGGCGAGCAGCGGCCCGACCCTCGGGTTCTTGATTCAGCGCCTGCCCGGAATGCCGTGAACGGCGGAGCATTCATTCGAGCTGATCGTTTGTCCGATCTCCGCTGCCTCTGCTGTATGCCGCAACCACTACGCAGTGCCTTTGCGGGCGCGTACGCTTGAGGTATGCAGTGGTTCGAGGATGACCATCTATGGCGCGAGCTGCGCGAGGTGCTGTTCACACCCGAGACACTCGCGAAGGCCCCGGCGGAGATCGACGCGCTGTGGCGCCTCGTCGGGCCGCGTGCCGGCGCGGCCGTGCTGGACTTGCCATGCGGAGTGGGACGGCACGCGATCGAACTCGCGCGCCGCGGCTGCCGCGTCACCGCGGCCGATCGAACTCGCCCGTACCTGCTGGAGGCACGAGATGCCGCCTCGGCCGTCGGCGTCGAGCTGGAACTGGTCGAGGCCGACATGCGCGAGTTCTGCCGGCCCGGCGCGTTCGACTTCGTGTTCAATCTCTGGACGAGCTTCGGGTACAACGCAGACCCCGCGGATGACGCCCGTGTGCTCGCCAACTTCTTTGCGAGCCTGAAGCCCGGCGGAACCCTGGTCATGGAGTTGCACTCGAAAGAGACCTGCGCGAAGGTCTTCCGCGAGCGAGATTGGCGGCGGCTGCCCGACGGCCGGGTTCTGATCGAGGAGCGTGCCGTGCGCGACGGCTGGGGATGGATCGACAACGTGTGGAACGTGCTCGACGGCCCCAGCCGGCGCGAGATCAGGTTCGGGCATCGCCTGTACTCGGCGATCGAGCTCTGCGATCTTGCTTCGCGTGCCGGGTTCACGGATGTGCGGACATTCAATGGGTTGACCGGCCTGCCGTTCGACCACGGGGCCGAGCGCCTGGCGATCACGGCTCGCAGGGATTGAGCGCGGAATCAAAAACCGGTGTCCGTCGAGGCTCGAAGTACCTGCGTGAGGCATGGGGTCCCCCCCGACGCGCCCAACCCCGAACTCGCCTCGCGAAGGAGATCCCGATGACGTTCATGTTCATGGCACGAGGTTCCGGCCGACGGGTTTCAGCGGTTGCGTGCCTGCTGATCTCGGCCGCGCAGACGCACGCATCCAGCCACCGTGAGGCCCCCGGCACCGCGGCCAACCCGACGATCGACGGCACGGATTTCTACATGTTCCGGAGCTACGAACCCGGACGCGAAGGCTTCGTGACCATCGTGGCCAACTACATCCCCCTGCAGGACGCGTACGGCGGGCCCAACTACTTCAAGTTCAACCAGAACGCCGTCTACGAGATCAACATCGACAACAACGGCGATGCCCAGCCGGACTTCGTGTTCGAGTTCCGCTTCACCAACACGATCCGCGGCCTGTCATTGAACGTCGGGGGCGTGATGGTGCCCGTCGCGCTCAACAACATCGGTTCGATCGGACCCACGGCCCTGGACAACGGCAATCTCAACGTCCTTGAGTCGTACAACGTCGTGCTTCGACGCCCGAACTCCAGCGCGTTCCTGCGACCGGTCGGCGCACCGGGACAGTTTGACTACCTCAAGCCCGGCGACAACATCGGCGGGAAGACGTTCGCCGACTACCCGACGTACGCCGCTTCGCACCAGTCCACGATCCGGTTGTCGGGGTCGCAGTCCGGTCGCGTGTTCGTCGGGCAGCGCAAAGATCCGTTCGTCGTCAACCTCGGCGAGGTCTTCGACCTGGTCAACACCAACCCGCTCGGACCGGAAGATGGCGAGCGCGACGACCTGTACGACAAGAACGTGACGTCGATCATCCTCGAACTTCCGATCTCGTTCCTCACGCGTCCGGGCGAGCCGGTCATCGGCGGGTGGACGTCGGCCAGCCTGGCGACCCCGATCTTCGTCAGCCCATCCGGGGAGTACGTGCCCGGGCGCGGCACGCGCCAGGTTTCACGCCTCGGAATGCCTCTGGTGAACGAGGTCGTGATCGGCCTGCCCGACAAGGATCGCTTCAACGCCAGTGAGCCGCGGAACGACGGGCAGTTCCTGACCTACGTCACCAATCCGACCCTGCCCGCCATTCTTCAGTCGCTGTTTCCCGCGGTCACCGCGCCGTGCCTTCCGCGGAACGACCTGGTGTCGATCTTCCTCACCGGCATTCCCGGACTGAACCAGCCCGCGAACGTTCGGCCGTCGGAGATGCTGCGGCTCAACACCGCCATCGCTCCGACGCCCGCGGCCATGCAGAGTCGGTTGGGCGTTCTCGGCGGCGACCTGGCCGGTTTCCCCAACGGACGGAGGCCGGGCGACGACGTGGTCGATATCTCGCTGCGTGCCGTGATGGGCGCGGTGGTTCCCAACGCCGGTCAAGCCGGGAGCTGCGCGCCCTCGGGCAACCTGGCGTTCACCGACGGGGCGTTTCTTGATGCAACCCGGTTCGCGGCCGCGTGGCCGTACTTGCAGCCGCCGATCGCGGGTTCGCCGAACTGAGGCTGCAACGACGCCGGAGTTCCGCGAAAAGTGTTTGCACGGCCGCTCGGGCGGGCGGTCCTTCTCTTGAAGCCGAGGTAAGTCCGTCTTTGGAGTGCGATCGTGATCAAGGCAATCACTTGGCCGATGATGATGGTTCTGGTGCTCGCTCTGGCCGCGCCGGCGTGGGCGCACGACTTCTGGATCCGACCGTCGTCGTACGCACCCACGGCCGCTACGCTCGTGAGCCTCGATCTGCGGATCGGCGACGACTATCCGGGCGAGGTATTCAGACGCAAGGATTCGATGATCGAGCGGTTCGTGGCGATCTCGCCCGACGGAACCGAGGCACCCGTTGTCGGGCTTGACGGGCGAGCGCCGGCCGGCGCGTTGCGGATCGAGAGTCCCGGATCGCACATCGTGGTCTATCGCGGCAAGCACGCGACGGTGCAACTGGAGAGCGCGAAGTTCGAGGACTACCTCCGTGAGGAGGGGCTTGAGAAGATCATCGAGGCCCGCAAGAAGGCGGGCGAATCCGACAAGCCGGGCCTGGAGATGTACTCGCGGTGCGCGAAGTCGATCATCTTCGCTCGCGGTTCGGAAAGCGATGCCGCGCCGGTGACCACGGGCTTCGATCGTGTCGTCGGACTTCGCCTCGAACTCGTGCCGATCACCGATCCGGCCGCGGCCAAGCCGGCTGAGGAGTTTCAAGCCAGGCTGCTGCTGGACGGCAAACCCTGTTCCGGCGTGCTGGTCGGCGCCAACTGCGTCGAGGATGCCCGTGCGCGGGTTCGGGGCCGTACGGGCGAGAACGGCGAGGTCAAACTGAAACTCTCGCGTGCCGGCACCTGGGTGCTGAACGCGGTCGAGATGTTGCCCGCGCCGACCGACACCGCCGCCAACCCGACGGGGTGCAAGTGGGAGAGCCTGTGGGCGTCGCTGAGTTTCGAGGTCGTCGAACCGCCCGCGAAGAAGACGGAACCCAAGTGAGCAGCCCGGCACCCGGTCGGCCGCTCACGTCGCCCCGCCCTCGAACACCACCCGCTGCTTCTTCTGCCCCGGCGCGGGCGGCTTGGGGATGGGCACCGCGGAGAGCAGGCTCTGTGTGTACTTGTGCTGGGGCGAGTTGATGATCTGGGTCTTCGGGCCTTCCTCGACGATCTTGCCCTTGTACATCACCGCGATCCGCTCGCACATGTGCTGGATCACCGCCATGTCGTGCGAGATGAACAGGTAACTGAGTCCCAGGTCGCGCTGCAGATCCTTGAGCAGGTTCAGGATCTGCGCCTGGATCGAGACATCCAGCGCGCTGGTCGGCTCATCGCACACGATGAAGCTCGGTTCGAGCGAAAGGGCTCGGGCGATCGCGATGCGCTGGCGCTGTCCGCCCGAGAACTCGTGCGGGTACCGGTCGGCCGCGGCCTTGGGCATGCCGCATTTCACGAGGTTGGTCTCAACGCGCTCACGCAGTTCCTCGCGCGACTTCACCAGCCCGTACACGAGGAGCGGTTCCCCGACAATGTTCAGCACCCGCATGCGCGGGTTCATGCTGCCCGCGGGGTCCTGGAAGATGATCTGCATCCGCCGGCGCAGCTTCTTGAGTTCCTCGCCGCGGGCCTGATAGACATCCCGCCCGTCAAAGTTCACGTGCCCACCCGTCGCGGGGATCAGCCGAAGGATCGTCCGCCCAACCGTCGTCTTGCCGCACCCCGACTCCCCTACCAATCCCAAGGTCTCGCCGCGGCCGATATGGAAGTCGATCCCGTCAACGGCGCGCACGAACCCGGTGGTCCGCTGGAGCAGACCGGACTTGACGGGGAAGTGGGTCTGCAGACCCTTCACGTCAAGCAGACGCGGCGGCGTTTGCAGTTCTCCGGGCGTGGGATTTGGAGCGGTTGCGGTTGCGGCCATGGACACTCGGTTGCTCGCTGCGTGTGGAACTTAGGTGCGCGTACAAGGTGAGGGAAGCCCGAAGAAGCACGCCAGGAAGTCAAAGCTGTCCTGCATCGAGGCAGTTCCGCTCTGATTGAACTCACCATTGCCTGCAAAGTAGCTGGCCAGGAAGTCAAAGAGAACCTGAATCGAGACAATGTCGGAGCGGTTCCAGTCGCACGGGCGGACCGTGTAGACAACTTCGCAGCCATCGGGGATGTTGTTGTGGTTGTTGTCCAACGAAATCGGCGGATTCTGGGTGACCTCCCAGACATCCTCGATGCCATTGTTGTTGCGGTCGGGATGCAGCCGGAAGGCGTACACATCGTCGTTGCGCGCTCGGAAGCCCGATTGACCTCGCGCGACTTGACCCGCCCATCGCGAGATCGCACCGGCCGAGAGCGTGTCGATCATCTTCTCCGCCCACACGCGGCCGGAGAGGGTGCCCTGCACGGTTACACTCTTGATGTTGCTTTCATTTGAGAACACGTGCCCCGCCATATCACCAAGCACATGGAGCGTGGTCACGTCGCCGTGAGTTGCGGAAACATAGGCATTTGACGCTATGCTTCCGCCGACCTGGACATGACCCAGATGGGGGCCACCAGCCGGACCGGTGTGCTCGATGAAGCTGGCCGACCCCATCGAGCCATCAACATCCAAGCGCACGAGGTTGCGCACGACAATCGGACCGGTCAGATCACCCAGCACACGCCCTTTCAGTTGGAAATTGTAAGCGCCTTCTTGCACCCCGCCCCAGTTGACTCCCCCAGCGGCGGCTTGGCCGTATGGAGCGGTCTGCGAGCCAACCGTCGGCGCATTGGCGATAATGAGTATGTAGTTCACGCCGGTGCTGCCACCGGTATCAAGCACGATTTTAGGAAGATCTTCCGTCGGCAGCGTGCTTGTGGAAGGATTGCCTGTGTCGGAGTACACGCGAAACTTCACGTTCGACGAGTTCAACGCGCTGGCCGGGATGTGAAGCGCACCATTGGCGTCAATATACGTTCCAGACACAGTGGTAAACGTTGTTGACGAAGATGACGGTGCTGATTCGACCACGATTGCGGATTGAACGCGACTTGTCGCCACAGCGACGCACCAAACATAGGCGAGAAAGACAATAACAGTCCTCGTCATCTCAAGCTCTTCCTTCTTCGAGTGAGTGGAATCAGAAAAAGCGATAGTACCACCTAACCACAGTTGGGTACGGGTATAGATGCAATCCGCAATCCAGCATCGTTGGCGTTCGAGTCTCCGCCAATGTACGCAGAATGTTCAATTAGCTCGTCTACCGAAGAAACGTTAGGTTGAGGCGTGTGAGCCTGCGAGGCCGACGACCCGTCGGCGAAGCGATAGGCAAACTGACTTCGTTCGAAAATGTCCTCCGACCACTCGGCCACCCCACCAGCTAAGTCCAAAAGACCAAAGGCAGAACGAGTCATCGGATATGACCCGACAGGAACCTCCCAGAACTCCGTACCGATGTTTGCCTCCCCCATGCCCGGCAGCCCAGGAACCGGGGCCAAATCGGAGCGGTTCGGGTATTGCCAGTAGCCGCCTTGGCCCGCTCCGTACTTGGCGGGGTCGTAATGCGCAGCCTTGATCCATTCGTCGATTGTGGGGATCCAGAATCGCGCGCCCGGCAGGTGGCGCTCCGCATCGGTCGCCGGCGTGCCGGTGCCCGGCCCTCCGCTCCAAGTCGTGGTGTCGTACGCTCCGGTCACCAGCGCGTCGAGACTTGACGACTTGCCGCTTTGCAGCCAGTTACAGAATCGGGCTGCCTGCCGCCAACTGATCCCCGCCACCGGCTGATCGGCCGCCCTCGGGTAGAGCGGGTCGAGCAAGTACAGAATCCCCGGACCGTTCGGATTGTTCGTCGGCACCCCTCCCCAGTGAAGTGGGCGCTGCCAGGCACGGCTGAACGCATCAACACCCGGCTGGGTGATGAACGTGTTCAGAAACTCCATCCATTGGAGGGTTGTGATCTCGGTGCGGGAAATCCGGTACTCGTAGCCCACGGACCCGCGCCCCACAGGATAGTTCCGATGATCCGGGCTGCCGGGACCGGTGTACGCCGGGTTGTTCACGTCGCCGATCGTTACCCAGTCAAAGCCGTAGTCGGGCACGCCGCCGGGCTGTGCAAGCGTCGCCACGGTGACCACCAACCAAGCAAAGAGAGCCGCTGCCAAGTTCCTGGACATGCGAGAGTCTCCAGTTTCCGGGGTGAGAGGGCCGGATGGTAGCCCAAAGCCGTGAGTCGGCACCCGCCAATCCGATTCCGCGGGTGACCACTTGACCAATGATTGGGCGCTGATAGGCTTGTGGTCCACACGTCGGCTGGGTAGCTCAGTTGGTAGAGCACCGCACTGAAAATGCGGGTGTCGCCGGTTCAAGTCCGGCCCCAGCCATTTCCGGGTTTTCGACCCCCCCTTCGAGCACCGACGTTTCCGCCCACCGCCTCCCGCCGCGGCCGGCGTTCAGCCATGCCGACGATCACTTACTCCTACACTCGGGCCGTGAACGCCACTTCGCCCGTCGCCGAGACACCGCTTGCCCATCTGCGGGTCCTGGAGGCCGAGTCGATTCACATCATGCGCGAAGTCGCGGCCGAGTTCGAGCGGCCCGCCCTGCTGTTCAGCGGCGGCAAGGACTCGATCGTCATGGTCCATCTCGCGCTCAAGGCCTTCCGACCGGCGAAGTTCCCCTTTCCCCTGCTGCACATCGACACGGGGCACAACTTTCCGGAGGCGATCGAGTTCCGCGATGAACTGGCCAAGAAGATGGGTGAACGTCTGATCGTGCGGTACGTGGAAGACTCGATCAAGTCCGGCCGCGCGACCGAGGACCCCGGCCCCAGCCCGTCCCGCAACAGGGCGCAGATCCCGACGCTGCTCGATGCAATCGCCGAGTTCCGGTTCGACGCCCTCTTCGGCGGCGCACGACGCGATGAAGAAAAAGCCCGTGCCAAGGAACGCATCTTCTCCTTCCGCGACGATTTCGGGCAATGGGACCCGCGCAACCAGCGCCCGGAACTCTGGAACCTTTACAACGGGCGCATCCGCCGGTCCGGCGATGCCGGCGGCGATGGCGGTGGCGAGCACATCCGCGCTTTCCCGCTGAGCAACTGGACCGAGCTCGATGTCTGGCAGTACATCGCGCTGGAAAAGATCGAGATCCCGAGCATCTACTTCTCCCACCAGCGCGACATCGTCATCCGCAACGGCCAGATCTGCCCGGTGTCGCACTTCTTCCCGGTGCGGTCCGGCGAGACGCTGGTCCGCCGGACCGTCCGCTTCCGCACCGTTGGTGACATGACCTGCACGGCGGGTGTCGAGTCGCCGGCATCGACCGTGCAGGACATCATCGACGAGATCGCGGCCAGCCGCACCAGCGAACGGGGCGCACGCCTCGACGACACCGTCAGCGACGCCGCGATGGAGGACCGGAAGAAGGAAGGATACTTCTGATGTCGAGTATGACGACCCGGGGCCGGAACCTCGAAGACCGAGCGGGACATTGAGCACGACGCATTCGCCAACCGAGTCAACCTCACGGAGGCCGATCGAAGTTACGATTGATCCGGTCGCTCCGCTGGTCACCGCTCCGAGTTCTGCCATGTCCCTTCTCCGCCTGATCACCTGCGGCTCGGTTGACGACGGCAAGTCCACGCTCATCGGCCGCCTGCTCTACGACACCAAGAGCATCCACCAGGATCAGTGGGAGGCCGTCCACCGCACCAGCCTCAAGCGCGGCGATGCCCGTGTGGACCTCGCCCTGCTCACCGACGGGCTCCGCGCCGAGCGGGAGCAGGGCATCACGATCGACGTCGCGTACCGCTACTTTTCCACGCCGCGGCGCAAGTTCATCCTCGCCGACACGCCCGGCCACGTCCAGTACACCCGCAACATGGCCACCGGCGCCAGCACCGCCGACCTCGCGATCATCCTGATCGATGCGCGGCAGGGCGTGCTCGAGCAGACACGCCGCCACGCCTTCCTCGCCACGCTCCTGGGCGTCTCGCACATCGTGGTCGCGATCAACAAGCTCGACCTGGTCGGCTGGGACAAGGCCCGCGAGGTCTTCGATCGCATCAAGAGCGAGTTCGAGGGTTTCGCGGCCGGGCTCCCGCCCACCGACACGGTCTTCATCCCGATCTCCGCGCTCAACGGCGACAACATCGTCAATCGCTCCGAGCACACGCCCTGGTACGAACGGGCGGATGGGGGCAGGGGGGGCGGCCCGACGCTGCTGGAGCATCTCGAAGCCGTGCCGCCGCGCCCGATCAAGCAGTTCCCCCACGCCCGTTTCCCGGTGCAGTGGGTCGTGCGCCCGCAGAGCGACGACGCCGCCAATCACGACTACCGCGGCTACGGCGGTCAGATCGTCGCCGGCGAGCTGCGCACCGGCGATGAGGTCATCGCGCTCCCGGCGGGCCAGCGCTCGCGGGTCAAGCGCATCCACCTGCTCGATGAAGACCTCCCCGAGTGCCACCCGCCGCAGTCGGTGACCGTGCTCCTTGAGCACGATCTGGACATCAGCCGCGGGGACACCCTCATCAAGGCCCCGGGCAACGGCCACGCCGACGCGATGCCCCGCATCTCGCGCGAGATCGAGGCGACCGTCGTCTGGATGTCCGAGAGCCCGCTCACGCCCGGCAGACGCTGCATCATCAAGCACGGGGCCCGCTACGTGCGGGCGATCGCGGGCCCCATCCGCGAGCGCCTCGAGATCCACTCCCTCGCCTGGCAAGCCGGTGCGAGCCAGCTCGGGCTCAACGAGATCGGCCGCGTGGGCTTCAAGCTCGCATCCACCATCGTCTTTGACGCTTACACGCAGTGCCGCGCCACCGGCGCGGTCATCGTCATCGACGAGGCCACCAACAACACCGTCGCCGCGGGCATGATCCTCTGAACGTCGTGACCGCTCACCCTTGCGGGGCCGTGACATCATCGACCGTCAGGAGTTCCGCGTACCCGCCCGCGATCGGCTCGCCCATCGCGGGATGGAATGCTTCCCGCAGTTCGTCGATCAGCGCGTGGCACGCCGCGAGGTTGTGGTCGTGCCCCCCACCACCCCCCCCCCCACCCCCACCCCCACCCCCGACCACCGCCTCGAACTCGATGAACTCGCCCAGCCCCTCGACGCGGTCGAGGTGGATCCGCACACCCTTGTGCACGAACAGCTCGCGGGTCTTCCTGACCACCACCCACACCGGCATCGGCGTCGTGCCGAACCGCTCCATCGCCTGCGCCTCGGAGTAGATCGTGTAGCTGCTCAGCTTGGGCTTGGAGCGGCTCGGCCGGTTGTAGAAGATGTACTCCGTTGGCGCGCCCGGCATTTCACGCTTCTTGAGCTTGGCATCCGGCACGCGGAAGTACGTGTCGGTCTGGTGCATGGTCCCGACGAACCGCGCCGACTGCCCGCCTTCGCCTTCCAGCGCGCGGCAGATCGTTCGGGCCAGGCCGGGATCCCGCAGTTCGGCCTTGAACTCAACGTTCTGCATCGCCCGCGAGCATACCGGAAACCGCGCGGGGGGTGTGGCGCACAGCCTGGCCGCTCTGGGACAGGCTATGCCGAGGGGTGAGGGGGTGAGGGGGGGTCACGGGGTTGAGGAGAGGGCCGATGGAAACCGCGTGAATGCTGAACCAAGCCCCGCGCCGCCCTTCCGAGCGGGGAAACGGGCCGGAGTTGACCCCGCGAATCCACCGGAAGCGCGGCCTTCCGGCGAGTTCGACCCCACGAATGCGCCGGGCGCGCGGTCTTCTGGCGCATTTCGGGGCACAGATCGGACCTTGGCCCCCCCCCCGCTCCCCCCCGCGCCCCCGCGCGACCGAGAACGCGCGAAGCACGCACCGCGCCCCCTCACCCCCTCACCGTTGTTCGGGCTTGGCTCTCGCTCCCTGACGGTTGCATCCCCGCGCGGGCCATGCGACAGGCCGCTCCCTCGCGGTCGCGGTTCCGTGCCTTGCGCGCCACGTCATCCCCTCACTCCCTTACCCCCCTCCCACCCCCGCGCTCCCGAGCGCATCCAGCAGCCTCGCCTCGTCCCACACCTCCACACCCAACTCCCGCGCCTGGTCCAGCGTGCGTCCCGCCTCGCTTCCCGCGATCACCAGGCTCGTCTTGCTCGAAACCGAGCCGCTCACCTTCGCGCCCAGCCTCTCCAGGATCCCCTTCAGCGCCTCGCGCTCGTAGCACGCCAGCGTCCCCGTCAGAACGACCGTCTTGCCCAGGAACGGTGAGTCCGCCAGCGCGGCCTTCGCCTCCCCGCGCTTCTTCGGATCGATGTACTCCCGGCTGGCCAGATCAACCCCAACACCGCGCAACTCGTCGAACGTCCTCCGGGCCACACGGCTGTGCAGGTAGTCCCGCACCGCCCCCGCCGTCAGCCTACCCAGCCCCGTCTCGGGCAGGTCCTTGCCATCCTTCGGCAGGCCGTACTTCTCGCGCTCGGCCTTGTTGGTCGCCGCATCCTTCGGCCGCAGTTGCCACTCCTCCGCGGCCAGCAGCGCATCGATATCCGGGAACAGCCTCGCCAGCGACTTCGCCGTCGAGTCGCCCACGTGCCGGATCCCCATGCCCGCGAGCACCTTCGCCAGCCCCCGCGACTTCGCCTCCTCGATCCCCGCCAGCAGGTTGTCCACCTTCTTCTCGCCCATCCGCTCCAGCCGCAGCAGGCGATCGCGATGCTCGCGCAGCCGGAAGATGTCCGCGAACGAGTCGAGCGGAATCTCCGCGAGGTCTTCGGGGACGCCGTTCTCCGCGCGTCGCGGATCGCCCACGGGCATCGCGGTCGCGCGGATCTGGATCACCGTCTTCTCTCCGAGCCCCTCGATATCCATCTGCTTGCGTCCCGCGAACCAGATCAACTTCTCCTGCACCTGCGCCGGGCACTCCGGGTTCGCGCACCGCCGCACCGTCTCGAGCGCGGGGTCCTCGGCCGCCTCCGGCGGGTCCACCTCCACCGGCCCGTCGCACACCGGGCACTTGTCCGGAGCCTCGATCCTCCTCGCATCCTTCGGTCGCCGTGCCGTCACCGCCGACACCACGTACGGGATGATCTCACCCGCCTTCTCCACCTCCAGCAGGTCGCCGATCCGGATGTCCTTCTGCACGATGTTCCCGTAGTTGTGCAGCGTCGCGTGCTGCACCGTCGTGCCCGCCAGCAGCACCGGCTCCATCACCGCCCGCGGCGTGATCTTCCCCGTCTTTCCCACTTGCGCATCGACCCGGATCAGCCGGGTCGTCTTCCGCTCGGCCGGATACTTGTAAGCGACGAACGCCCGCGGGCTCTTTGATGTGAACCCCAGCGCCTTCTGCTGCTCGAACGAATCCACCCTCACCACCACGCCGTCGGTCGCGTACGGCCGGGCGTGCCGGTCGCTGTCGAACTTCTCGATCGCCCGCACCACCTCCTCGATCCTTCCCGTCAACACCAGCGGCGGATTGATCGGAACACCGGCGGCCTTGAGCCTGCCCAGAAACCCGCTGTGCGACTCCGCCCAGAGTTCATCGGAGATCTGCCCGCGACCATGCGCGACGAAGCCCAGCCGTCGTTTCGCGGTGATCCTCGGGTCGAGTTGCTTCAGCGTCCCCGCCGCGGCGTTGCGAGGGTTCTGGAACAGTTCCTCGCCCTCGGCCTCGCGCTCGCGGTTGGTCCTCTCGAACTCCCTGAGCGGAAAGTACACCTCGCCCCGGATCTCCAGCACCTCCGGCGCCTCTCCCTCCAGCCGCAGGGGAAGAGCCCGGATGGTCTTCACGTTGGCCGTGACATCGTCTCCCCTGGTTCCATCCCCGCGCGTCACGGCCCGGACCAGCACGCCTTCCTCGTACCGGAGTGACATCGCGACGCCGTCAACCTTGGCATCCGCGACGAGCATGATCCCGGCCTCGGACCCCGGCTTTCGCGGCGGCGGATCTGATTGAAACAGCGCCGGTCCACCATCGTCCCGTTTGCCCTTCTTCCCGGACCCCGGCACCCCGCCCCTGGCCCCCTCCAGCCCCTCGATCACCCGCTCCCACCAGTCCAGCAGCCCCTTGTTGTCCGCGTGTCCGAGTTCGTAGGTGTTGTCGATGCTCAGCATCGGCACCGTGTGCGCCACCGTCTCGAACCCGTCGATCGGCGCCCCGCCCACGCGCCGAGTCGGGCTCGCGGGATCGTCCAGTTCGGGATGCGCCCGCTCCAGAGCCTCGAGTTCCTTCAACAGGCGGTCGAACTCCCCATCCGCCATGATCGGCGATGCGTCGATGTAGTAGGCGCGGTTCGCACGCTCCAGGATCGTGCGAAGTTCGTGCGCACGGCGTCGGGTTGGGGCATCGGCCTGACTCACGGCGGTCATGGTACCGTGCCCGTCCGGCTACCATCGAACATGCCCGACCTTGCCCGCATCCTCGACGGCAAGCAGCTCGCCACCGCCTACCGCGACCTGATCGCCCGCCGCGCCGCCGCGCTCCGCGAGGCCGGCCGCCCCGCGAGACTCGACGCCGTGCTCGTCGGCGCCGACGACAACGCCGCGCGCCAGTACGCCGAGAGCCAAGGCCGCACCTGCCGCGAGCTGGGCATCGAGTACGTTCTGCACGAACTGGCATCGGGCTCCCTGTACGACGACATCGCCGGCCGCGTCCTGCTGCTCAACACCAAGGATGAAGTCTCCGCCATCATGGTCCACATGCCCATGCCCGAGGGTGTGGACCCATACTCCATCCAACGGCTGATCGCGCCGGAAAAAGATGTCGAGGGCGTCAACCCCGCCAACATCGGCAACGTCGTGTACGGACGGTCTTCGCTCGCCCCCTGCACCGCCCTCGCCGTCATCAAGATGATCGAGCACACCGGGATCGACCTCCGCGGCAGGGTCGCCGTGGTCGTCGGGGCGTCGAACCACGTCGGCAAGCCGATCGCCGTCCTGCTCATGCGCCAGGATGCCACCGTCATCTCCTGCAACAAGTGGTCGCCCGGCATCGAATCCATCATGCGCTCCGCCGATGTGCTCATCGCCGCGGCCGGCGTGCCCGGACTCATCACCGCGGCGAAGGTCAAGCCCGGGGCCGCGGTGATCGATGTCGGCGTCAACCGAGTCAAAGGCGCGGACGGCAAGATGAGGACCGTCGGCGATGTGGACTTCGAGCCGGTCCGCGCGGCCGTCGGCCCGCAGGGCTGGGTCAGCCCCGTCCCCGGCGGCGTCGGCCCCATGACCGTCTCGATGCTCCTGCTCAACGTCGTCGAGGCGGCGGAGCGGGCCAGGTGAGCCTGCCACCGAGCGACGATCCCGCGAACTGGCCTCGCTTCTGCTGCGCCATCCTCCGCGATTCCGCCGGCCGCTACCTCCTCGAGCGGCGGAGCGACGATGACGAGCACATGCCGGGTCAACTCGTCTGTTTCGGAGGCGGCCGAAACCCCGACGAGCACCCCGACGACAGCATCCGCCGCGAGCTTCGCGAGGAGATCGGCTGCGAACTCACCGCACTGGAGTTCTGCCTGATCCTGCGCGGCCGCGACAGCCGCACCATCGCGTGGTTCTACCGCGCCCCGGCCCCCGCCCCCACGCGGGTGCGCACCGAGCCGGGCGTGCGGGCCGTCTGGGCCGCGTGGCACGAGTTCGGGGCTCTCCCCATCGGCAACTGGAATCTGGCGGCCATGATCGCCGAACGCGATGGCCGTTGCGAGGCGCTCGTCGATGGCTGACCCCCCACCTCCCCCACCTCTCCGTCGGCCTGCTCACATCGTCCCGAGTCGCCTCCGTACGATCGCGTTGAACGACCGGGTCGCGATCTCTTCCCGCGTCACGCCCGTCGCCGCGAGGTCTTCATCGCTGATCGCCCGCCGCCGCAGACCCTGGATAAAGAACGTCAGCAGCCCCTGCGCTGTCGCCGCATCGTCGAACACGCCCACTCCCGAATCGCTCCGCACAAGCGTCGCACGCGCCGCCTTCTCGACAAAGTTCCTCAGCCGCCGCGTCGCCTCGGGCAGGTACTCGAGGAAGTATGAGTACACCGCCGCGTACCGCACGGGCAGTTGCGCCGGGTTCAGGTCCCACCCCTGGTACCACCCGTGCATCAGCGACCGTCGCACGTGCCCGAAGTTCAGCTTCCAAGCGTCGTGCACCGTCCGCGCATTCTCTTCCCGCTGCGCGCTCGTCAGGCTCGCGCCCGGTTGAACCGCGTGCGGCGGTGTCGGCATGATGTTCGTCGCCCCATCCGACAGGAACAGCCCGCTGCCCCCCAGCGCTACCTGCATTACGTGCCTGGCAAAGTCGCACCCGCGATGGTCGATCCGCTGCTGGTTCGCTGTGATCCCGAGGCTCGCGGTGTAGTCGTACACGCCCAGCGCGGCCGCGATGCAGCGCCCCTTGCTCGCACGCACGAACTCCGGCAACGGGCACGCGCCGTTCGAGTCGATCACCGACTGCGTCGTTTCGACCATGAACTCCATCTTCAGCGAGCCGCGCGGAAACAAGCCCTCCCCTCCCCTCCCCTCGAACGTCTCGAACAGCTCGACCATCGTCCGCACCTGGCCCGCGGCCACGAGCTTCGGCAGCATCACCACGAAGTTCTCCGGCAACTTTCCGCCCGTCAGCCCGCTGAGCGCGGTCAGGAAGATATCCAGCGTCCGGATGCCCCGCTCGCACGTCCCAAGCCCGAAGTTTTTGATGCGGATCCCGATGAACGGGGGGAGCGTGCCCGCCTTCATCCCCTGGGCCACCTCCACCGCCGCCTGCGCCGCGTGCGCATCCTCTTCCGCCTCCTCGCGCGTCCCGTACCCATCCTCGAAGTCGATCCGAAAGTCCTCCACGGGCTCTCGCTTCAGTTTGTCCACCACGCGCTCGTACACCGACCTCTCCAGCGCGGTCTCGCCCTCGAACCCGATCGCCCGCGCGAAGCTCTCGGCATCCGGCCCATACTCCGCCATCGACGCGAGCGCGAGGTCCCCCAGCCGCCGCGCGGAGTCGCGCCTGAACAGGTGGCCACCCCCGTAGATCGTGTGCACCGGCTGCCGACCGATCGGTTCACCCGGGTAAACCCGCGCGTATGCCGAGTTCTCCGAGTTCAACCGCGTCAGCAGCGGATCGAGGATGTCCGGGTCAAGCGAGCGTGTCACAGCCATTCCGCAGGATACCCACCCGTCCACGACAGGCTCCCCGCCAACGGCCGCAATCGCGAACCAAATGTGGACCGAACAGCACGCGCGAACTCCGAGGGAGCCCCACCACGCCCCGAGACGGCGCGGCAAATCATCGCACACAGCCCCGCAGGGCAGCGATTGACCAAGAGCGTCCCGAATCTGAACCGCGCGACCGCGCATCACTCGAACGCACGCATCGCATCGAAAAAGTGCCCCCCGAAGGACTCGAACCTTCGACCCGCTGATTAAGAGTCAGCTGCTCTACCAACTGAGCTAGGGAGGCCTGGCGGAGCCGGCGAACTTCGAGTGCCGGTCCGTGGATGCGTGAGTTTAGCGGTCCCGCAGCGTGATTCCAGTCTCCCAGACGCGCCCCCCGACCGAAGATCCTTCAACCACCAATCATGTCCCGACCTTCCGGGTTGACTCCCGCAAGGCCCCACCCTATGCTTGCCGCCCTTCACCAACGCGCGTCCCGCTCGGCGGGCCGTGCGCGGTGAGTGTGTCCGAGTCTCAGCCGGAGCCTTCCATGCAACCGTCCTTTCGTCAGAGCTATGGCCGCACCCGCCGCCGCCGCTCCCACCACGCCCTCAAGCCCGTGAACCCGACTGTGTGCCCGATCTCCGGCACCTCCAAGATGCACCACCGCGCGTGCAAGGAGTCCGGCTACGTTCGGCCCGGCCTGCGGATCAGCGTCCCCAAGCTCGGCATCGGCGTCGATCGCGGCGAGTAACCCTCCGTCGGCCCGCTCCGGGCCCTCGACCTCAGCATCATCACCAGCAAGGACCCGGCGATGCGCATCGCGGTGGATGTCATGGGGGGCGACCACGCCCCCGATGCGATTCTGCGCGGCTGTCTCGACGCTCTCTCGATCCTCTCGCCCGAGGATGAGCTGGTCCTCGTAGGCACCCAGCGCGACCTTGACGAGCTCCTCGCCGACCGCGGCGTGAGCAACGCTCGCATCCGCTGCGTCTACACACCGCAGGTCATCGGCATGGACGAATCGCCCGCGAAGGCGATCAAGTCCAAGCCCGACTCGTCGATCGTGAAGATGGCCTGGCTCGGCTCGAAGCGGTCAGACCTGTTCTGCGATGTGGTTCTCAGCGCGGGCAACACCGGGGCGTGCGTCGCCGCCGCCACCACGCAGATGCGACGCCTCCCCGGCGTCCACCGGCCCGGCATCGCGGTCACCATCCCCGCCTTCAACGGCCCCCTGGTCCTGTGCGATGCCGGGGCCAACCCCGAGCCGCGGCCGATGCACCTCTGGCAGTACGGCATCATGTCGAGCGTCTTCGCCGAGCGCGCCCTGGGCATCGCCAGCCCGCGTGTCGCGATGATGAACATCGGCTCCGAGGAGGGCAAGGGGACGGAACTGATCTCGCAGACGCACGAACTGCTCAAAGAGTCCGCATCAACCGGGCACGTGAACTACATCGGCTTCATCGAGGGCCGCGAGCTGTTCGAGAACGCCGCCGATGTCGTCGTCACCGACGGCTTCGTCGGCAACACCATGCTCAAGATGGCCGAGGGCTTCGCGCGAAGCCTGATGAAGGCCATCGTCACCGAGGTCGTCAACCATGATCCGGGCCTGATGGCCACGCTCGAGCCGGTGTTCAAGGAGCTGTACAAGAAGAACGACTACCACGAGCACGGCGGCGCGCCCCTCCTGGGCGTCAACGGCGTGTGCATCATCGCCCACGGCTCCAGCGAGGCCCGCACCATCAAGGCCGCGATCCGCAACTGCCGCCGGTTTGTCACCAGCGGGGTGAACGAGGGGATCGTTGAGAAGCTGGCCGAGATCGGATCGCCCGGCCGGAGCGAGGAAGAGAACTCAGAGTAAGGGGAGAGAGGGGAGGCGATGGGAGGGAAGCCTCGATCGTTCTGTTCTTCCTCATCGTCTTGTTCCTCCTGCTCGCGGCCAAAGGCCCGGAGGGCGAGAGCAAGAGGATGAGCGGGAGCAGGACAGGATCACACCGCCCCGGTCCTGCTCTGCTTGCCTCCCCTCTCTCCCCTCACTCCGAGTTCCTTCCGAACGATGGTCGTGAGAAGGCTACCCTCACCCATGCCCGCAAACGCCTCCAGCAGCACGAAGTCGGCGCCTGCCCCCACGGGGGGGGGAGGGAGGGGCGTCCGCATCCTCTCCACGGGTGTGGGCATGCCCAGCAGGACGCTCACCAACGCCGACCTCGAACGGCTGATGGACACCAGCGACGAGTGGATCACCCAGCGTACCGGCATCCGCACGCGCCGCATCGTCGATCACGATGCCGGCGAGTGCACGCTCACGATGGCGACCGATGCGGCGCGCATGGCCCTCGAGCGCGGCGGGGTCAGGGGGGCCGACCTCGACTTTGTCATCCTCGCCACCATGTCGCCGGAGATGCTCTGCCCGCCGACGGCGTGCCGTATCGCCGCGCGGCTGGGCGCGGGCGGCCGCGGCGCGAGGGCGGGCGGGGCCATGGACCTCTTCGGCGCGTGCACCGGCTACGTCTACGGCCTCAACATCGCCCACGACCTCATCAAGGGCGGCTCCTACGACCGCATCATGGTCCTCGGCGGCGACACGCTCAGCCGCCTGATGGACTACTCCACCGCCGGCCGCGGCACCGCGATCATCTTCGGCGATGCCGGCGCGGGCGCGCTCCTCATCGCCGACCCCGACCCGCGCCTGGGCATCATCGCCCAGAGCATGCACTCCGACGGCGAGGGCTGGAAGGAGATCTTCGTCCCGCAGGAGGCCCGCGACTTCCCCGAGGGTGTCCCGCCCGATCCGGCCAAGTTCGGCCGCGTGCAGATGAACGGCGCGACGGTCTTCAAGTTCGCCGTCGGCACCTTCCCGAACCTCATCCAGGAAACGCTCGACAAGGCGAACCTGCGGCCGGAGGACATCGACATGGTGATCAGCCACCAGTCCAACGCCCGCATCCTCCAGGCCGCCCGCGACCGCTTCGGCATCCCCGAGGACAAGTTCTACATCAACATCGACCGCTACGGCAACACCGTCGCCGCGAGTGTGCCGTTGTGCCTGCACGAGCTGGTCATGGCCGGTCGTGTCAAGCCCGGCATGAAAGTCATGTTCGTCGCGTTCGGCGCGGGGCTGACGTGGGGCTCGAGCCTCTGGCAGATGTGAGGGCGGGTGGGGGAAGGGCAGAGGGGTGATGGGATAGGGCCGAGGGGGAAGGCCGAGACCGTCGCGCAGGTCATCATCACGGCCGTGATGACGATCATCCTCTCGACGATGCTCATCATCCTCGTCCGGATGACGATCACCCCTGACAGGATGACGACCTCGGCTTCGATGATTGGACCAGACCGCTTACTTCTTATCTTCTTCCTTCTTCTTCCCCAGCCACTTGTCCCACAGGCCGGCGTACTCGTCGGCGTTGGCCGTGGTCACGATCTTGAGGTCGAAGTTGTTGATGACGCTGGCGGGCTTCTTGTTGCTGTGGACCTTGTCGAAGAGCATCATCACGCTCTGGTAACCCCAGCCGTAGCAGTCCTGCCCGACCAGGGCCTGCACCTGGCCGTTTTTCACGTAGGTGATCTGCTCGGGGAGGTGATCGACGCTGACGACCTTGGCGTGCTGATGAACGCCGTCGAGAGCGTTCTTGGTGAACAGCGGCCACCCGCCGACCATCGCCCACCCGGTGATGTCGGGGTTGGCGTTCTGCACGCTCTGGACCTTCTGGGCCGCCTCGGCCGCGGTCTCGGGGTGATAGTACTTGTCCTTGAGCTTGATGTTGGGGTGGTTCTTGAGTTCCTCTTCGACGCCCTTGATGCGGGCCTGGAGGTTGGTCGCGTTGGCGTTGCCGCCGAGGATCGCCACGACACCCTTGTCGCCCATGGCCTTGGCGAGTTCCTTCATCACGGTCTTGCCGGCCTCGACATCGTTGATCCCGTAGTAGGCGAATCGCTTGCTCTCGGGCGAGTCGGAGTCGAACGTCACGACCTCGACACCCTTGCCCACGGCCGAGTCGATCGCGCTCTTGAGCACCTTGCCGTCGGTGCAACTGATCGCAATGCCGTCCACGTTCTGGCTGGCGAGCTGCTCGACGAACTGGGCCTGCTGCTGGGCATCCTCGTTGTTGGGGGTACGCCAGTTGATCTTGACGGTCACGCCCGGGTTCTTCTTCTCAAGGTCCTTGGCGGCATCCATCGCGCCCGTGCGGGCGGCCTGGAAGACCGGGTTGGACTGGCTCTTGGCGATCACGCCGAACTCGTAGGTCTTGGCTTCGGGGGCCGCGGAATCGGCGCGGGCACCCACGCCGACCAGCAGGGCCGTGGCGGCGGCCGCCGCGAGGGAGAGGCTCAGGAACGGGTGGCGTGACAGGGCGGACGTGGTGAGGCAGCACATGGGTGGGTGGGCTCCGCGGGGAGGGGAGAGGAGGGGGGAATGAAGGGAACGGAGAATCAGTGGCTCGGAGGGATCATACCGGCAGAGCGGGCCTGCGTGTCACGAGGCGGGCCGCAGCGGGTTTGGCGTGTGGCTGGGTGGGCGCGATCATCAAGCCTTGTCGAAGCGCACCTGGTTTGCGGTGACGCGGACGGTGAGCGATGAGGCGGGGAAGGTGAAGGTGCGAGGGTGCGTCACCCGGTCGCGGATGGCGCGGATCAGCGGCCCGAGAGTCCTGCGGCCGAGGCGGTCCGCGCCCGGCCGTTCCTCACCGCTCTCGCCGTCGGACCCGCGTGCCGGAGAGAGGGAGGTGGGGTTGAGAATCCGAGCCCGGAGCACCCGCGCCAGCAGCGTGGGCGAGAGACGGCGGAGTTCAGACCGCGGCCACGCCTCGGGCGAGCCGCTGCGGGCGTCGAGGCTGATCGCACGATCGCGGGCGGCGGCGTCGAGCAGGCGGGCAAGGTCGTGCTGGATCATCGCTGCTGCGGCGGCGTGCTCGGCGCTGCGGGGGCGGAGACGGCGGAGAACCGGGAGGACCTCCGCGCGCAGGGCGTTGCGGAGCAGGACGGTGTCGGCGTTGGTGCGGTCTTCTTGCCAACTCCACCCGGCGGCGCGGCAGAGTCGCTCCGCATCGGCCCGCGTGAGCGGGCGAGAGCGGGCATCAGAGGTCCCAAGCATGGGTCGGATCACACGGACCGGGCGACCGCTCGGCGGACCAAGCCGGCGCGAACGGGCCACACCGCTCAGCCCGCGCGGACCCGACCCGCGCATGAGGGCCATGAGCAGGGTTTCGAGCTGGTCATCGGCGTGGTGGGCGGTGGCGATGAAGCCGCACCCTTGCTCGCGGGCGAGCGTGGCGAGGGCGCGGTAGCGGGCGGTGCGGGCGCGGGCCTCGGTGTTCCCCCCGGGAGGGAACCGGACCGCGACCTCGGCGGAGACAAACGGCAGTCCGAACGCCTCGGCGAGTTCGGCCGCGGCGTGCTTGCCTGCGAGGGCTTCGGCGCGGGGGCGAAGGTCATGGACGATGTGGGCGACGACGATCTCGCCGGTCACCGAGGCCAGAGCGATGAGGAGGGCGGAGGAATCGCACCCACCCGAGCATGCGACGAGCGTTCGCCCCCCCACTCCCCTACCCCCTTGACCCTTCGGTTCCCGCCGCGCTCCCCGCACATCTTCACCGCGTGACCCCGATCCCGCCGGGTTCGCGGCCACGGTGAGCTCGCGCCATGCACGGGCGATCGAGGCAACGCCGGGGTCGCGGCGAGGGAGCCGAACCACGGCTTTGGGCGGGGAATCCGGCTGTCGAGCGAGTCGCGGCACGGCGAATGGTACGGTGGAAACCGGCCAATCCCGCTACACTATCGCCGTGATGTTCGCGAGCGTGGACCTGTTGCAGATCGGGGCGATCGTGCTGCTGGTGCTGGCGTGCGGGGCGCTGACGGCGGCGGTGGCGGCGTCGCGTCGGGGCCGATCGTCGGTATCAGGTGGGTCGGTCGGCGCGGGCGAGCTTCGCACGCTGATGGATCAGGCGGAACAGATCGCCGATGGGTTGGCGAACGACCTCGACGCGCGCGCGGCGAGGTTGGAGGAACTGATCCGGCAGGCCGATGCGCGGCTCGCACGGCTGGAGAGATCGGAGTCGCGGCCCATCTCGAACGCGATGATCGAGCCCCATGGCGCGCGCGCCACGGACTCGACCTCATCGGCCGTGCGGGACGACCCGATGACGCGGGAAATCTGCCGGCTCGCGGACACGGGGCTTGCGCCCGTCGAGATCGCGCGCCGACTCGATCAGCACACGGGCAAGGTGGAACTGATCCTGGCGCTGCGCCAGCGCAGGATGCCGGAATCGGAGCGGGCGCGCGGGTGAGCGAGAATCGCGGCGGCGGCTTCGGACGCCGGCGCCGGGGTGATTCAAGGCCCGCATCAGCCGCCCAGTTCGCAGGAGACCAGGCGGTAGCCGAGGTCCATCGCCTGGTGCCCGAGGATCGCCCGGTTCCGCTCGGCCCATCGCCCACACTCGATATCGGCGCGGAGTTTCGCTATCCCGGCTTCGGCGTCGATGCGCCCGAAACTGGAGATGGCGCTGCGCCGCTCGGCATCCAGGTAGCACTCGGGCCGACGCCAATAGGCGCAGAGCATCCCGTCGGTGCAATCGTGCGGGATGGGGAGAGGAAACATGCGAACCGAACCGACCCGACCCGCGGCGCGTTCGAGCATCGCGGCGAGTGCCGCCGCGCTTGGAAAGATCTCGCGATCGTGGGCGAGGATCTCGGGGAAGTAATCCTCGGTCAGCCAGAACGGCGCGGCGAACGGCGCATCGGGAACCCACGTGAGCAGAACGACCCGCTTCCTCGCGACCCGCACCATCTCGGCGAGGCCGCGGGTGAGGTCGGTCCAGTGGTGGGCGCTGAGGATCGCCATCGAGGCATCGACGGAGGCAGCCCCGAGCGGCAGCGACTCGGCCGAACCACGCACGCAGGGCGCGGCGCCCGCGGGGCGCTGTAGGATCATCACGTCGGAGGGTTCGACCGCGAGGACGGTGCGTCCGGGCGGTTCGTACGAGCCGGCGCCGGCGCCGATGTTTGCAACCGTGGCGGCATCGCCCAGAGCCGAGGCAATGGCCGCGGCGATCCGGGCATCGGGGCGGCGGAGCGACGCGTAACCGCGACCGATGGAATCGTAGAGAGCCATTTGGCGCGTGGAGCGATGCTGAATCAGGGTGACTGGATTCGAACCAGCGGCCTTCTGGACCCAAACCAGACGCTCTACCAAGCTGAGCTACACCCTGTACGAGCGGATGATAGGGCGCGTGGGTTCCGCGGAGACGGCAGTTTTGCGCATGTCGGCTCGGAGAGCCGACATACCCGATACCTCAACGCATCGGCACCTCGCGGAGCATGACGATCCGCGGCTTCATGCCGGGGTCGGTCACGTTCGAGCGGTCCACGACCATCACGTAGCGGCGGGCGACGCTGGGGACCATCGGGAAGCCGTCCTCGACGGCGACATCCTCGGGCGTGTAGCCGTTGATGACGAACCAGACCGCGAACACATCGCTTCGCACGGTGATGTTGTTGAGGATCGCGTTGGCGATCGTGAGTTTCTCGGCGTAGTCATCGACGACGGCGTTGGGGCCGAAGTGGTTGTTGGTCAGGTTGCGGGCGACGGAGGCTTCGAGCGCGGGGCTGTAGATGGCCAGACCGTCGAGCCCGAGGCGTGTAATGCTGTTGTCCTTGTCGATCGGCTGGGCGCCACCCGATGCGGCCTGAACGGCGTTGTCGGTCGAGTAGTTCAACTGCACCGCCATAACCTCGCCCACGGACTTGAAACCGCGGGCCTCGCGGATGCCGGGGATGTCGGTGGCGTGGCCGCGGCCCCACGGGATGCCGACGGGTGTACCTGCCGGCGCGGTCCGGCCCGTCACCGTGCGATCGTCGCGGAAACTGACCTCGACGGTCTGGCCGCCGGGCGTGACGGCGCGGGTGCGGGTGGCGAGCTTGTCGCGGTAGGCGACGATGGCCGCGGCGATGTCCCAGTTCTTCAGGGGCTGGGTCGGGTCCCAGAGCATCGCGGGCATGATCGCGCCGGTGGTGGGATCGACGGTCGCGGCGAGGAGTTTGGTCGGATCGGACCGGACAATCGTCTGCGCCAGCCAGCCGTTGGCCAGCGTGTCGGCGAGCAGTTCGGGCGAGAGCAGCGAGAGGGCCCGGAGCACGGCCTCGGGCGCGGTGTTGATGTTGATGCGGCCGGGGATCAGGCGATTGACGCCGCCGGGTGCGGACTGGCCGACCTCGGCGTAGGCCTGCCGCCCGTACCAGGCGGGCATGCCGCCGACGCGCAGACGGTCGAGGAGGTTGAGCGCGAGCGGGATGCCGTTGCCGAGTTGCTGATCGACGCCGGGGTCGTACTGGGCGTTGTCATTCTTTTCGATGTACGGAGCCCAGGCGTCGAGTGTCAGGCAGCCGTGGTCGGCCTTGGGCAGCGTGTGGACGAATCCGGCCGCCGTGTTGTACTTCCGCGTATCGCGTGCGAAGCGGTAGAACGGGCTGGTCGGATCAGTGGGCGTGTAGTAGTCGGCCGCGAGCGCGAGGGACTCGGCGAGGGTGGTCCAGCGGGCTTCGAGGTTCCGGATGCGAGGATCAATCGTGGCGGAGATGTTCGGCGCGTTGTCGTCAGTGCCCACGGCGAAGGGATCGAACGAGGGGCCGACCGCCAGGGGGAGCAGGAAGTCGCCGACTCGCGAGAAGAGAGCGCGGCTGTTGTACTCGTAGTTGCCCGAAGAGAGCGGGGCATTGAGCGGGGCCGCGCCCGCGCTGGTCTTTCCGGCGACGCGGTGGACGATCGGCGCAACATCCTTGTATCGCGCACCCAGGATGTCCGGCGCGCCGAGCGAGTACAGCGTGGCGAGCTGGTTGATGCGGTCGGTGTCGATACGGTCGTAGGGGTTGTTGGTCTTGTCCTCGGCCTTGCGCTGCATGTGCGGGTCGAGGCGGGCCTGGTTGGCGCCCTGGACAAGGTCGATCAGGTCGCTCAACGTGGGCTCGTGGCCGGCGCGGCGGCCCGCACCGACGAACGCACCGCGTCCGCCCGCGCCGAGGGCGCGATCGGGCTTGTTGAGCGACAGTCGCAGGCCACCCTGCGCCGCCCCGCGCGCAAGGTACTCGTTGTCGGCCTTGGCCTCGAAGCACCAGATCGGCATCGCGCCGGCGGCGACTCGCGGCGAATCCGCCGTGATCGTCAGCGGGTTTGTCGGGCGGCTGATGCTCGCGAAGTTGGCGAACGAGAAACCCGTGTTGTCCTCGGCGGCGGCTCCGCCGACGCTGTCATCGCCCGCGCGGGTGCCGTTGATCTCCTGATTCAGGTTGCCCGAGCCGAAAGGATCGACCAGCGAGGTGATCAGCACACCGTTGGAGAACGCACCGGGGTCCGAGGGATCGTGGATGCGGTCGATGAGCTGGTCGTTGGCGGTGGCGTTAAGCTGAGTCGGCCCGTCGCGGCCCGCCGTGCCGTCGGGGCGGGTCTCATCGCGGACGACGCGCCAGAGGTTGATCACCCGACGCTCGGCGCGGCCGGTCTGGAGCGTGGGCATGGCCGCGCCGCCGTTGAACGCGGGGGCCTCGTAACTTGTGTTGGTCGCGTGCAGGTCGATGTTGGTCAGCGCGGCCGCGCTGCGGACGGCCAGACCGGTCTCGGGATAGACGGCGGCGATGTGCACGGGTTCGCGGCCGGCCTCGCCGAACTGCTGCTGGGCGAAGGTGGGCAGGCGGAAGGTGTTGCCAGCCCCCCCGCGCAGGCGGCGGGAGAGTGCGGTGCGGACGGAGTTCACCCGCGTCTCGACTTCGGCTTCGGACGCGGGGAACGTGGCGTAGAAGACCCGCGTTTCACCCGGCTTGAGCTTCGGTGCCCACTTGGCATCGTTGAGATCGGGCTGGAAACCGCTGGGGTCGGTCGGCTGCTGCTGACGCAGCCGGTACGTGCGTCCCGCGTACTCGACGTAGTAGAACGACTTGTTGTCGAGTGTCTGCGGCTCGATCTGGACATCGACATCGAATGGGTTGGTGATCTGAAAGGCCAGCACGGAGAAGAGGAAGTCGGGGTTCGACAGGCTCTGATCGAAGTTGATCGTGATCGGGTCCTGCGGGTTGCCGTTGGCGTCGTAGTTGCGAGAGACATCGTCATCGCCGCCGGCGTTCGGGGGCGAATCGCAGTAGAGATTGATCGCCATGACCTGCGTCATGAACGGCTGGGGCGCGATGCCGAAGATGTTGCGCCGGATCACGGTCGATGGTGCGGGCGTTGTGCTGGTGATCTGGGTGTTGTTGCTGGTGAGGCGTGTGAGGGTCGTCGTTCCCAGGCGCGGCCAGGGGTAGGTGTCGTCGTAGTTGCCGTTACCCGTGAAGGTCTCGCGCACAGCGGCCTGGTTCATGTCGAGCGACATGGGCAGCGCGGCCTGATCGAGGGGGCCGTACGTCGCGCCGGGGCTTGCCGGCGTGCGATCGACGGCTTCACGCAGGTTCAGGGCCAGGTGGGCGGACATGAGGTAGGCGAGTTCGGCGCGGCCGCCGTAGGAGAGGCCGCGGGCGATCTTTCCGTCCGGGGTGTTCGGATTGGGCTCCCACGCGTTGGGGAAAAGCGTGGAGTCGGTGTAGGGCATGAGCGAGTCGAGGTAGACGGAGAACATCGACGCGGCGGCGGCATTGCGGAGAGCGCGGATGCCCGCGTTGTCGCCGGGAATGGCCAGGGCCTCGATGATGCCGGTCGCATCCGCCCGCAGGTTGTTTCGAGGGTCGGTCGGGTCGTTGCCCAGCGCGGACTCGGGGGTCACACCCGCCGCGAGCGGGCGATCGCCGCTGATGGTCGTGAGCAGGCGGCGGACATCGATCTCTCGCTGCAGCAGGGCCTTGTCCAGGTCGGCAGCGAGCGAGCCGCTGGTGCGGCCCTTCATCTCGATCTCGCGCGGCCGGTTGCTGCGGAGCGGGTCGTATCCGAGCATCGGCGGGGTGTTGGCGAAGTTGGAGCGTCCGACGGTTGTGGATTCGAGGCGAGAACGCTGGCCGTAGTCGTTGATACCCTCGAAGGTGAGCAGGTCGAGCAGGTCGCCGGTATCGAACGTCGAGACGACCTCGCGCGAGCCGGTGCTGTTGTTGGGCGTGCCTGAAGGCCGGCGCACGCTGACGCCGTCGGTCGAGGCTCCGAACCGCGAATAGAACCGGAAGCGATCCCAGGCGGTCGGCGGGGCGAGCGGGGCCGTGCCCGTCCAGGGCAGGTATTGTGCGCCGGCATCGGGGACGCGGTTGACCTGGGTGCCGAGCAACTGCGGCTGGACGCGGCCGGCATCGCGGAAATCCCAGAGCGCCTGGTAGGCGGCGAGCCCGCCGCGGGCGGAGGCTTCGTCGCCGTAGCCGGAGTAGTCGCCGGCGGCGTTGGTGGCGGTCGGCTGCGGGCAGAGGTCGTAGCACTCGCCGAGCGAGATCGAGGCATCGCTGCGGCGGAGCACACGCAGCAGATCGACATCGCCGGGCGTGAGGCCGGGCACGAACTGCACGGCGTCGGAGTTGATGCTGGCCTGCTCGGGGGCGCGGTAGTTGTCGCCCGCGGTGTTGACGTTGATGCGGCCGGAGAGATCGACGCAACGGGCGGCGACGAAGAGGCGGGCGCGGCCGGCGTTGGGCACGATCGGCCTCGGGTCGTTCTGGTTCCAGACATCGACGAGCTCGAACCAGCGGGCATCGGCGAAGCCGTCGCCGTCGGTGTCGCACCACTGGTTGTTGATGTGGTCGGGGTCCTCGGGCCGTAGGGGAGGGGTCTCGTACATCGGCCTGAACGCGAACAACTGATCGGACGTGGTCAGCGCGGGATTACGGCTCCGTGCGCCAGCCACTCTTTGCAATACGCCCGTGCTATCGGCGACGCTCAGCGCCTCGCTCATTCGAGGAGAACCATCGGAGGCGGTGCCGAATCCTGACTCGGCGCGGAAGTTGTTCCGTAGATTCGCGAGATTGACGAAGTTGCCGCTCGGGGCAAAGTTGCTGATGTTCAGCCAGTCTCGCTTCGACAGGTACTGGGGGTTGTTCTGATCCCATTGCGGGACGGCCGCGCCTCCGAGCCCGGCCCGGCCGTTCGCAGGTTCGCTGCTCGCGATAAAGGGAACCCCCGGCGAGCGGGGATCCGGAGAGTTATCGATCGTCCACGGGGTCGAGTAGGTCCCCGTAGGCGTAAACCGATACGGCGCGCGTCGCGGCGCCTGGGCTAGCGAAGCCCCGGGCGTCGGAGGCTGCGAGACCATCTGAGGATCGGTGTATGGATAATCCCACCCGCGCCACTTGAGCGTGCCGCGAGGGCCGGCCGCGCCCGATCGGTTGTCGGGCTCGACGTAGGTCGCGAACAAGCCATCGCGGACCACGCCGGCGAGGTAGTCGGCGATCTGGCTGGCCTGATCATCGACGCGGGTGTTTCGGACGATCGAGGCGCTCGATACGCGATCGCCCTTGCCGATGGCGGCGTAGACGACCGCGACGATCGCCATCAGGGCGAGCACACCGAGCACCATGAGCAGGACGGTGCCGCGATCGCCGGCGCGCGCAGCGCCCGCGCGGGCGGCTCGCTCGGCGCGCAGCACCAGCCGCAGCGAGGCTCGCCGATTGCCGCGCCCGAGCGGCGCGGGAGGCTCGGCGTTGTGGGGCTGCCGGGTGTTCATCGGGCTGTTGAGACGCATGCGTGCGTGCTCCGAAAAGGGCTGCCAATCGACCGTCGAACCTCAGTTGACCGATCCCGCTCGCGGCGCGGGAACCTCGAACACGAACTGGAACGTCTGCTCACGCTGGTCCTCGGTGTCGCTCGGGTCCACGAGCGTGACCGTGACGCGGATCAGTTTCGGCCACGGGACCGGCATGGTGGCCGGCTGGAACTCGACGTAGAAATCGTTGTCGCTGAAGCCGCTGGTCGAGGCCGCGGCCGAGCCGGGGGCGAAGGTCGCGTCGTAGTAGCCGAAGGTCTGGTAGAGCGAGCCGTCGGGGGTGGCGTCGTTGATGACCTCGCCCTTGAGCCGCCACGGGACGGGCGACTTCTGGCCGCTAGGCAGGTCGTACTCCACGAAATGGGCATCGCTGGGCGTCTGACCTTGCGGACGCGGGTTGGCCGCGGGCGGGTAGCTCGTCGGACGGACCGACGAGGCCGTGAAGAGCGTCTGATCGAGGAAGCCGAGGTAGGGACGCACGATCGCCTCGTTATCCACTCGCTGGTCGATCGCGCCGTCGAAGTTCATGTCGGAATGACGGGTCAAGCCGTGCCAGATAAGCTGGCCCTCGAGCCGCCGCCGCTCGGGGGTGGACATGACGAACGGGTCGTTGGCCTTGTAGACTTCACCGAACGACCACTCGACGATGAAACTCGTGCAACCGGCGATCAGTTTGCTCTGGGTGAGCATCATCTGATCGGTGCGGCGGAAATCCTGTGTCGGGGCGTAGGTGACGCCCGCGCCGCTGTTGCGGTAGGTTCCGAGGTAATCGACCGGGAGCGACTGGTAGCGCATTCGGCCGCCGTGGGCATCGGCCTGGTAGCCGGGCGTGAGGCGGGGCGCGGCGGGGAGCGCGTAACGCATCCACTGCTTCATCGCGTTGGTCGAGGCGTTGGTGCGGTTGCCGTCGGGATCGAACGCGGTGACGACGATGTTGGGGTTGCTGCCGTCGCCGGAGAAGTCGTAAGGTTGGAGCAACGGGTGCGCACCCGGGAGCGGGCTCATCGCGTTGGCCTGAGCATCGAGGATCATCGCGCGAACATCGCTGAGGTTGCCGTTGATGACATCGACCAGCCCGGAGGCGGTGAGCGGATGCGCGACCTGAGGATCGCCATCGCGGCAGAGCCTTGCCGCGCCGGGGAGTGCGACTGGCTCGGCCTGCGAAGTGTGCCAGAAGAGATTGGACTGGGTGGGTTGTAGTCCGATCTGGATCGGATTGTCGCTCCATTGCTGGAGGGTCGGCCAGGTCAGAGAAGCGGGATAGGGCGGGACCGAGGGCGAGGGTGTGGTGAGCAGGTGCTCGGCCCGGAGGAGCGTCCAGTCCGCGGCGTACTGGTTGGGGCCGGGCTGGCCGAAGTAGGGCAGCCGCTCGTTCTGGGGCGTGGCGTTCGTGGAATCGTCCTGATCGTCCAGCCGCAGCACGGGCGGGTTGGCGGGCGGCGAGGAATCGTCCCATTGGCGCAGACCGTGGCCCCACCAGATGCGGGCCTGGTTGGCCGTCGCCTGGCGCGACTCGTGGAGTTGGGCCCGCATCGAGCGGAACTGGCCCTCGGAGAAGAACATCAACTGGTCGATGCGGCGCGGGAGTTCGCTGCCCTGATCGGCCTGCGAGTTCAGGCGCGAGCCGCGGCGGTTGTTGAAGTCGCCGGGGTCGTAGGCGTTCTCGTTGACTATGACCAGGAAACCCTCGCGGGTCATGGCGTCGATGTCTGACCGGAGCGTGCGCTCAAGCATCGCGGCGGTGTCGTTGAGCAGGCTGATGCGCTTGCCCGCGCGGAGCGTACCGCTGGTGGCGCTGAACACCCTTGCCAGACCCAGGCCGATGAGCGCCACCGCGCCGACGGCGACGAGCATCTCGAGCAGCGTGAAGGCCGGGCGCGGCCGGGCGCCGCGAGCCCTTCGATCGCTTCCCGCAAGGAGGAGCAGCTTCATGACGCTCACGGGATCACCTCCATCACGAACACCGAGACCGGGACCTGCGGGGTGAAAATCAGCTCGCGGATCGCGTTGACGGTGTAGTCGGGGCTGGTCAGCGTGTTGTTCGCCTGGGCCGTTTCGATCACGCTCACCGGCACGGGCGGATCAACCCTGAGCGTGCGCACGCCGCCGTCGATCTTGCTGCCGATCACGGTGTAGATGTTGCCGAGGTTGTCCACGACCTTCTGCCCGTTCTGGCGGATCAGCGACCAGTTGGCCGCGCTGACCGAGGCGGGCACGACGAGCGTGTCGCGCCGGGTCGCGTTGCTGGAGTTGGCGGGGCCGGACAGGTCGAACGAGGCGGCCACGGTCCGCACAGCGGAGTAGCGCACGCCGTTGCGGCCGTCGGTGCCGTTACTGGTCGGCAGGCTGTTGGCGGCGTTGGCGTTGGTCTCCTCGCCCACGGGAAGACGGCGATCGGCCGGAGAGAGGTTCGTGTTGAGGAACGCCTCGCGGAGCGTGCGATCGGTGCGGATGCCGGAATCGACCCGGCGCACGAAGACCGCGACCTGCAACGAGGTCGCGACGGGCGTAAGGCGCTCGGCCGCGCTCTCCAACGCCGCACCGCCCGCGCCGGCAAAGCGGTTGCGAAGCGTTGTCTCGGGGTTCAAGCGGCGCACCGCAAAGTCCCAGACCAGGAAGGGGTTCGCGGCATCGTCCGCGCCGGCGGGGTTGAGCCGATCGGCCAGGGGGAGCAGCACACGGGAGAACCGGACCTCGTAAGTCGGATCGCTGGTGATCGGGTTGTACGCCGGGAAGTTCCGAGCGACGTTCAACTCGCCCGCGACCCGCAGCGGCATCGCGTCGCGGGCCTGGTTGCCCGTGAGCGCTGAGGGCGGGTTCATCGGGAACTGGAGGTTCCCGGTGTTGCGGTACTCGGCCATCACGCCGCTCATGCCGTTCCAGTCGAGATCGGTCTCCCACCGCCCATCGGGCGAGAAGTCAAAGTCCGGGCCGGCGGGCATGGCCGCGGTCGGGCTGTTCAGCAGGTCCTGACGCCACAGGCTGACCCAGGTGTGGTACTTCCATGTCTCGGCGAAGAAGTGCCAGCCGCTGTAATCGGCCACGACGCGGACATTCTGGAACTGGCCGGTGGTGCCGTCGGGGTTGCTGGGCTCGAAGAAATACGGCTCGCTTCGCGGGCGAAGACCCGTGGTGGAGTGGAGGTACGCGCGGATGTTGTTGGTCGCGGTTGCTCCGCCGATGCGGTCCTGGGCGGTACGCTGCTCGCGGATCACGACCGGGAATACCGCGCCCAGGCCCAGGAGGCCCAGCGCGAGGATCAGCACGGCGATGAGGATCTCGATGAGGGAGAAGGCACGCGGTATCGGCATCCTTGCCGATGTCGGCAGGTCGCCGGGACGAGCACACGGAAGATGTCGGCAGGCTTGGGCGAACCTGTTGCGCGAAGTTGTCATGGCTGCACCTCCAAGCCTCGCGGCACGCCCGAGTACCGATCGATCATGAACAACCGGGCCGCGGGCGCGTCCCCATCGTTCGACCCGCGGACCTCGCCATCGAAGTTGGTGTCGCCGATGATCCACTTGTTGATGTTCGCGACGATGACCCTTCGCACGTAGGTCGGGCCTCGCACCGTGGAACCATCCACGGGCTGATAGATGCTGCGCGTCTTTCGGTCGAGTTCGACCCCCAGCGCGGAAGCGAGCTTGCTCTCGTCGTAGACGGCGAACTGGGCGACCGGCGCGGCGAGCACGACATCCGAACTGTCATCACCGAGCAGCCGGGCCCGATCGATGTTGGAAAAGTCGTTGCTGGTCAGGATGCAGCGCACCGACGCCATGAGGTCGGGGCTGATGTCGATTCGGTTGGCCTGGCACGAACCGGCCGGCAACCCCTGCCGGTCCTGGTAAGTCGGCCGCGGCATGACCACGAGCACCGGCACGGACGGGCTGGTCACCATCTCGCCCGTGCGGGCCTTGAAACGCACCATGAATGTCTGACGATCGACCCCGGTGGTGGAGAGCGCGACGTTGTAGAAATCGGTTTCCGGGAAGACCCAGTTGGCGATCGCATCGTCGTACCGGTTCTGCTGCCCGTTGCCGTCGTCGTACCACCCTGTTCCTGCGCCCAGCGTGCCCGGCGGCGCGTAGCCGCGGATCACCCACCCGGCGGGAAGTTGCAGCGGCTCCATGTCGGCGGCGGGAACGAAAACCTCGCGCTGCGGCTGATTGGTCGATGCGGGCAGCACGCCCGCCTTGACGCAAGCAACCATCCCGAGCCTGTTGTTCGAGCCGTAGGTGAACACCAGCGCGGCATCGTCATCGCCCTGCGTACGCAGCGCGGCATCGCGGCCGGTCTTCATCCCGACCCGCAGCAGGTTCTCCGCCAGGCTCTTCTCCTGGTTGTAGATCATGGCGGTGAACGAGGGCAGGGCGATCAGCGTCACCACCGCCAGGATGACGATGACCACCAGCAACTCGATCACCGTAAATGCCGCTGCGTTCAAGCGTCGAAGCGTGGTCATGGTCCCACCTCCACGATATCGTCATCGGTCGCCGGATCGGCCGCGGGACCGGTCTGGTTGGTCTCGCCCGCGCGGCGGGGCTGCTGCTCATCCGTGCGCTTGTCGTTGCCGAGACTCACGATCGCGAACTCCGCGCTGGCGAGCGATGGGTTCTTGATCGGATCGCCCACGCACCTGGGCACCATGATGACCGGTTTGCCCGACTGCTTGTCCGGGCGCGGGTTCCAGCGGTAGTAGCGGATCGGGGACTGCCAGCGGTCGAGGAAGACCAGCCGCGTGGCCGACTCACGCACGCCGCGGCCGCCCTTGCCGAAGTCGAACAGGGCCTCGGTCGCCGCGCCGCGCTGGGCGAAGGTGCCGTCCTCGTTGGGGCGTGTGAACTTGGGGCCGAGGACGCCATCGACCGGCTTGCCGGTGTTGTTGGGATCGGCGTCGAGCGCGCCCATGAGGTAATAGGGCAGTGAGAGTTCGCTGTAGCGACGATCGGTCGTGAGCGGCGTGCCACCCGCGGCGGATGTGAACCCCTGGAGGTAGGCGCGATCGGAATCCATCGTGCCGGTGTTCTGCTGCGAGACCTTGCCGAGGTAGGTGTTGGGCTGAGTCCCGCCGCCGTTAGGAAGGACCGCCACGGGCGTGGCGTCCTTCACCAGCGGCGGGTAGAACCCGAAATCGTTCTTGAAGAGAATGACCGCGGTCTTGAGCGAGTTGACCGTCTGACGCTCGGCCGACTCGCGGGCGAATATCGCGCCCTTGCCGATCGCCAGAAGCAGGATTCCGGCGAGCACGGCGATGATGATCACCGTGATGGCGGTTTCCACCAGCGTGAAGCCGCGCCGCGCGGACGCCCGGGCGCCCCATCCTGACAACGCGTAGTTCGCGGAGATTCCGCAGAGATCGCAGAGTCGTTGATTCGGTCTTGACATCGGCTCTTCCTTGTATTTCTCCGAGACCTCTCCGGGCCTCTCCGCATTCTCTGCGTTGTCCGAACCGATCACACCGCATTGCCGCCCTGCAACGACTCGATCATGCTGACCAGCGGCAGGAACATCGACACGACGATCGCGCCGACGATCACGCCCAGGAAGACGACCAGCATGGGCTCGATGAGGCTCACCAGCGCGGCCACGGCCACGTCCACCTCTTCGTCGTAGTTGTCGGCGATCTTCAGGAGCATCGCGTCCATGTCGCCGGTCTCTTCGCCGACGTCGATCATGTTGACCACGATCGCGTCGCAGACCTTCGCCTCGCGGAGCGGTTCGGCGAACGGCTCGCCCTCGCGGATCGAGTCGTGCACCTTTCCGAGCGCCTTCTCGAACACGTAGTTGCCCGAGGTGTCGCGGGTGATGAGCACGGCCTCGAGGATCGGCACGCCCGCGGAGATGAGCGTCCCCAGCGTGCGGGTGAATCGCGCGGTCGTGGTCTTGCGGATCAGGTTGCCGAAGACGGGCGTCCACAGGATCAGCGTGTCGGTCGCGGCGCGGCCGACCTGGGCCTTGCGGATCAGCTTGAAGAAGATGAACAGCAGGAGCGGCGCGAACAGCAGCACGATTCCGCCGGGGAACGACTGGCCGACGTTCTTGCCGGCGACCCAGTTGCTGAACGCGATCAGGTACCGGGTCATGAGCGGCAGGGCCACGCCGAAGTCGCGGAAGATCTCCTCGAACTTGGGCACGATGAACCACATGATGAACGTCACGATCGCGATCGCGACCACCACGACCACCGACGGATAGACCAGCGCGCCCTTGATCTTCCTCTTCAGGCGCTGGGCCTTCTCCATGAACTCGGCCAGACGCTGGAGGATGATGTCCAGCACGCCGCCGACCTCGCCCGCGGCCACCATCTTCGTGTAGAGCCGGTTGAACGCGCTGGGGTGCTTGGCCATCGCCTCGGACAGGCTGGAGCCGCCCTCGACATCCTCGCAGATATCGACGAGCACGTTCTTGAGCTTGCCGGGCTTCTGCTGGCCTTCCAGAATCTGGAGCGAGCGCAGGAGCGGCAGGCCGGCGTCCTGGAGCGTCGAGAGCTGGCGAGTGAACGTCGTCAGGTGCTTCTGCTTGACCTTGCCGAAGGAGAACGAGAGTTCCTTCTTCTTCTTGGTCTTCTTCTCTTCGCCGTCGCCGCCGGCGGGCCCGGGCGCCTTCTGCTTCTGCTCGCGCACCGAGGTCGGGAAGAACCCCTGGCCCTTGATCCGCTGGATCGCCTCTTCCGTGGTCGAAGCCTCGACCTGACCCTTCTGGGTCTTGCCCGAGGCGTTCAGTGCTTCATAGAGGAACGTCGCCATGATCGTCTCCGCAAAGATTCCCGAGTACTTCAACTCATCAGAACCGGTACGCCGAGGAATCAGAGAACATCAGAGGAAGAAGAAAAAACGCAAACCGCCCTTCTCAAAGGCCTCTGCTCCTTGATCTTGTCCTTCCTCTGCTCCCTCCGCTGTCCTCCGCGTTCTCCGCGTACCGCCTACCCGTCTCACTCTTCCGCAATGGTCTCCCGCACCACCTCGTCGATCGTCGTCTGGCCCTCGTAGATCGCCAAGAGCCCCGACTCGCGCAGCGTCCTCATGCCCGCCTTGCGGGCGTGGTCGCGGAGCACGTTCGTGCTGGCCTTCTTCATCACCAGTTCGCGGAGCGCATCGCTCATCACCATGATCTCGAAGATCGCCATGCGCCCGCGGTACCCCGAGCCGTGGCAGTTATCGCACCCTTTGCCGCGGAACAGTTTCCGCCCGCCGATGTCCTCGGGCAGAAGCCCGAGTTCCATCAGTTCCTCCTCCTTCGGGTCGTACGCTTCCTTGCACTTGGGGCAGATCGTCCGCACCAGCCGCTGCGCGACGATGCCCTCGATCGTGGCCGTCAGGAGGAACGACTCGACACCCAGGTCCATGAGGCGGAGGATCGAGCTCGGCGCGTCGTTGGTGTGCAGGGTGCTCAGCACGAGGTGCCCCGTCAGAGAGGCCTGCACCGCGATGTTGCCGGTCTCCAGGTCGCGGATCTCACCCACGAGGATGATGTCGGGGTCCTGACGAAGGAAACTGCGGAGGCACCGCGCAAACGTCAGTTCGACCTCGTTGTTGATCTGGCACTGGCACAGGCCGTCGATGTCGTACTCGACGGGGTCTTCGGCGGTGAGGATCTTGGTCTCGATGTCGTTGAGGCTCGCCAGCGCGGCGTACAGCGTCGTGGTCTTGCCCGAGCCTGTCGGCCCGGTCACGATCACGATCCCGTTCGGCTTGTTCACCAGCGCCTTGAACGTCGTGTAGTCGTCCTCTCGCAGGCCGATCCGGTCCAGCGAGAGCTGCACGTTCGAGCGGTCCAGCACGCGCATCACCACGCTCTCGCCGTGCATCGTCGGCAGCACGCTCACGCGAAGATCGACCGGTGAGCCCCCCACCGTCAGTTCGATACGGCCGTCCTGCGGCAGGCGGCGCTCGGCGATGTCCATATTCGCCATGACCTTGACGCGGCTGGTGATCGCCGGGCCGAGGTGCTTGGGCGGGGGTACCATCTCGTACAGCACACCGTCGATGCGGTACCGCATCTTGAACTCGTGCTCGAACGGCTCGAAGTGGATGTCCGAGGCGCGATCCTTGATCGCCTGCAAGAGCACCAGGTTCAGCAGTTTGATGACCTTGTTGTCCTCGGAGGCTTCCTTGAGGGCATCGAGGTCGATCGACGCCCCGCCCTTGCCCGCCAGGCTCTTGAACTTGTCGTCGCTGGCGAGCTCGCTCACGACCTCGGTCACCGACGCCTGTTTGGCGTAGTGCTTCTTGATGATCGCGTCGATCTGGGCCGGCTCGGCCACCACCGCCTCGACGTTGAAGCCCATGAGCAGCCGAAGGTCATCCACCGCCCGGTAGTTGTCCGGGCTCTTCATCGCGATCTTCAGCCGCTTGCTGCGCGGGTTGTATTCAACCGGGACAACCTGGTACGCCTGCACTGTTTCAGCGGCGATCGCATCCCGAACCTCGTCGGCGAGATCGGACTTCCCCAGATCGATGAACAACATGCCCGCCTGACCGGCGAGCGCTTCCTGAACATCCCGCTGCGTGCAATAGCCCAACTCGACCAGAAGTTGACCGATCGGTACCTTCCGCGTCTTCTGAATGGCCAGGGCCTCGTGCACGCGCTCCCGCGTCACCTTGCCCAGCTTCGTCAGCACGCGGCCGAGTTTCCGGCCCTTGAGTTCCTGAGGATCGACAGGCATTGAACGCTCCGGGAGGCTTTGGGCACCACGCCTCTCCGAGGCGTGCGTAGGCTGCGTACCCAAGCCCACAACCCGCCGAATCCGGCGGGCCCTTCATCCGATATCGTTCAAGTTACCCTTACGGTTCCAAGAAAGCAAATGATCGCGGCCCAAAGTCTCGTTGCGACATTGACAAAACGAGACACCTTTCGTGACCGGATCAGCCTTTCTTCTGTCCACCCGCGGCCCCAGACGCCGGCGGCTCTTCCTGCTCCTCATCCCACTCGGCGCGGCCGACGGTGCGGCCGAGTTTGTGCACCTTATCTGAGAGATCCTGAGGGTTCTTGGACTTGTCGATCATTTCCTCGGCCGAGATCATGCCACGCATGTACAGCGACCAGAGGTGATCATCCAGCAACTGCATACCGAACCGTTTGCCGGTCTGGATGAACGAATCGATTCGGAAGGTCTTGTTCTCACGGATGAGGTTCGCGATGGCGGGCGTGATGACCAGGAACTCGTAGGCGGCCACCATGCCGGGCTGGTCGGTCCGGCTGAGGAGCGCTTGCGAGAGGATCGCGATCAGGGCCGTCGAAAGCTGAACTCTGATCTGGTTCTGTTGGGTAACTGGGAAGGCGTCCACCACGCGGTCGATGGTCTTGGCCGCGCCGGTGGTGTGCAGGGTTGCGAACACCAAGTGGCCGGTCTCGGCGGCCCGCACGGCGGCCTCGATGGTTTCGAGGTCTCGCATTTCGCCGACCAGGATCACGTCGGGGTCCTGACGCAGCACGCGACGCAGCGCCTCGGAGAAGCTGGGCACATCGTTGCCCACCTCACGCTGGTTGACGATCGACTTCTTGTGGTAGTGGTAGTACTCGATCGGGTCTTCCATCGTGACGATGTGCCGATCGGCGGTCTGGTTGATGTAGTCGAGCATCGTCGCCAGCGAAGTGGTCTTGCCCGAACCGGTCGGCCCCGTCACCAGGAACATGCCGCGGGGCCGGCGGATCAGTTCGCGGCACATATCCGGCAGACCGATCTGCTCGAACGTCAGAAGGCGGCTGGGAATCTGGCGGCAGACGATCGCGAGATCGCCACGCTGGCGGAAGACCGAAACGCGGAAGCGGGCGGCATCGCCGTAGGCGAAGCCGAAGTCGCACCCGCCCTCTTCCTGCAGTTCCTGCTGGCTTCGCTCGGGCGTGATCGCCTTCATCAGCGACACCATGTCGTCCGAATCCAGGACCTTGGTGGCGAGGTTCTTGAGGTGACCGTGGAGCCGAAGCGTGGGCGGCCGACCGACGGTCAGGTGGAGGTCCGAAGCGCCGAGCTTGACGACGGTGTCGAGCAGGCGGTCAATTTGCATGGTGGACATGTTGAGTTCCCTACTTCCGCGTTGCTGCTTCTACCGAAGACGTTCTACTCGCCGCTTACCGCTGCTCCACCTTGTCCGCATCCACGACCCCTTCCACCTGAGCCATCTTGGCGATCTCGTCCGCCGTGGTCACGCCGCGGAGAACCTTGATCTTGCCGTCCTCCACCAGGGGCCTCATGCCGTTGGCGAGCGCGGCCTGGCGGATCTGCGCGATCGGCGCCATGTTGAAGGCCATCTCGCGGATCTCCGAGTTCATCATCATCATCTCGAAGATGGCCTGACGGCCGCGGAAACCCGTCTTGTTGCAGTTGTCGCAACCGACGGCCTTGTGCACCTTGCCACGGGCCTCCTCGCGCGTCGTGTTGATCAGCGCGAGGTACTTGGGGTCGAGTTCCTCCGGCTGGGCCACCGCCTTGCACTGCTTGCACAGCACGCGGATGAGCCGCTGGGCCATGATCGCCTGGATCGACGAGGCGACGAGGAACGGCTTGATGCCCATGTCGATCAGACGCGTGATCGCGCTGGGCGCATCGTTTGTGTGCAGCGTGCTGAACACGAGGTGGCCGGTCAGCGCGGCCTGGATCGCGATTTCGCCGACCTCGCGGTCACGGATTTCACCGACCAGGATGATGTTGGGCGCCTGGCGAAGCATCGTGCGAAGGATCTTGTCGAAGCCCAGCCCGATCTTCTCGTTCACCTGGCACTGGTTGATGCCATCGAAGTTGTATTCGATGGGGTCTTCGGCGGTGATGATCTTCTTGTCGGGCCGGTTCAGCACATCCAGCGCGGAGTACAGGGTGGTCGTCTTGCCCGAGCCGGTGGGGCCCGTCACCAGGAAGATGCCGTTCGGGCGGCGGATGATGCGGTTGAAGACCGCGAGCTGATCCTCCTCGAAGCCGAGGTTGACCAGACCGATCCGCACCGAGTCCGGCCGCAGAATACGGAGAACCACCGATTCGCCGTGGTACGCCGGGCAGCTCGATACGCGGAAGTCGATCTGCTTGTCATCCACCGGCAGCTTGATGCGGCCGTCCTGCGGCACTCGCTTCTCGGCGATGTTCACGCCCGCCATCAGCTTCAGACGGCTGAGCACCGAGTTCTGCATTCGCTTGGGCAGGTTGTCCCGCTCCATGCACACGCCGTCGATGCGGTACCGCAGACGCACGCGATCGGCCATCGGCTCGACGTGGATATCCGAGGCACGCATCTTCACGGCCTCGATGATCATGCGCGTCACCAGTTTTACGATCGGCGCATCGTCGGCGGCGACGTCGATCGACTTGTCGACCGAGCGGTCCACGGAGCGGTCGATGGTCCGGTCGATCGACTCGCTCACCAGCGATTCGTTCGCCGCGACCATCTTCGGCTGGCCCATCTTGTTGTCGATGAAGCTCTTGATGGCCGTTCGGCTGGCCAGCTTCGGGTCGATCTCGACGTTGAGCCGGAACCGCAGCATGTCCTGCAGTTCGAGGTCGCCCGGATCGTGAACGATCAGGTTGAGCCGCCCGTTGGTCTTGGCCATCGGGAGGATCAGGTGCTTCTTGATCAACTCTTCGGGGATGAGCTTGGCATCGACAGCCACGTTCCCCGCGCCAAGGTCGACAAACTCCATCCCCCATTCGCTGGCCATGGCCTTGTAGACCTGGTCCTCTTTGACCCCCATCTCCATGAGCACTTCGTGCATGCGCTTGCCGCCCGACTTGCTCTTGGCGCTGGCATCCTCGAACTGCTTGGGCGTGATCGCCCCCCAGCCCACGAGGATCTCACCGAGGTTTTTCCGCGATCTTGCCATGGATGCTTCGCGTGACGAGCCCGAATCCTCACCGGACGGTGACGCATCCGACCCGGGAGGGAAAGGGATGATACCGCCGATCCCGCGGGCCGGAGCGGCCGGACCCCGCGCGATTGTGTAGACACCGCCGGCAGACCCTACCATCCGCACTCAACGCTCATGACCGCCACGCCTCACCTGCTCATCACCGCCGGCCCGACCCACGAGCCGATCGATCGCGTCCGCTTCATCGGCAACCGGTCATCGGGCCGACTAGGGATCGCGCTGGCCGATCGAGCGGCGCGGCTGGGATGGAGCGTCGAGTTGCTGCTGGGACCGACCTGTCTGACTCCCTCCGATTCGCAGATCCGCCTTCACCGGTTCCAAACAGCGTCCGACCTCGAATCACTCCTGCGAGAGTGCGTTCCGCGGTGCGACATCCTGATCATGGCGGCCGCCGTGGCGGACTACCGGCCGCGTGCCGGCGTCGATTCCTCCGGGAAGATCAAGCGCGGCGACCAGCCGTTGGTCATCGAGCTCGAACCGACCAACGACCTGCTGGCCGGTGTCGCCGGCTGTCGCCGCCCAGACCAGACGGTGGTCGGCTTCGCACTCGAGCCGCGTGAACGACTGATCGAGTCAGCGACCTCGAAGCTCGCGAGAAAGCGCCTGGATTTCATCGTCGCCAATCCGCTCGAGACCATGGATGCGCCGACCATCGAAGCGACGCTGTTCGGCCCGCGCGGGGTCGTTCGTACCTGGCCGTCGGTCTCGAAAGAGGACTTCGCCGCCGACCTGCTCCAGACCATCGCCGCCGCGAGGATCCCTGCATGAATCGAGCTCGTCCCGAATCCAGACCGACGGCTTTGCGCCCGCAGCAGGCGCGGCGGCCGCCACGCGAGCGCGACGGCCCGCGCTTTCTCAGTCGCGGCGTGCGCATCGTGCACGAGGACGATCATCTGTTGGTTGTGGACAAACCCGCCGGCATCATCACGGCCGACCCGGCAGCCGCTTCAGGCCGGCCCGCGGCCAAAGCCGGCAGCACGCTCTTTGATATTCTGAAGAAGCACGTCAAGGACCAGCCGGATCGGCGCGCGACCCGCGCGGCGGATGGTGACCGGTATCGCGCCAAAGGCGCACGCCTGTGGATCATCCACCGGTTGGACAAGGAAGCGTCAGGCCTGCTGGTGTTCGCCAAGACCGAGCAGGCGTTCATGTGGCTGAAAGAGGATCTCCGCGCCAAGCGCATCGAACGGATCTACAGCGCGGTCGCCGAGGGCACGGTCGGCTCGCCCGGTGAGACGGGAACGATTCAGTCGTTCATGCGAGAAGAGACGCCCAAGCACGTGCGTGCCCACGGCAAGCGCGGCCGCGACGCGGATGCGGACGAGGATCAGGGCAAACTCGCGGTCACGCACTACCGCGTCGCGGCGTGCGGTTCCAACCGCACGTTGCTGGATGTCCGGCTCGACACGGGCCGCAAGAACCAGATCCGAATCCACCTCTCCGAGAAGGGATTCCCGCTGGTAGGCGACCGCCGCTTCGGCGCCAATAGCGACGCGATCGGCCGGCTCGCGCTGCACGCGGCCGAACTGACGCTGACTCCGCCGACCACCGGCCAGCCGCTCACGTTCCGCTCACCCGCCCCAGCCTCGTTCTACAGGTGTGTCGGCGCGGCCGTGCCGGAGGTGGAGGCCTCGGCGTCATCGACGTCCGCACCGAAGCCAACGGTGCGACCAGGCATCATCGGCAGAGATGCCGATGCCACAACCTCGTGGGAGAAGGTCGCGGACTGGTACGACGAGATGCTTGAGGGCAAGGGCAACGACCACTACGAGGATGTGATCCTGCCCGGCGCGTTGCGCCTGTTGGGTGTCACCGCGGGCATGTCGATCCTCGATGTGGCGTGCGGCCAGGGAATCCTGAGCCGGCGGGTGGCCGCGTTGGGAGTCGCGGTCGTCGGCGTCGAAGCCTCACCCTCGCTTGTCACGGCCGCGCGTGAACGCTCGAAGGCACCGCCGAAAGGCGTGGCCCCGCTGAGGTTCGAGGTCGGCGATGCTCGCGAACTCGCCACGCTCGGACTCTCGGGTTTTGACGCCGCGGCGTGCATCATGGCGCTCTCGAACATCGACCCGCTCGAACCGGTACTCCGCGGGATCGCCGGCGCACTCAAGCCTGGGGGCGCGTTTGTTTGGATCATCACGCACCCGGCATTCCGGGCCGCGGGACAGACTTCATGGGGTTGGGACGAACAGACCAAGTCGCAGTACCGGCGCGTGGACGGGTACCTCTCACCCGGGCAGAGGAAGATCGAGATGAACCCGGGCAAGGCCGCGCGGGGCGGAGAGGCGGTCAGCACGTACACGTTTCACAGGCCGATGCAGGCGTATTTCGACGCGATGCGCCGATGCGGCTTCGTGGTCGAGCAGCTCGAAGAGTGGCCGAGCCTGCGGGCGAGCGCCTCGGGCCACCGCGCGGCGGAAGAGAACCGCGCACGCCGGGAAATCCCGTTGTTTGTCGGCGTGCGGGCGGTGCTCAGCCCGAACAGCCGGTGAAATAGCAGGTCAGATAGTCGAAGATGTCCTGCAGCGTGGTCCCGCCCGCGCCATTGAAGTCGCCGTCGCTGTTGAACCAGTCGGTGAGAAAGTCAAAGAGGTCCTGGAGCGTCAACCCTCCGGTGCTGTTCCAATCGCACGCACACCCGAGAACAAGCGATTGGGAATCCATCTCGATCGGCGCGCTGCGTCCGCCGACAAGGTCCCACAGGTCGTAGGCGATCATGCCCTTGTTGTTGGTTTCGTTCTCATCGCGCAAAAACTCGATGTACTCTCGGGTGGTGGTCTGGTGCATGACACGCACCTCGACACGGCTGGCGCCCGCGGGGATCTCGAACCGCGTGTCGTCCCAGTACTGCCCGTCGTTGTAGAGATTGCCCGGTGTGTGGCCCGCACCGACCGCCTCGAAGGCCGCGCGTGTGTAGCCCATCGGAGGAATGCGGTTGTCCTTGATGATGTCGCTGTTGAGCACCAGATGGAAACTCTGGCCGGGCTGCTGCCCGGAGAGCGCGGCGACCTCGGGGCTGATCGCGCTCTCCATTTCGTAGACCTTTGTGGACCCGGCATCGAGCGTGGCCTCGGCATCGTCGTACGCGCCGTGCTCTGCGACGACCTGTCCGCCCGAATCGAGGAATCGCACGTTGATCCACATGCGCCGGCCCTCGGGATAGCCCGTCGGGAGCTTGTGACCGGTGAAGTTGATGATGCGCACGTTCAGTTCGCTGCCGATGCGAGTGAGCTGGAGGTCGCTGGCGGCCTGCATCATCTGCACGTTTCGGGCGATCGCGTCGTCCACGGCCTGCCCGGTCAGCCCGGTCTCGGAGTCGAAGTAGGCCGAGCGCACGGCCCTGAGCACCCACGAGTTGGCCCCGTTGAGGTTGTGCTGCGGGAGTTTCGGGCGCATCGGACCGTCCAGCGCGCAACCGGTGCCGTTCACGCCGGGCATATGGCAATCCTGGCAACTCGAAACCGCGCCGCGCGTGCCGCCGAAGCGGCCGGCAAGGTCCACGGGAGCCTGGGCGAACAGGCTGTTGGCCCACTCGCTGTAGGTGCGTTGCTCCGGGTATTGCTGGTACTTGCTCGGCCCGGGCTCGTCCACCGTGTTGAGCTCGTACTCCCCGTTGGCCTGGCGCGTGAACGTCGGGATGCTGACATCGTGGCACGTACCGCACATCTGGGACGATTCGTGGAACGGAGATTGGAGGAACTGGTGGAAGCCTGGCCACCCGCCAAACTCGGTACTGGCCCAATCGGCCTGGAGATCGAACGGCCCGCGGCGGCGGTCGCGCGGATCGAACACGAAGCTTCCGTTGTGCGGATCGGCCAACGGCGGCGGCGACACGCCGGCAAGTATTGATTCGTCCACCGCGGGGCTGACGCCCGGCGCGTACTGCGGGTTGACCATCCGGTGGCAGACCGAGCAGGAGACACCCTCGAAGTCCGTGCCAGTGAGCGCCGAGCCGTCGGGTGGGACCGAATGCCCGGCCATGAACCCGCCCGGCGAGTGGCACCGGATGCAAGACTCGCCCGCGTTGGCCGCATCCTGATTCGCGATCGCGAGCGCGGCATGGAAAATCGGATCGCGCGCCGCCTGACCCATCATGCTGGCGGCCCAGCGGTTGTACGGAGCCTGTTCCTCGGCGTAGTCGGCGTGACAGAACGCGCACTGCTCGGTGGAGATCAGCGGATCCACCAGCGAACCGGGCTGGCTGCCGGGGGTGTAGAAGTCAGTCCGAGTCGTGGGGAGGGGCTGCGAAGCGATCGCGATCGTCGCCACGCCACCGGCGAATACGCCCAGCCACATACCTTCGATCAGGCGCCTGCGGGTCACAGATGTGCGGGATTGAACCAAGTGAACTCCCTCCGTGGAAGGGCTGACGCCCGAACACTGTTGCCAACTCGCACCAATCCCGAGGGCGGACGAGGCCGCGTTCCCGGTCCGCTGAAAGGGCGGGCAGAAGATCTATCGGAGGATACGTCTGCCGGAAGAAGGTGGATGCGGTGTTCGCCTGCCGGTTGGACAGTTGAGACAGCGTTTCAGGCTGGTGTTGGTCCGGGAACAGTCAGGTCGGGCGGACCAGGCAGACGGGACCTGTCCAGCGACACAACCCCTCGTGGGCGGCAAGATCGAGAAGTCGCTGGATGGACATAAGGCCGCGGCCGGATGGGGGCGGGCCGGCATCGACTGTCAGGTCGCTCACGTACATGTCGATGTAGCGGTCGGCCTGCGCGCGAGAGATCTCGGGCGCGAATCGCATCGCGTACCTGGTCGATTCGTCGCGGTGCATAAGCGCGTGACGGATGGAACGATCGAGGATGGCGGTGACCTCTCGGAGCGTGCCGGGGCCGTGGCGGTGCTCGAGATCGCGGCGGAGCGCGTTGCCGCCCAGAGGGAGAGGGAGGCCGGTTCGCTCAAGCCACCACGCGCCCAGATCGAGGAGTTGAACCAGGCCGAGGTCGGCGAACGTCAGTTGCGACTGGTGGATGAGCAGGCCCGCATCCGCGCGGCCGGCGGCGACCGCGTCGAGAATCTGATCGAAGGGCAGTTCGAGCGTCCGGAAGGTCTGGCCTCGCTCCTTCAACGCGAGCGAGAGCAGGAGGTACGCGGTGGTGCGGGCTCCGGGAACGGCAATGAGCGGCTCGGCGGGCAGTTCCGTGCCAGCGACGAGCTTCGGCCCGTAACCCTCGCCGAACGAGCCACCACAGGATGTGAGCGCGTAGCGATCGGCAACCATCGCCCAGGCAAACACGGAGAGGGCCGTGATGTCCAGGTCACAGTGCTCGATCGCGCGACGGTTGAGCACGTCGATGTCGGCGGGCAATGCGCGGAAGGTGAAGCGTCCGGTGTCGAGGGCGGGTGGGCTGACGACGCGCGTATGGTCGTCGGGGTCGATCATGCCGGTGATCGGCCACCACATGAAAACGTCGTCCGGGTCGGGAGAATGGGCAAGGGTGAGGGCGATCAAGCCCGATCGTAACGCGTTTGGCCTCGATAATCCGGCGTACGCCGCCCCGGCTGCAAGCACCAAGAACCAATACAAGTGCCCCTTGAAAACAAGGGGCCGTGCGAGTCTGGCAAGAACTGAAAAGAGGGCGAAGGGGCTTGAACCCTCGACCTACACGTTGGCAACGTGTCGCTCTACCACTGAGCTACGCCCTCGAGGGAAACTGGTTGTGGGTGGGAGTGTATGGTCGGCACCGCCACGGGTCAACGGGAGGCAGCCGGCAACACAGCCGCGGCGGAGCCCGTGCCTCGGGCCCTTTCGATCGCGTCGAGCACCTGCTGGGGTGTGTAGCTGTCGAACTTGAGAGGATCCTTCAGGCCGGGCCCATAGATCGCCAGAAGGGGGATGCCGACCCAGTCGAGCTCCTTCAGTTTCGCCGTCCCGTCGGGATTGTCACCCGTGAAATCCACCTTGATGGGCGTCACTCTGGGCCCGTCGTTGAGAATCTTCACGATGTCCTTACGATGCAGGACGCCGGATTCGAGGGTCTTGCAGTTCAGGCACCATTCAGCGGTAAAGTCGACAACCACGACGTTGCCGGCCTTGACCGCGTCCTGGAACCGCTGCGGGGTGTAGTACACCCAGTTGATCGGGCCGTGACTGCTGAGCAGCGTCGCGACCGCCCCGCTCGCAGCCACGACCACCAGGCCAAGCCCGCCGAAGATCGCTCGTTTGCCGGGCTTGGAGGTGATCTTGAAAGTCTTGTAGACCAGCAACCCGCCCGCGAACACCCCGAGCAATCCGACGATCCACCAGTAGAACCGGCTGGGCGGATTCGGGGGCGCCTGCAACCAGCCGGCGATGGGAGGCCCCATGAAGAACACCGCGACCGCAAGCATGAGCAACCCCATGACCTGCTTGATGAGCTCGCTGGCCGGCCCGGTCCTGGGCATGCGCTTCACCAGCCCCGGGCTCGCCGAGAGGACCAGGTAGGGAAGCGCCATCCCGGCGCCGATCGCCGCAAACGTGGCCATCGAGGTAACCGGTGACTGCGTAACGGCCCACGCAGCCGCCGCGCCCATGAACGGCGCCGTGCAGGGCGTGCTGAGCACCGCGGTCAGGATTCCGAACAGGAACGAACCGTGCACGGACTCGTGCTTGGGATTGATCATGTACACCCAGTTGGGCAAGCCGACAGAGAACGTTCCAAGCATGCCCAGCGCCATGAAGAGCATGAAGACACCGACGGCGATGCCGAAGGCGGGGTACTGAAAGAGGTGGCTGATCGTCTTGAAACTCGCCAACGAGGCCATGAGTCCGCCGATGACGAGCCAGAAGGCCACCACACCTATCGACATGACGATGCCGAGGAACAGGCAGCGGCGGGGATTCCCGGCCGCGTTGCTGAGGCCGATGATCTTGATGGGAATGACCGGGAGCACGCACGGGGTAAAGTTGAGCAGCAACCCGCCGAGCGCGGCGAGCAGGAGCAGCAGAGCGAAACCGCCGCCGCTGGGGTCGATGGTGATGGTCTTGCCGAACAACTGGAACGTGATCGTGCGCTTGGTCGGCGAGCCCTTGCCCCACTGAGTCAGGTCGTACGTCTTGAACAGGTCGGGCTCGTTGAGCCTGGCCTGCTCGGTGGAGCCCGCGGCGAGGATGCGCACGCTCGCGGTCAGCCTGCGTTTCTGCGGGCTTGTGCAGATGTTCTCATCGCAGGCCTGGTTGTCGACTCGGATGGTGATTTCGGCCGGGCCCGGTGGCGCGTTGGCGGCGACCTGAATTCGGATGAACGCGATCGCCTTGTGGGAATAGAGCGGCGCAGTCAGCGACTCCGACTCGCCGGTGGGATCGGCCACCTTGGCCGGCTTGGCCTCGGGCCACTGGATTCCGTCTATCCTCTCGACCCATGCCGGCTTTTCGACCGCCTCGATCTCGGTGCGGATGGCGAACTCGGCGATCGATGCGGGCAGCTCTACATGGACCGCGGGCCAACTGTGGAAGTGCTCATCGTGGTCCATCACCACCGCGATGGCGAACTGTTCTCCGGGGCGGACGGCATCCTTCTGAGGGACGACTCGAACCGTGACGGGATCTGCGGGCTGGGCGACCGCCGGGGCGGCCGCCAAGCCCAGCAATACCGACAACACCGCGATCAATCGCGGCCAAGACTGAACGAGAGGTGCGGTCGGGGACATGGTGTGATTCTTACTCGTTCGTGCGGGAAAGGTTGCCGCACGGGTTGGTGTTCGGACGGGCGGTCGGGGGTCGGCGTGACGTTCTGACGTGACCGCTGCGATGCCTCAAGCGTAGTTCGGGATACGTCCGATAGTGTGGTCGCCCCCGCAATTCTCAACGCCGCACGCCCCAACCTCGCCTCTCCCGCATGGCCGACATCCTTCAGCAATCCGACATCGACGCCCTGCTCGCCGCTGTGGACGCCGGGGATGTGCACGAGGAGCAGGATGCGGTCCAGATCTTCAGCCGCCATCGGCGTGACTTGGAGAGCGTGGAGGTCCGGCTCTACGACTTCAAGCGGCCGGAGCGCGTCAGCAAGGACCAGATGCGGGCGATGCAGACGCTGCACGAAGCGTTCGCACGGAACTTCGGCGCCGCGCTCTCCGGGTTCCTGCGGACGATCGTCGAGGTCAAGGTCGCCAACTGCGAGCAGATGACCTACGCCGAGTTCATCGCGGGTCTGCCCAACCCGACCAGCTTCAACCTCGTCGAGGCCAAGCCGCTCGAAGGGCAGATGTGCCTGGAGATCAGCCCGCTCATCATCTACCCGATCATCGATCGCCTTCTCGGCGGGACCAACAGCGAGCTGTTCATCCCGCAACGCCCCATGACGCTGATCGAGACGCGGCTCATCAGCAAGATCACGACGCGCGGACTGGCCGCGCTGAGCGAGGCCTGGCAGAGCATCCGCAACCTCGACTTCCGCATCGTCGCTGAAGAAAGCAATCCGCAGCTCGTGCAGATCGTGCCGCCGAACGAGGTCGTGGTGGTGATCGGCTTCGAGCTCAAGCTCGCCAACCGCGCGGGAACGATGAACCTGTGCTTCCCGTTCAACGTGATCGAGCCGCTGATGGACGATCTGTCGAGCCGGAGCTGGTTCAACAACCCCAAGGCGGGCAAGGAAACCAGCCTGAAAGGCCGAATTGCCGGCCACCTCGGCCGCGCGCCCCTGACCGCGACGGGCCTGCTCGCCGAGACAACCATCACACTCAGGGATCTGATGAACCTGTCGGTCGGCGATCTGATCGTCACGGATCGGCCCGCCAGCAGCAACGTGGTGCTCTGCCTCGAGAACGAGAAGAGCTTCCTGGCCAACATCGGACAATACAAGGGCAACCGAGCCCTGCGGGTGGTGAGGGCCGTGAAGGAAGGGGATCGGGTGTAGTCGCGGCGGCTACGCCGCGGCTCTCGCCGCGACCCAACCGAGCCAAACCGCCCCAAGACCTCCGAGCACGCTCGCGAGCACGTACACAACCGCTCGACCTTGCTGGCCTCCCTGCACAAGTTCGAGGGTCTCCTTTCCGAACGCGGAGAACGTCGTGAAGCCGCCGAGCAGGCCCACCATCAGCGCCCCACGCACGAAGTCTCTCGTTGATTCCGACGCGATACGTTCGGTGACGACCATCAGGACGCCGATCGATAGGCACCCAGCAATGTTCACCACCAGCGTGCCGAGCGGAAACGCCGGCGGAATCGGCCCCGATCGAGACTGGATCAGCGATCCGATCGCGTGACGCAACAGCCCGCCCGCCCCCGCGCCGACGAAGATCACCAGACACTTCAGCACATCGAACTCTCGGACGGATGGATGCTGCTCGATCATGGGTTCGGCGGCTTGACCGGGACGTTCGGCTCACCCTCGCCCCCGGACGGCTGCGCGGCCGGTGGAGCCGGGTCCCTGACCTGATCGCTGAGCCGGGTGTTGAGTATCGAACTCTTGTACGCGGGCGCGGCATAGGCCCATCCCCCCCACTTCGCGTTGAGTTCGGCAACCTCTTTGGCCACCTGCTCGGGCGTTCGACGCGGCTTGGGCTCGGCAGTGGGAGGAGCGCTCTCGGCGCCTTCCGGTGTTGTTGGAGGTGGCGCAGCGGGAACCTCCTTGTACGGATCAGCATCGGGAGAGGCCGTGAGTCTCCACCATGTCTTGCCGTCCTGTTCGGTCTGGCTCAAGTCAATGACCAGGCCGTCCCAGGTGCGTACTCGCACCTCGCTGCCGGGCTTGCCGCCCTCGGTACCCCCGAAATCGATGCTCGACGCGGGGGCAACATCCTCGAACGTACAAAACGCCAGCGTTGACGCGATCGACTCCGCCGCGCCTGGGTTCTTGAGTTCCTTGCCCGCGGGAATGCTCTGGATGACAAACGCACCCGCGGCGGGATCTCGCTTGCGAACCGTCACGACCTCCGCATCGCCACCATCGCGCGGCGTGATGGTGACACTCCAAACACGGTCGCGCGTGATGTCCGCAAACTTGGTCTCGATCCAGGCGGTGGCCTGCCGGGGCAGATCGAACCGGCGCGCCCCAAGGTCGGCGAGGTACGAGGTCGGCTCGCCGGGCTTTCGGACATAAACACCCTGCGTGCCGCCGTTCTCGAACTTGGTGTTGCCGACAATCACGCTCGCGATCGCCTTGCCGTCCTTGCCGACGAGCGTGACGAGCGCGGACTGGCTTGTGGGCGGGGGTGGCTCTTCGGGATTGGCGGGAAGGACCGGCTTAGCCGCATCCGCGGACTTCACGTCTTCAACACCGATTGACTTGTACTGGTCCGATCGGCTGGTACGCGGCGAGAGGTCCTTCATGGCCGCGAGGCCGAGCAGCAGCCCGCGAACCTTTCCGGCCTCGATCGGATAGCCACTCTTGTCCTTGAGCGTCCAGCGGTCATCCTTCATTTCCGCGGTTGTTGTGCCGGAGGCGGTCTGCACCGTCACCGACACCACGTCATTCAGACTGCCATCCAGTCCCGGAAAGAGCGCCGCGAGCTTCGCATCTGTCGTCGCGGTTTCGGCCTTGCGCTCTCCCCTCACCACGACAAACGCCACCACCGCAGCGATCGCGGCAACGATGGCGAACAGGCCCAGGTTCTTGCTGTTCATGTGCGGCCCTCGATTCAGGTTCGACGTGCGGAGCGAGAGCGATCGGCACGGCGGCGATTGGACCGGAACGCTCCGACACCCACGGCCACCAGCGCGACGATGCCGGGCATCAAGGCCATATTGGCGATCTTGAGGTTGTTGCCCAGTCGCTCGATGTCTTTGCGCAAGTCCAGCTGCACTCGCCGCAACTGCTTGCGGGTCTCCACCCGCTCCTTCTGGAACTCCTCCAGCTTGGTCTGCTGCTCCGGGGTGAGGAACATGGTGGCCTGCCCGTCCGGGCGCTGCTGCTGGAGCTTGTTGATCTCGCTCTCGGTCTCTCGGAGCTTGTCCTGGAGTTCCTTTTCCTTGGCCGCGTACTGCTGCTCGGCCTGCTTCTGAATCCCCTCGACCCTGTCAAACTTACGGGAAAAGGTGCCGCGAGAGCGCAGGTTCATGACATCGCCGGATCCGCCGAGGTTGTCCACCGCGCCGAAGACGAGGTCGCCGTTGTCGGCGGTCTTCTGGTAGCCCAGGCGCACGTTGCCGAACCCGATGGGCTGCACCCACACCTCGTCACGAAGCATGTCACAATCAGCGAAGACGATGACGTTGATCGGCTCGGTGCTCTCCGCCAGGTGCGGCCCGTTGCGCTCGGGCGCGGGCGGTTGACCCTCGGCCGGGGGCGCGGGTCGCGGCGGCCCGTCGGGGAACGCGCTCTTGACTTTGCCCGTCACACGGGCCGCCAGAACCAGCGGCTGCTTTCCGGGCTCGAACTTGGCCAGCAGATCTTTCCAGTTCGGAAACGCCGCGAGTTCCTGCGCGTTCAACTCCGCCGCCTGATCACTCGTCGAGACAAGCGGCTCAAACGCGGTCGTCGCACCCGTGGACTGAGCAAGCACACCCGAAGTCACCATCCGAACCGTTCCGATGCTCCCGGTGATGGGGTCATCCTTGGCAAGGTTGTCGGCTTCCAACTGCAAATAGGCGATCACGCTGATGAGTTCGGGCCGCGTCTGCGAGCCCGTGGGGATCGACATCGCCAGCGATCGGTCGGCCGCGACCTTGGCCTCGTGGAGTTCCAGGCCCCAGGCCTTGAACAGGGTCGGCACGTCCGACGCCTTGGGCACGTTCATCGCCTGCATCGGGTTCATGCCCGGCGGCACATCGACCTCGCACAGCGGATCGACGAACATCAGCAAGCGCCCTCCGCGAAGCACGAACTGATCCAGAGCGTACTGCGTGTCGATCGACGGGCTCTTGGGGTGGATCACCACCAGCACGTTGATGTCGGCGGGAATCTCCTTGACTCCCGGCTCGACCGTCTTGACCTCGAAGAGTTCCTTCATCTGCTCGATGATCTGCCACGGCTGCTGCCCGCCGCGCTGACCGGTCATCGGGTTGAAGGGCATCCCCTGCACCGGCAGCCAACTCATGACGCCGACGGTCTTCTTGGGCGCATCGGAAAGCAGGTAGATCATGCGGGTGAGGTCGTACTCGAGGAACGACTCCTTCCGCATGTCGAAGAACGGGATGGTCTCCTGCTTGTCGGTGCTGTTGACGCCGACGAGCCCGAAGTAGAGCCGATCGACGCCGCGGCCGATCGGCGCGCCGACCAGCCCCGCGGCGTCGGCGCGGTCCTGCGCCTCGCTGAACGGCTCGGGATTCACGATGTCCAGCCGCAGTTTGCCGCCGGAGGCCCGCTCGAACTCGTGCAGGATCTCTTTGACCCGTGCGGCGTACGACTTGATCTGCGGCACATCGTTCGCAGCTTTTTCCGAGTAGTACAGCGTGAGCCGGATCGGCTCCTGCAGCTTCCCCGCGACGCTGCGCGAGCCTTGCGAGAGGGTGTACATGTGCCCCTGGGTCAGGTCGGCTCGAACGCCGCGGAGCATCGACGAACCCGCGATGTTGACCGCGAAAAAGAGTACGAGAGCGGCGAGGAGGGCGCCGATGGAGATGAAACTCTTGTTCATTGGAGATTCCCGAGTCACAAACCTGGCGGCAGTCCGGAGCAAACTCGATCCTCGACGACCTATGGCGTCCCGCCGGCTCCTATCCCGCCTTCTTCACCTCCACCATGACCGCCGTTCCGAACAGGCACACGAGAATCAGGCTCGCGAAGAAGAGCAGGTCACGAGAATCGAGCACACCTTTGGAAATCGAGTCGAACCGGGTGAAGAAGGAGAAGCCGGTGATGGCGTCGATGATCACCTGCGGCGCCCAACTGTTGAGAAAGTCCGTTACCGGTCCGAACCCCGCGAGCAGGAAGCCCAGGCACACCACCACGGAACCTACGAACGCGATGACCTGATTCCTCGTGAGCGCGGAGATGAACGAGCCGATCGCCAGAAAGCCGCCGGCCATCAGCCAGCTCCCGAGATAGGCCGCGGCGATCACCCCGTGGTCGGGGCTTCCCAGGTAGCCGACGGTGATCCACATCGGAAAAGTCAGCGCCAGCGCGATGCCGCAGAACACCCAGGCCGCGAGGAACTTGCCCGCGACCGAAGCCCACAGCGGGATCGGCAGAGTCAGCAGCAGTTCCAGCGTTCCCTGCTTCCGCTCTTCGGCCCACAGCCGCATGCTCACCGCCGGCACGAGAAACAGATAGAGCCACGGGTGGAAGTCGAAGAACGGGCGCAGATCGGCCTGGCCTCGCTCGAAGAAGCCGCCGAGCTGGAAGGTGAACACCCCGCACAGGAGCAGGAAGATCACGATGAACACGTACGCCACGGGCGTGTAGAAGTACCCGCCCAGTTCACGCTTGAACACGGCCCACATCCGACGCAGCGCGGAGCTCATGACCGCACCTCCTCTCCACGGCCAACGGTGATGTCGCGGAAGACCTCGTCGAGACGCCCCGCCTCTACGCGGAGTTCGTCAACCACCCATCCGCGCGAGCGGACGTGCGCCCCGACCTCGGAGGCGATCGAGCCCTGGCCCTTCGGATAGACGATCAGCGACAGGTCGCCGTTGTCGCTCGGTCCGATCTCGGCCCCCGCCACGCCGGCCAACCTCGCCAGTTCCGACCGTGCGGCCTCGGCGCTGACCGCGCCGCCGGCCCTGATCTTCACACTCACCGCGTTGTGATGCCGCGAGCGGGCCCGCAGTTCCGCGGGGGTGCCGTCGGCGACGATCCGGCCCCGGTTGATGATGATCGCCCGCGTGCACACCGCCTCGACCTCTTCGAGGATGTGCGTGCTGAGCACGATCGCTTTGGCAGGCGCCATCTTCTGGATGAGCGCTCGAACCTCGTGCTTCTGGTTGGGGTCGAGTCCGTCGGTGGGCTCATCCATCACCAGCACCTCGGGATCGTGCAGGATGGCCTGCGCCAGCCCGACTCGACGCTTGTAGCCCTTGCTGAGTGTGTCGATCGTCTGGCGCATGACCCCCTCCAAGTGCACCATCGACGCGACTTCTTCGATCCGGGCCGCACGCCTCGCACGATCGATCCCTCGCACCTGCGCGATGAAGTTCAGGAACTCCCATGGCGTCATGTCCGGGTACGCCGGCGCTCCTTCGGGCAGATAGCCGATCCTTTCCTTGACGGCGATCGGCTCCTGCTCGACATCATGGCCGACCACTGTCACCCGGCCCGCCGTCGGCGAGAGGTAGCCCGTGAGCATCTTCATCGTCGTGGACTTGCCCGCGCCGTTGGGCCCCAGAAAGCCCAGCACCTCGCCGCGCTGCACGGAGAAGGAGACACCGTCCACGGCCGTCAGGGCACCGAAACGCTTGACAAGACCTTTGATTTCGATCATGCGACGTTCACCCAATCAGGAACGATGCGTGCTCGCAACTCAACTCCCCGTTCCTCCCGCTGACTTCCGGATGCGTTTAGCCTCCTCGCCACGATCGCGCCCGGACCGTGCGGGTTCGACCGGCACCCGAACGGCAGGGATTTTTCGCCGCACACCCGGTCCGGTCAATCCCTCCGGGTGATCAGCGCAAATCTGTGCAGGTCACGAAACAAGGATGCTTCAGGCGTGATTCTCCGTCAGCCGTCCCGACCCACGGGTCCGACATCCACGCAAGAAACGTCCCGGCCACCACCGCTCGCCCCACAACGCCAGGTTGACCATCGGCCACGCCAACCGCCACAGGGCTCCGGGCTGGGCACAGACCTGCGCGATCGCTTCCTCGCGGAACATGGACCGGGAAAACTCTGAGCGTTGCAGCGCGGGTACCGCATCGATGACCCAATCTTGAAAGGGCAGCGGGAAGCTCGCCTTGGGCCGCTGGATGATCTCGCTCGGCAGAACACCCGCAAACGCCTCGCGCAGCGCGATCTTGGTCCGCATCGCCTCTCCTTCGACAGCGAACTTGCGGGCGGTCGGCAACGACTCCGCAAACTCGCACACGCGGACATCCGCGAACGGTGTGCGCCCTTCGACGCCTTCGAGCATCGTCGCGGTATCGAGCCGCACAAGAAGCCCGACAAGGTTCACGCGTCGATGAAACGTCAGGTGTGCCCCCACGCCATCCTGCTCCGGTGCGCCCTGCGCGAATACGTCCCGATACGCAGAAACAAGCGAGCAATCCTGTTCAACACCTTTCCAGACATCCGGTCGCAGGATTGCCGCCTTGGTCTCGATCGGTACCCACGCGTTCGAGTCGAGCTGAAAGCGTGCGGCGGCTTCCACCCTCGACTCCGCTCGCTCGTTCCCCGACCGCGCCGCCTCCCACTGCATGGCCAACCTCAGCGGAAGCTCGTACCCCCCGAACAGCTCGTCCGCACCCTCGCCCGAGAGCGCCACCACCTGCCCGTCGGCGTGCAGACGCCGCGCCACCTCGTTGATCGCCACTTCGTTCGGCGTGCTCAATGGAACACCCATGCGTCCGACCATTTCCGGCCAGCGATCGGCGAACATCTGGCGAGAAACCGGTGCGGCCGTGTGACTCGTTCCGAAGTGTGACGCGGCCTGCTCGGCGAACGCCAGATCGCCTCGATTCTGCCCGTCATCGTGCCCGGAGCAATAGGTGCGAATCTCACCGGCGGTGCGTCGCCTGACATCCGACACGATGATCGACGAATCCAAGCCGCCGCTCAGCAGGCAGCACGTTGCCACATCCGATCTCAGGTGCCGTCCGATCGAGTCCGCCACCACCTCACGCACGGACTCCTCTCGATGCATGTTCCCGGATGCGGCGGACGCGGTCGAAACCTGGTGACGTCTCATCACCGGCTCTGCCCCGTCCAATCGAAACTCGATCGACTCCCCGGGTCTCACGCACCGCACCCCCTCGAACAATGTCCGATCATCCAGCGTCGTGCGGATGGTTGTCATGTACGCGCTCGCGGCCACCATATCCGGCCGCGGCGGCGCATCCGCGTACTCCATGATCGGCGCGGGCTCGCTCGCGAACACGATCTCGCGTTCGCTCGCCTTGTAATACAAAGGCTTGATGCCCAGCGGGTCTCGGGTCAGGACCAGCGTCCGCCTGACCTGATCCACGAGTGCAAACGCGAACATCCCTCGCAGCCGCGACACGCCTTCGGTGCCCCACCGAGCCATCACATGCAGCAGCGTCTCGGTATCACAGGATGTGCGGAATGCCCCGCCACCTCCCCACCCCCCCGTCTCTCGCCCCAACTCGTCGCGAAGTTCACGGTCGTTGTACAACTCCCCGTTGTACGCGATCGCCCAGCGAGCACGCCCGCGCACACCGAAAGACCGATCATCCATGAGCATCGGCTGCGAGCCGGCCTGGGTTGGGTCGATGACCGCCAGACGCCGATGCGCCAGGACAAACTGCCCCCTCCCTCCCACTTCACCGTCGCTCCGCCACAAGCCCGCTCCATTCGGCCCCCGATGCGCGAGCATGTCGCGGAACCGGCACACGCGTTGATCCGAGAGCGTGACCGACCGACCCGCAACCGTGGCGATACCGAAAATGCCGCACATACCCCGTTATCGGCTCGAAAGCCCCTTCCGGCCCTGACCTGCGCTGGAAAACCTGAGCCGGTCGAGGTCCGCTTCCATCGGGTCCAACGTGCCCGGGAGGATCGGAAGGGCCGCGCCGTCGCTACAGGAAATGAGGAGCAACCGTCCTCAGATCGCGTTGCAGAGAAGCGACGGAGGCCGCACACGGGGCGGTCTCGCAGGTCGAACGAAAACCGGCGACCAGCGAGCAGGCGCCGCATCGGCCGTGCAAACATCACGAGCAGATGAACGGCGGCAACGCGTGGCTCGCATGATCGACGAGCCGGTGCAGACTGCCGCAGCCTCGCGCGCGGCCGGAACGATCGCCCGCGTTTCGTCCGACTGAAGGGCATCATGCCAGTGTCGCGATGGATCGACGATCGGAGGCGCCGCGACGAGGGAAGGGACAGGAGGCCCGTGGGAGCGGAAGATACCGCAATTAGCAGGCTGTTGAACAACGCTTGCCAAAGGGAGGAGACCGGCTTGCCGCGCGGGTGAGCGGTTGGGTTCGTTAGATCTGATCGCCGGGTCCCGGCGCCGGTCACGCGAGCAGCGTGCTCATCCGCACGA
>JADLCX010000022.1 GCA_020846975.1 Phycisphaerales bacterium
TGGAGGATCACGTCCACATGTACCTGCGCTGGCGGCCCGATGAGTCGGTGTCGGACCTGATGCGCACGGTCAAGGCCCGCTCGTCGAAGTGGGTGCATGACACCTTCCCCGCTCTCGGCGCGTTCGCTTGGCAGGAGGGGTACAGCGTGTTTTCGGTGAGCAAGTCCCAGGAGGGAGCCGTCAAGAAATACATCGCCGGTCAGCACGAGCACCACAGGAAGGAGGACTTCAAATCCGAACTCCTGCGGTTGCTCCGCGCCCACGAGATCGAGTTCGACGAGAAGTACGTGTTTGACTGAGCCGGTGCGCGGTCGTGCGCTTCCTCTGCCCCTCCGGGGCAGTATCGAGAGAGAAACCGCCTTCCACGGGTTGCGCTCCGGTCGCCTGTCGGCGACCTGCGCTCCACCCGTGGCTACATCCCGTCGTCCCTTTGGGACGAAGCACCGCCCCTTCGGGGCGAGAACGCGGCGCGGGTGAGGAATCGCTCTGCGAGCCGGGGAAGAAGTGCCGCCTGCAAATCGACCATGTGATCCCGATCAGCCAGGGCGGGACCGACGACGAACACAACCTGCGGGCCGTCTGCCACGGGTACAACAAGGATAAGGCGAATCTGAAAGTTCCCACGTCGCGCGACGCGATCAGCGCCATGGCGCTCATCCGCCGTCAGCCCCGTGACGTTCAGCTCGAAGTCTTCGAGTTCCTCGCCAAGAAGTTCGGCCCCAAGCCCGGCGGGAAGTGAGGGCCGCCCGGTGGCCGACACGCTCACGCCCGCGCAGCGTCGCAAGTGCATGGCCGCGATTCGCGGCAAGAACACCACGCCGGAACGGGTCGTACGGTCGGTGCTGCATCGGCTCGGCTGCCGCTTTGCTCTGCATCGCGCCGACCTGCCGGGCAAGTCGGACATCGTGATGCCCGCTCGCAATGCCGTCGTCTTCGTCCACGGCTGCTACTGGCACACGCACGCCTGCACGCGGGGCCGCAGCACGCCCGCGACCAACGCGGCGTTCTGGCGGGCCAAGCGCGAGCGCACCCGCACTCGCGACCGGCGCACGCTCGCCGCGCTCCGACGCGCCGGGTGGCGCGTGCTGGTCGTGTGGGAGTGTCAGACGCGGGATGCACGGGCACTGCGTGCGGAGCTTCGACGCTTTCTCGTGGGTCGCTGAGGGCTCCCCGCCACGCCCGCCGAGAAGAAACTCGCCGACACCATCACCGCCTCCGTCCGCGCCATCATGGACGCCAAGGCCGCCCTCCGCCCCCCCCTCCCCGCCCGCGGCGGGCCCGCGCTCTCCGACCGCGAGATCAGGCAGCACGAGGCCGCCATCGCGGCCCACGAGGAGCGCATCAACCGCGCCGTCCTGGCCCTCTACGGCGTGGACGGGCTGCCGAGCGAATAGACCAACGCCGAAGCGAACTCCCCCGCCCCGCCGGGGCGGCCCCGGCGGGGGGTCACGCCTTCCACGGGTTGCGCTCGGTCCGCCTGTCGGCGGGCCTTGCTCCACCCGTGGCGACATTCCTGCGCCCCTTCGGGGCGGAGAGGCGCGGGTTGGGGTGTGATCTCCGCCTCCGCGCCCTCTCTTCTCCTCCGCTCCCCCGGTGTACCGCCCCCCCTCCCCCCGCGCCACCCCTCTCCCGCGTGAGGGCTCTTCGGCACGCAGCGCGGGCCCGCTCGCGCGTTGATGCGCCATCCGCGGGGCCGCTCGGGGCTGGCCGTGGCGCTCCCGCGCCCCTGCGCCTGCGCGCGGGGCCCTTGCCCGCCGGCGCGCTCGGGCCCTCCCTGGCGGTCGGGCCGCGTGCCCCAAGCGCGCCCGTGCCCCCGCGCTCAGGCCGCCCGCGCCGGCACCGCCAGCGCGGGCAAGGCTCCATCGGTGTTGAACTTCACCACCAGCACCTCGCTCGCCTCGCCCAGCCCCGCGCTGCGGAGCCCTTGCACGAGGTACTCAGCGCCGGGCCCATCCCCGGAGAGGTCGGCCGCGGGGACGGTGGCATCGGTGAACGACGGCCGCCGGGCCCGGCCGGTGCTGCCCTCGGCGGTGCCGATCCGCAGGAACTCGCCCTGGCCGGGCAGCCTCCTGGACACGGCGAAGGTCACCCCCGCGCTCGCGGCCGAGTTGGTGCTGCGCCAGGAGAGGGTCACGCTCCCGTCATCGTTGAGCACGGCGGTGAAGTCGGCGGGCTTGCCGGGCATCCGGGCGGCCGGGCCGGGCGCGCCCGGCGCGAGATCGGCGGGGGGGGCGGGGGCGGCAGCGCTCGGCAGTTCTCCCGGCTCCGGAAAGTTCACCCGGGCCTGGGCGCCCCAGACCTCGCGGGCGGCCTGGTCGTAGGCGAGCGCGGCCTCCTGTTCATCCTTGAAGCCGCCCAGCCTTCTGTTCACATCATCCACGCGGATCTGCGCGGTCCAGTGGCCCATGCGCTCGTTCCACCAGACCCCCTTGAAGCGCGAGGAGGTCGGGCGGCCGGAGCGCTGGAGGATCTTGTAGCCCCGGCGGGTGCTCTTGTCGGGGCCGCAGACCACGAGGTTCTCGCGGCGGCAGTCGAGCGGGTTGCCGTTGGCGTGGGTGATCCGGATCGCGGGCCGGTCATCCTGCCGCCCCATGATGAGGCGCTTGAGCGGCGGCCTGAAGGTGCTGTCCGCGCCGGCCTGGATCACCACGCCGCGGTCCTGGCCGTTCCGCGCGTGCTTGACGAAGTTCCATTTCCTGCCCCGCACGATGGGCAGGTCGGCCTCATCGATCAGCGCCTCGATGTACCCCGAGAACGTGCGCAGGGGGATGCGCCACACACCCGCGCGGGCCGGGTGCGGGTCGGGGTACGGTTGTCCGACCCTGTCGAGCTCCTCGCGCAGGCGGGCGATGTCGGCGGCGGCGTAGAGGATCGGCGCGCCGGTGTGGGCCTCGACGCGGTAGCGGGGGATGGAAATCTGCCCTTCGACGGACCAGTGCCCGAAGGTGCTGGTGCTCACCTCGAGCGCTGCGGCGGCTTCCTCGCGCGTCAGCATGGGCACACCCGGCGGGGGGGTGGGGAGCCCCCGCGGCACGCGGTACCTGTTCTTCTCGCGCACCGGCGCGCCATCCGGGCCCAGGAACGTCGGCGCGGGGGTGATGCCGTCGGGGAAGTTCAGCACGGCCGAGGCGCCGAAGAGCTCGCGGGCGGCGGCATCGTAAGCCGCGGCGGCCTGCGCCTCATCGCGGAACCGGCCCAGTTGCCGGTAGTGCGCCCGCGAGCCGACCTGGGCCTTCCACAGCCGGCGGTCCGAGTCCCACAGGACGCCGATGTACCTCGACGAGGTCGGGCGGCCCGCCCGCACCGCCATCTTGGACTTCTTCACGCACGCTTCCGAGCGGGTCCTGATGACGAGGTTGGACCGGCGGCAGTCGAGCGGGTCGCCGTTGATGTGGCCGACGATCTGTTCCTTGCACTCGCGGCCATCCACACCCATGATGACCCGCTTGAGGGGCACCATGCGCTCGGTCACCGAGGAAAGCACCACCTCCGTCTTCCCATCCTCGCGGCCGATGCGGATGTTCCAGCGCCTGCCCAGCACCCTGGGCAGGTCCGCGGCCTCGATGAGCGCGTGCACGGTGTGGAGGCGGCTGCGGAGGGGCACGCGGTAGATGCCCGGATGATCCGGGTCGGGGTGCGGCTCTTCGAGCCTCCTGAACTCCTCGCGGAGGCGGGCCAGGTCCGCCCCGGCGTAGAACATCGCGCGGCCCGTGCCCGTGGTTGCGCGGTACCGGGGGATGTTCACGCGCCCGTCGCGCTCCCAGATGCCGAAGGTCCCGAGCGTGACACCCATGAACAGCGCGGCCTGGTCCCGCGTCAGGACCGCCACGCCCGGGGGCGGCGGGGGGAGGGGGCCGGCCGTCCGGCGGGAACGCCCGGGTGTGTCGCGCGTGGTCGGGGGGGTGGTGTTCATGGCCGTGGGTCTCCGGGGGTTGGTCGCGGTGCTGTCGGCTCCCGTCTACGCGGCGATCGTCGCGCTGGCGGTCGCGCTCCACGGGCCGGGGGCGCCCCGCCGCGTCACCCACCGCGCCAGGTAGTGGGCCTGCATCCCGCCCTTGTCGCTGGTGAAGCTCAGCACCGTCGCGCCATCGCTGGTGCTGCCGAGGTAGCGGTAGCTCTCGATGCTCGCGGGCGCGGGCTGCATCGAGGGGGTGAGCGCGACAAAGACCTCGGCGCGCTCGACACCCCGGGGCCGCGCCCGCCGCGTCGGTGTGGATTCATCCGACAGCCGCAGCCCGTGCGTGAGCCGCTCCCCGGCGTTCACGATCACCAGCGGCACGCTCGTCGGCGACCCCCCGCCCCCGGCCCCCGCGCTCCGGATCGTGATCCCGATGGTTGCGCGGTCGGCATCGGTGGTCGCGGGGAAACTCTGGATGAAGCTGGTGATCGGCCGGGCCTGCTGTTCCAGCTCGGCGCGGGCGGCATCCTTGCGCTCGCGGGCCGATCCGGCCGCGGCCTGCGCGGCGGTGTGCGCGGGGTAGGCCGCAACCCACGCGTTCAGGGCCGCCTCCAGCGCGCTCAGCCCGCCCAGGTCCAGCCCGTGGCCGACCCACCAGGTCTTCACGGCCTGGAAGTAGTGGATCATGTAGGCGGAAAAGTCGCCATCGGGCCTGGGGAATCGTCGTTCGGCCATGAGGATGCACTCCGGGAAGGGCCGCACGGCCGGGGTGATCGGCCAACACACGCGGCCGACCGCGCGGGCCGCGCGGATGACCTCACCATCGGCCCATCCGACCGGCCGCTTGAGTCGGGCGAGCGTCCGGATCGGTTGTTCGAGCGTCCGGATAAGTTGTCCGAGCGCGCGGATAAGTTGTCCGAGCGTCCGGACAAGTTGTGTGAGCGTCCGGATAAGTTGTCCGAGCGCGCGGATAAGTTGGATGGCCATCCGGAGAAGTCGCACGGTCGGACGGATGGGTTGTCCGATCGGCCGATCCGGTCGGCGGGTGGTGCGGGCGGTCCACGGAGGGGAAGAGCCGCGCGCAGAGGCGCGGGGGCGCAGAGGAAGAACGAAATCGAACTCAGAGGGATGGGAGAGAGGGGAGGATATGGGAGGGGGATTCTGTCATTGGCCTTTCCCGCGCCTTCGCGCCTCCGCGCAAGGCCCGCGTTGAGGGCCAAGGGGAAACGCGGAGGGCACGGAGAAGATGCGGAGAGCACAGAGAAAAAGCCTTGTCTTGAAAGACACGCCTCTGGTTCTTCTCCGTGCTCTCTGCGCGACCTCTGTGCTCTCCGTGTTCCGGCCTCGTGCCTCCGCGTTCCTGCCTTGAGTCGTGGCCTGGATTCAGGGCAGGAACACAGAGGGCACGGAGAAGTCGCAGAGAGCACAGAGAAAAAGCCTTGTCTTGAAAGACACGCCTCTGGTTCTTCTCCGTGCTCTCTGCGCGACCTCTGTGCTCTCTGTGTTCCGGCCTTGTGCCTCGGCGTTCCTGCCTTCGTCGCCCGCCCCGCCCCCCCGCGCGCGGGGCTTACCCTCGTGAGCACCCGAGGAGCCTCCCATGCCCCTGCTCATCAAGAACGCCCGCATCATCACCGCGACCGATGACTACCACGCCGACCTGTTCGCCGCGGACCAGACCATCTCGCGGATCGAGAGCGGGATCGCGGAGAGGGAGTGCCCGGCGGGCACCGAGGTCATCGATGCCGCGGGCAGGTACCTCTTTCCCGGGTTCATCGACCCGCACGTGCACATCCACCTCCCGTTCATGGGCACGCACGCCAGGGACACCTGGGAGACCGCGGGCAGGGCCGCGCTGGTGGGCGGGACGACGACGCTGATCGAGATGATCTGCCCGGGCAAGGCCGACCAGCCGCTGGCGGCGCTGGAGACCTGGCTCGGCAAGGCCCGGGGGGTGGCGCCGTGCGACTTCACCTTTCACATGGGGGTCACGCGGTTCGATGCCGCGGCCGAGGGCCAGCTCCGCGAGATCGCCCAGCGCGGGATCAGGAGTTTCAAGGTGTTCCTCGCCTACAAGGGCGCGCTCGGGGTCGATGACCGGGAGCTGTACCACACGCTGCGCCTGGCCAAGGAGCTCGGGGTCGTGGTGACCGCGCACTGCGAGAACGAGACGCTGGTCGCCGAACGCTGCGCTGAGCTGCTCGCGGCGGGGAAGACCCTGCCCGAGTTCCACGAGCCCTCGCGGCCGGTGCGCGTGGAGGCCTCGGGCGTCGCGCACCTGCTGGCGTTCGCGGAACTGACCGGGGCGGAGGTGTACATCGTGCACACCTCGTGCGATGAGGCGGTGGCCGAGGCGGTGCGCGGGCGCGAGCGCGGGGTCAACGTGCACATCGAGGTCGTGCTGCCGCACCTGGTGCTCGACCGGTCGTACACGCACCTGCCGGACTTCGAGGGGGCCAAGTACGTGATGTCGCCCCCGTTGCGGGAGGCCTCGCAGCTCCCGCGGATGTGGTCGCACCTGCGGTCCGGGACCATCGCGACCGTGGCGACCGACCACGCGCCCTTCGATTTTTCGGGCCAGAAGGAGATGGGCCGCGGCGACTTCACGAGGATCCCCAACGGGATCCCGAGCCTGGAGGACCGGGTCAACCTTTTGTACACGCACGGGGTGTGCGCCGGGCGGATCGACCTGCACAGGTTCGTGGATGCGGCAAGCACGCGGGCCGCGCGGATCTTCGGGCTCAAGGGCAAGGGGACCATCGCCGTCGGGGCCGATGCGGACCTGGTCGTCTACGACCCGGCCTACCGCGGGACGATCAGCGCGAAGACCCAGCACATGGCGACGGACTACTCGGCCTTCGAGGGCTGGGAGATCAAGGGCCGGCCGAGCGTGGTGACGGTGCGGGGCGCGGTCATGGCCCGCGATGGGAAGTTCGTGGGCCGGCTCGGGCACGGCCGGCTCGTGCCCCGCAGCGCCTGAGGGACCGGGACCGGGCCCCGGCGCGTGCGCCGGACCGGCCGGCCGCGGAAGGGGCCGGGCGGCCGCCGGGCCGCGGGTTGGCGTCGCGCGCGGGCCTACCGCCAGAGGGCGAGCGCCGCGATCACGCCCACGATGACCAGCCCCGCCAGCGCGGCGAGGGTGATCTTGACCCACGAGTAGGGCCGCTCGCCCTGCACCTCGCCGGTGCGGGCGTTGACGAGGAAGCGGTAGGTCCTGGGCGGGGCCCCGTAGCGGTACGCGCTCAGCCACACCGGCAGCAGGATGTGCTTGAAGGTGATGTCGCGGTAGCCGGTGTCCATCGAGCCGATCCGCTGCTCATCGCCCCCGATGTCGCGGCGGATGGACCGCCGGATCGCGTCGGCCATGATCCCCTGCGCGATCTCGAAGCCCCCGGGCAGGTCGATCGAGTACGCCTCAGCGCCGAAGCCCGCGAGGTAGGCGTTGTCGTAGGGCCTGAGCTCGGCCAGGTCCCAGGGCTCGAGGCGGGCGAGCCTGTCGGCCGGGAGCGATCGCGTCGCCATCACCAGCACATCGTCGAAATCGTCGGCGACGACCCCGCTCACGCCGGTCCAGCGGACCCTGCGCTCGGTGCGGCGGCTGTTGCCCGAGCCGACGGTGACGTAGTAGGCGTCGCCCCGCTCGCCGGTGTAGCGGGTGGTGGTCCTGGCGTCGTAGGTCCAGGCCGGGACGTACATCCCCTTCAGGCCCGCCTCCAGCATGGCGCGGGATTTCAGCTTGTTGGGCGCGAACCACCGGGACCTGATCCACGCCCGGTACTTCTCGACCGCGGCCGCGTTGGCGATTCCGAACGGCAGCACGGCCCCGGGCTTGATGACCGTCGAGGAATGGTCGGTGAGGACGATGTTGGTGCCGCAGAAGGGGCAGGCGGTCGCGGTGATGCCCGCGGCGGGGAGAAAGACCGCCTTGCACGCGCCGCACTCGATGTCGGTGACGGTGACCGTCTCCGCCGCGCCGGCCCGCGCGGCGAGCCCCCCGAGCGTCGCGGCGTAGTCGAGCTCTTCCACGCCGCGCTCCGCGCCCCGTTCGTCCACGGCCTGGGGGATCTGGTTCTCGTGGGCGCAGTACGGGCACGCGAGCACCTTCGTGCCCGGCACGTACTCCAGCCTGGCCCCGCACCTGCCGCAGGCGAACTGCTGCAGGCCCGCGCCGGCCGCGCCGCCGATGCGGATGGGTTTTGGGGAGGAGGCGGTCATCGAGGGCTTCGCCGCACAACGCGGGGTTCACCGAGAAAACGCGGGGGTCTCGGGGCGGGTCGGTAACGAGGCGGGGTCGGCGGGCTTTGGGGGGCGTGGCCGTTCGGGGGCGGGGCGTTTCGAGCGGGTCGAGCGAGCCCGCTCCTTCGGTCGCGATCCGCGCTCCGTGCGAGCCCCCGGGTTCTCCGCGGTGTCGGATGAGGCTCAGCCCGGCAGGGGCGGCGGCATGGAAGGCGGCGCGATCATCGCGGCCAGTTCGGGCACCTCGCGGGCCTTCTTCCACGCGTCCATGCCCTGACGCCACACCAGCGTGTCGCCGGTGAGCTCGCCCGAGCGGGCCTTCATCGCGACCATGCTCAGCTCGAACGGACCGTGCTGCCGGCCCTCGACGGCGATGAACAGGGGCGCGGCCGAGGGGATCGGCGGCGGTGCGCCGGGCCCGGCCATCGCCGGGCCGCCGCCGGCCATCGCCGCGCCCATGGTCCCGGCCATCACGCCGCCCATGCCCATGGCCATGACCGTCCCCGCGCCGCCGGGGTTCCTGGCCGCATCGCGCATCGCATCCGCGGCCTGCATCTTGGTGTACGCGTTGAGGTCGCCGACGATCCCCATCTTGCTCCGCGTGTCCATGGCGGCCTCGACCTCGGGGGGGAGCGAGATGTTCTCGATGAGCATCCTGGGGAGCTCGATGCCCATCTTCTCGAGGTCCGGGCGCATCTTCTCGGCGATCAACCCGCCGATTTCCTTCTGGTTGCCAGCGAGGTCGAGCACGGGGATGCGGTTCTCGCCGATGGCATCGGCGAACTCGGCCACGATGACGTTGCGGAGCTGGTTGACGATCTCCTCGGTGGTAAAGCGGTTGTCGGTGCCCACGATCTCGCGGATGAACGCGCCGGGGTCCTTCACCCGCATCGTGTAGGTGCCGTAGGCGCGGATTCGGACCGGCCCGAACTCGGGGTCACGGACCATGATGGGGTTCATCGTGCCCCACTTGAGGTCGGTGAACTGGCGCGTCGAGACGAAGTAGACCTCGGCCTTGAACGGGCTCTCGAAGCCGTATTTCCATCCCTTCAGCGTGCCGAGGATCGGGAGGTTCTGCGTCGACAGCGTGTAGGTGCCGGGCTGGAAGACGTCGGCGAGCTTGCCCTCGTTGATGAAGACCGCCGCCTGGCCCTCGCGGACGACGAGCTTGGCCCCGTACTTGATCTCGTTCTGGAACCGCTCGAAGCGGTAGACCAGCGTGTTGTTGGTGTCGTCCAAGTACTGGACGATGTCGATCAGTTCCTGCTTCAGTCGATCCCAGATGCCCATGAGCACGGCCCTCCGCAAGGTTGTTGGGGAAGTGTAGTGCCCGGTTTTCGGTTCGGAGCGCTTCCGCCTCTGGAATCCTGGCGAGGTTGTGCCGGGCGCGGTCTTTCGGTACGCTCCGGGTCGAATGTCCATCGCCGACAGACTCACCGAACTGGCCCGCGCCGAGCATCGCTGCGTGCGGATCGTCACGATGGAGGAGGCGGAGGCTCTCGCCGAGGTCGTCGAGGCCGCCATGTCGCTGGATTGCGGCCTGCGGGTGTGGACGGCGGTGCAGGGCGTCTACGACGGGATGGTCTCGGGATCGGCGGCCGTTCCCCACACCGAGAACGCCGCCTCGGGCCTGTTCGAGATGTCGCGAACGGCCGGTCGTTCGCTGCTGGTTCTGCTCGATTCGTGTGCGCACCTGGACGCCGACGCTCGCACGCTCCGCGCGTGGCGAGAACTGGTCGAACGCTGCCAACAGACCGGCTCGTGCGTCGTGATGATCGATGCCGTGGAGCACGCGCCCGCCGTGGTCGATGCGATGAGCGTCAGGATCGAACCGGCCCTGCCCGATGCGCCCGCGCTGGAGCGGACGATCCGGGAGACCGTCAAGCGGTTGAACAGGTCCGCCGCGGTGAAGGCGGAGATGTCGCGTGAGGACCTCCAGACGCTGGTGATGAACCTGCGGGGTCTGACCCGGCGCCAGACGTCGCGGCTCATCGCCGAGGCCACGCTCAACGATACCCGGCTGAGCATCGAGGACCTGCCGACGATCCTCGAGGGCAAACGGCGGTTGATCCAGAGCGAGGGTGTGCTCGAGAGCATCACCGCGCCCGTCTCGATGGACCACATCGGCGGCATGTCACGTCTCAAGGCGTGGCTTGCCCAGCGGACCGATGCGCTGAGCGCCGATGCCGCGACGTTCGGGCTCATCCCGCCGCGCGGGCTCCTGCTCCTGGGCGTGCAGGGCGGAGGCAAGAGCCTGTGCGCCAAGGCCGTCGCCACGGCGTGGAGGCGGCCGCTCCTGCGGATGGATGTCGGCGCTCTCTACGACCGTTACATCGGCGAGTCGGAGCGGCGTCTGCGGGCCGCGTTCGAGCAGGCGGAGACGATGGCCCCGATCGTGCTGTGGATCGACGAGATCGAGAAGGCCTTCGCCTCGGCCGCGAGCCAGAGCAGCGACGGCGGGCTCTCGCGCCGGATGTTCGGCTCGCTCCTGACCTGGATGCAGGAACACCAGGCGCCGGTCTTTGTCGTCGCCACCGCCAACGACATCGAGGCCCTTCCGCCCGAACTGCTCCGCAAGGGCCGCTTTGACGAGATCTTCTTCGTGGACCTGCCGGGGCCCGCATCGCGCGAGCAGATCTTCCGCATCCACCTCGCCAAGCGCAAGCGAGATCCGAGTCGCTTCGACCTGCCGAGGCTGGTCGCGTGCAGCGAGGGCTTCAGCGGGGCCGAGATCGAGCAGGCGATCATGACCGGTCTTTACGACGCCCGCGCCGCGGGGCGCGAACTCGACACCGATCTGATCTGCAACGTGCTGGCCCACTCGCCCCCGTTGAGCGTGACCATGGCCGAGCGGATGCAGGAACTCCGCGAGTGGGCCCGCGGCCGGTGCGTTCCCGCGGATTAGCCTTCTCGAATGTTCCGCGTCGATCACCGCAAGGCTCGGGTGTGCTCGCGACATCGTTGCGCATGGGACGGGCGCGTTGCTCGCCAACCCGTTCCGGGGAGCGCGGAGGACGGTCGCTCCCGCGACGGCTCTCTTCATGGCTGGCGGCGTCGATCACTGTGCCCGATCGACGCCGTCGGCAGTTCCAGGCTGGTCCGATGGAGATGACCGAACCCGAATCGGCGGAGTAGACTGTCGCACCTGTCCGCACCTTCGGAAGCCGGGCGCCCAATCCGGCTTCGGGATCCACCCATGCGCAACACGCTGCGAACCCTCGCGATCGCCCTGCTCACCATGGTCACCGCCACAACCACCCGCGCCGCCGTGAAGACCGAACGCATCGAGTACAAGCACGGGGATGTTGTGCTTGAAGGGGTGTTGGCGTACGACGACGCGGCGACCGGCAAGCGCCCGGGCGTGCTGGTCTGCCACGAGTGGTGGGGGAACAACGAGTATTCCGAATCGCGTGCCCGGCGGTTGGCCGAGCTTGGCTACGTGGCGTTCGCGCTCGACCTCTACGGCAAGGGCAAGAAGACCACCGCGGGCGACGAGGCCGCGGCGATGGCGCAGGGTCTGATGTCGGACCCCGCGAGGATGCGCGAGCGTGCCGCGCTGGGCCTCAAGCAGCTCGCCGAGAACGCGCGGGTAGATTCGACCAGGCTCGCCGTCATCGGCTACTGCATGGGGGGGACGGTCGCGATGGAACTGGCGCGCAGCGGCCTGCCGAACACCCAGAACCTGAGGGCGGTCGTTCCATTCCACGCCTCAGCCGTCGCGGCAAAGGATGGCGCCGAGGGCGACAACAAGAACATCAAGGGTTCCGTGCTGGTTTGCCACGGTGCGGCCGATGAGTTCGTCAAGCCCGGTGAACTGGCGAAGTTCGAGAAGCAGATGTCGGGCGCGACGGTGGACTACCAAGTCCTCTCGCTCGGCGGCGCGGTCCATGCCTTCACCAACCCCAAGGCCGACGGCAGTTTCAGCCCAATGGTCAAGTACGATGCCAAGGCCGACCGGCGGAGCTGGGAGGCGATGAAGAGCCTGTTCGTCGAGGTGTTCTCGAAGTAACGTTGCGTTTGAGGCTGCTCATGCGAGTGATGATCGTCGGGGCGTCGAGCAATCCGGAGAAGTACGGCAACCGGGCCGTCCGGGCCTTTGCACGCCGGGGGCACCAGGTGCTGCCTGTCAACCCTCGCGCCGACGAGATCGAGGGCCTGAGGTGTTACCGCACCATCGCCGAGGTCCCAGGGCCGATCGACCGCGCCAGTCTCTACCTGCCTCCCGAACTCGGGATGGAAGCGGTGCGCGAACTGGCGGCCCGCGGCGATATCGCGGAACTCTGGGTGAACCCCGGCGCGGGCTCGCCGGAACTCATCCGACTCGCCGAGCAACTCGGCTTCGATCCGATCCAGGCGTGCTCCATCGTCGCGATCGGCGAGCATCCCGATTGATGAGGTGACGGGCCTGGCAAACAGGCCCTCCGGCGCGAGGCGAAGGGCCTGTCTCAGGGCTTGCTCCGGGTTTGGAAGAACTCAATACCGGTAATGGTCGCTCTTGTACGGACCATCCACCGGCACGCCGATGTAGTCGGCCTGGTCCTTGCTCAGCTTGGTCAGGTTCACGCCCAGCTTCTCAAGGTGCAGCCGGGCCACCTCCTCGTCGAGCTTCTTGGGGAGCGTGTAGACCTTGCCTGTCTGGTACTTGATCCCGCTGAGCGTCGGCTTGCCCTGGGCGTTGAGCCACAGGTCGATCTGCGCGATCGTCTGGTTGGTGAATGAGGACGACATCACGAAACTGGGATGGCCCGTCGCGCAGCCAAGGTTCATGAGCCGGCCCTCGGCCAGCACGAGGATGCTCCTGCCCGTCTTCTTGTTCGTCACAAACTCGTCGTACTGCGCCTTGATGTTGACGCGCTGCACGTCGCCCTTCTTGACGGCGTTGTACAGCCCGGCCATGTCGATCTCGTTGTCGAAGTGGCCGATGTTGGCGACGATGGCCTTGTCCTTCATCCGCTTCATGTGGTCGAGCGTGATGACGTTCTTGTTGCCCGTCGCGGTGATGAAGATGTCGGCGCTCTCGACGACCTCGTCGAGCGTCGTGACCTGGTACCCCTCCATCGCGGCCTGCAGGGCGTTGATGGGGTCGATCTCCGTCACGATCACGCGGCAGCCCTGGCCCTTGAGCGCCTGGCAGCAGCCCTTGCCGACATCCCCGTAACCGAGCACGACCGCCACCTTCGCGCTCAGCATCACGTCCGTCGCGCGGTTGAGCCCGTCCACGAGCGAGTGCCGGCAGCCGTACAGGTTGTCGAACTTGCTCTTGGTCGCGCTGTCGTTGACGTTGATCGCGGGGAACGCGAGCGTGCCCTTCTTCTGCATCTCGTACAGGCGGTGCACGCCGGTCGTCGTCTCCTCGCTCACGCCCTTGATGGACTTGATGATGCCGGTCCAGTAGTTCGGCTTGCTCTTGACCGACTTGCGGAGCACATCGAGGATGACGCCCCATTCCTCTGGGTCGTTCTTCGCATCGAACACGGGAACCTTGCCCGCCTTCTCGAACTCCGCGCCCTTGTGGACCAGCAGCGTCGCATCGCCGCCGTCGTCCAGGAGCAGGTTCGGCCCCTGCCCGTTGGAGAAGTTGAACAACTGCTCCGTGCACCACCAGTACTCTTCCAGCGTCTCGCCCTTCCACGCGAACACGGGCGTGCCGCTGGGACTCTCGGGCGTGCCGTTCGGGCCGACAGCCACCGCCGCGGCGGCATGGTCCTGCGTGCTGAAGATGTTGCAGCTCACCCACCGAACCTCCGCGCCGAGCTCGACGAGCGTCTCGATGAGCACGGCCGTCTGCACGGTCATGTGCAGCGACCCTGCGATCCGCGCGCCGGCGAGAGGCTTCTTGCCCTTGTACCGCTCGCGGAGCGCCATCAGGCCGGGCATCTCGTGCTCGGCAAGACGGATCTCCTTGCGCCCGAGTTCGGCCTGCGACAGATCGCGCACCTTGAAGTCGCTGAACGACTTGGATGGACGAACCGTTCCGCTCGCGGCGGACTTGTTGGAGGATGACGGCTTGGACGGGGAGCCCTTGGGAGGGCGGCTGGTGATGGTCGACACGCGGAACGCTCCAGAATAAGGAGGATCAGTTTCCGCGTTCGTTCAAGGGGTGTCTAGAGATCACAGAGGGAGATGACGGAAGGTCTCTCAGGTCTACCGTTCATTCCTGGCGTCGTTGTTCCCGGAAGGATCTCTCTCGCAGATCTCTCTCTCCTCTGTGATCTCTAGACACTCCTTGCCGAACGCACTATATCATCGGCCGGGGATTCACGCAACAGCGTTCCCGGCAATTCCGACAACTTTCCCCCCTTCCCCCAAGCCCGGCAACCCCGGCGGGGCCCGTTTATCGCCACCTTACGCCCTCCCGACCGCCACGAACAGGCCCGGCCCGCGGCTTTCGGTCGCGGTTGGGAGCAGATCGTACCGAACATCGCGAAATCCAGCCGCGATCAGCATGGATAGGACCTCGTCGCGCCCGAACCCGAGCCACCGGTGCCCCATGGTGTGCCGGTAGGCCTCTCGATCGTGCCTCAACATGTCCACAAACAGGGCGGATCCCCCGGATCGCACGATTCGCCGAGCCTCGCGGCAGGCCGCCGCCGGCTCTTCAAGATGGTGCAGGACCAGCAGGCAAACGGCGGCATCAACCACCCCATCATCGATCGGGAGCGATTCGATGTTCCCCCGCCGAAACTCGACGTTGGTGTGCGATTCCAGCCGTTTTTTGGCCGCATCGAGCATGGGCGACGATTGATCGACCACGATCACCCGCTTCACCACCGGCGCCAGCATCTCCGCAGCGTTTCCCGTCCCGCAACCCAGGTCGGCGATCGTCCAGGTCGGATCGAGCAGGTTGAGCAGAGCCGTCGGCGTGAAATCCGCCCCAAACAGGTCATTGCGAACATCGTCCCACTGCCCGGCGACGCGACCGAAGAACGACTTGGAGTCGAGTCGCCGCTCGTTCAGAACCGATCGCAACCGTCGGTCATCTTCGGCGAGTTCTGGCGCAGCCGCGTCCGAGCCCAATCCCTCCCGCACCGACACCCACAGATCTCGCCTCGCCGGCCCCAAGTCGTCCAGCACGAGCCGGTACAGGGTGGCGGTTCCGTCCGGGCGTCGGGCCGTCCAGCCCGCCTCGGAAAGCACGCGCAGGTGCCTCGAAACGGTCGATTGTGGGAGTTGGATAGCCTTGCCGACCTCGCCAACCGAGAGCTCGGATTTCTCGAGCAAACGCATGATGCGAAGCCGCAGCGGCTCCGCGAGCGCGGCCAGTTGCGTAGTGAGCGAGATGGATGGGCTTTGCTTCATCCGTTCAGCCGGATGAAGTGTAGAAAGCCGGATCGCCCAGTCAACCTTATTCGGTTCGCTCGGTGGGCACCACGCCGAGAGCCGGGCCAGGGATCTGGCCCAGTTCGGTGAGAAGAGCCTGGACCTCGCCGTTCTGTGGGTCGCAGAAGTAGGCCATCCGGCCGCGTTCGATCGCCTGCTGCTTATCGCCGATCGAGGCGTACAACTTGGCGAGCTCGAACTGTGGCTCGAACCTCATCCCACCGTCAACCTTCGCGGCTGTCAGCAGGGCACGTTGGGTTTCATCCTTGTCGCCTTGCCTCGCGGCGAACTTCGCCAGGAGCATGTAGTCCTGCATCCGTCCTCGATCGACGCAGCGGGCCTTGAGGAGCCGGTTGAGTTCGTCGAACTTTTTGTCGGCGAAGAGCGCTTCGCAGGTGTCGCCGAAGATCTTGTCATCTTCCAGCCGCAGCGTGTTGGCCAGGAGCAGGTGCTCGCGTGCAAGGCCGGTCTTGCCGGTCGCGAGGTAGGTGTTGCCGAGCATCTGGTGCACCTCGGGTCGGGCGGGGCTGCGGTCGATGTACTCGAGGTAGTCGGCTTCCGCCTGGGCGTACTCGCCGCGGGCGTAGTGGGCATCACCGGACTCGCGCACCGCCAGAAGCGACCGTTGGCACCCCGCGTTGGTCAGGATGCAGGCGAGGAGCAGGGCGGAGACACCGCCGGCACGAAGGGCAGTAACGAGGTTCATGAGGGTCCGTCCTTGAGTGGTCATTGGGCTGAACACAACGGGCATCCGTTCAGAGGCATGATATCGGCAAACTCGCGGGCACGCAGAGTAGGATGAGGCATGTCCGCGTGGGTGCTGCTTCGACATGAACTTCCCGACGGGGCGTGGCATCACGACTGGCTCATCGAGCCGCCCGGTGCGGGACTGTCGGTTGGGCCGAGCCTGATCGCCTTTCGAGTCGGCCCCGAGATCGCTTGGCCGCCCGCGGGCGGCTTCGTCGCCACCCGCATGGCGCCTCACAGGCGTGAGTACCTGACCTACGAAGGCCCGGTCTCGGGCGGCCGCGGCCGGGTCCGCCGGGTCGCGGTGGGGAAGTGCCGCATTGTGGATATCTCGGACACGAGCCTGGCGGTCGCGATCGAGTTTGAGCGGGCGATCGTGCTGAAAGGGCGCGCGGCCGAGGGAGCGGCCGCCGAGACCCTCTGGCGGTTCGACTTGGAATCGGCGTGAGATTCGGGCATACTGGGAGGCAGCGGGTGGTGGGGGGAAGGGAATGGCGTTGGAGGGTTTGGCCGGTCGGAGCAGGGGTGGACGGGGCACTCGGCAAGGAGCGCGAGCATGGACCCGATCAGCAGCGTGCGGCGGATGCCACTGGGCGAGGGCGGCGGCGGGCTTGGTGGTGGCGGCAGCGGCGGGGGCGGGGGCGCTGGGGGTGGGGGTGGCGGAGGGGGGAATGCCGGCACCGGCGCACCGATCGGCGCATCGCCGGTGGTGACCTCCCAGAAGCTGCCCAACGCGGTGGTCTCGGCGAGCGCGGCCGTGCCCGCCGCACCGGGCTCCGAAGCCAAGTCCAAGATCCAGGCATTCAACCAGGCGCTGGGCGGCAAGAAGCACACCGAGAGTTGGAAGCGGAAGACCAACGTCAACGGCACGGGCGCGACGCACGTCAAGACGTTCCACTGCAAACTCAACAGCGAGAGCGTCGAGTACATGGACCAGCAGATCAACCAGTGGCTGGATGAACACCCGGACTACGAGGTGAAGTTCGTGAGTTCGACGGTGGGGGAGTGGACGGGCAAGATCAAGGAGCCGGCGATGGTGGTGAGCGTGTGGGTGTGAGCGGCGCGGCGCGGGGTATCGTGCGACCGCCGGCACGGCCGGCCGCACGGCTCAGCGGATTCCCTGCGGCTTGTCGCCGCGCCGGATCCCCGCGAAGTCCAGGCCGGTGAGCGGCGAGAACAGCGTGGGGTAGTCCCGCTGCGCGGTCGAAGGCGAGGAGATGTAGATCGGGATGTTCCAGTCGATCGTTCCCAGCGCCTCATCGAGGACGCTGTAGCCGACCTCGCGCTGGGCCTCATCGGCCAGCATCAGGGGCACGGCGGCGATCGAGACGTTGATCATCGAGAGTCCGACTCGCATCGTCTGGAGGTGCGACATCTTCGATTCGTGATCGGCCGCGGTCGGATTGGCCAGGACCCGGTCGCGCTCGGAGACGAGCTTCCGCTCGACCGTAGCGGATCGGTCGCGGAGAACTTCCGCGCGAGAACGGGCGCAGCCGGGAAGTGTTGCTACGGCGACGGCCAGGAGAGCCGTCGTCGCCGGGGGGTGGAACAGCCGGTTGAGCATAGGCAATTATAGATTACGCGCGATGCGGACCGCGCGAACCTTGAAGAGCACAACGCGGAGCGCCGCCGGCGGTGGCGGAGGGGGGGCGGGGGGGCGGCGGACTACTTGGGCACCCCGCCGGCCCCCGAGGGGTCGCAGGGGCAACGGCCGCATCCCCTCTGGGGTTGAGGACGGGGGGTGCCGACGCGAGTTCCGCGGCCGCCATCGCATTCGCCCTCTTAGCCCAACGCGCACGAACCTGCCGGCCCACGGGCCGTTGTGCGATTCAGTCACGGAACGCAAGGCAGGTCATCAAAATGATTTCGCCTTGCTGTCTCGCGCGTGCGAGCATCGCCGGACGATCGCGCACCGAAGCCGACGCGGGCATCGGCTCAGAGCAGCCCGAGCCCGTGGCGCGTCTGCCCACGGTAAGGTGATGACACCCGCCGAAGCTGCTCACGCGTGCTGCCGCTCGCCGCTGTTCAGCCCAACCTGTGACGGCTCCTGCCCGATCGAACTCGTCCGCATCGTCGCCTTCTGCAGTTCCAGTTCCGGGTCCAGTTCGGCGAAGGTGTAGTCGAAGATGTCCGTCACCGCGGGCTTCTCGATGCCCTCGGCGCGTTTGACCACTTCGGCGACGAGGACCTTGGCCTTCTCCTCGCTCGCGGCCTGCCTGGCATCATCCCACAGGCCCTTGCCCTCCAGGTATTTGCGCAGGCGGATCATCGGGTCCTTGCCGCGCCAGCTGGCGACCTCGGCCTCATCGCGGTACCGCCGGGCATCGTCGGCGGTGGTGTGGTCGGCCAGGCGGTAGGTCATCGCCTCGATCAGCGTCACACCCCCGCCCGCCCGCGCGCGGTCGATCGCCTCGCGCGTCGCCTTGTACACCGCGAACAGGTCGTTGCCATCGACCTGGATCGCGTGGGCGCCGTAGGCGAAGGCCTTCTGCGCCACCGTCTCCGAGTTCATCTGGATCTCGCGCGGCACGCTGATCGCCCACTGGTTGTTCTGGCAGAAGAACACGCACGGCACGTTCTGCACCGTGGCGAAGTTCATCGCCTCGTGGAAGTCACCTTCACTTGTGGCCCCGTCGCCGAAGTAGGTGATGACGCAGCGGTCCTCCTTGCGGAGCTTGTACGCCCAGGCGATCCCCGCCGCGTGCAGCATCTGCGTGCCGATGGGGATCGAGATGGGCGTGATGTTCACGCCCTCGGGGATCTTGTTGCCCCGCTCATCGCCCATCCAGTTCATCAGGACGTACTCCATCGGCATGCCGTGCAGGAACAGGGCCGCGTTCTCGCGGTAGCACGGGCACAGGAAATCACGACCCTTCACCGCGGCCATGCCCGAGCCGATCGCCGCGGCTTCCTGCCCCTTGTTCTGCGGGTAGGTGCCCATGCGCCCGGACCGCTGCAGTTTGAAGGCGATCTCGTCGAGTTGACGGCAGGTGATCATGAAGTCGTAGGCGAAGACGACCTGCTCGTCCGACAGGATGTCGCCCCTCCAGAGTTTGTCATCGACCTTGCCGTCCTCGTCGAGGATCTGGAGATGATCGACCTGGGCCTTGTAGACGGTGCGGATGGGCATGGTGAGCTCTGGAACGGGGGGCGTGGGCGGGACTTTGGGATGGCCCGAAAACCCATTATACAGGGTGTCGGAGACCAAAGACCGAGTCCCACGCAAGCCGGAGGATCACGCGGAGGAGGCCGAGGAGGGCGCGGAAGTCAGAGACCCGACTCCTCTCTCGCCCACCGCGTAATCCCGCGCTCCGCCCGCGCCTGGTATTCCCGGTGCCGCGCCCTGTCGCGTGTCCCGGACCCAAAGCAGAACGCGGCGTGGAGCACGCCGCGTCCATCGCGAGAGTCGGGTCTACCGGCGGTACCACCGTCGATGGTCCGAGGTTTCCCGGCCGCGAACGCCGATCCGTGCGTCTCAACGCGCCGCGTGGGTGGGCTGGGTGGACGAAGAACCCGAGCGCCCCCCCGCCGGATCGCCTGGGAACTGCTTGATGCCGTCCTGCTTGACGGGCTTGCCTGTGCCCTTGGCGGTGGGAGACCGCTCGGGGATCACGAACAGGCTGTTGGGCAGGCTGGCGGTGTACTTCATCGCGGCATCGGCCGCGGTGAACATCGAGGGGTCGGGGTTCTCGTAGCAGGCGCGGAAGCGTTCGAGGATCTCGAGTTCGGCGAGGTCGAAGAAGTGGAAGGCCGCGGCCTTGTCGCGGGCGTGTTCGAGATCGGCGCCGTTGCCCTTGTGGGCGCGGATGTCGGCATCCAGTTTGGCGAGCGTGCACGCCCAGGCGTGCATAAGGATCGCGGCATCGGCCAGTCGCGCCTGGATGGCCTGCCGCTCGAGCATCTTCACATCCCACTTCTTGCTCAGGACCTTGAAGAGGTAGGTGTGCTCGCGGACCGCGCTGCCGAGGCGGTCGGCGACGGGCTGGAGCTCGGGCAGGCACCCGGTTATCTTGGGGAGCTTGCGGCGGATGCCGAGGTAGACCTCCATCCCCAGCGGGATGGCGAGCTTCATGAGCCGCATGTTGAGGGAGTTCTTGATCGCCTTGGCGAGGTACGCGCCCAGCGGCTCGTCGGAGTCCTTGAGCAGGGCCTCCTTCACGCCGAGCATCTGCTCGGCGAGCTGCTTGCCGCCGTAGCCGAAGATGTACGACTGCATGACCTCGTTGGCGCCCTCGACGATGAGGTTGATGCGCGAGTCGCGGAAGATGCGCTCGACCTCGTTCTCGCTCATGTAGCTCTCGCCGCCCATGATCTGCATCCCGTCGTTGACCACGCGCCAGCCGTACTCGGAGCAGAAGACCTTGCACATGGCGGTCTCGACCTGGATGTCCTCGTCGTGGCGGTCGAGCATGCCGGTGGTGGCGTACAGCACCGCATCGACCGCGTAGTCGTACGCGGCCATGCGGGCGATGCGCTGGCGGACGAGTTCCTGATCGCTCAGGGGCTTGCCGAACTGGAAGCGGGTCATCGCCCACTTGGTGGCCTGGTCGCGGACCTTCCGGGCGCCGCCGAGCATCCCGGCGCTCAGCGTGCACCGGCCGTAGTTCAGGCACGAGAGCGCGATCTGCAGGCCGCGGCCCTCCTTGCCCAGGAGGTTGACCTTGGGCACGCGGACGTTGGTGAAGCGGATGCGGGCCTGCCAGGTGCCGCGGATGCCGCACTTGGACCGGTTCTTCTGGAAGATGTCGACGCCTTCCATTTCCGGGTGGCAGACCAGGGCGCTGATCTTGCCCTTCCCGTCGGCGGTCTGCTCGCGGGCCATGACGGTGAACAGGCCGGAGAGCGCGCCGCTGGTGGCCCACTTCTTCTCGCCGTTGATGATGTAGTCGCCGTCGGGCGTCTTGGTGAAGGTCGTCTCGCACCCGCCCGCATCGCACCCGACGTTGGGCTCGGAGAGGCAGAACGCGCTGAGCCATTCCTTCGCCAGGAGCGGCAGCCACTTCTTCTTCTGCTCGTCGTTCCCGAAGAGCATCACGGCCTTGCACCCGATCGACTGGTGCGCGCTGACCATCACCGCAGTCGAGCCGCAGCTGAAGCCGATCCGCTCGAGCACGCGGTTGTACGAGGTGATCCCCAGCCCCAGCCCGCCGTATTCCTTGGGGATGGTCATCCCCAGCACGCCGACCTCAAAGAGCCGGTCGATCACCCAGCGGGGGATCTCCTGCTCCTGGTCGATGAGCACCGCGGGGTGCTCGTTGCGCAGGTACTCATCCAGCCGCGCCAGCAGCTGGTCGCACTCGGCGCTCTCGCGGGCGTCGGTGGCGGGGTAGGGGAAGTAGAACTCCTCCTTGATGTTGCCCCAGAAGAGGTTCTTGACGGGGCCCATCCTGGAGGGCTCGGCCCCCAGCCACTCCTCGGCCTCGGCCAGGAGTTTCTTGTCGGCTTCGGAGATGCCCTTGAGGTTCTTGAGGTCGGCCATGGGGGATTATAGCAACAGACAAGATGATCCTATGATTTCTCAATCAACGAGTTGAGGCTCGGTGCGCCCTTTCCGGTGGCCCTCATCCCTCCGATCCGTTCCATGCGTGTGTGGCTCGGATTCGTCCTCTCGCGGCTGATAATAGGGATGTGTAAGGCATGAAGTTGACCGTACATTTTTTCACGCGTGAAGTCTTGCGTGACGATTTTGAGATGGTATGATCTGAAGTATCAGAGGGGGATTCTTTGCTGGGAGGCCTCGATGAATCGCGATCCGAAGAGCCGTAGTTTGGCAGGCTTGGTTGCCACGCTCGCAAGCGTCACCCTCGTGCCGACGGTGTTGGCGGTGGATCCCGAAACCGTCCCCGTTGGAAACACCGGCAACTCGGCCAACGCGTATGGGCGCGGAGCGGTTGGTTACACCTACCGCATCGGCAAGTACGAGGTGACGGCCGGGCAGTACACCGCGTTCCTGAACGCCGTCGCGGCAACCGACACGTACGGTCTGTACTTCGCGAGCATGTTCTCGAACTCGCGCGGGTGCAAGATCGAACGGTTGGGCAGTTCCGGCTCGTACACGTACACCGTGGCCGCCGATCGGGCCCAGCGTCCGGTGAACTTCGTGAGTTGGGGCAGCGCGGCCCGCTTCGCGAACTGGTTGCACAACGGGCAGCCCACGGGCGATCAGGATCTGACGACGACGGAAGACGGCTCGTACTTCCTCGACGGCGCCACGGCGAACCCGGCGTACACGGCCGTTGCGCGAAAGGGGAGTGCGACGTGGGTGATTCCAACCGTGAACGAGTGGCACAAGGCGGCTTACCACAAGAACGACGGCGACACCGGCAACTACTTCCTGTACCCCACGAGTTCAGACACCGCTCCGGCGGCCGTGTACAGCGATCCCGACCCCGGCAACACCGCAACGTTCAACAACGGCACACCGGGTCTTGGCGCCCCGTACTACCTGACGGAGGTGGGTTCGCACGAGAACTCGCCGAGTCCTTACGGCACGTTCGACCAGGGCGGCAACAACTATGAATGGACGGAGAGTTTCTGGACCACGGTCCCCGGGAACGACTCCCGCACGATCAATGGCGGGAGCCACAACGACAACACCGACCCGATGCGCGCGTCCCAGGCGCCCGGTGGCGTTCTGCCGGACCAGAGGACCGCGTTGACAGGATTCCGGGTGGCCTTGCTGAGCGTCCATTGCCCCGGTGATTTCAACAACTCGGGCGATGTGAGCGTCCAGGACATTTTCGACTTCCTTGCTGCCTACTTCAGCAATGACCCCAGCGCTGACGTCAACAACTCGGAATCCATCACCGTGCAAGACATCTTCGACTTCCTGGCGGCCTATTTCACGCCGTGCCCTTGATTGTCTGCGCGAGCCACGGACGGGCATCCCTTGGATTCCGCGCGGGCAAGGCAGAAACCACGGGCACCCGGAGCGCTTCGTGCACGACCGCAACCGTTCTGTGGTGGGGGGCGTTTGTTCAGAAGGAGGTAGTATGCGCATTCTGAGAGGCGTAGCAAGGGCCAACCACGACGCGGCAGGCTTTCAAGCTGGCTGTCGGCATGGAATCAATCCGCTGATGTTCGGTGTGTCGGTCGCGTTGATCGCGGCCTCTCAGTCGCAGGCGCAATGCCCGCCCGGGGGGTGGTCGTCGATGTCATCGATGAGCAACCTCGTTCGGTCGTTGACGACGTGGGACCCGGACGGTTCCGGACCGCTCAATCCGCGGGTGATCGCGGGAGGGCAGTTCACCAACTCAGGGCGGGTTCGCATCGCGCAGTGGGACGGTTCGGCCTGGCAGGGTTTCGGCACGGGCACGAACAGCACGGTGCATTCACTCGCTTCGTGGGATGCGGATGGAGACGGTCCGGGAGCGGCGCTGCTTGTGGCCGGAGGGGAGTTCGACACGGCGGGCGGCGTGAGCGTCGCCCGCATCGCCGCATGGAACGGATCGGTCTGGCAGGCGCTCGGTCAGGGCCTGCTGGGTAACAACGGCCAGATTTGTTATGCACTGACAACGTGGGATCCGGACGGAGACGGCCCGCTTGGCCCCGTGCTGGTGGCCGGCGGGCAGTTCGACTTTGCCGGAGGTCTGGCGAACAGCAACAACGTCAACAAGATCGCCTACTGGGACGGAACGTCATGGAACTCGTTTGGACCTCCGAACACGCCGACGACGGGAATGAGCGACTGGGTTCGCTCGCTGACGACCTGGGACCCGGATGGCAGTGGTCCGCTCGCGCCGCAAGTCGTGGCGGGGGGAGATTTCATCACGGCTGGTGGCGTGACGGTCAACCGCATCGCGCGCTGGGACGGATCGGCGTGGCAGGCGTTCGGCAGCGGCTTTGACAGCGGCCAGGTGCATGCCCTGACGGTTCACAACGGTGAACTGATCGCCGGGGGTTCGTTCACCACCAGCGGCGGTGCAACGATGCAGCGCATCGCGAGGTGGGACGGCTCGACGTGGCAGCCGTTCGGGACGGGGATGGACTTCAACTCCAACGTGCAGTCGCTGACGACATGGGACCCCGACGGGGCCGGACCGACCGCGCCGCAACTCGTGGCGGGAGGGCTGTTCAACAACAACAACCCACCGATGCTCCCAGGCAACTGCGTGGCCCGTTGGGACGGGTTCGCGTGGCAGCCGTTTGGGCTGGGCGTGGACCTCAGCCGCCAGGTTTTCGCATTGACTTCATGGGACCCCGACGGTTCGGGTCCGCTCGCGCGAAACATTGTCGTTGGAGGCGGATTCACACTCGTCAACGATAGCCTGACTGCGAATCGGATCGCCCGGTACTCGCCGGCGGGCGCAGCCCCGGGGATCACATCCCAACCTCTGGATGACGCGACATGCGACGGGGGCACGGCGAGCTTCGCCGTGACAGCGGTGGGCGACGGGGCGCTGTCGTATCGGTGGCGGTTCAACAGCAACCTGATCGACACGAACGTCAATCCCTCCGCCGCGACCAGCACGCTTCTGTTGAACGGCGTTACAACCTCGGACGCCGGCCCGTACGACTGCCAGGTCACCAACGCCTGTGGCACAACCACCAGTGATGCGGCGACGCTCGCCGTCTGCCGCGGTGATTTCAACTGCGACGGCTCGCAGTCCGTTCAGGATATCTTCGACTTCCTCGCCGCCTATTTCGGCAACGACCCCAGCGGCGACTTTAACAACTCGAACAGCATCACTGTGCAGGACATCTTCGACTTCCTCGCGGCGTATTTCACGCCTTGTCCGTGATCGGCCCTGCTACGCAGCCTCATCATCCTCATCGGGAGGGCCGATCGGGCGCGCAAAGACGCGCCCGATCGGCTTTTTCAATCCGGGGCGCTGCTGTGGGCCGGGCGGGCTTCGACCGGGATCGGTGGGAAACGCGTCAAAAGGAACCATCACCGGCTGAACCGGCGAGTGGTACGCGCATCGACACGATCGAGTGGAGGATGGGGTACTCGATTCTCAGTCGGTAGCACCGCAGCCGAGCCGGATCGACATTGCACCTCTTGAGCAGGTCTTCGAGGATTCGCGGATAGTTGGGGACGTCCGGCGACGAGACGGTCCCCAGCCCTCGGCCCAGCAGCGAGAACGAATCGTTGGGAGGCAGCCGGTACGGCTGGGCATCCTTCCACGAGACTCCGGAGGCGCGGCTATCGCAGAATACCCCAATCTCGGGCGTCACGCCCCGGAGTACGTCATCGTGAACGAGCATGTCCGTGACGAGCACCTCCGTCGGGCTCAGCATTCCGTTGTCGGTTTTGAGGTCGTCCGTGTCATCGTCGAGCCGCTTGGCACGGGGATGCAGCGAAGGCATGAGGTACGTCACCGCGCTCGAGTTACCGAGGCCTCGCGGCTCGATCCGGACAATGATCTCCTCCGAGGGTGGAGCCGACGCGCTGAGCCGGACGCTGGGCGGTGGATTGGTCGAGTATTCGGGCAAGAACCCGACGCCGCTGGGCCGGCTCCGCCCATCCCCGGCCAGTTCGACCAGGTCCATTCCGATCGCGTGCATGTCGCCAAACCGCGGCGCGTGCGCGTCCTTGCCGGTGCGAAAGCCGATCTCGTTCTGACGATACCGCATTTCCGGTCGGATGAAGTCCGGACGGAGAGCGCGCAACCCGACGGTGCCCCGAACCACCAGGGCACTCAGGTAGGTCCCGCTGGCATCCGGGAAATAGACGTGGGTGTTGAGGCGCGTGCGGACTTGCAGACCCAGGATGGCCCGCGCGCTTCGAAAGGCCTGGCGTCGGACCTTGATGTATTCACTCGCGATCAACTCGCCAGCGAAGTTCTGAACCATCGAGTTGAACGAGCTCCGATCGCCGGCCTGCTCCGTGACCAAAGTCTCGAACTCGCTGAACGCGGAGCGGGCCTCGTCGATGAGTTCGCCACGGATCCCGACCCGAGCGGCCGCCGCAAGAAAGCTGGACATTCGTCCGGGCCCGGGAACCAGCGCTCCCGCGGCCATCGGATCGGGCTCGAACGCTGTGCGATAGACCGACCAAGCGACCATGCGGTCGAGCACCAACGCGCGCTCCAAGTCTGCGGCACGCCGCACATCGGCAGGCACGTCGGAGATCAGCGTCCGCAGCGCCCCTTGCAGGCGAGAGAGGGCCGCCATGGTTTGCCGCTGAAAGTGATGCGTCGATGTCGCGTCATGATTCGCTTCGGTATCAATGTCGGTGCGTTGCATATGTGGTGTTTGTTTGGTAGAACTCGACCCACGCGCGACCTATTCAGTGTAGCACCTTCTTCTGAAGGCACAATAATTTCACCTGTGATTTCTTGTGTGATCGTTGCTCGTCAGGTATACTCCAAGCGTGGCATCTCGCTGCTGAGAGGAACCGGATGAACTCAATGCGTGTGTCGGAAACGCGTGGACGGCTCCGGAGACATCTTGCAGAACTCGTATTGAGTCCCGAATCGGAGCGTGCTGGTGCGGTGGTTCGGGGTGCGAGCGGTGAGATCCGGGTTTCGGGCCGTGGTCGAAATCCTCTATCGGCGTTGGCGCTTCACGACGCCGCAGTTCGTCAGCAAGGCGGCGGTTCGATCCTGCGTAGACCCAGCCTGATGTGTGCATCGTCCGCGAGCGACTCCCGGGGGGGCGTTTCTGAAGCGCCTGGTCCGACGATTCTTCGGAGGATCCATCTCCTCCCACCGCGATCGCGACCTCTGGGCTTGCTCCTCCGCTCGCCACGCGACGGCTCGACCGAGCATGGCTTCACGCTCATCGAACTGCTCGTGGTGATCGCGATCATCGCGCTGCTGATCGCGATCCTTGTGCCCGCGCTCAAGGGCGCTCGCGAATCAGCCCGGAGCGTGATCTGCCTGAGCAACATGCGTCAGGTGGGTGTCGGACTGGTTTCGTATGCGGGCGACTATAAGGGCCAGATCTGGGAGTCCGGCAGCCCGACACCCGCGCTTCGATTCTGGTATGCCCAGCCCACGAACCCCAACCAGCCGACCACCGGGCTCACCGGCGCCAACCCGACCCGCATCGGCCCGGCGTTCGAGTACATGCAGTACGCCGACAAGATCTTCGAGTGCCCGAGCAACAAGCGCCGGATCCCCACCAGCATCGGCGAAAACGGCAACGACCCGTTCTGGACCTCGCCGCAGAACCAGTTGCAGGCCATTCTCTTCAATGAGTTCCTCTCGCCGCGACAGATCAACTTCGACTACACCATGGTCACGGGCTCGTCGGGTGCTCGCATCGACTCGCCCACGCTGGTCGGTTACGACACGCGGCAGTTGCAGTTCACGGGATACCAGTTCCGTCCGAGGCCGTCCAGCGATTCCAACACCACCGTGAAGCTGATGCGGGCCGTCCCCGCCTTCATCGAGGAGGACAGCCAATGGTGGAATGGCCAGAACCCCGACGGCATGTTCAGCAATCTGGACCAGGTTACCAACCGGCACGGGGGGAAAGGTAACATCCTGCTCGCCAACGGCGATGTCGAATCCTTCAAGGCTCCGCGCGGGCCCGATGAATCATCGCAGAGCGATCGCGGCGACATGGTCGGCAACGACTTCTGGGCCCGTGGCCGGAACAACCGGTGGTACCAGGTCTGCCCGGCCTGGCCCGACCAGCACCACGCGTACGGCTGGATCAACTCGCCGCAGTAAGGGAGCCGGGCCCGCCGGGACCTGAGCGATCGCCAACGGAAACCGGTTGGGTAAGGGGCGCAAAGCTCGTGCGATAAGTCCTGCTTGCGGGAGGTCTGCGCGGTGGTGTCGTGGCCAGCGCCACCCGCCTCGGGCGTGCGAGGTTCCCGGATCGACATCCTCGCGGCGTACTTCGCGGGGTGCGACTGAGAAGGGAATTCGCTGAGGCCGAGGCGGTCGCTACGCCGAGACCGTGATGCTCGCGGGAGTGCCCTGCGAGTCGCGTTCCGATCCGGGTTGGTGTCCGGCGGCGTACCGCGGGCGCACAGCCCATGAGCGGCGCGGGCTGGTACGGAAAACCAGCCACCAGACAAAGAACATCGTGGAAGCGATGCGCAAGGCGGTAGGTGTCCACGAGGGCAGAGCACCGTGAACATCGATCAGCACACCCTCGCCGGCAAAGCGGCCGAAGCCAACGAGCATCGGGAGGCGGAACCAGTAGTAGCACGATACCGCGGCCGCGGCGAAGACTCGCCCCAGCGTATCGACGGCTCGCTTGTCCACGATCGACCGAAGCGCGAGGTAGACCACGAGCGTGGCGAACAATCCCGCGAATGGCCATGCGTACGCCGTGGCCAGGCCGCGGGCGTCCAGACCCGCCGCATCTGAAACCTGGAACCACCCCCACACATACCCGGGAAACCCGCCGACCAAGAGCGTGCCGGCCGTTCGATGGCCGGTGGTGCCGGGTGTGACGAGCGGGCTCATCCACGGAGTGGAATCGGCACAGACCGCCGTGCAGCGGAAGCACTCCGTGCAATGGGCGTTGGCGACCGAGAGCGCGGGGCGCTGGCCGTACAGTTTCTCGACGGGATGCACGGGGCACAGGCCTGAGCACCAGCCGCTCTTCCACTCGAAGGTCATCCCTATGCCGATCGAGGCCAGGCCCACCGCCAGGAGAACAAGGCCGGTGACCGGACCGTTGGTGTTGAGGACGATGTGACGGAGCGGGACGATCAACAGCAGCAGCACCACACCACCCAGGGCGAACCATCCCTGGGCGCTGGGCGAGAGCCGCCGTCTTGCCGACAGGCCCATGTGCCTCGTCCACAGCGCGGTCGAGCCCAGAGGACACACGTTCCGCCACAAGCCGGGCGCCACCACCAGGAGCGACGGCGCGATGGGCACGAGAACGTTCCAGAGCGCGCCGAGTCCCAGCCGAGGCCGCACGAGCAACGCGATAACGATGAACAGACCCGCGGCAAACGTGACGCTCTGAACCACTCGCCAGCCCAGCCGCTGGTTGGGCGCGAGCGTGGTGAGACTCTTGGTCATGCGGGGCACCTGGCTTTCATGGGTGGATAAACGATACGCTTATCCGGTTATTGCTGCGCCGGACCAGATTCGCGCGTGCCTAGGCCGGAAGTTTGGGGCGCGCCGGTCCGACGCCTGTGCGGTGCTGTCTTCCGGGGCTTCAAGGGAGGCAAGACCGAAGCATGGAGCAAGAATTGCTGTGATGAACCTGACGCGAAGGCGACCCCCATGCCTTGCGCTCGCAGAGCCGTGCGCGCGGCGGATCTGCCCCAAGTCAGTTCCCTTGCTCGCTCTGCTGGAGACCTTGGGGATGACCAGTACGTCGGGATCCATGAAGGCGATCCTCATGGGCTTGACAGGGTCTGCGCCCACGGCTTTCGCGCGCTGAGTCCTATCCATCAGGCATGATCAGCACGAGCCTATGGGCGAGCGGCTCGCAGACATCTCCATCCTGTTCCATCTCCGCGCGGCCGCGCGAGCGCGGTAGCCGCATTTCTCGGTGATGCTTCCCGCGTCGGCGCTTCCTCGGTTGCCATGCGGCTGCGTCGGGTCGTGCCCTCTCCTGCTCATCAGCGAGGTCTCGCTCCCGGCTCACGGGTCGTGCCGAACCGGGTGCCGCGGCGAGCCGGTCGCGAGGAACAGGCCGTTGCGGTATGCTGGGGCCATGGCGTCACCCAGTTCCCGGTCGTCTGCCCCAGGGTCATCCTCAGAGCCCGGCACCATCAGCGATGTGCGGCCGCAGTTGCTGGGCCATCCCGTCGGGTTGTCGTTGCTGTTCCTGGTCGAGATGTGGGAGCGGTTCAGTTACTACGGGATGCGCGGCCTGCTGGTGCTGTACCTGACGGCCGCGCTGGCGGCGCACCAGGTTGGGGTCGGCGAGTACGGCAACACGCTGCGGATCACGCAGGCCGCGGTGGAGCCGGAGAGCGCGGCGGGCGGGGGCGGGAATCCGGCCAAGCCGGTGGTCGTGGACCTGGCGCTGAAGGTCGTGGTGGGCGCAACCGCATCCGCGCAGGCGAGCCTGACGCGGATGGGATCGTCCGACACAGCCTCGCCGCTGGTGTTTCAGCGGTTGATGCGGGAGGCGGATGGGGCCAAGCCGGGAGCGTTCATCTGGAGGCCGGCGGCGGGCGAGGGCGCTGGGCTGAGCGCTCCGACGTTCTCCGTCAAACCCGGTGAGAGGCCCGCCGCGGATGGCGAGATCAGGTTCAGGGTATCGAACCCGGGCGACAGGCCGATCAAGCTGACGATGAAACTGCTCCGGCCGTTCAGCGAGGATGAGTTGAAGCCGCTGATCGATGCCGCGAAGCTCGATGAGGCCGGGGAGGACAAGCCGCGCGATCCGGCCGAGGTCGAGGCCGAGGTGCGGGGCCGGGACAACCCGAACTACAAGGTGTACTTCCGTGTCAACGACGGCACGAGCGTGGTCTCGACGACGATCCCGCCAGACCGGGCGCGGGATGCGGATGCCCCGCCGTTCGATGTCACGCTCGACATCAACCGGATGGACAGCGGCCGCTCGTGGACCAAGTCCTCTGCGGGCACGCTCTACGGGTGGTACACCGGCATGGCGTACCTCCTGCCGATTCTGGGCGGCCTGCTCGCCGACCGGCTGATCGGCACGCACCGCTCGATGATCGTGGGCGCGCTGTTGATCTCGCTGGGGCACATCGTGCTGGGCCTGTCGGGGCTGGGGAGCATGGCCCTGGATTCCAGGGGCATGAGCGTGTTCATCTTCGGCCTCGCGCTGATCACCATCGGCACGGGCCACTTCAAGCCGAGCGTGTCGGTGATGGTCGGGCAGCTCTACCAGCAGGGCGACCCGCGGCGCGAGGGCGCGTTCAGCATCTTCTACATGGGCATCAACACCGGGGCGTTCCTGTGCAACCTGGTGTGCGGGTACCTGGCGGTGAAGTACGGCTGGCACTACGGGTTCGCGGCGGCGGCCGTCGGGATGATCCTGGGGCTGGTCTGCTACCTGATCGGCCGGCCGATCTTCCTCGCCGGAGTGGGCGAGCCGACGGCCGAGCAGGTCTCGCGTGGCTTGGCGAGGAAGGCCTGGGTCTTCCTGCCGACGGGCATCGCGGCCGCGGCGGGCGTGGCGGCGCTGTTCGATGCGGGCGTGCTGGGGATGTTCGACGCGTTCATGAGCAAGGCGTGGGTCTTCACCACGCTGATCGTGCTGAGCGTCGCGTACGCGGCGTGGTTCATCGGCAAGCAGGAACCCGGCGACCGCGGGCCGGTGGCGACGATCTTCATCTACATGCTCTTCAACGCGGTCTTCTGGCTGAGTTTCGAGCAGGCCGGCTCGTCGCTGACAACGTTCACCGACGAACTGACCGATCGGCGGCTGGGCTTCATCTGGGATGTCGTGCCCACGCCGCAGTTCCAGTCGATCAACCCGCTGCTGATCATCCTGCTGGCGCCGATTTTCGGCGTGGTGTGGGTCGCGCTGGCGCGTCGCGGCAAGTCGTTCGGCCAGCCGTACAAGATCGGCATGGGGCTGATCTTCGTCGGACTGGGCTACATCGTGATGTTCTTCGCGGCCCAGCGGCTCAACACGGGCATCGCCAAGGTGAGCATGATCTACATCTGCGGGTGCTACTTCCTGCACACGGTCGGGGAGATCATCCTCTCGCCGACGGGCCTGTCGTACGTCTCCAAGACCGCCCCGGCCCGGCACGCCTCGGGGCTGATGGGGATCTGGTTCATCTCCTCGTTCGTGGCGGGGCTGGCGGCGGGCAAGGTCAGCGCGCTGGTCGATCCGATCATCGAGGGCAAGGTCGAGCTGCCGTGGAAGTTCGGCGGCCAGGCCGACTTCTTCCTGCTGTTCGTGGTCTCCTCGTGCGCGGCGGGGATCGTGATCCTGCTGGCCGGGCCGCTCCTGACGCGGATGCAGAGGAACCGGCAGGACTGAGGGGGAAGGGCCGAGGAGAGAACGGGAAGGACCGAGGGCCGAGGTTCAAGGCCGGAGCAAGGACGGGGCTCCGGAAATCGACCGCTCGGGGCGCGGGGATGATCGGTGGCGCGGACTCTATCGAGATGACCGGCGCGGTGTGCCGGATAACGCTCGCGGCGCGAGGCGCAGCCCGGCCGTAGCGTCGCGCCGTGCGCTGTGGGCCGCTCCCTGACGGTCGCGGTTCGGGTCTGCCCCTGGGTCCGGCCCTGGGTCTTGCGGCGACTTTCCGAGAATCCGGTGCCGAAGTGCGAGATCGCGGCGCGGGAAACGGAGAAGGACGGACCGCCAGGGCGGTGCGGGGTATACCGGGAGCGACTGCACGACCTTCAGCGGCACGAGCGTGGCCGCGCCGTTCGCGGCGGGGTGCTCTGATCTGGTCGGCGTACCCGCAATGGAAGGATGACGGGATCGTGAACCTGATGCGGTTCTACGCGACGGACCTGGGGGCGAACGGGTACGACACCGGCTACGGCTGGGGCCTGCCGAACATGAACGACGCGATCCGCGCGGTGTTCCCGCAGAACAACTGGTGCGACCCGGCGACGACGATCGGCACGGCGGCGTACAACCCGACACCGTACTCGACCGGCAACGCCAGCGAGGTTCCCGAGGAGCTCAACGACTCGTGCGTGCCGATCAACGTGGGGGTGAGCCACAGCGTGTGGTACCGGCACATCGTGCCGTGCGACGGTGAGCTGGACATCAACACCAACGGGAGCGGCTACGACACGGTGGTCAGCGTGATGGTCGGCTCGGGTGCTTCATTGCTTGATGGAGTGGAACGATCGGCCGAGCGAGACTTGTTGTCTCCGCGGCGACAAGGGCGACTGCGAAGAACTGCGTCGGAGACGCGGGGTACCCGAAGGGGTCCGCTATTTCTTGCCGAAGAACGCGGCGATGGCGGCGCGGCCGGGTTCGGTGCTGCGGAGCCGCGTGAGTTCGCGGCGTTCGACTTCGAGGGCGGCGGGCCAACCTTCGCGGAGGCCGGCGCGGATCGCCTTGACGCAGGCACGGGCGGCGTCGGTATCGGGGAGCGCGGGTTCGACGGTGTCGATCGCCGCCTCGCACCGGGCCTTGTGCTCGGGTCGGCCGATCCAGCGGCTGGGCTGACCATCGCGGCGCGAGAAGCGGGCGCGATGATCGCTGATCCACCCAACCGCGGTCGCGTGGAGCGATTCGGGCGAGGGCGCGACGGCATCGAAGAGGTTGGCGGCGCGGGCCTCATCGAAGTTGAGGGTCTTGCCGGCGGCGGTGCGCTGCACCGCGTCGGCGGCGTCCATGCGTGCCGGGAGGAGGTTGGTGCCGCCCCAGCCGGGGCAGATCGAGAGGCCGGCCTCGGGGAGCCCGATGGGGTAGGGCTTTCCGGAAGCGGAAGGGGCGGCGATGAGGGCATCGCAGTGCATCGCGATTTCGAGGCCGCCGCCGAGGGCCGCGCCGTTGATGGCGGCCACCGTGGGGCAGGGGAAATCGCAGAACATGCCGAAAACCCGCTGGCCGTAGGCGAGGTACGAATCGAGACGGTCGTCGTTCCAGCCCTGCGAGCCGGGGGTGAGAGGAGATTGGATGGTCTTGAGGTCGGCGCCCGCGACAAAGACGCGCGGAGAGTTGCTGGCAAGGATGAGGCCGGTGCAACCTTGCCTGCGGATGTCGAGCAGGGCGGACTCGATGCGGCGGATCAGGTCGTGGTCGAGGACGACCATCGGGTGGGGGGGGCTTGGGGATTGATCGAGCCGCAGCGTGACGATTCCGGTGCTGGCATCGCGATCGATCGGGAGGGGCGGGAGCGTAGGGGCGGTGGTCGTCATGCGCGATGGTAGCGGCGGGGGAAGGCCCATACCGTTCCGGTGATGGCGGACACACCCCCCTTTCAACGCACGCTTGTCGGCACCAGAGAGGGCTACGACCAGTGGTCGGAGGTGTACGACACGGATGGGAATCCGCTGATCGCGCTGGAAGAGCCGTGTGTGCAGCGACTGATAGGTCGAGCGTCGGGGCTGCGGATCGCGGACATCGGGTGCGGTACCGGACGGCACGCGACGCGGCTGGCTCAAGCCGGCGCGGTGGTGACGGCGGTGGATTTTTCGGAGGGGATGCTGGCGCGGGCGCGTCGGAAGGCGGGGGCGGAGCGGGTAGAGTGGGTGGTGCACGATCTTGGGGCCGCGCTGCCGCTGGCGAGCGCGGCGTTCGACCGGGTGCTGTGCGCGCTGGTGCTCGACCACATCGTGGACTGCGACGGGCTGTTCTGCGAGTTCGCGAGGATTGTGCGGCCCGCGAGCGAAGACGGACGGGTGGTGGTGTCGGTGATGCACCCGGCGATGATGCTGCGCGGCGTGCAGGCGCGGTTCAACCATCCGGCGAGCGGAGAGAAGGTGCATGTCGAGAGCGTCGCGAACCAGATCAGCGACTATGTGCTCGCGGCGGCACGGGCGGGGCTGCGGATCACGCACATGAGCGAGCACATCGCGGACGAGGCGCTTGCCGCCAGAACTTCGCGGGCCGAGCAGCACCTCGGATGGCCCATGCTGCTGATGATGGGGATGGAAAGGGTCAGCGAGGACCGGGGGCCCGTGTCCGGTTGACTCTCCGGCTCCGCCCGGGCGTGGTCTGTGGTCGTTGCCGTCTTCGTGTGCAACCCGTCAAGACAGCTTCGCCCGGAGCATGGCCTGCGCTTCGGGCATCGCCAGAACACCGGCGGAGAGTTCGGCGGCGCGCCTTGCGAGCGTCGCATCGAGGGAACCGTCGAGATCGTTGAGCAACGACTTGGTCGCCCGAAGGGCGCCAGGTCCTCCGGTGGCCAGCTTGGCGGCGAGCGCGGATGCGGCAGGGTCGAGTTCCTCACGGGTTTCGACGACGTGATCGACCAAGCCCGCCGCGGCGGCATCCCGGCCGGACATCAGGCCGCCGCGGAGCAGGATCGAACGAGCTCGGCCGGGGCCGACTTTTCGAGCGAGCCAAGGCGCGACGACGGCGGGACAAACGCCCAGATCGACCTCGGGGAAACCCATCTTGGAGTCGGCGTGGGTGATCGCGAGGTCGCAAACGGTGGCGAGGCCGCAGCCGCCGCCGATGGCCGCGCCATTGACCACGGCGATGGTGACGGCGGGGAGGGCGCGGAGCTTGAGCGTGAACTCGGAGAGGAGCGAGAGCAGCGTCAGCGGTGCGCCCGGGACATCGAGCACTTGCTTGAGGTCCATGCCGGCGCAGAAGGCCTTGCCCGTGCCGGTGAGGATGACGATGTGGATGTCGCCAGCGGACTTGATGCGCGCGGCCAGTTCGCCGGTGCGGTCGTGCATCGCCCTCAGAAGGTCGATGGAGAGGGCGTTACGCGACTCGGGTCGGTTGAGCGCGAGCGTGGCGAGCGGGGGGGCGAACGTGAGGGTGGCGAGGTGCATGGGCTAAGACCACAGGGCTTGGAGGCGATGGCGCTCTTCGGGCGAGCCGACGAGGTTGAGGGAAGCTTGCAGCGCGGGTTTGGCTTGTGCGGCTGCGCCGTCGAGTTCGTTGAGCCAGTTCTTGGTGGCGATGAGGCCGCAGGCGGGCTTGGCGGCGAGTTGGGCGGCGAAGGTGCTGGCGAGTTCGGGCACCTGCTCGGCGGTGGGGGAAAGAGTGTGGGCGAGGCCGAGCCGGAAGGCTTCGGAACCGCTGAAAATCTGGCCGCCGAGGAGCTTGTCGCGGGTGGGGCCGTGGCCGATGGCCTGCGCAAGGAAAGGAGCGTTAACGGCGGGAGAAATGCCGAGGCGGACGACGGGGTAGCCGAACTTGCACTCGGCATGGGTGACGACGATGTCGGCTCCCGCGAGCAGCGCGCAGCCGCCGGCGATGGCGGCACCGTGGGCGGCGGCGACAATCGGCGCGCGAACATCACGCATGAGGCGGATGACGCTGGAGAGGCCGGTGAGCAGGTCGGCGAGGGCGCGGGAGTCGTCCTTGCAGAGCGAGAGGTCGAATCCGGAGCAGAACGTCGAGCCCGCGCCGGCAAGCACGACCGCGGCGGCCTTCTGGCTCGCGGTGGTGAGTGCTGAGCAGAGGTCGTCGAGCATCGCCGGGGTCATGGCGTTCTTCTTGTCGGCGCGGTTGAGGCGTACGACGGCCACGGGACGCGGCGCGGCGTGCGACGGGAGCCAGTCGGTGCGGATCACGCGTTGGCCCCCCCGGCGGTTGTCGATGCGGCGCGGAGCCGGGCGTCGTTGACGATCTTCGCGGCGAATCGGCCCGCTTGTTCGAGCCTGTCGAGATCGACGCCGGTGGCGTAGCCTGCCTCGTGGATGGTTCGGACGAGGGTTTGCGTCGAAATGTTGCCGGGAGCGCGCTTGCCGGGTGTGCTGGCGTAGGGGCAGCCGCCGAGGCCTGAGACCGCGCCGTCGAACGAGCGCACGCCCATGTCCAGCGCGACCTTCACGCACTCCGCCGCACGGCCAAAGGTGTCGTGGAGGTGCATGGTCAGGTCCCAGGATTCGCCGCGAAACGGGGATGCGATCGGTCCAAACCTCGCGGTCATGGAATCGAGCAGCCCACGCAGCGTGCTTGGACCCGCGGCGCCGATGGTGTCACCCAGCGCGATGTGGTCGATACCGAGGTTTATGAGTTTCGCGGCGACGTCAACCACACGCTCGGGTGCGATGGACCCTTCAAAGGGGCAGGCAAAGGCGCAGGAGATGTACCCTCGAAGGTGCAGGCCGTGCACGCGAGCGTGCTCGACGACCGGCTTGAACCTCTCGAGCGTCTCGGCGACTGTCGCGTTGGTGTTCTTCCTGGCGAAGGTCTCGCTGGCGGCGGTAAACACCGAGATGTGCGTGGGTCCGCTGTCGCCGAGTTCACGCAGGGCGTCCAGGCCGCGCTCGTTGGGAACCAGGGCGGAGTAGACGGGTTGCTGCGGCGGTTGATCGCCTTGTCGGGGGGCGACCTTCCATCGCTCCGAGTTCGCGGCCGCGACTCCGCGGAACACGGCCACGGCATCGCCCAACTGTGGAACCCACTTCGGCGAGACGAAACTGCTCACCTCGATCTCGTCCACGCCGGTGTCGGTCAGCAGGCGTACAAGCTCGACCTTCTGTTCGGTCGGAATCACGCCCGGCTCGTTCTGAAGGCCGTCGCGGGGTGAGACATCGGTGATACGGACTTGGTCGGGCATGGTGCAAGGCCGCGGCGGCCCGCTCGCTGACACTCGGGGTTCGTTACGTGGTGTAGTCCGCGTTGATCCGCACGTACTTGTCGCTGAGGTCGCAGCCGAGCATCCAGCCCGTGCCCGGGCCGCGGCCGACAGTCAGCGCACACTGAACGAGGTCGAGGCTCATCGCGGCGACAATCTTCGGGTCGTTTCGGGCAACACCCGTGGGCACGCCGCCGCGGTAGACCTCGACGCCGCCGATCGCCAGAGAAGCATCCGCGGTGTCGAAACGGACGCCCGCATTACCCGCGGCGGTGACGATCCGCCCCCAGTTGGGGTCCTTGCCGTGGATGGCGCACTTGACCAGCGGCGAATCGACGACAGCGCGGGCGATCCGCACGGCTTCGTCATGGGTGTTCGCACCGCGGACCTCGACTCGGAAGATGCGCGTCGCGCCCTCACCATCGCGTACAACCTGACGGGCGAGGTCCTGACAAATGGCCGTGAGCGCGGCCTTGAACGCGAAGTACTCCGGGTCGTCGCGGTGGATCATCCGCACCGGAGCTGCGCCGCTGGCCATGAGCACGACGGTGTCGGAACAGCTCGGATGGGCATCAACGCTGACGCGGTCGAAGCTCTCGCGGCATGCTTCTTCGAGCGCGGCTTGCAGACAGGGCTGTTCGACCGCCGCGTCGGTGGTGATGAACGCGAGCATGGTCGCGTGCGGCACCACGTTTCCGGCGGAATCGAGTTGGGGTGCGATCATACCCGAACCTTTGCCGATCGCGCCGAGGTGGACATGGTGCCGCTCGAGCTCGAACTCGCGGTGGGCCGCTTTGGGCACGAGATCGGTCGTCATGATGGCCGCGGCGGCGGCATCGTCGGCCATCTCGCCGCGAGCAAGGGCTTGGACGAGCGCGGGAACGGCGGCGTTGATCTTGTCAACGGGGAGGCGGTGCCCGATGATGCCGGTGCTGCTGGGCAGGACTTCATCGGGCGTGCAGCGAAGCCCGCTCGCGACCGCCTGCATCGTGGCGATCGCGTCGTCAATGCCCGGTTGACCGGTGGCGGCGTTGGAGCAACCGGCGTTGACGAGCAAGGCCCGCAGGGCGCGGCCACCCTTGCCCTGCGATGCTCGCCAGCGCCGGCCGATCTCGACGGGCGCGCCGACGACGACGTTGCGTGTGAAGACCGCGGCGGCGGAGTGTCGGCGCTCGATCGCGTGACCGTGAGCGCCGAGCGAAGCGGGTGTCGTCGGGTCGCAGGTGATCAGCGCGAGGTCGGGCTTGCCCGAGGGCTTGAGCCCGGCGGTCGTGGCGGCAGCGCGAAATCCGAGGGGACGGGTGATCGACAAGGGCGTGGTCTCCGATGAAACACGAGGATATCACGCTCAGCGACCGATGTTCCGCAGCCGGTCGGTGGGGCGTTGGGCCTCCCGAGCGGCCGTCGGCTCGAAAATCACGCCGATGCTGGTTTCGTCGGTGATGTTGTTGACGCCGACACTCACTCCCACGGCGGCTTCGGGTGTCTTGCGTCGCACGTTGAGGTTGAGCGACTGGAACTCGTCTTCATCGGTGTCGTAGCTGGCGTTGAACCCAACAAGGTAGCGTCGCGTGAGGCTGTAGTTGCACCCGAAATCGACGTAGGTCGAATCGAGCGCGTTGATGTACCGCACCTCGGCGTAGGAAGACAGGTCGGGGTTGTGCTGGATCAGCCCTCCCGCGCTGGTGCGCGCCGGCTGGTTGATGTCGAGGTCATAGATCGTGTCGGCGGTGAGAGCCAGAGCGTCGGTCGCCTGCCACGCCGCGGCCACCGAGCCGAAGTTGCCGAGCTGCGAGTACTCCGGGCGGTAGTCGAAGAACCGCAGGATGGGAGATTCCTTGTCAACATCGTCGGTCGAGCCGACGATTGCGGCGTCGAGCTTGAGGACATCGACGCTGCGCCACCGTCCCGGGCCGCCGCGCTGGGTCTGCCAGGTCTGGTCGATCGCCGCCTTGATCGAACTCCCGGTCGCGAGCGATTCGACCGGATCGTCGTACACGGGCAGGTCGGACTGCTGGACGTTGGTCCCGGCGTACCACGCCGTGACGTTGGGCTCGATGATGTGGCGGGTTCGGTGCAGATCGAAGAACGAGCTGTCGAGGTCGTCGTCGATGCGGACCAGCTGCGTGCTCGTGCGAACGCCGCCCGCGTAAAGGTAGCGGTACTGGTCGTCGATCCCCGCGCCCGAGTTGAACTCCTCGAACTTCTGGTCGTAGGCGGTGAAGCGGCCGTTGATGAACGGGCTGAACTTGATCGGGCCGTAGGTGAAGGTGCCGACGAACTCCTGGCGGGTATCGCCGCGGAGCACGGCATCCTCGGTGTAGCCCTGCGCGCGCAGCACGTCCGCCGGCGAGAGGTTCGGGTTGCTTACGCCGAACGCGCCCAGGGCGCGGGTCGGGTTGTCGAACCCGAGCTCGCGGAGCGTGGGTTCGGTGAAACTCAGCCGCATGTTGGTCAGGCGGTACTCGCTGGACCAGGTGAGGGAGCCGGGCGAGCTCTGTGGCAGCAGATCATCGCCCGCGCGGAAGTACGCGAACTCGGGGAGCTTGTCCACCGTGTAGCCCTGGCTCTCGAGCAGGTAGTGGTTAGGCGTGAAATCGTTGATCGCGCCCTTCACCAGCCCGGTGAACAGGCTCCAGTCGTCTTGTCGCTTGATGTACGCGGAGTTCGTGACCTCGCGGCCTTCCTCGGCGATCGGGCGGAAGAAGGCATCGATCACGTTCTCGTCGCTCGCGACGCCGACCTCGGTCTGGAGCGTCCACCGCTCGCTGAGCCGCCATGTATCCTCGCCGAGCAGCACACCGCGGAACTCGCCGCCCGCCGCCCGGTCTTTTTTCGCGCCGCTTGAAAGCACATCCCGGCCCCAGTCGATCGGGACCGTGTAGGCGAACAGGCCTCCCTTGTGGTCGGTCCGTTCCCACTTGTTCTGCGAGCCGAGTCCCGGCCCTCGGTCGAAGTACCAGTCGATCAGCGCCTCACTCTGGACCCCCTCCGGGGCTTCGAGCCCGGAAACGCTGAACACATCCCACGCGGTCTTGATCGCCGAACCCGATTGGTTCGAGTTCTCGAAGCGAACGTCCGTGAGCGGGACATCGGCGACCTCACCCTTGAACCGCGGCAGGTACATGAGCGGCAGGCCGCCGCCCTGCAAGGTGACGCCCCGAGCGTCGACGAACGTCGCATCGCCAGGTCGAGTTGCCGCGGATCCGCCCCCTGCCCCCGACCCCGGAACCTGACCGCCGAACGCAGACGCGGTCGAGCGTCGCGACGGGCGCTCCCGCTGCGTGATCGTGACCGACTTGGCACCGATTGCGAAGACTGGGTCGGTGAAGCTGGTGGTCGAAAGACGTGCGCCCTCGGCCTGCCATTGCTTGTCGGAGAGTTGGCGGATCGTCCGTGCACGTACGTACAAGGGCAGGCCGCGCTCGGCGTCGTACGTCCAGAACACCGCCTCGGGCATGACCGCCTGCTGGTTCTCGATGTCGTAGTAGACGCGAGGTCCGCGCAGCGTGTAACCTCCGCTGACCGCCACCACGTCGCCTTCAAGATAGATGCCCTTGATCGAATCGGTGCCGAAGTTCATCGAACCCGCAGGGTCGGCGCCGTTCTTCAGAAAGACCACGGCCCGGGTGGCGGTGATCTCGATCCCGGGCCGTGCCTTGGCGGGGGTGTATTGCACGACCACCCCGCCCGAGAGCATGAGCACGCTCTCCTGGGCGTCCTGCCCCAGGATGAACTTGATGGGGGAACCGACATCGTCTTCCGGTCCGCCCGTGCCGATCATCCGATCGCCGTTGACGGCCAGCGAGATGAGGCCATCCTTGCCGAAGATCGGTTCGAGACGCTCGACCGGCGGGAGAGGTTGCGGGCTGGGTGGGCCCAGCCCGGGATTGTCGGCCGCGCGGGCGATGGCCGAGTTGGGCTCGTACGGCCGTGAGACCCCGGGTCGGATCGGGCGGAGCGGGCTGTACGCGCCGGGGTTACGACGCGCATCGGTCAACTCCGGAGCCTGTGCATCCTCGGGCTCGACTTCGCCGAGCAGCTTTCTCAGGTGTCTGGCAAGCCGATGCTCCGATTCCACCACAAACGCCGCCGCGTCGCGTACCGCCGCTTGCTGGTCCTCGAAATCGAATGTGGCGCTTTCGACACTATCCACTCGCTCGGGTCTGGCTCGGACCACCGAGTCGTACTTGAGCGCGAGCTCGCCGCGCAAGATGCCGGTGACCAGAAGCCGATCTCCGGCCTGCGAGAATCCCTGGCCACCCGCATCGCCGCTCGGGTCGTTGACGCGGTCGAAGTAGATGGCGATCTGGCGCGTGCGGACTACGGGCTGGTCAGGCGATGCCGGCGCGGTGTCAGCCGGATCTGCGAGCTGCTCGATCCACACCGACGCCTGCGCGGCCGTGAAGTTGTGACCCGCGAAGCTCACCCTCACATCGCCCCGCAGCAGCAGCCTCATCGCGGCGCTCGCCCCCCGGGCGCCCTCGCGCTCCTCCCAGACCCAGACGCGACCGCCCGCGAAGGTCAAGTCGGACTCGACCTGGGGGCTCGGAAGGCGAACTCCGTCGAACGAACGCCCTTGGACCTCGGTGATCTGTCCCCCAATCTGGGTGCTGGAGCGGGGCTGCATCACCGCGGCTGTCACGGAAACCGAAGCCGCGAGCGAAGCCGCGCTCAGCACGAGACTTACCGAACGGAACTGGCTGTGGAGTCGGGTGTTGGGACGCACTTCACGCATGGTACCGCAAGGTCGCGGCTTCGTCGGGAATGCTGCTTGAGCGGGGCGGTTTGGGGAAACTCCGGGTCGATGCAAGATAGGGCAAACCTTCGGGTACGGGACGACATGGTTTGAGTATTGGGACGGTGGGTGGAGAGAGTCCTCGCACGCATCCGCACCGTTTTCAGAGAGGAGCGCCCATGAAGGTCTTTTCACTGACAAGCATCTCGGCGGTTCTGGCCGCATCCGGGTTCGCGCACGGCGCGCTGGTTTCCTATGAAGCCGTCCTGTCCGGTCCGGCCGAAAGTCCGCCCAACGCTTCTCCGGGAACGGGGATTGCGATGGTGGACATCGACACGACCGCGCACACCGTGCGGTATCGCGCGGCATTCAGCGGACTGCTCGGCACAACGACAGTTGCGCACGTGCACGCGGCCACACCCGCCCCGTTCGCAGGTACCGCGGGGGTGGCGACGCAGACTCCGTCCTTTCCAGCATGGCCGGCGGGCGTGACGAGCGGGTCGTACGACATGACGTTTGACACCACGCTGGGTACGACGTGGAACCCGGCGTTTGTCACGGCCAATGGCGGAACACCGCTCACGGCCGAGGCCGCGTTTGCATCCGCGCTCGCCGGCGGGCGGGCGTACTTCAACGTGCACTCTTCCCTGTTCGGCGGCGGCGAGATCCGCGGATTCCTGGCGCTTGTGCCGACGCCGAGTTCGCTCGGTGTGCTCGCCCTGGGTTCGCTCTTCGCATGCCGTCGCCGGCGTCGATGAGCGGGTTGTTCGCGGCTGCTACTTCGGCACATCGACAACCGAGTCCCGTGACCGTTCGTCGGCCATCGAGGGTTCGGCCGGTGGGGACGCGAGGGGGTGGTGCGCCCGGGCGGTGATCGCATCCCACAGGTTCCGACGCGGCGGTCCGTAGGCACGGTCGCCGGGGTTCATGCCGTCAACCTCGGGCACCCGCCAAATCATCATCACGATCCCGGTCATCAGCAGGGCCAGGCTCATGGCGCCCACGGCGGCGTGCGTGCCCAGCGCCTTCACCGACGGGCCCGCGAACTCTCCGAAGCGTCCGGTCTTGAGCGTGGCTTCCACGCCCTCGCCGAGCCACCCCGCGGCGATGTTGCCGACGGCCATCACGCCGAACGAGGCCACGTTTGCCACGGCGAGAACCCGGCCGCGCATGTGGTCACTGACAAGGTTCTGCATCGCCGCCCAAGAGGGATTGAATCCCCAGATCCAGAACAGTCCAACGAAGAACATCGCAACGTAGCCCGCCCACAGGGTGGTGGTGGCTGCAAAGACGGTGATGGTCAGACCAGCGCCCGCGAGCGAGGCCGGAATGAAGTGGTGCTTGGGGTACCACGCGGGGACGTACTTCAGGGCCAGGCCGCCGACGACAGCCCCGACGCCGAGCATGGATATCAATGTCGCCATCGCGCCATCAGCGGCGGATTCGGCCAGCCCGTAGACATCGATCACGTAGAGCGGCAGCATGCGCATGAGCGGCGAGGCGAAGAGGCTCATCACGACCATGGCGATGAACACGCATCGTGGACCCTTGCGCAGGAAGATAAAGGCAAGAGCCTCGCGGATCTCGGGCCAGGCCGACTTGGCGGCGGCATTGCGCTTCGGCGCGGGAGCGTCCGGGGTGCGTGTGACCGCGATCACCACGCCCAGGAACGTGACGGTGTTGATCATGAACAGAGGCGTCGCGCCCCAGGCGGCCAGGATCGCGCCCGCGAACGCGGGTCCGATCACGCGCGAGGCATTGAACTGGATGCCGTTGAGCATGATCGCGCGCGTCAGTTCATCCTTCGGCACGAGCCGCGGCGTGAGCACCTGCCAGGCGGGGATGTTGAAGGCCGCGACCGTGCCTTGCAGGATCGAGATGATGAACAGCGCGGCCACCAATCCCTGCGCGTTACCCAAGTGCTCGAGGAACCCGACGCGCAGCCACGACATGTCGGCGATCGACACCACCGCGACCAGTCCCGCGAGAACCATCAGGATCGCCTGCGTCACCATCAGGAGTGTGCGGCGGTTGACGCGGTCGGCGACCAGGCCGCCGAACACGCCGAACAGCAGGATCGGCATGAGCCCCGCGGCCGCGAAATAGCCCAGCATTTTGAGCGAGCCGGTTTCTTTCGCGACGATCATCTGAATTCCGACCATCTCCATCCAGTTTCCGGAGTTGGAGACGAACGAGGCGATCCAGACGCGCCGGAAGTACTTGTGTCGCAGCACGCCGAGGCGCGACGGCGTTTCGGAAGGGGACGCGAGGTGGTCGCCGCGGGTGGATTGATCGCCCGCGAAGCCACCGCCTTCGCGGGACGCGCGCACGTCATCGTCGGGCACGCCCGAGAGGGTTGCCGTGCTCGGCGCTTCCATGCGCCCGGCCTGGATGGAACTGCTCAAGGCCGCCTCCGCCCCGTTCTTCGCCGTGCTCCCGGCGTTCGGGGTCTGTGCAGCGATTCTAGGCGGCCGAGACGGGTGTGTACGCGCGGTCTTCTTGCGGTTGGCGCGGTGTGAGTGGTGAGCGTACGGAGCCGCGCTCCAAGGCAGGCGAACGACTCGTAGCCGAGCAGGCCGCCGAGCAACGACGCACGAGGAAGGTTGGCTTCGGTGAATCACAGAGGGTTCACGAAGTGGATCCATCCTGCGAACGCGACCGGCTACCGCCGCGCATTGACAGCGATATCCGCGCATAGCCACACCGACCGCACCGCGGCTTGAACTCGTCGGGGGCGGTTGAGCGAGACGGCATGCTCTGGAGGAGGCACGCAGAGCCCGGACTCGGGCGCGGCTCCGTCGATTTGCCCGTGCCCCGTCGTGCGGCTTTACTTAGCCCCAACCGCCCGGTTCCGGTTCGCCAGCCCGCATGATCACCATCCGACGCATCTCCCAGGACGATCTGCTCTACCCGCAGCAGTGCTCCTTGCGCGAGACGGTGCTGCTCAACCCCATCGGGCTTGACATTCCCAAGTTCAAGGCCATGTTCCCCGGCGTCGAGGAGCGGTTCGAGCACTTCGTCGCGGTGTTCAAGCACCCTTCCGGCGAGCGGGTGATCGGTACGGCGTCGCTGCTGCCCAACTATCCGGAATCAGGCATCGGCAAGCTCATGCAGATGGCCGTGGACCTGCAGCGTCAGGGCGAGGGGCTGGGCACGCGTCTGGTCGTCGCGGTCGAACAGCGGGCTTTCGGGGAACTCGGCCTGCGCGAACTGTTCTGTCATGCCCGCGACACCGCGTATGGGTTTTACCAAAGCCTGGGATGGGAGTTCGACTCGGATGTGTTCATGGAGGCGGGCATCCCGCACCGCAAGATGGTGTTCTGCAACAGCCTGCCCGAAGAGTAGTGTTTGATCGATACAGACCGGTGGTGTGGTCGGCCGCGCGCGGACGTCGAATAATCCGGCATGGACGCGGCAGGCATCCGTGAGATCTTCGAGCGACATGATCTCCGCTGGACCAAGCAGCGTGAGGAGGTGTACGCCGCGCTCTGCCGGAGCGAGGCCCACCCGACCGCTGATGAGCTGTACGCGGCCGTGAACGGGCGCGATGCGGCCGCTGCCAATCACCCCGGCCCGGCCGACCACATCAGCCTCGCGACCATCTACAACTGCCTCGATGTTTTCTCGCGGTCCGGTCTGTGTCGGCGGCTGGCGTCGCCGGCGATCACGCCTCGGGGCGACGGCGCGTTCCGGTACGACGCCGACATGGGCGACCACGCCCATGTCGTGCGAAGCGATGGGTGCGTACAGGACCTGCCCGACGACCTCAGCGAAGAGGTCCTGGCGCATCTCCCACGCGAACTGCTCGACCGGATCGAGCAGCGTCTGCGGATGAAGATCGGTCGATTCGGCGTCGAGTTCTTCGAGGCGAGGAATCGGTGGGGATCGGCTCCGCCGATCGAGTGATCACGGGACTTCGGGCGATGTGGTGGCGGAGCGAGCCACGCTCACGCGAGCGGCCAGGACGTTGCTCTTGCCCGAGTCGATCACGAATCGTGAGGATGTCTCGATCGGCACGACCGTCAGGCCGAGCGCCTTCAGTCGCTCCGCGGCGGAGCGAGAGTCGCGCCCGTCGTTGGCCAACTGACGCTCCCGCATCAGCACGATGCGTTGACCGTTGGTTGCGATGTCATCGCGGAGTTCCTCGATCGTCATCGGCTTTCCGCCGGCCGTGACATCGCGGATCTGGATGTCGCCCACGGGCGCGACGCGATGGTCGGCGTAGAAATCGATCGCGGATGTGCGGAACTCGAAGCTCGCGAGGCGGTCGGTGCGAATGTCCATCGACCGCAGCTCCTGCACCAGGGCGCGGGGGCTGCGCGCGGCGAAGGACCGCTCGCGGCCGTAGCCGTACCACCATCCTGAGACGCCCGCCAGAACGATGACCGTTCCAGCCAGCAGCGAGCGAACTCTGGGTGCGCCGCGATCGTTGGCGAGGGCGTGCGCCACGCCGATCCCGCCGAGCATCGCGATGCCGGGCCAGACCGGTGTCAGGTAGCGGCCGATTCCCTTTCCGAGCAGCGAGAAGATCGCAAACCCAAGCACGACCCACGCCAGCGGCACAAGCCACGCAACGCTGAGCCGCGGTCGGTTTCTCGCCACCCACACCAGGGCGATCAGGGCGGCGATGCTGCCGAGCCCCACCCCGAACGACATCGCCTCGAGGTTTTTGATCGGCGAGATGGGGATGAAGATGTTCAGGTTGTCCTCGGTCTCCTTCTGAGCCCAGAACGCGGCGGCCTCGGCGCCGATGCGCTGGCCCACGAGCCTGCCCCAACCCCAGAGCACGAGCATGGGCACGCCGAGGACGCCGATTGGATGAGTCCGGGAGAACGCGCGGAACAGGGAAGCGAGGTTCGCCCACGCAAGCGAGCGGGTCAGAAGTTGGCCCAGCCATCCGCAAAGAGCAATCAGGATGAGTGCGCCGATGGCCTCGCCCAAACCGTGCACCTTCGGGACTGTCATCATGGCCGCCGCGATGGCGCCGCCGACGAGCCCCAGTCGTGTCAGCCACGACTTCCTCGGGTGTGGCTTGATGTGCGAAGTCGCCAGCACCGATTGGAAGATCATGGGGCCGTATCCCGCCGCGGCGATGACGGCGAGCGCGGGCGGGCCCTTGGTTAGGGCCGCGCCTGTGGCGGACAGCGTCGCCAGCGCGAGCCAGCCGTACGCGACCTTGCCGCGTTCACGCCAGGAAAGCCACGCGTTGACGATCGAGGCGACGGCGCAGACGACAAACGGCACGAGCATGATGTCGAGTTCGCCGATCCGGCTGGATCGGACGTACAAGGGACCGGTTGCCAGGAACAAGCCCGACCAGAGCGCCGCCTCGCGTCCGAGCCCGGGCTTCAGAGCCGCTTGGTCGTGGGCATCCATGAGCCGCCGCACGAGCCAGTAGGTGGCGAGCACACCGAAGAGGCCGGAGAGCGCGACCGTGAGCCTCAACTCGAACTCACCGGTCTCGACTCCGCGAAGCCGGGCCAGCAGGAGTTGACACCAGTAGAACATCGGCGGCTTGGCCAGGTACGGCTGCTGGTTGACGGTGGGGACCAGCCACTCGCCCGACCGCTGCATCTCACGTGCGACCAGGGCTCGCTGCGACTCCTGCCAGTTGGTCAGGCCGTGGTTCGTGAGGCCGACGATGTACGCGATGGAGCAGACGACGGAGAGAACAACAACGTCGAAGAGCGTGCCCGCGCGAGAGGAGTGCGCTGTGTCAGTCGGGGTTCGGGATTCGTGACGTGGGGTGGATGCCATGGTGGCGTCTGGAGCCGATCTCGCCTCGCATCCCTGTCCCGTGGGTGCCAACTCGAGCATCGCTCAAGCGTCGTCGAGAACTTCGACGGTCTTGAACGGCTTGCCAGAGAGCATTTCGAGGCTGGCGCCGCCGCCCGTGGATACGTGGGTGAACTTGTCGGCCATGCCGAACTGCTCGACCGCCGCCGCGGAATCACCGCCGCCGACGATGCTGATCGCGCCGCGCGTGGTCGCCTCGGCCATCGCCCTCGCGACCGCCCTGGTCCCCGCGCTGAACCTGTCCCACTCGAACACGCCCATCGGGCCGTTCCACACGATCGTCTTGGCCGCGGCGATCTTTGCGACAAACGCGGCCTGAGTCTTCGGGCCGATGTCGAGGCCCATGGAGCCGCTCTTGATGTCGCCCTCGAAGACTCCGGACCTGCCGCCGGTTTCGGTGAACTCCGTTCCGCAGATGTGATCGATGGGCAGGCTGACCTTGCAGGAGGTCCGGGCCACCTGTTCGAGAATCTCGCGGGCCTTGGGGAGCATGTCGGTTTCGACTCGGCTGGCGCCGACGCCCTGCCCTTTCGCGTTCAAGAAGGTGTACGCCATCGCGCCGCCGATGAGCACCTCGTCGGCCTTGCGGATAACCTGCTCGATCATCGGCAGTTTGTCGGAGACTTTGGCGCCGCCCATGATGACGACGTACGGACGCGCCGGGCTGGCCAGCGAGGCGCTGAGGTACTTCAGTTCCTTCTCGACCAGCAGGCCAACGACTCGGGGCTTGCCCGCCATCGCCATCGGCACGGCGTACATGCTGGCATCCTCGCGGTGGCAGGTGCCGAAGGCGTCGTTGACGTACACATCGCCGAGCGCGGCAAGTTTCGCCGCGAAGGCGCTGTCTCCCTTTTTCTCGCCCTTGTTGAACCGCAGATTGTCGAGCAGGACGATCTCGCCGTTTTTCATCGCGACGACGGCGGAGGCCGCGGCGGCATCCGTGGCATCATTGGAGGGGAACCCGACCGGCTTGCCGAGGAGTTCCGAGAGTCGCTGGGCGCATGGTTTCAGCGATTCGGTGGCCTCGAAGCCCTTGCCCTCGGGGCGACCCAGGTGCGACATCAGGATCGCCTTGCCGCCGCGGTCGATGACGGACTTGATCGTCGGGATCGCGGCACGGATGCGCTGATCGTCGGTGATCCGGCCCTCCTCGATCGGCACGTTGAAATCAACGCGGATCAGGACGCGCTTGCCGGAAACGTCTGATTGCGCGATCGTCTTCTTGGACATGGATGGGGCCTGCTCCCGGGAGGGTGGGGTCAGTTGATCAGTCCGGATGCCCTGGCGCGAAGTTCGGCCGCGCCGTTAGCGACCAGGCGATCCCGCATGCGCCGCAGCTCGGCAGCGACGGAAGCGTCCACCAGTTGATCACCGATCTGGAGTTTCACGCCTCCGAGCATCGTCGGCTCGATGTAGGGGTGGATGACCGGTGGTTTCCCGAGCACGGCCTGGAGGCGGGCCTTGATCGTGTCCATCTCTTCCTGGTCAAGCGGCGCCGCGGTGTAGACATCGACCTCGACGCGCCCGAAGGCGTGGTTGACGATCTCGTCGAACGAGGCCACGATCGCCGGGAGGTGGTTGAGCCGGTCCTTCTGGTTCACGATCTGCAGAAAACCAAGGGTGAGGTCGCTGATCCGGCCCTTGAATATGCGGTCGAGTGAGGCCGCCCGCTCCGTCGTCGGCACGATTCGGGACGAGAGGAACTCGCCGAACGCAAAGTCGTTCCGGCCGAGTTCCATCACGCTCTCGAGTTCGGCGTAGACCTCCTCGATCATGGCCTGGCCACCCTGCTTCTGGGCCAGCTCGAAAAGGCTGGCGGCGTAGAGGCGGCTGAGGGCATCGGGGGCGGCGTTGATCAGGGGCATAATGGCGACTTTCAGGCTGGATCGAGTTCGGTCTTGACAAGCCGCTCAGTTGTTGCGGGCCACGGCGGTCTGAAGCTCGTGCAGCGACTCCTGCACGAGGCGCTGCTGGTCGCCGGAGTTGATCTCACGCTTGAGGATCTTGCCGGCCATCGTCGTGGCGAGCGAAGCGGCGTGGTCGTAGATCTCGCCGAGTGCGGCGCGCTTGGCGGCGTCGATGTCGCGCGTGGCCTTCTCCCGCATCGCGTTGAGTTCGATCTCGGACTTGGCTTTCAGGTCCGCGGCGATGGCGGTCTGCTGGGCCTTGGCGTCGTCGAGCATCTTCTGCGCCTCGGCGCGGGCCTTGGCGAGGTTCGCCTCGTACTCGGCCAGGGCCTGCTTGGCCTGCTTCTGCGCGTGTTCCGCGGCCTCGATCTCCGAGCGGATCTTGGTGGCGCGATCGTCGAGCCCCTTGGCGATCGTCGGCCACACCTTCACGCTCAGGAAAGCGAGCACGAGCAGAAAGACCACGATCGACGTGAGCCCGACGACCAGGCCTTCCTTGGGGCTCGGCATGGGCGAGAGCGGCTTGTGGGCGTGATCGGCGTGGGCATCGTCGTGGTGCGCGGCCGCGCCGACGGCGTGCGGGTCCTTGCCCGTGGCGGGCTCATCGGCCCGAGCGGGCGAGGCGACGAGCACCAGAGCCGCGACGGCCAGCATCGCGAAGAGTTTGAAGCAGAAGCGGTTCATCGGCGGGACTCCAGGGTTCATGCGATCGAAAGCCGGGCCGCGTTGTCTCCAACGGAGCCCGAGGGGTGGTTGTGCGTGCATTACGCGAGGAAGCCGACGACGACGGCGAACAGTGTCGCGCCTTCGATGAGCGCGGCGGCCAGAATCATGTTGATCTGGATCTTGCCGGCGGCCTCGGGCTGACGGGCGATCGACTCGACCGCGCCCTTGCCGACAAAGCCGATGCCCAGACCGCCGCCGACGACGGCGAGGCCGGCGCCGAGCGCGGCCAGGCCCTTGCCGGTGGTCGTGCCGGCGGCGGTGGCCTGAGCCATCGCCGCGGCGGGGGCCATGCCCATCACGGCCGCGGCCAACAGGGTCTGCTTGACGAACTTGCTGATCTTCATTCTGCGATTCCTTCCTAGTGGGGTATCAGGACAGCCCGGGTGCCGGCACGCTCGGCGGTCAGCTCGCGTGCGATTGGCCCGTTGTTCACGCGTGAGCGACGTGCTCGTGGCCAGGGGCATGGTCGTGCCCGTGCTCGTGACCATGCTCTTCATCATGGTGGTCCATCAGGGAGATGAACACCGTTGTCAGGAACATGAAAATAAACGCCTGGAGGAACGCGACGAACAGCTCGAGCAGCATGATCGCGAAGCCTCCGAGCGCGGAGATGATGGTGATCGGTCCGCTGAGCACGAGGCTCTTGCCCCACACCTGCGCCACGAACATGAACAGCGTGGCCAGCAGGATGTGACCGGCGGTCATGTTGGCGAACAGACGGATGGCCAGCGCTACCGGCTTGATGATGATTTGCCCCGCGCCCTCGAGGATGAAGAGCAGGACATTGACGCCGATCGGCGCGCCGCCGGTCAGGTGCTTGAGGTAGCCGCCGATCCCGAGCCGCATGACGGCCGCGATGTTGAAGAAGATCGCGGAGACGATCGCCAGCGATGCCGTGACCCAGATGTTCTGCGTCGCGGTCCCGCCGATCGGGGTCCGGTGGTCCGCGGCCCAGCCCAGGTGCAGGAACTTCTCGTCCAGGACGTGGATGATGTCCATGATCGGGATCAGCCCGAGCAGGTTGTTCACGAGGATGAAGAAGAACATCGTCCACAGCATCGGCATCATCTTGTTCGTGCGGTCGTGCAGCAGCGGCCGCACCACCTCCTCGCGGAGGTACACGCAGAACACTTCGATCAAGTGGGCGAATCGGCTGCCCGTGATGTAGCGGCTCGAGCCTTGCGACGCCGGTCCGGTGCGCACTTTCGCGGCAACGTACAGGCCTCCGATCACCAGGATGATCGCGCTGAGCATGAGGTTGCCCATGTTGCCCGACCAGATCCACCAGCCGGTCTCGGTCGAGAAAAACGGGTGGTTGTAGACGTGCTGGTCCGGGCCGCCGGCGGCCAGGGTTACGAGGTGGCCTGGAATGGTCATCGTCTGGTTCATGCGTCAGATCTTCCCGAAGCCGTAGCCCGTCCGGCCGACTTTGCGCGTTCGGCTCGAGACAGCAGCGCAACAGACAGGGCCGTCTCAACGACAAGGATCAGCCCTGCCCCGGTCAAAGCCCCCAGCCAGAGTGGAGACTTGGCAACGTCCGGGCTCTGGGAGAAAAAGAGGGCCGCGCCCAGGATCACGAGCGTCCTGGCGCCCGAGGCGAGCATGACGAAGACGCCGAAGTTGCTCGCTCCGTGACTCGTGAAGCCCGACAGGAGGAGAGGCAGAAAGGTAGCCAGAGCCCCCGCTGCGACGGCGGCGCAAGCCTTGGTGATCGTGCTGGAGTCTCCGCCGAGCGACGCGGCAACCGCCGCGGTCGCACCGATGGCCCCCACGCACACGGCCACCATCAGACCCCCGTACAGGGGTTTGGACGGTGCTGAGTTCTCATTGAGAGCGTGCATCGGGTGTGGTTCGGAAGGAGGGGGCGAAGGATATCCAGACGTTCGCGCGGAGGCGAGTTCGTTCGCGGGTCGTTTTGGATTTTGGAAGGATTCCACCCAAACTGGGGGGTGGGGGGGGGTGGTTGAAAGGCCGACCGCTACTTGTCCGCCCGAGACGCGGAATCGCGACGAGCCTTCTCAGCTCGCTCCTGTCGCTGGGTGGCTCGCACGATTCGGACGAAGGCCGCGGCAAACCCGAAGGTCAGCCCGACGAGCGTCCAAAGGGGGAGCGAGTTTCGCCATCGATCGGCGAGCCAGCCCAGGCCCGCACCCGTGATGATGGTGACCACAAAGTCCAGCGCGATCGCCCAGGCCTTCACAGCACCGCCGAGTTCCGGCGTCTGGGGGCGGCTCGCCTGGTCGCCGTAGACCGGATCAAAGTCCGGCTTTCTCACCGGGCGTTGCAGAACTTCGGGGATTTCCAGGCTCAGGTCGGGCTTGTCGGAGCTGCTCGACGAGTCGGTGCCATCGGGACGGGACATGTGGGGAGCATATCGGGTGTTGTGCACCGCGAGCGAGATGCTTCGGGTCAGTGCGTGCCGCGTTGCTGGCGCTGCAGGCTCTCGATGTAGCGTCCGAGCAGTTCGACGATGAACCTGCGATGCTGCGAACTCTGGCTGAAATCGAACGCGAGGCCGGCGTAGATGTGCTGACTCGAATCGGTGTGGGTGTGGGCGATCCGGGCGGTTACGGCGGCGGGCGCGGGGATGTGTGGGCGCAGGTCGAGCCTGATCCACAAGTAGGGCCGTGCCGAGAGCGCGGCGGCATCTTCGGGCGCGACCAGCAGGCCGAGGCCACCGCCGGAGACGTTGAGGAGGCTGGCCTTGAACGCGGGCCCGACATCGGGCAGCAGCAGCGAGCTCTCGGAGAGCAGTTCGCCGGGGTTGCCGGGCCCGTCGCCTTCGAGGAGATCGCGGATCTCGCAGCGGTTGGCCGCCTCGGCTGCACCGACGGAAGAAGGATCGTTGAGCGGCCAGCACTGCACGCGCGGCAGTTGCAGGTTGGCGGTGGAGATTCGGAAGAAACTGCGGCGCGTGCAACGCTCCACGCGCTCGGGCAGGGCGAGCACGAGGTGGCGATCGCCGGGCCGAGCGCCCTCGATGTGTCCGAGGGTGCGGGTGTGGAACATCCAGCGGTTCTGGCCGATTGTCATCGCGCCGATGAGCGCGATGTCGGTCTCGAAGTCGATGGTCGCGCCGAATGCAGCGGGTGGCTCAACGACGATGTGATCTTCGGCGACGCGGATGACGCGGACGCGCCAGGCCACATCGGAACCTGTTTCGTCCGCGGACGATCCGCCCGAAGTGGAGCGATCGATGGAGATCTCGAGCGCGCCGCCGCGTTCGTGGATCTTGCGCAGGTTGTCCAGCCAATGTTCGGTACGGGAACGGATCGCGGGCACGGGTCCACCTCTGCGGTTGGAGTGCATCGACCCCCGGCGGTTGCGACGTGCGTGGGCGAGGGTCGGGACAAGAGATCGGCGTACCCGGGGACGAGAGTTCATCCGATGCGGTCCGAAGACCTGAATTTTGACATGCCGCGACGGGCACCGTGCTGGCCGTCGGCCTGGGTCGGGGCGATAACCACGCGTCGAGTCACGAACACGCGTCGCCGGATGTTGCCGCGGAGCGGTTGAGCGCATCCTTCAATCGGGACAGCGCATCACGACCCGCGGATACCTGTTCGTGGGTGAGAAGTACGCGGCCGAACCTGGCCTCGTAGTACGTCGAGGCGATCGATCGAAATGGGTCGGCAACGATGGGATCGATCCGCTCGATCACCGCGGCGTGGGCCAGTGGCGGCCGATCATCGGGCTTGGCGAAGGGGCCGCCGCGGCGTTCCAGGGCACGGAGGGCCTGTCCGTAGAAGCCGGCATCGTTGAGCAGCGCGCGCAGTTGCGGGTCGCGCTCTCGCGGGTGGCGCCGGACCAGCCTCGCCAGCCGCGACCGCGAGAGGCGGCCGGTGACGATCGCGAGCGTGACGATGAGCATGGTCGCGGGCACGATGTAGAACGCCCACGGAGGGAGCATCGAGCGGAGGTCGCGCACGGACACACCCCGCGCGAGCCGGTCGGCGATGCGGACGAACCAGGCCGAGATGCTCGAAGGTTCACCGCGCCCGGCGGATGCGCCGAGGCGGTCGGTATCGAACGAGACGATGGAGCGGTTCCAGCCGAACTCCAGCGTGTCCCACCATCGGCGGACCGCCGAGAACCACCCGCCGGGCGCGCGGTGGATGCGGTCGAGATCGGCCGTGGGCGTCGGGTCGTACCTCGTCCAGATCCCGCCTCCGGTGTGGACCTCGACCCAGGCGTGTGCGTTGGACTGGCGGACGATGTAGGTCCCGGTGAGCGAGTTGTAGTCGGCGGCGACAAATCCTCCGACAATGCGTGCGTGGATCCCGACGGCCTGGAGCATCGCGGTCATCGCGCTGGCGAAATACTGGCAGTGGCCCGTGCGCTTCTCGAAGAGGAACATATCGAGCGGGTCGCGGTCCTCATCGGGGGCCCACAGGTCCAGCGTGTATGTGAAGTTCTTGCCGAGGTAGTCGCGGAAAGCGTTTGCAACGGAGCGGATGCCCGATGCGGAATCATCCTCAGGCCACTTGGACTGTCTGGCACGCAGGATCGACCAGGCGAGGTCGTGGACTGGGCCATCCTGAAAGCCGAGCGCAAACTCGGGCGGCAGGTCGGACTTGGTCTGGATCTCTGACGACTCGATCGTGTAGGTGAAGGCGATGTGCGCGGACTTCGGCCGCTTGATCGAGCCGTCGAGAAGGTCGTAGGTCAGTGTTCCGCTGGTCGTGTCGTTGGTCTGAACAGCGGTGGGGCGCCATGCACCGAAAATGTACGAATCGGAGGAGACCGTCGGGCGGATCGTGATGCGCTGGACGAGTTTGGCCGTCGGCGCCGGTTCTGGCTCGTTCTCGGAGCCGCGATCGTGGTTCGGCACAGGCAGGACGGTCGTGGTGCCGGGCCGGAACGTCAGTGTCGTCGGTGCGGTCTTGGACCTGACCCAGACCCGGTTGTTGTACTCCTCTCTGGTGAATCCACGAAGATACACCATCCGGTACGGAGAGCCGATGTTCGCGCCGGATTCGTCCTCCAGAGCGAGGTCGATCACCGGCATGGACGACTCACTGAGCAGCCCGGAGCGACGCAGGTCGATGTGGTCGTTGAACCCCACCATGGCGTGGGGCTGGCCGAACTGGCCGAGCGCTCCGACCCCCAGGCCGCGGGGGGTGACGATGAAGACGATCGCGCCGAGAAATCCGGCGGTCAGCACGCAGAGCCAGACGGTCTGGACCAACTGCCGGGTGAAAGTTCGATTGAGATCGGGATGGCCCTGCTCGCGCGCGGCGGCGGAAGCCGGCCGAAACTCGGCCGCGCGGGCCTGCCCCGCCCGGAGCTGGTAGAGCATCGTCGCCGAGATCGCCAGCGGCGTGTAGAGCACGATGCCGACTCCAGTGAGGAGGTTGTTGCTCGTGAGTACCGCGGCGATGATGACAAAGACGCTGAGCGTGAGCAACTGAGACTCATCGCGGACTGTGCGTCGGTCGAAGAGTTTGAGCAACTGCACATAGATCAGGAACTCGCCCAGGTGCGAGACGATCGGTTGGCCGACGGTCCGTGAGCCTCCGGCCCGCATAGCGGCGTTGATGATCGCGGCGACGACGAGCAGGTTGACCAGCAACCGAGGCAGCGCGATGGGATGATGCCGGGGGTCGGTGCGCTCGCCGCGTTCGCCCATGCCGCACACCCAACCGATGATGATGATGGGGACGATGATGATCGCGAGGATTGGCCGATCGTCGGCGAGGCAGAAGGTGAGCGATCCCACCAGCACGGCGGCGCACGCTGAAATATTGAATCGCGTCGCGAGTGTCATCGGCGCGAGCTCCCGCGGGTGATCGCCGCGTCGCCGCTGACGAGGCGGCCACGGCCCGGGATGCGTGCGCGGGCATCGGTCTCCCCGAGAACACCGATGTGCCGAACTCGGTTCACGGGCCCATAGGCCGCGTCGATCCCGCTCGCGTGGATGCACAGGCACGCGTGGCGGTGGCTCGCCGCGGCCAGCGGGAAGGGCAGGTCGCGCCCTCGGGCATCGGCGGGTCCGAGGGCGAGGCCGCCGAGTTCCCGAAGGAGACGGTCAAAGTGTGCCGGGTCGGCGCGAGGAGGGACGCTCATGCCCGTGAGGGGGATCGCCAGGCCGAGCGGGATGGAGCGCGCGCGGGCCTGCTCGATCATCGAGGCGGCGATGCTGATGGCCCGTTCATCGAAGCCTTCGGTCTGGGCCGCGGAGACGCGCAGACGCAGGACGATCCACAGACGGAGTGGGGAGGGCGCGAGCGACTGTTTGACGAGCAGGTGGCCGCGGCGGGCGGACGCCTTCCACGCGATGGAACGAGGGTTATCGCCGGCGATGTAGTCGCGGAGTGAATGGAACTCGTCGCCATCACCGCGGATGCGTGAACTGCGGGCTGATTCGCCTTCGAGGGCGGCGGACTCGAGTTCGCGGCCGTCGGTCGCCGCGAGGGTTGGCAGGATCACCGTGCTGGCCGGTTCGTGGATATCGAGGCTCTTGCGCATGATGCCGAAAGGAAACGTCGTGTGCACGGAAAACGACGCGAACTCGACAGGGCCGCGGCGGTGCGCGGATGTTCGCGACTCGATGATGATGGTCTCTCGCGGCGCGATGTGCGGGACGAAAGCGCGGGAGGGATCGATCCGCGGCGGGGATTCCTGCGCGGGCGTCCTGGCGCTGCGTCGTGAGGCACGTTTCGATCTGCCGCTGGTGGCCTCTGCGGGCGGAGGATTCTCTTCGATCGTCAGGCCGAATACCGGGATCACGCGGTTGGAGTTCCTGACGCGGTAGCGGATGGTCAGGACGTCGCCGGCGTGGGCATCGCCGATGCGCTCGCGCGTCACGCGCAGCCCCATGAGCATCGCGCCCGAGAGCAGGCCCGACACGACAAGCATCGCCAGCGAGAACCCGAAGGCCCAGAAGAGCAGGTTGTTCTGGCTGTTGAACGCGCCCAGGGCGATCAGGAGTGTGACGAATACGTACACGAACCCGGACGAGCCGAAGTGGTAGCGTCTCCGGACCCGAGGGAGGGACGCGCTCGGCGCGGCGAGGTCCAGCGATTCTCCACCACCCCTGGGTTTGCGTGCTCGGCCAGCCATCTCCTGAACGCTACGCCAACCGAGGAGCGGTTGTTTCAGAAACCCGCGCTGGACGCCGCCAAACGCCGGGTTCCTCACGGCTCACCGTTGGTCGGAAGGCATGGCGGGCGCGGACGGGAAGGACAGCTCCGCGGTTGTGGTCTCGAGCCTGTAGAGTTCTTTGCCGGTGTCGTTCATCCACCGGACCACAAGTGTGGGGGGGCTCTTCGTGGAGTCGCACGTGACGACCGCGAAGGTCCGAAGGTCTTCGCTGTCGTAGAGCATCTCCGGCTGGGTCAGGGGAGACGCATCGCCTTGCTTCATGATGCTCGAGCCGAGGGGCGAGGTGATGACCTCGAAGAGTGGATACCCCAGCGCACCTGTGAATGCCCCCCCAGCGGTGTGTTTGTACGCGCGGTTGCGGTGGATGTCGCCACCGACGAGGACCACACCCTCGATTCGACTCTCACGGAGAAAATCGAACACGGCCACGCGTTCGTGCGGGTACCCGCCCCAGAAGTCCGGCTTGTTGGGCCGCACCTCGTCACACCATACCATGCCGCTGACCAGCAGCTTGAAGGGAGCATCGCTGGCCTTGAGCGTGCGCTGGAGCCAGGACCATTGCTGGGCGCCGAGGAGCGACTTCTTTGAGGGGTCGGCGAATGAGGGCTCGGTGCCGGCGAACCAGCGGCAGTCGATCAGCCAGACCTCCGCCGGTCCGATGCGCATGGATGAGTACCCGCCGAGGTCGTGTTCGCCGAGACCATCGCCCGAGCCGGTCGGCGAGTTGGCGTGGTACTCGAGAAACGCGCGGCGCGTGTTCTCCTTGCCCTTCACCGTGCCGTCGGTGTCACCCTTGCCGAAGTCGTGGTCATCCCACAGGCCGTGGGTAGGGATGCTCCGGCACAGGGAGGCGAGCTGGGGGATCGAGAAGAACTCGCGGTAGCGCCGTCGCTGCACATCCAGTTTCGTCGAGTCGATGTACGGCGTGTCACCGATCAGGAGCATCGCATCGGGCTTGAGTTTGCCGATCTCATCCCACACGGGCTGAGGCTTGACGAAGTCGTCGTGCTGGCAGGAACCAATGGCAATGGCAACCGCCTGTGGGCTGGTGTGGGCCTTGCGTGTGCGGAACTCAACGGTGCGACGATCGCCCAGAGGCGGCTCGTTGTGCGCCGAGTGGACAAACGCCACGTACCGCGTACCGGGCTTGAGGCCCTTCAAGTCAAAGTGAAGGCAGAGGTCGCTCTCGGAAGAGGCTGTGGCTCGGACCTGGGGAACTGTGGCGTCACTCGCCTCGCCCTCGCGCAGAGACAGCGCGTACTCGCCTGGTTCGGCGACACGCATCCACAGGCGGGCATCGACGGTCCCGACGTGGCCGAGAAACGGACCAACGGTGTCGTTGATCGGGACGACCTGCGAGGGCGGCTTGGTTTCAGCGTCGGTCGAGGGAGGCTGAGCCAGTGCGATGGTCGCGAGGATCGGAACGAGCATGCCGACAGCATATCCGAGCGCGGTGCGAATCGAGATTCACACGGACGTCACCCGCCGCGGCCACCACAAATCCAGCACCACCAACACCGCGATCAGCACGGTTGTTCCGTTGTACGCCGTCCCCGCGCCCGCGATGACGTATACGAACGACTCCATCGTCCTGGCCAACCACCACGCGACCAGATCTGCGAAGAGGGCGAGGCCGTTTACGGCGATCAGGAACGAGGCAAGGCCGCGGGGCAGTCGCGTCGCCCAAAGCAACCCGCACAGTGCCACCGCGAGCGTGCCCAACGACAGCGCGTGGGCGTGTGCCGACATGATGATGATGTTGTCGGGGTTGCGGTTCACGATCTTCGTGAACGCGAGCTTCTTGATCGCATCGAGCGTGTCAAGCCGGATCGCCGCGGCCTTCGGGTCCGCCGACTTTGAGCCGTGGCAACTCAGGCAGGACGCGGCGATGATCCCGCTCGGGCTGTCCACACCGAGGTCGATGTTGTCGTAGTCCTCGGCGATGCGCCCGCTCTTGAGCCATCTGACCAGCACCCCACGGCTATCGGCCTTGAGCGTTTCCGGGTGGCCGCCATCGAGCGATGTAACCAGTGGTGACGGCTTGTTCAGCCCGTGGTACGCCGCGCGAACATCGTCGAGCGTGAATCGCTTCTGCTCATCGCGGTTCTTGTAGTGGTCGAACAGGTGCGAGGCGGAGGCGGCCATGCCGAGCAGGATGACCCCGAGCAGGGCGGTGAGGCCGAGGCGAGCCAGGAACGGGAGATCGCGTGTTCGGAGGGTCATGGGCGGTCTGAGGAGTCACGGGAGCGGGGGGTCAGAAGCTGAACAGCGCCGGGTCGATCGTCAAGATCTGGTTCTTCACGACGGCCTGGTTGGCGAGGATCGCCACGATCGTGGACTTGGCCCCCGTCGCCGCATCGCAGGCCACGGGTTTGTTCTCCGTGACACTCATCAGGAAGTCGGCGAGCGCGTAGTAGAGCGACTTGTTGGGCAGCCCCACGCCCTCTTTGAGATTGCCTTGCTCGGCAAGCTTGGTCGCGTCGGCGATGAGCGTGATGCCCTCGTCGTTGAAGAACTGCTGCCGGTTGGCGTAGACCTCCCAGCCCTGCGTCGGGGCATCGGCCTCCTTGAACATCCAGCCGTGTGTCCATGCGAGTTTGATCGCCGCGTTCGTGCCGCGGAGCACCTCGAACCGCCCGCCGTAGCTGTTTCCAACGCTTGCCGAGAATGCGAACCGGGCGTTGCTCTCGAAGCCGAAGTTGCAGTGGATGGAGTCGGCGACCTCGCGTCCGTCGTTCTGGGCCAGGACCGCGCCCGTGCCGAACACGCTGGTAGGGAGCTTGTTCAGGTACCAGTGCACGACGTCGAACTGCTGCGCCCCCAACTCGCCGGCCAGGCCGGTCGAAATCGCAGGATCCAGCCGCCAGTTTTCCGCCTTCTCGCGGGCCGCGTCGGAGCCGGGGGGCGCGGGGAAACGCCACGATTCCTTCTTGAAGCTCTGGGCTTCGGCGGAGACAAAGTCTCGCACCGCATCGGAGCGGAAAAACGTGCGGGCGAGTTTGTAGATGGGGTTCGAGCGACCCTCGAAGCCGCACGCGAAGACCTGCTTGCCCGCTCCCGCTGCCGCGGCGGCGATCGCCCGGCAATCCTCCACCGTGTGGGCCAGCGGAGCCTCGCAATACACGTGCTTGCCGGCGGCCAGGCAGTCCAGAGCGATCTGCTTGTGGAGGTGTGTGGGTGTCGCGATGACGACGGCGGACAGGTCCTTGAGCTTGTCCAGCATGGCCTTGTGGTCGGCGAAGGCCTCGCTGCCTGCGGCCCGTTTGGAGCCTGATTCGCGGCGGGAAGCGTCGGTGTCGCAGATCGCGGCGACCTTGACCTGTTCGATCTTGGCCAGCTCGGCCAAGATGAGCCGGCCCTGGCGCCCCGCGCCGACCAGCCCCACAGAGACCGGAGCGGCTGTCCGGTAGGCGCCGAGCCCAAGGTTCGGAAGGATCGCGACAGCGCCGAGCGCGCCCGCGGACTGGAGAATGAACTCACGACGGTTGGGGTTCAGCATGGGGTATCAACGCGGTGTGTGTGCACCAGCCCGTGCCGGGCGCGTGCAGGAGACAGGTCAGTTCAGGGGGCATTGTTGCCGGCCGCGAGCCGAGAACAACCAGCGCGGTGGACCAGGCGTCGCACAATGCCGCCGTCCCGAGCGGCCCGATGACCACGGCCGTGTCCGCGGCACGGGCGGGTCTGCCGGTTCGGGGGTCGAGGATGTGCGTGGCCTCGGTCTCGCTGGCCGTGGGCGGTCCGAATGGGTGATCGCAAGGGCTGGATGGCTTGGCGGCGAAGGTCGTTCGTCCCCGCGGCGCCGAAACCGACATGGCCTGATTGCTCAACGTGATCAAGCGAGACTGGCCCTCGGATCGCACCGCGATTCTCCAGCCCTCGGCATTCTTGGGTGCGCCAAGAGCGACAACCGAAGAGGTTCCTCCGTGCAGCAGGGCGCATCCGACGCCATGCTCCAGCAGGATTTCGGCTGCGCGATCAAGCGCAAAGCCCTTGGCGACCGCCCCGAGGTCCAGCGACGCTCCCGGGGCCAGCGTCACACGCGTGAGTTCGGGATCCACGACCATTCGGCGGTCGGTCTCGGCCGATCCGGCGAGCCGTCCGTTCGATCGGGGGTGAAAACCGAGCCGCTCCATCAACGCGCCGAGGCAAGCGTCAAACGCCCCGCCCGACGATTGGTGGACCGACTCGCAAAGCGCCAGCAACCTGCAAAGTTCCGTGTCGACGCGCCCACCGCCACCGCGGTTGAGCCTGGCCACGTCGCTATCAGATCGAAACCTCGACAGACGCTCGTGCCAATGCTCAACTTCGCGGAGCGCCAGCTCGCCGACGGCGCGCAACATCGAGCTTTCCTCGCCGCCGAGGACAAGCTCAAAGCGAGTACCCATCGCATGCGTCGCGAGCGGAAACATGGCGGGCCTGTCCGGCGTGGAAGGCGGTCCTCAGGCCTTGCTCGCCGTCATGGTCTTGGGGTCGAACGTGAACGCGCCACCTTCCCACATCGAGCGTGTCGCAAGATCGACGATCACCATGACCTTGAGACCGAGTTCGACGCTGCTGGGCGGAAGTTCGCGAGAGCGGATGCTCTTGAGCCAGCCGACGCGGTGGGCGTCCTGATCGTCACCGATATCCGCGCACTCGACCTTCTGCGGGTCGAGCTCTTCGGCGAAGGTGCGCTCGGGGCGCATCTCGCAGTGACGACCGCCGAGGTAGATGTTCCCCTTGTGGCCGCGGATCATGGTTTCCAGGCCCGCCTCGTTGCAGGTCGAGCCCGCGACGATCATCTGGTGCCCGGTCTCAAACTGAACCGCGATGTGCACGTTGTCGTGGTTCTCCATGTCCTTGTCGACAAGGTGGCCGCCGGTCGCAACCACCCGCACAGGCCAGCCCTGGTTGATCGCCATGAGCATCGGCGTCATTTCGTGAACGAGCAAGTCGCCGATGATTCCCGTCGACGTCTTGCGGTACCGCCGCCATTGCGAGAACAGTTTGGGATCCCACGGCATCGAGCCCAGCGGCCCGCACCACGTGTTCCAATCGATGTCGTCGCCCTGCTTCCAGTTCTTGTCGAACCCGTAGTGCCATTCCCCGTTCTTGCTGTTGCGGCAGTAACTGGTCTGGCTGAATGTCGGCGTCCCGATAACCCCCTGCTCGATCATCTTCCTGGCCGCGGCGTACTTCGGCAGTCGCGTCTTCTGGGTGCCGACCTGAACAATCACCTCGGGGTTCGCAGACGCGGCTCCGTACAGCGCCAGCGCCATCTCGAGGTTCAGCGTCATCGGCTTCTCGAGGTACACATCCTTGCCGGCCATGATGGCCTCGATCCCGTTGGTCGAGTGGCAGTGCTCCGGTGTCGCGATGACGACGCCGTGGATGTCGTCGCGTTTGAGCAGGTCTTCCGACTTGCGGTAGGTATCGACCTTGACGCCGTCCTGCGCCTTCTCAATCTTCGACTTGCCCTGCTCCAGGTACTTGCTGTTCAGGTCGCAAACGGCGACGACCTGAACCTTCTCCCGCCCCTTCTTGTGCAGATCGACGAGCGACAGGCAGTGGCCGAGTCCCATGGCGCACGCACCGGGCGAGCCGCCGATACCGATCACGCCGATCCGAAGCGTCTCTCCTTCTTTCAGCGCGGGGCGTGCCTTGGCCTTGCCCGCGGGCTGTGCGGGCCGTGCAGCGACCGCCGCGCGGCTGCCGGAGGCGATCCCCGCCACAAACGCCGTCGCCGCCGCGGCGCCCGCGGTCGCTGCGAGAAACTTGCGACGGGACTCGGAGAAAGGCGACGGGAAGGGATGATTGTGGGTGCTCACGTGGCTTCTCCGGGTGGGGTGTGCGTGCGGGTACGTCTGGCCTGTACCCACATCATACCACGAGTTAGAGCCGCGTCCGACAGTCTTTCCGTAACCGGCCTGATCGGATAGAGTGTCGCCATGGCGACGCCCCAGGATCACCACCACACCCGCCCCGTCTCGCTCTTCACCGGCCAGTGGGCCGATCTCTCGCTCGACAGGCTCGCGGCCATGGCCGGTGAGAAGGGCTGGGGCTACGACGGGTTGGAACTGGCATGCTGGGGCAACCATTTCGAGGTGCAGCGTGCGTTGGCCGAGCCCGGGTACGTGAAGTCTCGCAACGACCTGCTCGCCCGTCATGGGATGAAGGTCTGGGCCGTCAGCAACCACCTCGTGGGCCAGGCGGTGTGCGACCCTATCGACATCCGGCACAAGTCGATCCTGCCCGAAAGAGTGTGGGGTGACGGCGATCCGGAAGGTGTGCGTCGGCGTGCCGCACAGGAGATGATGTCCACCGCCCGTGCCGCTGCCAAACTGGGCGTGAACGTCGTCAACGGCTTCACCGGTTCGAGCATCTGGCACAAGCTCTACTTTTTCCCGCCAACTTCTCAAGCCGAGGTCGATGCCGGCTTCCGGGACTTTGCCGATCGTTGGAACCCCATCCTCGATGTTTTCGACGAGGCCGGTGTCAGGTTCGCGCTCGAAGTCCATCCTACCGAGATCGCCTACGACATTCATACCGCGAGGCGGGCACTCGAAGGTCTCAACTACCGCAAGTCTTTCGGCTTCAACTTCGATCCCTCGCACCTCGTCTGGCAGGGGATCGACCCGGTCAGGTTCATCGACGCGTTCCCCGACCGGATTTACCACTGTCACATCAAGGATGCGATCCGAACGCTCGACGGCGCGAACAGCGTTCTCGGCTCACACCTTTCGTTCGGCGATGCTCGTCGCGGCTGGGATTTCCGATCGCCGGGGCGAGGCGAGATCGATTTTGAGGAGATCATCCGTGCCCTGAACCGGTGCGGCTATCAAGGCCCTCTGAGCGTCGAGTGGGAGGACTCCGGCATGGCCCGCGAGCACGGCGCCGAGGAGGCCTGTCAGTTTGTGCGCGGCGTGGATTTTCCCGCCAACGCGCGGGCCTTTGACGCGGCGTTCGAGAAGAAGTGATCCTGGGTCCGCGTCCCTGCATCGCCCGACACTACACTGCCCACCATGCCCCGCGAACCCGCACGCACTCGCAAGACCGCCCGCCAAACCGTTCTTCCCGATGCACGCCGGAAGCCCCGCTTCGCGATCGGATCGGTGTGCACGTTCGCGCGAGTTCCACGCATCGAGGAGCTCTCGCCCGAGAACGCCCCGCCCGATTGGGCGATCTACGGCGTTCCGTTCGACGGCGGAGTCACCTACCGCCCCGGCGCCCGCTTCGGCCCTCGCGCCATCCGCGAGGAATCGCAGTACATCAAGCGATACTCCATCGAACACGATGTTGACGTGTGCCAGGCGCTCAGCATCGCCGATGCCGGCGATGCGGCCGTCTCGCCGTTCTCCTGTGAGCGCAGCGTCGGGGCGCAGCTCGACTTCGCGCGTCGCATCGGCGACCCCGACGTGACTCGCCTGCTCGCGCTCGGCGGTGACCATTCCATCGCCTACGCCAACATCAGGGTAACCTGGGAGCGGACGGGCAAGCCCCGATCGGGTCTCCCGCTCGTGCATTTCGACAGCCACCTCGACACTGTGGACACCGTCTGGGACGAGAAGTGGTCGCACGCTTCGGTGTTCAGGCGAGCCATCGAGGAGGGCTACGTCGATCCCTCGCGGATGATCTCGATCGGTATCAAGGGACCGCTGAACACCCGCGACGATCTCGTCTTCGCTCGCGATGCGGGGATTACCGTTGTCACCCACGAGCGATTCCGGCTCGAGGGTCAGCGGTTGGTCAGGTCCTTTCTCCGCCGAATCGGCAGCCGATCGGCCTACCTGTCCTTCGACATCGACTGCATCGATCCCGCGTTCGCGCCAGGCACGGGCACACCCGTCTGCGGCGGCTTTTCCAGCGCGGAGGCCATCGCGATCGTCCGCTCCCTTCGCGGCCTGAACGTCGTCGGCGCGGATGTCGTCGAGATGCTCCCTGACCGCGATGTTTCGGGGATCACCGCGTTGCTGGCCTCGCACATCGCGATGGAGGTGCTTGCGCTCGCCGCGGTCAGGGCATCGGTGTCCACTTCCGCTCGGCCGCGGAACTCTCGACGCATTTCTCGATGAATCGAACCCCGCGGGCGCCGGCCGCGACATCCGGGAAGTCGAAAAGCGCTCCCGCCGACAGGCCGCCGGACCCGGCACGCATGGCCGCGGACGCGGCGTTGTACGTGTTCGCGAACGCTTCCAAGAACGCCTCGGGATGGCCCGGCGGAATCCTCGTGTTCCTGATCGCGGCCTGTCCCAGGTAAGCATTTCCGCGCCGATACACCTGCTCGGGCCTTCCGTCGGGACGCACGATCAGGTGGTTGGGTTCCTCCTGCCGCCACTCCAGGCTTGCCTTGGTGCCGTGCACGCGGATGCGAAGGTCGTTCTCGTGGCCGATCTCGACCTGTGACGCGGTAAGAATGCCCTTGGCGGATACGCCGGCGCGTGGTCTGAATCGGAGGAGCACGTTGGCATCGTCGTCGAGGCGGCGACCGGGAACGAAGGTGGTGAGGTCGGCGCAGAGCGACTCGATCTCGAGGCCGGTGATGTAGCCGGCGAGTTGCTCGGCATGGCTGCCGATGTCGCCGATCGCGCCGCCCGCGCCGCTCCTCGCGGGATCGGTGCGCCAGTCGGCCTGCTTCTGGCCGGTCTGTTCAAGCCTGCCGGCGAGCCAGCCCTGGTTGTATTCGACGACCAGCTTGCGGATCTCGCCGAGTTCACCCTTGCCCACGAGTTCGCGGGCCTGCTTGACCATCGGGTAGCCGCTGTAGTTGTAGGTAACGCAGAAGACCGTTCGGGCCGATTCAACCGCGCGAACCAGGGCATCCGCCTGCGCTGATGTATGCACGAGGGGCTTGTCACAGACGACGTGGAACCCGGTCCGGACAAATGCCTCGGCGACCTCAAAGTGCACATGGTTCGGCGTGACGATGCTCACGAAGTCGATCCGCTCACCGGGCGGGCGTTTCGACTCACCATCGAGCATCGCCCGCCACGATGGGTAGTTGCGCTGGTCGTCGAGCCCCAACGCTCGGCCCGATTCGAGGGCTTTCTCGGGTGTGCCCGAGAGCGCGCCCGCCACGAATCGGACACCGCCATCCATGCACGCCGCGGTGCGATGGACAGCGCCGATGAAGGCGCCGGTTCCGCCTCCAACCATTCCCATCTTGAGCACGCGATCGGGCATCTTCCACGCTCCTTGACCCGAGTCGGCTTCAGGCCGGCTTCGGCCACGATCCCAACCGTTCCGGGCGGCTCGCACGAGCCCGCAGAAGGTAGCCTTCAAGCCACCCGCGAGCCCGGCCAGGCTGGGTGTGCGCGAACAAGATCGACTCGTGGTCAAGACTGTTGATGCGGTCGTTCGCGGCGCGGAGAGCATCGAACGAGTTGCGGAGAGCGATCTCGATCGGCGTGCGCTCCGGGTTGATGTCGATCCCGAACCACCCCTTGTAACCGTGCATCTTGAGGGTGTAGAGAATCGCCTCGGCGTGCTCGGGCGAAACCACACCGACTCCGAGGTCCTGGTCGTAGTTGCCCAGCGGCTGGCTGTTCCAGTGGGTGTGCGCGAGCCGGCCTTCGCTCAACGGCCAACTGAACGCGTACGCGGGGTCCTCGTAGCCCATCAGCACATGGCCGACCTCGGGATTCATGCAGCACAGCCTGTGCCCTTCCCCGAGCAGTCGTGAGTTTTCGGGCGTGCGCAGCACGCCCTCGACATCACGCCCCAGGAGCACGCCCTCGGGCGTCGTCCCGTAGAGAATCCGGCCCCGTGGTTCGTAGGGCTTGGGCTCGAACGCGATCCGCACGCCCGGCACGGCGTCCATCGCCTCGGCCAGCCCCTCGGCGAACCTCCGCCTCGCCCCGGCGAAATCCATGCCGAAGCCGTTCTCGTACCCATCGATGCCGGGCCAAACGACCGCGAAATCCGTGTCGAACTCGCGGTTCAGCCGCAATGCTCGCTTTGTTCGCTCGATCGCCTCGCCGCGGATACGGCTGTCCGGGTTCGAGAGCGAGCCAAACTCGAACGCGGCATCCCAGAATAGCAAGGGGATGATCGTGAGCAGCCGAACTCCCGACGCTTGCGTGAAGCTCCGCCAGAGGGCGGCGTTCTCCTCGTTGATCTCGTTGGGGTAATGGGCTTCCATGGCGCCGAGTCCGTGCTTGGCCAGCCCTGCCGCGATGTCCAGCCGCTGCTCGATTGTCAGGTCGTTTCCGTACTTCGCGTGAAAGCGGCTCGCCGATGGTGAGAAGTACCAGATCCCCGCGCTGAACTTGAGCGAGAGCTCGAACGTTCGCATGTGTGAGAGCGTCTGCTCGGGGGTCCGGCGCTCAGCCTGCTCTCGGAGGTCGATCATGGGCATGGGGGTTTATCTCCCGGCGGCGGCGCTCGACAACTCGACGAATCGGGGTCTGAGGTCATGGTAGAGCGCGGCGTGCACGCGACGATACTCCGCGTAACGAGACCGAGCGCCGCGAGACGGGGCGAGTTGCCGCTGGAGTCTGACGGACTTGCGGCAGGCTTCCGCGACCGATGCCCACACGCCGATCCCCACGCCCGCGAGCACGGCCGCTCCGAAGGCCGTGCCGCCCCGGTCGGTGCTGGTCGTGCCGACCGGACAGCCATAGATGTCCGCCTGGAGCTGCCGCCAGAAGGCCGACTGGTTGCCACCCCCGCTGAGATGTACGCGTGAAACCTCAACGCCCGCACCTCGCACCATGTCCAGCATGTGGCCCATCGTGAACGTCACGCCCTCGACGACGGCCCGAACAAGGTGCGCCCGTGTGTGTCGCGCCGTCAGTCCTATCCACCCGCCGCGTGCGAGCGGGTCGGGATATGGGCATCGCTCCCCGCTCAACTGCGGCATGAACAGCAGGCCGTCGCACCCGGGCGGCGCGCTCGCCGCCTCTCTCAGGAGCGTCGAGTAGGGCACGTCGGGCGCGATCGTGTCGCGGCACCACGCCAGCGACCCGGCCGCGCTGAGCATGACTCCGGTGATGGTCCAGCCTGTGGGCGACGCCCTGGATCCTGTGGCGGCACACATGGCGTGCAGACGGCCGGGGAGGGCGGGCGGCTTTGGCAGGTCCAGCCGCGGCCGGCGACTGTGCGCCAGGATTACCCCGCTTGTTCCGAGCATCGCCATCGCGATCCCCGGCTCGACCACGCCCGCGCCGACCGCGCCGCATTGGTTGTCGCCGCTGCCCGAGACCACGGGCGTATTGACCGGCAAGCCCGTCAAGCGGGCCGCCCACGCCGACACGTGCCCGGTGATCTCGGTGGACTCATGCGCCGGCGGAAACATCGCCGGATCGATTCCCACGCGGGAGGGAATCTGGGATGACCACCGCCGATTGACGACATCGAACAGCAATGTTCCGGACGCATCGCCGACATCCGTGGCGAGCGCGCCGGTCAAACGCAACCGAACGAAGTCCTTGGGCAGCATGATGTGCCGCGCCCGCTTCCACACCCTCGGTTCGTGCTCACGCACCCAGAGCAGCTTGGGGAGCACAAAGCCCGCCAGAGCCGCGTTGCCCGCGAGCCGGACGATCCCGGCGCGGCCGCCAAAGGTCCGCTCGATCATTTCACATTGCGATCCCGATCGCTGGTCGTTCCACATGATCGTCGGTCGAAGCTCGCGAGCCTTGCCACTGCGATCCGCGGCGTCCTCGCCCAGAATCACCGCGCCGTGCAACTGACCGCTGAGCCCGACGGCCGCGATCCGATCCGCGCGCACGCGCGGACCGGCTCCCAGCACCGCTCGGATCGCGCGGCAGGAACTTCGCCACCAATCCTCCGAGTCCTGCTCACTCCAACCGGGGTGTGGGCGCGATGGCTCGTGCGCCGAAAAGGCCGAGGCGATGACTCGGCCGCGCATGTCGCAGACAACGGCCTTGACCGCGGAAGTTCCGACGTCGATTCCGAGCAGGAGGGGCACATACCCAGCATACCGCATCTGACGCGGGCGCGGCGAGTTCGCACATGGGTTTGCGGTCGTGCGTCGGGTAGGTCCGGCTACGCGGCGAGAGCGAACCCGCGGCTCGAGACGACGGTTGCCTGTTGCGGCACGTGCAACTGGCTCACCCACCCGCCGTATCCATTGGCACGAACGCCGCTGGCGGCATAGTCGGCCATCCATGTCGCGCCGTCGATCAGGTAACTGAACAGATGATCGTCGGGCGGGAGCTCAACCCGCGCCGTCCACCAGCCTGTCGGCTCACGGAGCATCCGGATCGGTTCGGCTCGCCAGTCGGTGAACGTGCCGACCAACTCAACCGTGCGGGCCTCGGGGAGGTACACGCGGAACAGGTGTTTGCTTCCTTCTTCGTGAATAACCATGGGCCGGGCTCCGACAACCTGCGTTTCGACTGTTCGGACGGGCAACAATCCGCCCGGTGGGATGGAACTGCTTATCGGGCGACTACGGACCCGACTTTGGTCGGTACGCGTGTAGAACGGAGATTCTGGTGACTCGAGGCGAGGTGCAGATCGTGGTGGCGCAACTGCTCGTGATCGTGGCCGCGGCTACCGCCGGCTGCGCACGAGAGGTCACCTCGATGCCTGTCGCGGCCGCACCGATCGCGGCAGGCGGTGAGGTCTGGGCGGTCGCTGGCCGGGCGGTGGCTGTTCCGATGGCCGCCGGCTCTGTGTTGCCCTCGACGGAGCGAGTGCGAATCACGCGGCCGGATGGAGCGGTGGGGCAGGCGACGGTCTGGCGGGTTGATCGATCAGTTGTGGGGGGTGACGCGGGCTGGTTGGGCTCGGTTTGGAAGTGGAGCGCAAAACCCGCTGGCTCGCGAACATCGGCCGGAGTAAGTGAGTCGGCCTGGGCCGTCATTCCACCGGAGTTGACATCGGGTTTGATGGGGAGATCGGAGGAGGAACGGCATGGCGGGCGTTGGCGCGTGGGCGACTCAACCGTGCGCATCCGGGTGATCGAGCGGTGTGAGGCCAACGAGGCATCAACTCGATTCCAAGCTGTCCAGGATGAGGACGGTGCGCTGCGCCATGCCCTCCTGCCAGCCCTCGCCTCGCCATTTACCGCCTGGCGAGCCCGGATGACACTGGGTGACGCTCAGGTTCCGGGAGGGGCGGATGTCCTCTCGACTATTGACGCGAACGAGACGTACCTCTGGGCTGCCGCCCTCGATCGTCTGAGTTTGATTGACGATGATCTATCCAGGTCCGTTTTCGGGCGACTGACGAGTCTGGCGGACTTTGGGCTTGGCACTCGACTTCCGGTGTGGCTGCAGAGCGGGCCGGCATTGGCACAGTTGCGAGCCGACTTGCTCTCCGACGACATCACGGCCGATCAACGATCCGCGCGAGCACGGGCATGGCTCGACGCCCAGCCTGCGGCCGCGGCATGGGTCTGCGATGATGCCGGACTGCGCGACGCCCGAACCGCCGAGCCGATTTGCACCGTGGCGTTCGTCAACCTGAGCGACAACCCGGTCTCGGTCTCGGCGGTCGTGGAGGGGTCAAAGGATGCAGCGACGACGACCTCTGCTCCTGAGTTGATGGTGGTGGGGCCTTGGACTGCTGCGAGGCTCCACGCCCTCGCGCCGACGGGCGCAGCGGGTGGTGAACGCGCCGTTGTGGTGCGTGCGGGCGGTTGGGAAAGGCGATTGCCGGTGTTGTGCGACGAGATTCTTGCGAGGCCACCCGGTCTGCCGATCGGTCCGTTCGTGCTGGAAATCTCCAGCGACGCGGTCGCCGCCGGAAGCGAGCAGGGGCCGAGTCTCGCGCCGATTGCGAGGCCTGTGCCACGTGAATGGGCCACGGCGGGGTTGCTGATGAGCGAGCCCGTACGTCGCGATGCGGGCTCCCCTTCGTCCCAAACCGAACGGGAAGCGGAATGGACGATCTACCTCGAATGCGCCCACCCCAAGTCGGATTCCGTAGAAGGCGATCGGGTGCGCATCCTGTTCGGTCCGACCGAAGGAAGCGCGGGAGTTCGCGAGATCGTGATTGAACCCGCTTCCGCGGGGGTTCGCGTTGGTGCCCCACAGACTTCGCCGGATGTGCGGATTGTTCGCCGTGAAGATCGGTGGGTGTGCTGGGTCCGGGTCCCCGCCGACGCGATCGAAGAGGACGGCCGTTTGAGGCTCGGGCTGGTTCGCGAATCCACGCCCGGACCGAATACGGCCGCGATCATCAGTTCATGGCCGCGGCCGATGTTGCCCGGCTCCGCCGCGGGTGGATACGGCCCAGGACGGCTTTGCATCGACCTGACTCAGTGGTCGCGGGTGGGCGGCGACCGGTAGCGCTATCGCGGATCGACGCCGTGAGCGGAGCGGGCTCGGTCAGAACTTCAGTTGCACACTCACACCCACGAACGGTGCGGGCTTGGTGTTGTCTTCGCTGAGCGTATCGCTGCTCTCATCGTCGATCTTGAACTCCTGCCACACGATCGCGCCGCCTTCCAGCGTGACGACCGCGCCGGAGCACGGTGTCCAATCGAATCCAACCTTTACGGGCACGCGGCGGTCGCGCAGAACGCCGTTCGGGAGCGGGTTGTCGTCGTCGAGGCGAAAGTCACGCGACTCGTACGCGCCGGACAGCCAGACCGTCCACCGGTCATCGAGTTTGTTGGCCAGTTTGAGGCCGGTCGCACTCGACGAGAGAGTGAGCGTATCGGTGATGCTCCAATCGAGACCAAACAGCGGAAGAAAGATCGCGGAGTCTTCGAGCTGGGTCTTGCCGACGATGCCGAAGGTCGTTGCGAACCGCTCATTGAATCGGTATCGTGCGCCAAAGTACCCGCCGTAGGTCACGCTGTCGCCGATGTCCGCCTCGGCCTCGCCCGCGAACTGGATCAAACCGCCGCCGACAAGAACCCAATCCTGGCTCAGCGCGTAGCGGGCGCCGGGCACGATATCCACGCGGTACGCGTCGTCGATCGGCTCGTCGGTCCCGGGAACAAGCCCTGACGCGTTCTTGAAGTTGTACCAAGACACTTCGGGGATCAGTCCGAGGGAGAAGCCCAGCCGCTGATTGACATTGAGGTTGAACTCCGCATCGAGCGAGGCCCTGGCCACCGAGACACTGCCCGGCGAGGTCTTGATGTCGGCCGAAAATGCGTACTCGCCGCGTGGCGTCAACGAGACGGTGAAACCACCTTCTGGCGCCGTAAAACGCGACGTGATGGGCGTTCCCTGCTGGTCCGGCTGCGTCGCCGGTGGCGGAGACTCGGGCTGTGCCGAGACCGGATTCGCCACGGCGAGGGAAGCGATGAACAGGGCAAGGCCGTATCTAGACATCAAGCGTGCTCCGGGCTCGGGTTGATCGAGGAGGACATGGTAACGAGAAAGTCGATGGCACGCACGGTGGGGTTCGGATCACCCGCGCATTCCGCGTGCGAAGAGGACCCATTCAACCGAGGCGAGGCCGACCCCGATGAGCAGGAACCAGTGCCAGACCTCGCGCTGACCGGGCCTGGGTTCGTTGGACCATGCACCGGCCACTTCGGGCGGCACGGCCCTCGTAGCATTGGCTGGCGATGGTCGAGGCTGGGGAAGCAAGGTCTCCGAAGAGGCAAGCAGGTTGATGCAGGCGACCGGCTGTTCGCAGCCACTGAGCCGATAGACCCCCGACCGTGGGAACACGCCGAGGTTCAAAGGCTCCGAAGGTTCGTCCGTCAGCGGGACCTGCACGCGGGTCACGATCGTGTCGCCGCCCTCGGCGGTGAAGACCAAAACTTCCCGCGCCGACTCGGCCGGGCGGACCACGACGGGCTCCGAGGTCGTCCAGGAGCGGGCCGACGTCGCGCCACCCAGCCCGGTCAGCGCTTCCACGGCGTTGCTGATGAAGACCGGGAACGAGTGGTCGGGTCCCCAGTTGCTCCTTGCGAGCGAGAACGACACGACGATCCGGCGCGGTGAATCCGGCTGGCCGGGCGGGCTGAGCGCCGCGATGATCGCGGCGTTGTCCGACGATGCGGTCGGTCCGAAAGCCAGCGCGACGATGCTCGACGCGGCAGGAGTTTCGGCAGCCGCATCAATGTCTATCGCTGAAGGTGACGGCGCGACCACGATCGAATCGAGCGAGACGTAGCGCAGCGCCGGATGGGCGCGACGCCACGTCGAGAACCGAGATGCGCGAAGAGATGATGGATGATCGGTCTTTGTCAGACGCAGGCCGTCGAGCGGAAGCCCCGCACCGAAGCTGAGAGTTGCCTGCGGCGGAGCCGCCGCGGGCTCGATGCGGTCGAACACGATGAGCTCACACGCTCGCCACGGCTGGCGGCCGTCGGTGCGGGCCTCCGCGCATTCGCGCTCGTACGCGCCCTGCGTGACCGTTCGGAGCTGCCGCGGCCGCAGGCTCTCGAGTGCGCCGATCAGGAACGGGTCCGGGTCCGGTTTGTCGCCTGTTGTTGGAGCGACGATCAGGATTGCCGGGCTCGAAGCCGCGTCGATCTGAACCGCGGCGGTGTTGTCCGCGGCCAGAACGTCGGGCGTATCAATCGTCACGATCAGCGTGCACGCCTCGGCGTGCTTGATCGACAGGCTGACCGGGGCATCGCCGGGCGAGGCCGGTACCGTAACTTCTCGCGCGAGCGCGAGCTCGCCATCGACCAGCAGCCGCACCGCGAGTGGGCGGGGCTGGGGCGATGCCGATTGCAGCCGGGTGAACACGTGAATCGTGCCGGGGTCGGCGCTATCCCGCCGGGCATTCAGCGCGACGATTCCGGCGTTGTCGCGAGCGTTCTGGTCAGTCCCGGTGACGCTGACGAGCCGAGCCCCGATCGCGGCGGCATCCGCTGGGAGCGGCGCATCCGAGAACGCCACGACTTCCGGGCGCGATTGCTGGATGGACTCTTCGCCCTTCGCCGCCGCAGACAGGAGCATCCTGATCGCGGCCGATACTCCGGGCTCGCCGCCTTCGCCGGCCTGGTCCGTCGGCTCGATCGATTCGATCTGATCGATCACCTCGCGCGTGTCGCTTGTCGGGGCGCACCGAATGCGGCCGTGCCCCGCGGCAGAGACGACCTGAATCATCGGCCGGCCGCCGCTGATCCCCGACGAACGTGCGAGTTGACCCACGTACTGCCGAGCCCGATGCTTGGCCTCGTCCAGCCTCGTCTTGACATCACCGGTTTCGGCGGCGGAGTAGGCCGCGGACATGCTCGCGGTGTGGTCGATGATGATGACCACCTGATCCGCAACCGGCGCCGGCCCTTGAATGGCTGGTCGGGCGAGCGCGATCACGAACGCCGCGAGTGCGGCGAGTTGCAGGAAGAAGATCACCGACGGTCGCAGCCACCGGAATGGGACATTGACCTGCAAATCTTTGACGGCCTGGTCCCAGAGCAACGTGCTTGACACCCGCAGCGGCCGCCGCCGGAGTCTGAGCAGGTACAGGATCAGCAGCGTCGGCCCGGCGATGGCCGCGGCGATGAGGCCGGAGTGTGGGTCGATGAAGGTCATTGCGAGAACCGAAACCCGGCCATGCCAGTGCGTGGGCGAAACGAGCGTCAAACGGGTGGGGTTGCGGATGGGGGAGTGGTAGCCTGGCCTGCCGGTGTGCCGCTCCGTTGCTCGGTCTGTTTCAGCCCCTTTGCCACGATGAACATTTCTTTGGAGACATCGCGCGTTGCCTCCGGCTTCACGCCCTTGACTTCCTCGAACAAGCGAGAAGTGTCCTTCAGCAGAGCGGGATACTCCTCGCCTTCAAAGGCCTTCATCACGAGATTGCCGCCGTGACGCAGCATCGCGGGCGCGAGTTCCAGCACGCGCCGGCACAACGCCATCGAGCGGAAGTGGTCGCCGTGGCCTTCGGTGAGGGGCATCATGTCGGATAGAACAACGTCGAAGCGTGCAGCCGGCTGTCGGACCGAAACGGGTACATGTGCGCCATCGGACATCTGACCGAGCAGGTCCTCGGCTCGGACCTTGAAAACGTCACCGACGATTGTGCGTGCGTTGGGCGGGAGTTCGACGGCGATCGGGTTCAGGTCGATGCCGATGACAACGCCCTTTGGCCCGACCAACTCCGCGGCCACCTGCACCCAGGACCCCGGCGAGCATCCGAGGTCGAGCACCCGGTCGCCCTTGCGGATGATCCGGCGTCGCTCCTGGATCTCCTTGAGTTTGTACGCGGAGCGTGCGGCGTAGCCCTCGGCCTTGGCCAGCTTGAAGAACTTGTCGTGGAGCTCGCGCGGCTTGGCCATGTGGGAGGGTAGGGTCAGCGATCGGTGTGCTCTCGCGCCGAACCGGGTGTTTCGCCGCGGACCCGAATGATCGAGATGGCGATGATCGCGCCGGTGAGGTTGAACACCAGGTCCCAGGCGTTGTTGTCGTAGTCGCCGACGTTCGTCTTCTCGACGAGCTTGGTCGCTGTGAACTCGATGACCTCGTTGAATGCTCCCAGGCCGGTCGCTGTCAGCGCGGACGTGATCAGGATCGCGCTGGAGGTGTGCGGCGGAGTGGTGATCGTGCGGAGGGCCTGCCAGACCACCCACGCTGTGACACCGAAGCCGTAGGCGTGGATCAACTGGTCGTACTTGAGCAGGCCTGGGATAAGCCATAGGTTGTAGAGCACGCCGGTCGGCGCTGCAAGAGGTACCATGCCGCCGGCCATGTGAAGAACGGCCCATGCAAACAACGCCCAGAGCGTCCGCTGCGAGAGGTTGACACGGGCATGGAGCAGCGTGACGCCGAGAATGATGAGCCCGATCACGACGATGTAGAAGAGAAACTCGTAGCCGCCGGTTGAGACCGCGATGGTGCTCGCCGCGATGAGGCCGACAGCGCAGAGAATCGCGAGGACAACTTCGCCACGTCGGAGAGGGAGGAGGCCGCGGCGGGCGTGCTCCATGGCTGAGGTGTCCGTGCGTGCCTCGTTCATGGTCGCATGATACTGGGACAACCAGAGGAAGTGATCGTCGCCATCCGGCTCGTTGAGGTGAGGAAAACTCGCTTCGTTACGCCATCGCGCCTGTCGGCAGACCCGGTATCGTGGGCTGTGCGGAGTTTCGTGCTCCCTCCCTCCCTGAGCGAGCGTAGCGGGGTCTCGATGCCATCGGTACGATCGTTCGATGGGTCGGAAACTGGTGGATGCTCCTGAGATCACCGCTCACGCCTGGGGCTTGCTCTCACGCGGAGCGGACAGTCCGGACTGTGCGATGCACCTGCTGACACTCTCGACGGTCACAGCGGATCGAATGCCCGCCGCTCGCCTGATGGTCAACCGGGGCGCCGATCGGGTGTCGGGTCGCCTCTGGTTCCATGCCGATGCCGAGTCACCGAAGGTCGCCGAGTTGCGCACCTCGCCGTACGCCTGCGTTGTCGGCTACGACCCTTCGGAAGGGATCGAGTTGCGTGTGATGGGCTCGGCGGTGGTGCACACGCGAGGCCATGTGGCCGACCGGCATTGGGGCCAGTTCGCGAACATTGCGACGTGGATGATCGGCTCGCCGGAGGCGAGGCCGTCGGGGCCCTACGCGACCGATCTGCGCCTGCCGCCCGATCCGGACAAACTCATGCACGGACTGACGGCGCGGTCGCGTGAGAGGTTTGCGGTGGTCGAGGTGGTCGCCGAGACGATCGACTGGCTCCAGGCGGCAGGTTCGGATCAGAAGCGGGCGGTGCTGCGACGATCCGGGCATTGGCGCGCCGAGGTGGTCGGTTGAGTCACGTTGCCACGGTCTCGCTTGCCCTCGGGCGGTGCCGGCGCGGCTATGGTGCGGCCTATGAATCGCTCGATTCTTGCCGTCTTGACGATCGTGCTGGCCGCGGCGGTGGTGGGGGGAGCGGGGTGCTCGTCGACGTCCATCGCGCTCCGGGAGAGCGTGCTCGGGCAGGCCAAGCGTGAGCAACTGGTGAACCGCGTATCGGACGCGAGAGAAGCGCAGGAGGAGGCCAAGCAGCAGTTCGCCTCCGCGCTCGACGAGTTTATCGCGGTGACGGGCGCCGGAGCGGATGCGCAGGTGGCGGACCTGGAAGCACGCTACAGGAAGCTCAAGTCGTCGTACGAGAAGTCGGAGAGCCGGGCGGGCGCCGTGAGAGACCGGATCTCGAGCGTGGAGCGAGTGGCGGGGGCGCTCTTCCGGGAGTGGGAGGCGGAGCTGGCACAGTACCAGAGCGCCCAACTGCGGCAGGCGAGCCAGCAGCAGTTGAACGACACGAGAGCGCAGTACGACCGGCTGGTCGGTGTGATGAAGCAGGCCGAGGGGAAGATGGGGCCGGTGCTGGCGGCGTTCAAGGACCAGGTGCTCTTCCTCAAGCACAACCTGAACGCCCGTGCCATCGCGAGCCTGCAGGGGACGGCGACGCAGGTGCAGAACGATGTCGCGGGGCTGATCCGCGAGATGGAGGCCTCGATCGCGGAGGCCGACAGTTTCATCCGCCAGATGCAGCCCGCGAAGTAGGGTTACAGCCCGAGTTTCTTCAGGGCGAAGGACTGCGCGGACGCGATGGATTCCCTGAGCCTGGCGAAGTTCGTGCCGCCGCCCTGCGCGGCCTCGGGCTTTCCGCCACCCTTGCCGCCGAGAATGGTCGCGGCCTCGCGGACCCAATCGCCCGCGCTCAGGCCCTTGCCGACCAGGGTTTGAGGGACGGCCGCGACGATGGCGACGACCCCGCCGGCCTCATCGGGCCCGAAGAGCATGACCGCCGATCTGGGACAGGCCTGCGCGATCGTGTTGAGCGCGGCCTGGAGAGCCTTGCGATCGTCGCCGACATCGATGGTGTTGACGATCACCTGCGAGCCGGCCGCCAGGGCCGACTCGGCCACCTGGCGAGCGAGCACGGACGCCTGCGCGGCCTTGGCGGCCGAGGCCTGCTTCTGCTCGCCCTTGATCCGTTCCTGGAGCACCGCGAGCGCGGCACGCAGCGCGGGCTTCCTGGTCGCGGGGAGGGTCATGGTCTCCATCTCGGCGGCGATCTCGGAGACCTCGGCGGCCAGCGAGACGGTCGGCAGTTTCGCCGCGTTCTGCAACCGCGCGGCCAGACCGTCCGCGGCGGTCAGCGCCGCCTGAGCGGGCACCCCGGTGAGGGCGGTGATGCGGCGGATGCCCTTGGCGACGGCCTCCTCCGCGGCGAGGACAAACTTGCCGATCTCGCGCGTGGAGTTCACGTGCACTCCGCCGCAGAACTCGATGCTGTAGGGCTTCCAGTCGTGCCGCGGCATCTGCATGAGCGTCGCCACGGGCTGGCCGATGCTGACGATGCGGACGGGATCGGGGTAGGTCTCGCCGAAGACGGCGCGGACGCCGGAGATGGTGCGGGCCGGGGTCAGGGGCGCGGCATCGGTGTAGACCTTGAGGTCCTGGCGGATGCGGTCCTCGACACCGCGCTCGACCGCGGCGAGTTCCTCGGGTGTGACCGCCCGGGGGTGGCCGAAGTCGAACCGCAGCCGGTCGCCGGCGACCAGCGAGCCCTTCTGGTCGGCCCCGTCGCCCAGCACATCGCGCAGGGCGAGGTTCAGGAGGTGGGTGCCGGTGTGGTTGGCGCAGATGGCGTGGCGGCGGTGGCTGTCGATGTGCGTGAGCACATCATCGCCGACGCGAACCTCGCCGCGGTTGATGTGGCCGATGTGGAGGACATAGCCGCCGAAGGCGCGGACCTCCTCGACGCGGAACTCCCCTCCGCCGCCTTCATGGAGCGTCGAACCCGTCCTGGCTTCGCGCGTGACGTTGAGCCGGCCGTGGTCGGCCTCCTGTCCGCCCATCTCGGCGTAGAAGCTGGTCCTGTCGAGGATGATGGCGACGGGCTGGCCGACCTTCGACATGCCCATGCGGGTGTGCTCATCGAAGTTGCTGCCGTTCCAGATCGCCTTGACCTGGGCGCGGACCTGGCGGCCGTGGAACTTGTCGGTGTCGGCGGTGCGATGAACGCCGAGAGACTCGAGCTGGGCGATGTTCTCGGGTTGGAGCGCGGCGGCGTTGCCGGAGCCCGGGGCCGACGAGAACTTGCCGCCGCTGCCGGCGCGGGCCTTGTCTCTGGCCTCGCCCATCAGCCTCTCGTACCCGGCGATGTCCACGCTCAGGCCGCGTTCCTCGGCCATCTGCATCGTGAGGTCGATGGGGAAGCCGTAGGTGTCGTGGAGCCTGAACGAGTCGTCGCCGGAGATCGGTTTCGATGCGCCGGACCGGGCGGCCGCCTCGTCGAACAGCTTCAGCCCCCGGTCCAGCGTCCTGCCGAAACCGTCCTCCTCATCCTTGATGATCCCCATCACGCGGTCGGGGTTCTTGCGCAGTTCCGGGAAGAACTCCCCGAAGGTCTCGACCACCGTCGGCACGAGTTTGGCGAAGAACCCCGGCTCCATGCCGAGTGTCTGCTTGCCGTAGCGGACCGCCCGCCGCAGGATGCGCCGCAGCACGTACCCGCGGCCCTCGTTGCTCGGTGTCGCGCCGTCGGTGATCGCGAAGACGATCGTGCGGATGTGGTCGGCGATGACGCGGAAGGCGGTGTCGGTGTGGTCCTTGTCGGCCGCCCCCAGCCGCCCGTGGTACTGGTGCCGCTCCTTGGTCAGCCGCTCGATGGCCGCGAAGATCGGGAAGAACACATCGGTGTCGTAGTTGCTCCGCTTGTGCTGGAGGATGCTGACCAGCCGCTCCAGGCCCATGCCCGTATCGACGTGCTTGGCGGGGAGCGGGTTGAGCGTCTTCGCATCCACCCGGTTGAACTGGATGAACACGTTGTTCCAGATCTCGATGACATCGGGGTCGGACTGGTTGACCTTCTCCGCCGCCAGCCGCGTGGACTGGCCGTTGGCCACCAGCCGATCGACGTGGATCTCGGTGCACGGCCCGCAGGGGCCGGTCTCGCCCATCTCCCAGAAGTTGTCCTTCATGCCGCCGGGCAGGATGCGGTCGGGGGGGAGGAACTTCTCCCACAGCGACTTGGTCTCGAGGTCGGGCTCAAGCCCCGCATCCTTATTGCCGCCGAAGTACGTCGCGTACAGCGCGGCCGGGGGCAGGCCGTAGACCTTCGTCAGGAGTTCCCACGACCACTCGATCGCTTCCTTCTTGAAGTAGTCCCCGAACGACCAGTTGCCGAGCATCTCGAAGAAGGTGTGGTGGTAGGTGTCCTTGCCGACATCCTCCAGGTCGTTGTGCTTGCCCCCCGCCCGGATGCACTTCTGGCTGTTCACCGCCCGCGTGAGCCCGTGCAGCGGGTCCCCCGGCCTGGCCCCCCCTCCCTGGCCCAGGAACAGCGGCTTGAACTGGTTCATCCCCGCGTTGGCGAACAGCAGCGTCGGGTCATCGTGCGGCACGCAGGGCGATGAGGGCACGAACTTGTGGCCGTGCCTGCTGGCGAAGAAGTCGATGAAGGTCTGGCGGACGCGGTTGGCTGACCAGTTCTGGGAGGGCATGGGGGGAGTAGGTTACGCGGGGGGAGCGAGGTGCGTGGCACAGGCTTCGCCGCTTTGGGGTGCGTGGCACAGGCTTCGCCGCTTTGGGCGATGCCTGTGCTTTGGGGTGAGCTGGGGGGGGGGAGGGGGGCGATGCCCGTCATTTCCCGCGCGATGCGGATCATTTCACCTTTGACCCGCGTCATTTTGCTCGCGACCCGCGTCACTTCCCGCGCGAGGCGGATCATTTCACTCTTGACCCGCATCATTTCACGCGCGACGCCCGTCATTTCACCTTTGACCCGCGTCATTTTGCTCGCGACGGGCGTTATCCGGGCCGCGGCGCGCGTTATTCCGCGAGTTCCGCGTTTTCTTGGTGATGCGAGTGAAGTCGCCCCCCCGTGTCGTCGATTCACAGAGCGGTCCACCACGCGAATGTCGCGTGACTGGCAAAGGTTTTTTCCACAGCCATGGAGCTGGGCCTGCGTTCCCGACCCGCTCTCTGACAGGAGTCTCACGATGAGCATCATTCCGAAGGTCAAGGTCGAGCAGGTCGAGTTCTGCGAGTCGCACGCGCCCCTTTGGGCCGTGGCGCCGGCCACGATCGGGCTCAGTACGGCCCAGTGCACGCTGTTCACCACGTTGACCACCAACGCGAGAAAGGCGTACGACGATGCGCAGGATGCCAAGGTGGCCTACCGCAGCGCGGTGACCACGCAGAACGAGGAGATCGCCAAGGCCATCTCGGGCCCGGGCGGCGCGGCGGACCTGATCCGCTTCATCAAGTCGTTCGCGGAAAATACCGCCAACCCCAACAGCATCTACGCGCAGGCCGGCCTGCCCACACCGACGCCCCCATCGCCCCTCCCCGCGCCCGGTCGGCCCGAGGACATCGTCGTGACGCTCGAGCCGAGCGGCGCGGTGACGATCACCTGGTCGGCGGTGGAGGCGGCCGCGAGCACGGGCGCGTACTTCAACGTGACCCGCAAGCTGCCGGGCATGGCGGTGTTCCAGATCGTCGGCGGCTCGCCGGGCGCGACCAGCGAGTCACGCCGCATGAGCTTCACCGACTTCACCATCCCCACCAGCGCGGCCGGCGCGGGTGTGCAGTACATCATCCAGGGCCGCCGGGCCGGCCGCATCGGCGAGGCCAGCGATGCCGTCACCGTGCAGTTCGGTGTCGATGGCGCCGGGGTCAGTGTTGCTGGTGCCGAGTTGAAGATGGCGGCGTAGAGGCAACAGCGAACATCGAACAGCGAAGAGCGAACAGCCGGAGGGTGCGCCCAAGACGTTTGGGGCGCAGCCTCCGGCTGTCTTTTTCCGGCTGTGCTGCTGTTCGCTGTTCGCTGTTGTCTCTCGCCTTCTACCCGCCCCGCTCCAGCTCCCGCACCGCCTTGCGGTTCTTCAGCCGCGAGAGGTGCGTGAACCTGTCGATGATGAGGATGCCGTCGAGGTGGTCCATCTCGTGCTGCCAGCAGCGGGCGAGCAGGCCGCCCCCGGTCTGCGTGAACTCGCGGCCCTCGACATCGAGCGCGGTGATGGTGATGACGGGGGGCCGGAGGACATCGCCGCGGATGTCGGGCAGAGAGAGGCAGCCCTCCTCGGCGGCGACGGGGGGGGCGGAGCCTTGCGGGTTGGTGAGGCGAGGGTTGATGTAGACCCGGGGCCCGCGCGTGGCGGTGGGGGGCGCGTGGTCGGGCGAGCGATCGCCGTCATGGGGGGGGGCGGGGGGCACATCGACGACGAACAGCCGCCACGAGAGCCCGACCTGCGGCGCGGCCAGGCCGATGCCCTCCTCGGCGCGCATCATCTCGATCATGCGGGCGGTGATGGCGGCGATGTTCGGCGGGAAGGGCGCTGTCGGCACGGGCGCAGCGCGCTTGCGGAGGATGGGCGCGGGGTGGATCTGGAGGGAGAGGGGGGGGAGCGAGGCCGGATCGACGGTCGGGGGAGCGGGCGGGGGCGGCATGGGGTGAGGGTAGGGGATAAGGCGGGCAGCATCGCCTAACGTTTCCCACCAGCAAGGAGTCCGCACATTGGGGTTGTTCAGCAAGAGCAAGAAGACCGATGAGACCGCCCCGGCGACCGGCGGCAACGGGAGCGGGTCATCCAGCGGCAAGGGATCGAGCGGAGGGGGGGATGGGGTTGGGGGTGGGGGTGGGGGGTACGAGTTCAATCCGGGGAAGGCGGAGAAGTTCTTCGAGCGGGCCGCGACGCTGCACGAGACGGCGCAGTACGAGTACGCGATGAACATGTGGCTCAGCGGCCTGCGCTTCGAGCCGACCAGCAGGCCGGGGCTGGAAGGGTTCTTCAAGTCCGCCGGGGCGTTCATGAACTCGGGGGCCAAGGGGCCGGGCAAGGACCTGATCAAGCTGTTCGACAAGGGCGGGACCATCGACCGCTACCTGATGGCGCTCCTGCAATGGAGCGCGCACCCGATCGAGTCGGCGTACGCGGTGCGGGCCCTGGAGATGGCCGCGGACCTGGGCCTGCCCGAGCCCTCGATCTGGATCGGCGAGCGGGCCCTTGGCGCATCCGAGAAGGACAAGCGGCCGCGGCAGGAGGCGTTCATCAAGGTCATGGAGGTCATGCGGCGGTTCGGGCGGTTCGACCTGGCGGTGCGGGCCGGCGAGGCCGCGCTGAGGCTGAACCCGACCGACGGCCGGCTGGCGGCCGAGATCCGCAACATGTCGGCCGAATCGACGATGAGCCGGGGCGGGTTCGACCAGACCGGCTCGGCGGGCGGGTTCCGCTCGAACATCAAGGATGCCGACACGCAGCGGCGGCTGGAGGAGCAGGACCGCGTCGGCAAGAGCGAGGAGACGCTCAACCGGCTGATCACGCAGGCGCAGGGCGAGTACGCGGCGAACAAGGCCGACAAGCCCACGATCAACAAGTACGTGGACCTGCTCAGGCAGCGCGGCGGGCCGGGCGATGAGGACCGGGCCGTCGAGGTGCTCGACGAGGCCTACCGCACCACGCAGGAGTTCCGGTTCAAGGATGTGGGCGAGCAGATCCGGCTGCGGCGGTGGAAGGCGAAGATCCGCGAGATGATGGCGGCGGGCGGGGGGGATGCGGAGGCGCTGAAAGCCGAGGCCCGGGAGTATCAGAAGGCCGAGATCGCGCTGGCCGAGGCTCAGGTGAAGGCGTACCCGACCGACCTGACGCGGCGGTTCGACCTCGGCAAGAAGCTGTACGAGTCGGGCCGGAACGAGGATGCCATCGAGCAGTTCCAGGAGGCCAAGGCCGACCCGAAGAACCGGGCCAACGTGCTGCACTTCCTCGGGCTGGCGTTCCAGAAGATCGGGTACAACGATGAGGCGATCGACACGCTGCGGCAGGCGCTGTCGATGCACCACACGCCCGACGATGCCACGGGGATGGAACTGCGGTACGCGCTGATGGAGGCGCTCCTGGCCCGCGGCATCGAGATGAACGATGTCGCGGATGCCGAGGACTCGTACAAGATCGCCCGCGAGATCGCGATGCAGCAGATCAACTACAAGCAGGTCCGCACGCGGCGGGAGGAGGTCAAGCAACTGGTGGCGAGGCTGAAGGGGCTGCCGCCGCCTTCGAGCACGGGGAGCGGGGGGGGCGGGGGGAGCGGGGGGGGGAGTTCGGTGTAGGCGTGGAAGGGCAGGAACACAGAGGCACGGAGCGTTTACGGAGAGCACAGAGAGAGGCAAGACTTGCTTCAACTCAGATGCTCCTCTCTGAGTCCTCCGTGACTTCTCTGCGCTTCTGTGTTCCGCTTTGTGAGCGCGGTGCGAATGGCTGAGCACAGAGCACAGAAAGACGCGGAGTGCGTCGGATTCATTCCGGCGCGGCTGGGCTCGACGCGGTTTCCGGGGAAGGTGCTCGCGGATGCGACCGGGCGGCCGCTGATCCGGCACGTGTGGGAATCGGCGATGCGGGCGGCAAGCCTGTCGCGGGTGGTGATCGCGACCGATGATGAACGGGTGATGGCGGCCGCGACGGCTTTCGGCGCGGAAACGGTCATGACCAGCGCGGCGCACCCGAACGGGACAAGCCGGATCGCGGAGGCGGCCGCGAAACTGGGGCTGGACGACGATCAGATCGTCGTGAACATCCAGGGTGATGAGCCGGAACTCGAAGCGGGGGTCATCGACCAGAGCGTGCGGGCGTTCGTCTCGCTCGAGGCTTCCGGCGCGAGGGTGGGGACGTGCGCGAGCCCGATGGATCCGGGTGACGATGCGGGCGACCCGAACGTGGTGAAGGTGGTGACGGACCGTCGGGGGATGGCGCTGTACTTCTCACGGGCGACGATCCCGTTCGACCGTGACGGGCGCGAGGGTGTGATGCGGCTGCGGCACATCGGGGTGTATGTTTACCGCCGCGCATTCCTGGAGGAATACCTGCGGATGGAGCCGACGGCCGCCGAGAGCGCCGAGCAGCTCGAGCAGCTCCGCGTGCTTCAGCACGGGCATGGGATCGCGGTCGGCGTGTTCAAGACGCGTCAGACGGGCATCGACACGCCGGAGCAGTACGCGGCGTTCGTGGAGCGGTGGCGGGCGCGACGCGGATGAGGCATCGCGGCGCGGCGGGGTTCAGCGGGCCGGCGAGAGGACCGCGCTCTGATCCGCGGCCGATGCGGTTTCGGCGCGGTCGAGTTGGTCCTGGGCCCAGAGCCGGTCGGCGATGCTCGGCGTCGCGGCGATGAACTGCTCGATCAGCGGGCGTGCCCGCGGGTCGTTGATCTCGATAAGAGCCTCGATCGCCGCGCGGCGGGTGCGGAGGACGGGATCGTTCACGATCGCGGCGAGCAGGTTGAAGACGCGATCGCGATCCTGTTCGACCAACTTGGCGGCCGCCTTGATGGCCGTCTCTCGGGTGTCGGATGCTGAGGAGGGCGATAGGAACGGCGCGACCTGATCGAGGGCGCCCATGTAGCCGATGTCGGCCAGCGCATCGATGGCGGCCTGACGGATCTGGTCATCTTGCGAGTCGGTGCGGAGGCCCTGCTCGAAGGCGTTGAAGGCGGCCGCGGACTTGATCCTGCCCAGGCCGCGGAGGCTGGCGGCGCGCACGGCGTACGAACGGTCGTTGGTCCAGCGTTCCAGGAGTGCGCGGGCGGTAGCGTCCTTGCTCTCCCCGGAAGAGGACAGTGTGGCGCGGGCCAGTTGTTCGATCCAGACCTTGCGGAGCCGCGCGTCGGAGAACTCCCCGGGCTTCATCGCCTGAAGGGCGATCGGCGCGGGCGAAGAAGAGTTGGTGGATTCCGGCGCGGCCTGCACACCGCGTTCGCCGAGCGAGCCGAGGGCTTCGAGGGCGGCGGCGCGGAGGTGTTCGTTGGCGCGGGAGTCGCGCGCGGTGCGTGCCAGCGGCTCAACGCCGGCGGCCTCGGGAAGTTTGCCGAGGAGTTGGGCCGCGTGGAGGCGGGAGGCGAGCGTAGGGCCGCTTGCGAGCGAGCGGATGGTCTGAGCCGCGGGCTGGATGACGGTGATCTCGGCGAGGACATCGAGGTCGGGATTGGCCGCAACCCACTCGGGCTCGCGGTCGCAGGGGATCGACCACGAGTCGGTGCGGGTCTGGATGGCGTGGGTCGAGGTCGCGGTTTGCGAACCGTTGGAGTACGCGATTGTCAGATCGAAGAAGAATGCCGGGTTGTCCCCGTCGATGTTCTGCGTCTGCTCAACGGCGATGTCCAGCGTTCGGGCTTCGGAGTTCCAGGTCTGCGTGACGGTGAGTCGTGGCGCACCGGGTCGGTAGCACCACTGGTCGAAGAAGCGGTGCAGGTTCTGGCCCGAGGCTTTCTCGAGAGCCTGGCGGAACTGGAAGGTCTCGACGGGCTGGTTACGGTGGGTGTCGATGTACGAACGGGTCGCGGCAAAGAAGGTCTTGTCACCGAGTTTGCGGCGAAGCATGTGGAGGATTGCCGAACCTTTGGGATAGGGGTTGGCGGTGCGGTCGAAGACATCGCTCGGCTCGGCGTATTCTCGGCTGACCATCGCAGGCTGGAAGGGTGCATCGGCGTGATCCGCGCCGATGACCGATTGGAAGTTCGCCCAGATGGCGTGCTGGTAGGCGTCGTTGTCGGCTCTCAGACCGGACGTGGGATCGACGCCATCCTTGACCCGAGAGGGTGAACCGTTGTCCTTGTACTGGGCCCAGAGGGCCTCGCAGTAGGTGGCCCAGCCCTCGTTGAGCCAGATGTGCTCCCACGACTTGGACGTGAGCAGGTCGCCGAACCACTGGTGTGAGAGTTCATGACAGATGAGTTCGTCCATGTCGCCGTCGAGCAGGGCGGTCCTGTCGAGAATGACATCCTCGAACAGGTGGGTAGCGGAAGTGTTCTCCATGCCGCCCCAGGCGAAGTTGGTGACGACGACCTGCGCGTACTTGTCCCACGGGTACGGCTCGTCAAACAGCCGCTCGTACAGGGCGATCATCCGAGGCGTGCGGCTGAACGTGACCTTGACACCGTCGGCTTTGTCCCTGGGCGCGTACACCGGCATCGGGAGCCTCGTGCCCCAGCCCGAGACATCAACAATCGCGTACTTGCCGACGGCCAGCGATATCAGGTATGGGGCGTGCTCCTTGTCTTGGCTGAAGTGGTAGGTCTCGGAAGGTCCCGAAGAATCGGGGAGCGAGCCCTTGGTCTGCGAGACGAGCTTGCCGTTGGAGCAGGCCGTGTATCCCGCCGGAACAGTGATGGTCACCTCACTGGTCAGCCGCTCGTTGGGGAAGTCGTGACCGATGATCCAGTAGCGGTTGGACTCGGGCTCGCCTTGCGTGTGAAAGCCCGCGCCGCGGCCGGGAAATGCGGAAGACTCGGGGGTCCAGATGACACCCTCGGCGGCGTTGCGGACCTCATACTCGAAGCGGACTTCGCACAGTTCGGCTGCCCCCACGGGTGGATCGAAGCGGAGTTCGAGCGTGGGGGAGCCGGGGTTGTGCGTGAAGGCGACGGAGTGTGTATCGCACGCGACGGAACGCACATCGAGCTGAACGGCGTCGAGCGTGAGTGTCTTGAGGGACGGGCCGATCGGTGTGAAGCGGAGAGACTCGGTCACGCTCATGAACGGCGTGTTCATGTCGGGGACCGTGATGTCGAGCCGGATGTGCCGGATATCGGCGCTGCGGTGGGGCGCGAAGTGGCGAAGGTCACGGCCGGTCGCGGGGTCGAAATCGCGCCGAACTTTCGCGGCCGTGGGGGCTCGAGAAGGCTTGGCTTGCGACGGCGGGTGGACGGCGAGAACGCCGGCCGTGCAACCGAGGAGGGCGATCGAGAGAACGAGAGGCCTGTCAACGGTCATGTGTGGGCTCGTGGGTTCGGATCCGTGCGAGACTTGCGGTCAGACGGTGGGAGCGAGACGCTCGGTTCTGGACCTAGCGGCGAGATGCAACGGGTGAACGGGTGGTCACGGCTTTCTCATGGAGGCGGCTCGCAACGGCCGTCGCGGCCGCACGCAAGGAGTCGAGGCGGTTGGCAAGGACGGACGCAGCCGCGCCGCGGGCGCGATCCGCGAGGAATCGGTCGCCGTTCCCGTCGAGGCTTCGCGGTGCGGCGTTCAGCCATGCCGAAACCAGGCCGGCCAGCGCACGACCGTCGGCAGAATCGGAGAGATCGTCGATCGCCTGAGCTCTGGCGGCGAGTGTCGGGCCGTTGTGAAGCACGTCCAGGTGGGCTTCGAGCGGTTGACGGACCTTCTTGCCGCAGAGCACGGAGAGATAGGGATCGACGCTGAGCGAACTCGGCCTTGCCGCGAGCCGGAACGATTGCCTCGACATGGTCGTATCGCACGCGATGTAGATGTACTCGCCGCGTCGGCCGTCGATCGGGGAGGCGAACTTGGCATAGATCGGGAGTTGAAACGCAAACGCCGGATTGTCACCGTTGATGCGCTGGGTCTGCTCGACCGTGACATCGAGCGTACCCGCCTCGCCTTGCCCGTCGGACGAGTCGGGCGTCCACGAGTAGTCGATCTCGACGGATGGCACGCCCGGCCTGCGGCACCATTGATCGAAGAAGCGATCCAGCGACTGGCCCGAGACTTCTTCGAGCGCGAGGCGGAAGTCGTCGGTCTCGGCGTAACCGTGCTGATGACGCTTGAGGTAGCGGCGGGTGCCCTCGAAAAAAGCGTCATCGCCCAAGCGCATGCGGAGCATGTGCAGGACCGAGCCGCCCTTTTGATACACGTTGTCGCCCTCGGTGAAGCGGCGATCGGGGTCGCGGTAGCGGTTGTTCACCATCCCGGCCTGCGCGGGCCAGCTCCGTTCCGCGCTGCGGGCGCGGGTCGAGGCAAAATCGCCCATGATCGCGGACTGGTAGCCATCCTCACCTTCCTGCCGCTCGGCCCACAGGGCTTCGCCCATCGTCGCCCAGCCTTCATTGAGCCAGAGGTTCTCCCAACCCTTGCAGGTGACCAGATCGCCGAACCATTGGTGCACGAGTTCGTGGGCGATGATCCCGTCGATCGAGCCGCGCCGACCGCCGCCGCGGGCGAGCGGCTCGCTGAAAGTCGTCGCCGAGGTGTTCTCCATCGCGCCGGCGCTGAACCCTCGGCACAGGATCTGGGCGTACTTGTCCCACGGGAAGGGGTAGTCGAACAGCTTGCTGAAGTGCGCCACCATCTCCGGGGTATTGGCGAAGTTCTTTCGCAGGGCCTCGCCGGACCCGAGGGGGCCGTAGACCGGCATCCAAAGGCCGGGATAGTCGGACTTCGGCCCGCCAACGTTCACGACATCAAAGCGGCCGATCGCGAGGGTGATCAGGTAGTAAGAGTGGTCCTTCTGCTGGAGCCAGTGGTAGGTTCGTGTGCCGTGAGCGCCCTCGAGTGTCGGAGCCGGGGGTGTTTCGCCGTCGTCCTTGGGCTTTGGAGGAGCCGGGGGCGGCTGGCTCAGGCCATCCGGGTTGTACGTGACGCTGACGAGCCGGCCGTTCGAGACCGCCTCGAATGGCGCGGGCACGGTGACGATCAACTCGCTGGAGACCCGCTCGTTGGGAAAGTCGTGACAGGCGAACCACAGGTGGTTGTGCTGGGGTTCACCTTGCGCGTGACACATCGGATCCCACTCCGGGGTCCGGCGCGTTTCGTCGGGCGAGAACGTTAGACCGTCGCCGCCGCCGCCGGGCCGATCGGCGTCGTAGGTCATCCGCAGCGTGATGACCTTGTCCGGCGGTCGCGGCGTGCCGAACTCGATGGTCAGCTTCCGAGCAGACTGTTCGTGCCTGAAGGCCGCGGGCTTTCCATCGACGGTCACGGCCGAGAACGTGAGGCCCTTTCCGGCATCGAGCGTGATCGACGAGCGTGGGATCGCCACCGGCGAGACCGTCAACGTCTGAACGGCGGTGAACTTTGGCTGAGACATGTCCGGCACGGTGAGCTCGATCCGTAGGTGGTGGTGGTCGAACGGAACATCGGGGGGCCAGACACGGACGTCCCGCCCGGTCTCGGCGTCGATGCGCGGGTCGTCCTGTCGCGGGCTGGTTTCTTGCGCGATCGTCGGCAACGCAGCAGAAAGGCACGCCAGGCAAGCAAGGACCAGGGATGTCATGGGCGTTCGCATCGGGAGGTGCTCCGGGCGGGATCAACGAGGCGGGGGGCCGCCCAACGTGCAGGTCGATGCGGGAGTCTAACCATTCCGTCAGCGATGGGTGCACGACGATGTGGAAGTTGTGCTTTTCGATCCGAGGCTGATACGATGCGCTATGCCCCTCTCAAACTGCTTGGATGCGCTGCAGACAGACCCGAGCAGTTTCCGTCCCGATGCCTCGGTCGATATGCCCGACTTCGCGGCCGACCTGATCAGCCGCTACTCGGGTGCGGTGCAAATGATTGAAACCCGCCCGGGCTTCGGTTTTCCGACCGCCTCTCCCGGAACCCAGGACGCCTCGCCGGACGCGGCCGAGAGCATGTCGTCCCGCGGGCTGCTCGCGGACCAGGCCGACAAGACCACCAGCACCGAGTTCTTCTCGCCGATCCCGCCCGGGTACCGCAAGGGCCAGCACAAGTACGTCGCGGTCTTTGGCACCGTGATGAGCGGGCTGGGGAAGGGGATCTTCGCATCGAGCCTGGCCAAGCTGCTCAAGGACAAGGGGCTGGTTGTCGCGCCGATCAAGTTGGAAGGGTATTTCAACATCGACGCGGGGACGCTCAACCCCTTCCGGCACGGCGAGGTGTTCGTCCTCGACGACGGCACCGAGTGCGACATGGACCTGGGAACTTACGAGCGCGTGCTCGACCAGAACCTCTCGCGTCGGAACTTCATGACCAGCGGGCAGGTGTTCAGCACGATCATCGACCGCGAGCGTCACGGGGCCTACCTCGGGCGCGATGTGCAGATGATCCCGCACGTCACCGGAGAGGTGAAGCGGCGCCTGCGCGAACTGGCGATGAACGGGTCGGAGGGCAAGCCGGCGGACGTGGTGTTTGTGGAGGTCGGGGGGACGGTGGGGGACTACGAGAACGGCTTCTACATCGAGGCCCTGCGAGAACTCGCGTTCGAGGAGGGGTCCGAGTCGGTCTGCTTCGTCGCCCTCACCTACGTGATCAAGCCGCAGGTGCTCGGCGAGCAGAAGAGCAAGGCGGCTCAGTTGGGCATCAAGCGGCTCATGGAAGCCGGCGTGCAGCCGCACATCGTCGCCTGCCGCGCCACCGATCCGGTAACCGAGCAGGTCCGACAGAAGATCGCCATGTTCTCCAACGTTCCGATGAAGCGGGTCTTCTCGATGCACGACCGGGAGAGCATCTACACCATCCCCGATGACCTTCGCGCGGCGGGGATCGACCGCGAGATCCTCTCGATGCTCGAGCTTCACGATCGGGCGGATTCGGGGTGCGAGGACCGCGAACGAAAGAGCTGGTCGGGCTTCGTCGATCTGCTCACGCGCCCGAAGAATCGCGGCGTGACCATCGGCATCACCGGCAAGTACGTCGCGATGCGAGACGCGTACGCGTCGATCGACAAGGCGATCGAGCACTGCTCGGCGGCACTGGGGTGCGATGTTGATCTGAAGTGGATCGAAACCACCGATATCGAGGCTCGTACCGTCGCGGACCGGCTCTCCGGGTTGGACGGGGTGATCGTTCCGGGCGGATTTGGCCGGCGCGGAGTCGAGGGCAAGATCGCGTGCGTGCGTCATTGTCGTGAATCCTCGCTTCCCTACCTCGGCATCTGCCTGGGCTTTCAGGTCGCGGTCATCGAGTTCGCCCGGCACGTTTGCGGTCTGAAGGACGCTTCGAGCACCGAGTTCGACACTCGCGAGTTTCGCACTCCGCACCCGGTGATCAGTGAGTTGCCCGAGCAGAAGAGGATCGAAGGTCTGGGTGGAACGATGCGGCTGGGTGGTCAGGGGGTCGAACTGACGGCCGGGTCGTTGGCCAGCTTCCTGTACGGCCGCTCTGGAAAACCCGGTGCCGAACCTCCGCGGTTGGTTCGCGAGCGGTTCCGTCACCGTTACGAGGTTGACCCTCGGTACATAGAGCGAATGGAGAACGCTGGGATCGTGTTCTCCGGCCGACACCCGGACCAGCCCATCATGCAGGTGCTCGAGCTCCCGGCGCCCGCCGATGCGCCCGCTGCCGGAGTGCATCACCCGTACTTCATCGCGGCCCAGTTTCACCCCGAACTGACCAGCCGCCCTCTCCACCCGCAGCCCCTGTTCATGGGGCTGGTGGCCGCGGCGATCCATCGCAGGCTCGGCGAGTCCGCGCTGCGCGAGCCGGAAGTGCGACGCTGGATCCGCAGGGCGCCAAGCTCGGTGCCTCAGACAGTCTGAAACCAGAAGCGGCCGTTTTTCGCACCGGCGTCGAGCAGGGAGAGCTCCGATGCCGCATGGTCGAGGATCAGCGCCGAACGCCGATCGGGACGGCCTCTCGACACGATGCACGCGTGCAGTCTGCTCTCGGCTTCCGCGAGCATGGTCGCGCTGTGGCTCACCACACCGTGCACGATGAAGACGTGAATCGCCCACGGCGTCTGGGTCGCGTTATCGGGCTGGAGTTCCGCGGCGTGCCAGTCGGCCGCTTCGAGGCAGCGCCCGGCGAGGCCCGGCGCGCCTCCGAGCCGTGCGAGCGACCACGCCGCGTGCAGACCACAAAGGTCGGTCTCGGTGAGCACCTCGATCGTGGTTGCCGCGACGTGTCGGAGCAACGGTCCAGGCCGGTCGGACTGGTCCGAGAGAAGGCCAGCCGGCACGGGGCCATCGCTCAAAACCGCCCGCCACAGTTCAAGGTCGGGCGTGGAGGAACCCTGCCCGGTCGCCAGTGGCCGCCGAGGTGGCTGGTTCCGATGCAGCATCGCTGCCGACACGAGATACGGGTCGATGGTGCGGCGATTCCCTGATTCATCGCGAAATGTCGCCGCCAACTGTTCCGCCGATCCGCCACCGCAGAGCATGTCCCGGAGGACGGGCGCCGCCGTATCCCGGAGCAGGGCGGCCCATCCTTCAGCGGTTGCCGGCACGCGAAATCTCCGGTGGATAGATGCGCAGTGGCTTGCGAACGGGCGAGGAGGCGCGGTATATTGGTCGTCCGATGTCGCAGCTTGGCTCGCAGACTCGGACCGCGCTCAGCACGAGGATATGCCTCGATTGCGGGTACGCCGGACCGGAGTTGCAGCGGCGCGACGAGGCGTCCGTGTGGGATTGTCCTTGCTGCGGCGCAGACCTTTACGCGCGGCGACCGATGAGTTACGCCGAGATGGAAGGCTTGATCCCGACGCGCGCTCTCACGGGCGCGAATCGAGCCCGTGAGGCTGCCACATCGCGGGTGATGGTGGATCGGGCTCGATCGGGGCTGTGGCGGCGGTTCTTGTCGCGGCTCGGGCTTCGGCGTTGAGTGAACGGACCGAGAACATCCGCCGCCTTGAACCTGCACCGTGTGCGACGGCAGTTTGGTGCCCGGCCGATGCGTCTCCTCCGTGGCGATGAATCGACCCGCCGATCCGCTCGATGTCTTCACCGGTGCTGCTCGCGACCGGCTAGGCCGGTCGGTCGGCACCTTCGGAGGCACGATGGCTTCAACCGCGCTGCGAACGCTTGCGAACCGCTCGCCGGACCGGCCGTTGGGGACGGTGGGGGGAAGCGGGGGGGGATGGCCGAGCGACCCGACCCGCGATGCGATGCCCTCGACATCACCCTCTGCCGCTTCCGCGACGACCCCCCGGTGCGGCCCCGGCGCCTGCGCGTTCCGGGCGGAACTGGATCTGGCGGAAATCGACACGCGCGGCCGTCCGGGGACGACATGGACCGGGCGGGCCAGCGAACTCAGCCGGTCACAACTGGTCTTCCGCTCACGGCGCATGTGCTACGAAGGGCGCGAGGTGGTGATCGCGGTGCACCTGGTCGATGACCGCCCGGTGCCGCTCTACGGCATGATCGCCCTGTGCGAGTACGACGGCGACGGGCTATACCGCACGCGCATCAACCTGCTGCCGCTGCCGGAGAGCGAGTCGATCCGCGCGTGGGTTCACGGGGTCGGTTCCCAGTCGCACCGGCTGGTGTAAGCGCCGCCGACTACCCTCGGACATGCGCGTCGTCGTCACACGCGAACAACTCAATGGGCAAGTCGCCGGTGGATGTGTGCTCGTGCCCACGATGGGGGCGCTCCACGCGGGTCACGGATCCTTGATCGCCGCGGCGGATCATTGGCGTCGGCTGCTCACCCCCCGCCTGCCGGTGGTCGTGACGGCTTTCGTGAACCCCACCCAGTTCAACGATCGAAGCGATCTGGCTCGATATCCGCGCACGCCGGAGGCGGATGCCTCGCTCTGCCGGGCGTGCGGCGCGGATGTGGTATTCGCGCCGGATGAACGCGAGATCTACCCACCCACGCAACGCGTGGATGTGCCCGAACTTCCGAGCGTTGCAACCAAGCCACGGCTCGAAGACGCCTTTCGCCCGGGACACTTCGCCGGAGTGTGCCAGGTTGTAGCCCGGTTGTTCGCCCTGACGAACGCGACCGCGGCATTCTTCGGTGAAAAGGACTGGCAGCAGTTCAAGGTGATCGAGTCGATGGCCAGACGCGACGGAGGGCCTCGCATCATCGGGGCGCCAACGGTGCGGGAGCCGGACGGTCTGGCCATGAGCAGCCGGAACGTCTTCCTCTCACCCGACGATCGCCGGCGCGCCCGCTCGATCTCGCGTGCTCTGTGCGAGGCGGCGGGGGCCGTTTCACCCTCGGAAGCCGAGACGCTGATGAGGTCCATCCTTGTCGAAGCGGGTTTGGCGTCCGAGTACGCCGTCGTCCGGCGGGCCACAGACCTCGCACCGTTCAAGGATCAACAGGAAACTCGAACCACGCCGGGCCGCGCCCTCATCGCGGCGCGGGTGGGCAGCGTTCGGCTCATCGACAACGCCGCCTGGGGCGCGGCGGATGCCGCGGTGTGATCACGGCGCGACCGGCTGGGGAACCTCTTCCCAGTGCCCCTTCATGTGCCGCACGATCTTGCCCGTGGTCGAGTACAGCACCTGCTCGGCGATGTTGGTACAGTGCACCGCCATGGTCTCGCAGTGGTTGGCGATCTCCATGAGCAGGAAGGCGACATCGACACTCATCTTGCCCGTCGCGACCTGCACCTGCGCATCGCGGTTGATCGCCTTCTTGAACTCCTCGACCGCATCCTCCGAGGCCAGCACGATCCTGGCGAGCTGGGCATCGTCGCGGTCGAAGCATGTCCCCGCGTCCCGCAGGATCCCGATCACCGAGTTCGTGATGACGCGGATGGTCTCGGGAAGCTGGGCGTTGAGCGCCTGCATCGACTGCACCATCTCCGCCACGGTCACGCCCGCATCGGCGATGCGCTCCAGCTCGTTGTTGATCTTCACGATGGTCAGCACAAGCCGCAGGTGCTCGGGCTTGAGGGCCGCGCCCGCCGCGGTCGCATCGGTCAGGAGCTGCACCGCGGCCTTCTCGATCTCGACATCGACTCGGTCGATCGGCTCGTCCATCCGGATCGCCCGCTCCGCCGCCGCCGTGTCTCGGACGAACGCCGCATCGCAGGCGGCCTCCACCAGCGCCTGCACGCGGCGAGACTGGGCCACCATGTCGGCCTTCAACCGGGCGATGCGGGTCGTGAACTGGGCGGGGTCGGCGGGCATGGCGGGGATCGCGGGGGAAGTCTGACCGGTCAACGATATCACCGTATCGGCCGCCGGACCGTCGCGGGATTGACCATCGAGACTGAAACCGCCTTCCCGGCCCGCTATCCTGTGCAATCCCGTTCAGGAGGCCTCGCCGATGTTCTCGATCCAGGATGTTGTCGGTCGTCAGATCCTCGATTCCCGCGGCAACCCGACCGTCGAGGTTGATGTCGTGCTCTCCTCGGGCATCGTCGGCCGGGCGGCGGTCCCCAGCGGGGCCAGCACCGGCGAGAACGAGGCCGTCGAGTTGCGGGATGGCAAGAAGGATGTCTTCCTGGGCAAGGGTGTGACGCGGGCCGTCGCCAACGTCTGCGACCGGCTCGCCCACGCGCTCGAAGGCCGCGACTGCCGCAGGCAGGAGGACATCGACCGGGTCATGATCGAGCTCGACGGCACGCCGAACAAGGGCGAGCTGGGCGCCAACGCGATCCTGGGTGTGTCGATGGCCGTCGCCAAGGCCGCGGCCCAGTCGTGCGACATGCCCCTCTACCGCTACCTCGGCGGTTCCGCCGCTCGAACGCTGCCGGTCCCCATGTTCAACATCCTCAACGGCGGCAAGCACGCCGACAACAACGTGGACTTCCAGGAGTTCATGATCCAGCCGTGGGGGTTCGACAACTTCGGCGAGGCCCTCCGCGCCGGGGTCGAGATCTACCACGCCCTCAAGCGAGTCCTCCACGACCGCCACCTCTCCACCGCCGTCGGCGATGAGGGCGGCTTCGCCCCGGACCTCAAGAGCGCGGAAGATGCCCTCAAACTGATCGAGGAGGCGACCCTCAAGGCCGGCTACAAGTGGGGGCAGCAGATCTTCGTTGCCCTCGACCCCGCGACCAGCGAGCTCTGGAACGAAGCGCACTCCAAGGGCAAGACCGGGTACAACTTCTTCAAGAGCCAGAAGGACCGCATCGCCACCAGCGACGAGATGATCGACCTTTGGGCGGGCTGGTGTGACAACTACCCGATCCGCTCTCTCGAGGATGGCCTGGCCGAGAGCGACTGGTCCGGATGGGCCAAGCTCACCAAGCGGCTCGGCGGCAAGGTCCAACTCGTCGGCGATGACCTGTTCGTGACCAACCCCAGGTTCCTGGCCAGGGGCCTCAAGGAGAGCTGCGGCAACGCGATCCTCGTCAAGGTCAACCAGATCGGCACGCTCAGCGAGACCTTCGCCGCCGTGAACCTGGCCATGACCAACAACTACGCGGCCGTGCTCAGCCACCGTTCCGGCGAGACCGAGGATGCCACGATCGCCGACATCGCCGTCGCGACCAACTGCGGCCAGATCAAGACCGGCGCCCCCTGCCGCAGCGACCGCAACGCCAAGTACAACCAGCTCATCCGCATCGCCGAGGACCTGGGCCAGAGCGCGGTCTACGGCGGGAGCACCTGGAAGCGCTGACCCCTGCCCGGCGGCCTCAGAAGAACAGCACGATCACCACGTCGTACATCGCGTGCGTCCCCACCGCGATCCCGAACCCGCGCAGGATGTAGATCGTGCCGAGGTAGATCCCGCTGAGCAGGTAGAACCCGATCGCGCTGTAGTCGGTCAGGGGCGGCTGGTGGTAGACCGCGAACGCCACCGCCGAGAGCAGCACCGCCCCGGCCGCGGCCACCCTTGCGGGCAGGCCGATCAGGTCGGCGAGGATGAAGTGCAGCACCGCCAGGCCGACCAGCCGGAAGAGCATCTCCTCGTACAGCCCCGCGCCGACGGCGAGCGTGAGGCCCGCGCCCATCGGTTGCCCGCCGATGCCGACTCCCCCCGCGCCCTCCTGCACCACCATCAACCCCGCTCCGCCCATCCCCCGCGCGTGCTCCTTGGCCGCGGCCATGACCATGAGCGGCAGCGTCCACGCCACCGACTCGACGAACATCGTCCCCACGGTCTTGAGGTCGATCGTCCACCGCTCCCGCGACATGATGTGCCAGACGATCAGCACCGTCGCCATCGCGAAGCCGGGCACGACGTACCCGGCGATCCCGAGCAGGCGGAAGAAGTCATCCATGACGCGGCGGGCCTCGATGGTGCGCTGCAGGCCGTGGGCCGCATCGGTCAGGTAGAGGAACGAGCCGACCTCGTACGCCAGCAGGAGGGGCAGCAGGAACGCGAGGATGTGCAGGGGCCGCATCGATCGCGTCCAGTACGACCCCCCCTCCCCAAATCCCCCGCCCGACCCGGGGCCCCCGCCCATCAGCGCGCCACCGCCCGAGCGCTGCTGCGCGACGGGGATGCTGCGGCTGGAACTGGTTCGGCGCGCCGACATCGAACGCAGAGGATAGCGGATCGCCCCCCCCTTTGCGCGAGCCCTCTTCCATCTCCCGCGCGCGATTCGGTTCACGCCGCGAGTCGCTCGGCAGCCGGCCCGACGGCGCTGTTCCCGAGGCTCACCAGGAGCACCGCGCTCTCCGCACTCTTCCGGCCCGCGCCCCCGCGCTGGGCCTGCACGGTGTAGCGCACCTCATCGACGCCCGCGGGCAGGTCGTGATCGATGAAGCTCTTGAAGCCGCGCTGGCCGGAGCGGTTGGTGCCGGCTGTGCCGATGATCGAGAATCGGCGCTCCCCGGGGAGTCTTCGACGGATGGTGAAGAAGACGCCGGTGGTGTCGCCCTCGGGCTTCCATCGGATCGTGAGCGAGCCGCCGGAGTTGAGCACCGCGTTGAGGTTCTTCGGCTGACCGGGCGCGGGGGCGGGGGAGGGGTGCGCGGGAAGAGGGATACCGGCGCGGGCGTAGACACCATCATCGCGGGTCGTCTCGGCGAAGAGCCGGACCTGCCGCACCGCCTCGGCGGTCAGCGTGTGCATCTGCTTGATCGCCTCGCGCATCGCGATCGTCGCCGACCGGGCCGCCAGCCGCAGTTCCTCGGCTTCGGTGTAGCGTTGCCTCGCCAGGTCCGAGGCCGCCGTGATCGCGAGGATGCGCGCCGCGCTGAGCCCGATCGCGGCGGGGTCCTGGCCCCAGAGCTCGGCGTGGGTGCGGGAAAAGTCGAGCTGCTCGGTGATGCGGTCGGGGATGACGGGCATGGGCGGGTCCTCGTGGTGATGGAGGATCTTCGGTCCGAGCGGGGGGCGACTTGAGCCGGGAATCGCGGCGGTGTGTGCGCGTGGGGGCGCAGACCGGGGGGGTGGGGCGTCAGATGGGGCATCTGGCGGGGGAGTGGGAGCGGGTGGCCGGCCTGAGATGGCGGCCGAAGCCGCACCGCCGACATCCGGACGGGCAGTGGAAGGGAGAAACGCCGAAATCGGAATGGCCGGGAGATCAATCGCGGCGGATGGGACGCAGCGCAGAACGAACCAACGGCCCCCGATCTACGAGAACAGCGCTTGCAGGAGAAGGATGATCACCACCACAAGTGGTACGTCAGCCCGCCGCCGCCTCCTGTATCCGGGGAGCTGTACACCTCGACCACGATGTCGATCACCTCATCCGTCCAGGCCTTGATGATGGCCTTGGGCACGGCGATGATCACCGGCGGTCCGCCGGGGCAGATGTTCGCCGCGCGCTGGTCCATCCAGCATCTACCATTGGCCCCAACCCCCAGTCCCCCCGATTCCCGCCGCGTGGCGCAGGCGCCCGCGTCCGCAAGAGGTCTCAGCATGAGCGTCCCGACCCCGACCACAACCCCGCCTTCCGCCAAGCCCGCCAAAGACGGAGGAAGCGAGAGCAGGTACAAGTCCACACTCAACCTCCCCAAGACCGGCTTCCCCATGAAGGCCAACCTCGTGCAGAACGAGCCGGCGAGCCTGAAGCGCTGGCAGGGGATGAAGCTCTACGAGAAAGTGCGCGAGGCGAGCAAGGGCAAGCCGAAGTTCGCCTTCCACGACGGCCCGCCCTACGCCAACGGCTCGATCCACCTCGGGCACATGCTCAACAAAAGTCTGAAGGACTTCGTCGTTCGTTCGCGCACGATGATGGGGTTCGATGTGCCGTACGTGCCAGGTTGGGATTGTCATGGCCTGCCCATCGAGCACAAGGTGATGACCGAGCTGCAGGAGAAGGGCAAGCTCGACAAGATGAACACGCTCGCGCCCGATGTCCGCAAGATGGCTGTGCGGCGGGAATGCCAGGCCTACGCAGAGAAGTTCCACAAGCTGCACACCGGCCAGATGTCGCGGCTGCTCACGCTCGCCGATTACGAGCACCCGTACCTGACCATGCAGCCCAGCTACGAGGGCGCGACGCTGGAGGTGCTGGCCTCGCTCATCGAGCAGGGGCTGGTGTACCGCGCGATGAAGCCGGTGCACTGGTCGATCGCCAACCAGACCGCGCTCGCCGAAGCCGAGCTCGAGTACGAGGACCGCGAGGACCTGTCGGTGTACGTGGATTTCGAGGCGCTCGATGCGGAGCGCGTGTACGACGCGTTTGAGTTGCCGAACGCGGGCTCGGACAACGCAGAGATCGCGGAGGGGAAAGGGGGGGACGCAGAGAGCGCGGAGGAAGGCGAAGAAGACTGGGGGCCGCGGCCCACGCAGAAGCCCTCGTTCATGATCTGGACAACGACCCCCTGGACGCTCCCCGCCAACGTCGGCGTAGCGGTCAACACCAAGTACACCTACGCGCTGGTGCGCATGGATGGCAACGTGACCGTCGTCGCGGCCGATCTGGTCGAGAAGGTCGCCGGGCTGGCCAAGGCCGAGGATGTGCACGTGCTCGCGACGACCACCGGCGACCGGCTGGTCGGCCTGCGCTACAAGCACCCGTTTGTCGATGCCCCGCCGCCCTGCGGCCTCGGCCGCAAGTGCGACATGAACAAGGTCTGGAGCGTCGTCGCCGCCGATTACGTGACGATGGAGGACGGCACCGGGCTGGTGCACACCGCACCGGGTCACGGCACCGAAGACTACGCGACGGGCCTTCGTGAAGGCCTGCCTATCTACAGCCCCGTCAAGGGCGACGGCGCCTACGACGACACCGCGCCCGCTTGGCTCCGCGGCAAGTCCGTGTGGGACGCCAACAAGCTCGTGACCGATTGGCTCCGAAACTCCGGCCACCTCTTCCACTCGCACACCTTCACGCACAGCTACCCGCACGATTGGCGCAGCAAGACGCCGGTGATCTTCCGGTGCACGGAGCAGTGGTTCGTGCGCGTGGACGGTGGTGGGGGGGCAAAGGTGAACCTCCGCGCCGCCGCGCTCGATACGGTCGACACGCAGGATGCCGACAAACGCGTGAACTTCGTCCCCGAGTGGGGCCGCAACCGGATGCGGGGCATGTTGGAGAGCCGCCCCGACTGGTGTATCTCACGCCAGCGTGCCTGGGGCCTGCCGATCCCGGCGTTCGAGACACCCGATGGCCAGACGCTCATGACCGCCGCGAGCGTGCGAGCGGTGGCCACGGCCGTGCGCGAGAAGGGCTCGGATGTCTGGTTCAACGGCACGCCGGAGGAGCTGCTCAAGCATTACGATGCCAAGGCCGACGCCGATGCTCCGCCATTCCTGTCCGCTGCAACCTTCAGCCTCTCCACCCTCCGCAAGGGCAACGACATCCTCGACGTGTGGTTCGAGTCCGGCTCCAGTTGGAACTCGGTCATGCGAGAACGCAGCCTCGGCTACCCCGTCGATCTCTACCTCGAAGGCTCCGACCAGCACCGCGGCTGGTTCCAACTCTCCCTCCTGCCCGCTCTGGGAATGACCGGCCGCGCGCCCTTCCGCAAGCTCCTGACGCACGGGTTCATCGTCGACAAGCACGGCCGCAAGATGTCCAAGAGCCTCGGCAACGGCATCGAGGTCGATGACGCCCTCAAGGAGTACGGCGCGGATGTCCTGCGCTGGTGGGTCAGCAGCGTGCCCTACGAGAACGACATCAAGTGCGACATGGAGTTCTTCGCCCTCTCGGGCGAGGCCTATCGCAAGGTGCGGAACACGCTCCGCTTCATGCTCAGCAACCTCGATGACTTCGAGGCATCGCGGCTCTCCGAGCCGCGCTCTTGGGAGCCGACTTCGCTCGAAGCCTGGGTCCTCGCCGAGTACGACAGGCTCGCCGCCGCCGTCGTCGACGCCTACGACGACTACGACTTCAAGGCCGCCAACCAGTTGCTCTACGACTTCTGCAACGACACCCTCAGCGCGGTCTACCTCGCGGCGATCAAGGACCGCATGTACTGCGACAAGCCCGATTCTCCCCGCCGCCGCCGAACCCAGACCGCGCTGTGGGAACTGACCGACGGCCTCTGCCGCCTGCTCGCGCCCCTCCTCCCGCACACCGCCGATGAGGCCTACCGCTCGCTCGGGAAATCTGCCAACGACGACGCCTCTCGATGCGTCCACACCGCCGAGTTCATCCGCTCTCTCGGTGTGACCGCCGATCCCGCGTGGCCCGCGGCGATGGCCGCCTGCGCCGAAGCGACCAAGTCTCTGGAGAAGGCCAAGGCCGAACTCGGTGTCGAAAACCGCTTGGATGCCGGCGTCGTCCTGCCCGACCCCGACGGCTCGCTCAGGCGTCTCGACCCGACCGATCTCGCCGACACCCTCGGCGTCAGCCGTGTCTCGTTCGATCCCACGGCCAAAGAACCCCGCGTGACCGACCTCCGCGATCAACCTCGTTGCGAACGATCGTGGAAGCGCGACGGCACGGTCAAGCCGCGCTCGGATGGCGGGATGTTGTCGGATCGTGATGCGCAGGCCGTCGGCGTCGGCTGAGTCCCCACCTCCTCCCCCCGCCCCCGCCCGACCCACCAGTCTCCGGGGGCGGTCCCTACAACCGCTCCCGTTTGATCTGGTCGTTCCGCTCGCCGCGAACCCCTCGCGGTGTTGCCAATTCTCAACGCCGACCTTCAGTGGCGTCCACGCATCGTCGATACCTCTGACGATGCCGCAACCCAACCCGCCCCAGCATCCATCGTCCCCCGATCCGCCCCACCGGCCCCATAAGGAGTCGGCCGATCGAGTCCTCCGACGCACGCTGGTGAAGCCGGCGGGCATCGTCCCCGACCCGGTCGATTCGGCCTACGTCGCCAACCGCCTTACCGCGCTCACCCACGAACTGGCCAACCTGCTAGAAGGGTCGCTCAGACTCATGAGCGTTGCCCGGCGGAACCTCAACGGCGCGGCCGGTCCCGCGTCCGAGCCCCAACCCGGTCAGGTGGCTCGCAACATCGAGACCGTCTACGCCGCGATGCTCCAGATGGCCGACCTGGTCCGCAACTCCATGGCGGGGCTTCCGCCCTCGCCCGGCGGCGCGGAGGGAATGCGCCACGCGCTCGGAGCCTCCGGCACCGTCGCGTCCGCCGTCCGTCACGCGGCCAATGTCATGCTCCCCGTCGCCGAGGAGGCTGGCGTCGAACTCCGCACCGACATCGGCCCCGAACTCGAGGATGTCGCCGCGGGACCGATCTACGGGCTCATCACCAACACCGTCCGCAACGCGATCGAGTCGATCGATCGCTGTGGCGGGAAGAACGGCCGTGTTGATGTTCGCGCATGGATGGAAGCCGGTCGCACGGGCCGCTGCGTGGGCATCGAGGTCTGTGACGATGGCGAAGGCCCGCCCGCCCGGTCGAACGCCGACGCGAGGAAGGTCTTCGACTACGGCGTGACCGGCAAGCACAACGGAGCCGGAATCGGCCTTGCCCTCTGCCGGGATGTCGTCGAACAGTTGGGCGGCACGATCGAACTCATCCGCAGACCCGATGGCCAGCGAGGCGCCGCGCTCATCGTCCGGTACCCCGCGCCCGCCCCGTTGACCGAGCGGAGGCTGGGATGACCCGGCCCGTTGAAGACCGGAGGCCCTCCGTGGCTTCGAAGCCCAACGCTCAACCTCAGACAACGCGCATCCTGATCGTTGATGACGATCCCGTCGCCGCGGACTCGCTCGCCGACTACCTCGCGGAGGACGGCAACGAACCCGCGACCGCGTTCAACGGCGCCGAGGCGATCGCGCTGCTCGCCCAGGCCGAGAGCGCGGGCCGTCCATTCGCCGTGGTCATCTGCGATGTCGCCATGCCCGGCATGAGCGGCCCCGACCTGCTGCGACGGGTGTCGAAGGAGCACCCGTCCGCGGCGGTCCTCATGCTGACCGGGTACGGAACCATCGAGAGCGCGGTCGAGTCCGTGCGGATGGGCGCGGTCGATTACCTGACCAAGCCCGTCGTGGACAGCGAGCTTCGCCTCGCCCTGGAGCGGGCTCGCCGCCAGCACGCGCTGATGAGCGAGAACCGCCAACTCCGCCAGCGGCTTGACGACAGACTCAAGGGCGACGGCCTCGACGGGATCATCGGTTCCGACCACCGCATGCACAGGATCTTCGACCTCATCGGCGCGGTCGCACCGAGCAAGACCACCGTGCTGATGACCGGCGAGAGCGGCGTCGGCAAGAGCCTGATTGCCAGCGCGATCCACCAGCGATCGCCCCGCGGCCAGCAGGGCAAGCCGTTCATCCAGCTCTCCTGCGGCAGCATCCCCGAGACGCTCCTGGAAAGCGAACTCTTCGGCCACGTCAAGGGCGCGTTCACCGGAGCCCACGCCGACAAGGTCGGCCGGTTCCTCGCCGCCGATGGAGGCACGATCTTCCTCGACGAGATCAACTCGGCCAGCCCGGCCATGCAGCTCAAGCTCCTGCGTGTGCTGCAGGAGCGGCGCTTCGAGCCCGTCGGGTCCTCCGAGACCATCGAGGTCGATGTCCGCGTCGTGCTCGCCACCAACAAGCCGCTCGAAGAGATGGTCGCCCGGGGGGACTTCCGCCAGGACCTCTACTACCGGATCAACGTCGTCACGATCGACGTTCCCCCCCTGCGCGACCGCATCAGTGACATCGCGCCGCTGATGGAGCACTTCCTCAACAAGCACGCGGCCAACCTCGGCCGCACGTTCGTCGGATTCTCGCCCGAGGCCGTCGATGCCCTGCGCCGCTACCGCTATCCCGGCAACGTGCGCGAACTCGAGAACATCGTCGAACGGGCCGCCGTGCTCGCCAAGTCCCCGACCATCGGCGTCCAGGATCTGCCCGACCACGTAACCGGCGCGAAGCCGGGTCTGGTTCTCTCGGTCCCCGGCAACTCCGCGCAGCCGGGCGGCGAGCCCGTCGCGTGGACGCCCATTCCGCTCGAGGATGCCCTCAAGGACCCTGAGCGACGGATCATCCTGCGGGCCCTCGCGGCCAATGGCTGGAACCGCCAGAAGACCGCCGAGGACCTGCACATCAACCGTACAACGCTTTACAAGAAGATGAAAGCCCTGGGCATCGAAGGCGCTGACGACGAGCGATTGGCCGGCTAGCCCATTTCGGGGGCCCCAAGCCTCCCGCCCCTACGTCGGAACACTGAGCCCCCTGTTTAGGGTATAAACCGCCCCTGCCGCTGGTCCCACAATTGTGGGTCCCACCCGAACTTGCTTCCCGGTATTTGTCGGGGTACACTTGGCGATTCGGCGCGGATTTTTGGCAGCGGGTACACGGGCGTATTGGGCAACACAGTTTTCACAACACTTTGACGTTCGGCCGGCGGCGGCCGCAGCGGTGATCTCACCATCAGAGGGACTCCGATGGCAGCGACCAACGTGCGCGATTTTTCCAAGCGCGGCGACGGGACCACCGTCCCGGTTCTTACGCAGATTCAGACCGATGCGTACGAGCGATTCCTCCAGTTGACCCGGTCTCCCGACGGGCGTGACACCGCGCTGGGGCTGGAAGCTCTCATGCGCGAGGTCTTCCCGATCGAGAGCTACGACGGGACGATGAAACTGGAATACCTGTACTACGTGCTCGAGGAGCCGCGGTATACCCCCGACGAGTGCCGCGAACTGCGGCTCACGTACGGCATGCCCTTCCGGGTGGCCGTGCGGCTGGTCCGCGAGGGTCACCCGGACATCACCGAGGAGGAGATTTACCTCGGCGAGTTCCCGATCATGATGGGCGGCGGCGAGTTCATCGTGAACGGCGCCGAGCGCGTCATTGTCAGTCAGCTCCACCGCTCGCCCGGCGTGGACTTCTCCATCGTCAGCGCCGAGGGCGACCGTCCGCTCCACTCGACCCGCATCATCCCCGAGCGAGGCTCGTGGATCGAGCTCGAAGTGACCAAGAAGGACGTTCTGGCGATGCGCATCGACCAGAGCACCAAGCTCGCGGCCACCACGTTCCTCCGCTGCCTCGACGAGTCGATCGCCGACACCGCGGTGATCCTCAGCCTCTTCTACGAGGTCAACGAGATCGCGGCGGAGAAGGTCAAGCCCGAGTTCTGGGCCGCGGCCAGCATCATCGACACCGAGACCGGCGAGGAACTGGTCCATGTCGGCCGCCAGATCGGTGACGCGGCGGAGAAGATCGTCAACTCGAGCCTGAAGAAGGTTCGGATCATCCAGAACCCCTCCGACACGCTGATCCTCAACACAGTCGCGGAAGAGAAGCTGGAGCAGTTCGAGGCCGCCAACGACTACGAGCGAGCCCTGCTCAAGATCTACACCAAGCTCCGCCCCGGCAACCCGCCTCAGGTGGACAAGGCCAAGCAGCTGTTCCTCGAGAAGTTCTACGACGACAACCGCTACCGCCTCGGGCGCGTCGGCCGCTTCCGCATCAACCGCAAGTTCAACCTTAACGTCGCCGAGGACCAGATGTTCCTCCGCGCCGAGGACTTCCTCAAGGTCGTCACCTACGTGCTCGACCTCCGCAGCAAGCGCCTCGACCCCAAGACCGGCCGCCCCGCAGCCCAGGTCGACGACATTGACCACCTCGGCAACCGCCGTCTCCGCACGCTCGATGAGCTCGCTGTCGAGGAGCTCCGCAAGGGCTTCCTCAAGCTCCGCCGCACCGTGCAGGAGCGCATGAGCGTCAAGGACCCGGACGAGATCGCCAAGATCGCCGACCTGGTCAACAGCAAGAGCATCTCCAGCGCGATCGACTTCTTCTTCGGCCGCTCGGAACTCTCGCAGGTTGTCGATCAGACCAACCCGCTCAGTTCGCTGGTCCACGAGCGTCGCCTCTCGGCCCTCGGCCCGGGCGGCCTCAACCGCAAGCGCGCCGGCTTCGAGGTTCGCGACGTGCACATCTCGCACTACGGGCGCATCTGCCCCATCGAGACGCCCGAAGGCACCAACATCGGCCTCATCTCGTCGCTGGGTATCTACTCCAGCATCGACGACTACGGCTTTATCCGCACGCCCTACCGCGTCGCGAAGGACGGCAAGCTGACCGGCAAGGTCGTGCACCTCCGCGCCGATGAGGAGATCAAGGCCGTCCTGGCCCCGGCCGACACCATCGACAAGGAGGGACGCCTAAAGAAGGGCGCGATCCTCGCCCGCGTCGATGGCGAGCTCGCCGAGATCGACAGCGGCAACGTCGAGTTCGTCGATATCGCCCCCAAGCAGATCGTCGGCGTTTCCGCCGCGCTGATCCCCTTCCTCGAGCACGACGACGCCAACCGCGCGCTGATGGGCTCGAACATGCAGCGCCAGGCGGTGCCGCTCATCAAGGTCGATCCGCCCGTCGTGGCGACCGGCATGGAGAAGGCGGTCGGTCACAACTCCGGCATGGTCGTCAAGGCCAAGAACGCCGGCGTGGTGACGTTCGTCGACGCCCAGCGCGTCATCATCGACAACTCCGACGAGTACGTGCTGCGCAAGTTCGCCGGACTCAACGAGCGGACCTGCCTCAACCAGCGTCCGATCGTCAAGAAGGGCCAGAAGCTCGCCAAGGGCGAGATCATCGCCGACGGTCCCAGCACCCGCCTCGGCGAGCTGGCCATCGGCAAGAACGTGATGGTCGCGTTCAACACCTTCGACGGCTACAACTTCGAGGACGCGATCGTCATCAACGAGCGGCTCGTGAAGGACGACGTCTTCACCAGCATCCACATCGACGCCTTCGACGTCGAGATCCGTGAGACCAAGCTCGGACGCGAGGAGTTCACCCGCGACATCCCCAATGTCAGCGAGAAGATGCTCCGCAATCTCGACGAGCACGGCATCATCCGGCTCGGGGCTCGCGTCGGGCCCGGCGATATCCTCGTCGGCAAGGTCAGCCCCAAGAGCAAGAGCGAGCTGACCCCCGAAGAAAAACTGCTCCACGCGATCTTCGGCCGCGCCGGCGAGGATGTGAAGAACGATTCGCTCGAGGTTCCCGCCGGCGTCGAGGGCATCGTCATCGGCGCCAAGCGGTTCAGCCGGCGCATGCACCTCTCGGCCGATCAGAAGAAGCGGCTCGCGACCGACATCGACGAGTACGGCAAGGCCATGGACCAGAAGGCCATGGGCCTGTTCAAGGAGATGGTGGCCGAGGTCAACCGAATCGTCGGCACCGAGATGGTCGATCCCAGCACCCGCCAGAAGGTGGGCGCCAGCGACATCGCGGAAGTCATCCTGGAGCAGATCCAGAACTTCGACCTCAAGTGGGTCAAGGGCAGCAAGGAGGTCCGCGACCAGGCCGAGGTGACCTACCGCCAGTTCTGGCCGCGTATCGAGGCCAACCGCAAGGAAAAGAAGCGCAAGACCGACCACATGAAGCGCGGCGACGAGCTGCCCAACGGCGTGCTCGAAATGGTCAAGGTCTACCTCGCGACCAAGCGTCAGCTCTCGGTCGGCGACAAGATGGCCGGACGCCACGGGAACAAGGGCGTCATCGCCCGCATCGTTCCCGAGGAAGAAATGCCGTTCATGGAAGACGGGACACCCGTCGATGTGCTCCTCAACCCGCTGGGCGTGCCCAGCCGCATGAACGTCGGTCAGATTCTCGAAACGCACCTCGGCTGGGCCGCGAAGGTTCTCGGTTTCCAGGCCGTCTCGCCCGTGTTCGACGGCGGAACGGAGCAGGAGGTCCACGCCGCGGTCGCCGAGGCCAACGAGGCCGTGACCAGGGAACTGGCCGAGCACGAGAAGAACGGCACCTTCCCGCACTGGCGCAAGCTCCTGGCCCGCATGCCCCGCGGCGGCAAGATCCAGCTCTTCGACGGCCGCACCGGCGAGCCGTTCACGCAGAAGACCACCGTTGGCTACATGTACATCCTCAAGCTCCACCACCTCGTGGACGACAAGATCCACGCCCGCGCGACGGGCCCCTACTCGCTCATCACCCAGCAGCCCTTGGGCGGCAAGGCCCGCACGGGCGGCCAGCGGTTCGGCGAGATGGAGGTGTGGGCGCTCGAGGCCTACGGCGCGGCCTACATCCTGCAGGAACTGCTCACCGTCAAGTCCGACGATGTCGAGGGCCGCACCAAGATCTACGAGAGCATGGTCAAGGGCACCAACACGCTCGAGGCGGGGATGCCCGTCGCGTTCGACGTGCTGTGCAACGAGATCAAGGGCCTGGGCATGAACATCACGCTCGAGAAGAAGGCCGGCGAAGGCGCCAGCCTGCTCTGAACCCGGGCGCGACGCGGAGCTACGACTCGTTCTACCGCATCTACGGCAGGCCGCGGAACGATCCGGGCCATCGGCTGACTGAACAAGACCGACAACGTGCGGACCGGTTCGGAGAACCGGCCCAACACGGAGAAGAACATGGCGGCAACGGAAAGCGTGTTTGACCGGATCAATGACTTCGGCGCGGTGAAGATCACCCTCGCGAGCCCGAACGACATCCGCTCGTGGTCCTACGGCGAGGTCAAGAAGCCCGAGACCATCAACTACCGCACGTACCGGCCCGAGAAGGACGGCCTGTTCTGCGAGCGCATCTTCGGCCCCGAGCGGGACTACGAGTGCGCCTGCGGCAAGTACAAGGGCACCAAGTACAAGGGCATCATCTGCGACCGCTGCGGCGTGAAGGTGACGCACTCCCGCGTCCGCCGCAAGCGCATGGGCCACATCAACCTGGCCGCGCCGATCGTGCACATCTGGTTCTTCAAGGCGATGCCCAGCCGCCTGGGCAACCTCTTGGCGATGAAGACCAGCGACCTCGAGAAGGTGATCTACTTCCAGGACTACGTCGTCGTCGATCCGGGCGACACGGACCTCACGTTCAAGCAGATGCTCACGGAGGACGAGTTCCGCCAGGCGACCGAGAAGTACGGCAACGCCTTCCGTGCCCTCATGGGCGCGGACGCGGCCCGCGAACTGATCGAGCGGACCGACCTGCACAAGCTCGCCGCGGACCTCCGCGAAGAACTCAAGAACACGCGCAGCAAGCAGAAGATCAAGGACCTCGCCAAGCGGCTGAAGATCGTCGAGCAGATCCGCGGGTCGGAGAACGATCCGGCGTGGCTGGTCATGGACGTGATCCCGGTCATCCCGCCGGACCTGCGCCCCCTGGTGCTGCTCGAGAGCGGCAACTTCGCCACCAGCGACCTCAACGACCTGTACCGGCGCATCATCAACCGCAACAACCGGTTGAAGAAGCTGATGGACCTCAACGCCCCCGAGGTCATCATCCGCAACGAGAAGCGGATGCTCCAGCAGGCGGTCGATGCGCTCTTCGACAACAACCGCTGTCGCCGCCCGGTGCTCGGTTCGAGCAACCGTCCGCTCAAGTCGCTCACCGACATGATCAAGGGCAAGCAGGGCCGCTTCCGCGAGAACCTGCTCGGCAAGCGCGTCGATTACTCGGCGCGGTCGGTCATCGTCGTTGGCCCCGAACTCAAGCTGCACCAGTGCGGCCTGCCCAAGAAGATCGCGCTGGAGTTGTACCAGCCGTTCATCATCCGCAAGCTGAAGGAGCACGGGCTGGCGGACACGATCAAGAGCGCCAAGCGCATGCTGGAGCGGCGCGACGCCGAGGTGTGGGACATTCTCGAAGAGGTGATCTACCAGCACCCCGTGCTGCTCAACCGCGCCCCGACGCTGCACCGGATGGGCATCCAGGCCTTCGAGCCGGTGCTCGTGGAGGGCAACGCCATCCGCATCCACCCGCTGGTCTGCACCGGCTTCAACGCCGACTTCGACGGCGACCAGATGGCCGTGCACCTGCCCCTCTCGGTCGAGGCCCAGGCCGAGGCCCATGTGCTGATGCTCAGCACGCACAACATCTTCGGCCCCGCCAACGGCAAGCCCATGATCTCGCCGTCGCAGGACATCGTCATGGGCGTGTACTTCATCACGATCATGGTGTCCGACGATCGCCCGGCCGAGAAACTGCCGCGGTACAAGGACCGCGCCGAGGCCCTGCTCGCCTATGACCAGGGCAAGATCGGCCTGCACGAGCGGATCACCGTCAGGATCGAGGGCTTCGATCAGGTCGTAGAGAACCAGGGCGACCTGTCCCCCAAGCCCATGCCGGCGTCGCGCCGCATCGTCACCACCGCCGGCCGCCTGCTGTTCAGCGAGATCCTGCAGCCGGGCATGCCGTTCTACAACTGCGGGCTGGGCAAGAAGGGCTGCGCCCGCGTCATCGACGATACCTACGCGTTCCTCGGACGCCCCGCCACGATCGAACTGCTCGACAGGATGAAGGAGATCGGTTTCAAGCAGTCCACGGTCGCGGGTCTCTCCTTCGGCGTCACCGACCTGCGCATCCCCGCCGAGAAGCAGACGCTGATCGACGAGGCGCAGAAGAAGGTGGACCGCATCGAGAAGAACTTCGAGCGCGGCCTGATCACCGAGCGCGAGCGGTACAACCAGCTGCTCGACATCTGGAGCCACTGCCGCGAGGAAGTGACCAAGAAACTGCAGGCGACGCTGAAGACCGACACCCGTGATGCCGACGGCAACGAGGTGGCCGCGGGCGACAAGACCGGCAAACTCTACCTCAACCCCGTCTACCTCATGAGCGACTCGGGCGCGCGCGGCAACGTCAGCCAGCTCATGCAGCTGGCGGGCATGCGCGGCCTGATGGCCAAGCCCTCGGGCGAGATCATCGAGACGCCCATCCGCGCGAACTTCCGCGAGGGCCTTCACATCCTCGAGTACTTCAGCTCGACCCACGGCGCCCGCAAGGGTCTGGCCGATACCGCGCTCAAGACCGCCGACTCGGGCTACCTGACCCGCAAGCTGTGCGATGTGGCCCAGTCGGTCATCATCAGCGAGCACGACTGCGGCAGCAAGCGCGGCGTGAGCAAGCGCGCGATCTACAAGGGCGAGAACGTCGCCGTGTCGCTGCGCGAGCAGGTCATCGGGCGCGTCAGCCGCAACACGATCATCAACCCCAAGACCGACGAACTGATCGTGAGCGAGAACGAGGTCATCACGCCGGAGGCCGCCTCGAAGATCGAGGACCTGGGCATGAGCGAGATACTGGTCCGCTCGCCGTTGACCAGCGAGAGCCGCACGGGATGCTCGGTGCTGGACTACGGCTTCGACATGTCCACCGGCAAACTGGTCGAGCCGGGCATGGCGGTGGGCATCATCGCGGCCCAGTCGATCGGCGAGCCGGGAACGCAGCTCACGATGCGTACGTTCCACACCGGCGGCATCGGTTCCCGCGAGGTTCTCGAGAACGAGATCCGCGCTGGCAACGCCGGCAAGGTCGAACTCCGCGACTGCAACCAGGTGCCGGTCAAGGACGAGGAAGGCCACGATGTCAACGTCGCGCTGAAGCGCAACGGCGAGATCGCTGTCCTCGACGCCAAGGGCCGCGAGCTCGAGAAGAGCAAGGTCCCCTACGGCGCGTACGTTCTCGTCAAGCCGGGCGAGGAAGTGAAGCGCGGCCAGCAGCTGGTCAAGTGGGACGCGCACCGACTGGCGATTCTGGCCGAGAAGGACGGGACCGTTCAGTACGTCGACATCGAGGTCGGTGAGACCGTCCGCGAGGAGGATGCGGGCCAGGGCAAGAAGGCCCTGGTCGTCGTCGAGCACAAGGGCGAGAAGCACCCGCAGATCACCATCGTGGACTCGACCGGCAACATCCTGGACTTCCACTACCTGCCTGCCAAGGCGCGTATCGAGGTGCCCGACGGATCGCCGATCAAGGCCGGCCAGATGCTCGCGCGTCAACCGCGCGGCGCGGGCGGTTCGCAGGATATCGTCGGTGGTCTGCCGCGCGTGACCGAGATCTTCGAGGCCCGCAAACCCAAGGACCCGGCGGTGATGGCCGAGATCTCGGGTCGCGTGGAGATCCACAGCGACAAGCGCAAGGGCAAGATGACCATCCGGGTGATCTCCGATTCGGGGATCGAGAAGGACCACCACGTCCCCCAGGATCGTCACCTGCTCGTGCACACCGGCGACTTCGTGCAGGCCGGCGACGCCCTGATCGAAGGGCCGATGGTCCCGCACGACATCCTGCGGATCAAGGGTGAGGAAGCCCTGTGGACGTACATGCTGGACGAGGTCCAGAACGTGTACCGTGCCCAGGGCGTGTCGATCAACGACAAGCACATCGAGGTGATCCTCGCGCAGATGCTCCGCAAGGTGCGCGTCGAGAACCCGGGCGACACGGACCTGCTGCCCCACGATGTCGTGGACAAGTTCGAGTTCCGGCAGAAGAACCTGCAGATCGGCGAGATGGTCCGCGTGACCGAACCGGGCGGGACCGACCTGAAGATCGACGAACTGATCAGCAAGCACGACATCCGCGAGGCCAACGCCAAGGCCGAGGCCGCCGGCAAGGAACCGGCCAAGGCCAAGAAGGCGCGCCCGGCGACGGGCCGCACGCTCCTGCTGGGCATCACCAAGGCCGCGCTCTCGAGCGAGTCGTTCCTCTCGGGTGCTTCGTTCCAGGAGAGCACCAAGGTGCTCACCGAGGCGTCGTTGCGTGGCGCGATCGACGACCTGATCGGCCTCAAGGAGAACGTGCTGCTGGGTCACCTGATCCCCGCGGGCACGGGCTTCCGCGCGTACCAATCGATCCGCGTGCAGCAGCTCGCCGAGCCGCCGATGAACGATGGCGACGACGGTGTGATGCTGGCGGAAGCCGCGCGGGCCGCCGAGGCTCTGGGCGCGGATCGTCACGGTGCGCTCGGTGTTCCGCAGGTCGAGGTGCCGATGGGCGAGGCCGCGGGCAGCAACGTCTGAGCCCCTCACTCAGCCGGGCTTGAATGCAAACTCCGTCGCCGGTGAACGCATCAGTTCATCGGCGGCTTTTCTTTCAAGCACCGGGAAGGCCGTGTTGCCGGTTCGGAACATGAGGCGGATGTAGGGCTCGCACGTGCCGCAGCCGGTGCAGCACCCGGTCCTCGCCTTGAGCGCGGGCAGATTGAGCCGCTCGTCGGTCGCGATCGCCCTGAGCCGCGTGAACGTGATGTCGTGGCAGATGCAGCGGGTGACCATGCGGGCACCTCAGTAGTCGAAGAGGGCGTTATCGTCGGACCTGCCGAACCAGCCGGTACCGAGCGGAACGGGGTCGCCGGCGTAGAGGCCGCTGGAGACGGTGAAGGTGCGATGCTCGGTGGAGGTGTGGCCGTCGAGCCACGCGGCGGATGCCGCGCCTTCCGGGCGGCCGGCGCCGGGATGGCGGAAGTGAACGCTGGGGTCGGGCCGCGCGGGCGGCGAGAAATCCGGCCAGAAGCGCGGCTCGATGAACGAGTACTCGATGACGCCCGCGCGTGGATTGCCATCGGCAAGCGCGGCATCGGCGAAGGCAACGGTACCGCCGGGGTCCGTGAACCGGAATCGCTGCGAACCTACGCGGTCCGTCACGAGCACCCAGCGAGCGCTGGAGTCTGAATGAGCCCGGTCGGAGCCGACAAAGGCGTTGTTGTAGCCGTAGCCCCCGGCGGAGCGCTCGAAGCCCAGGCGTGCGTCGGCGAGGGCGAGTTGGGTCGAGACAAACGATGGACAGGCGCGGATGGCTGTCGAAGGCGAGGCCTCGTCGGCGGAGAGGTAGGGAGTGAGCGAGCCACCCGCGGCGGTAAATGGAGCGGAGGCCGATGGGCGCGATCCGTGCCAGCGGTGCAGGTTGGCGAGGATGTCGGCGGCGCCCGGGGCGTAGCGGTCGGCGTGGTCCTGCGCGTAGAGATCGTTGGCGAGGGCGATCTGGCGGATGTTGGAAAAGCAGAGCGTCTGTCGCGCCGACTCGCGGGCTCCACCCAGGGCGGGGAGCAAGAGACCGATCAGCAGCGCGATGACCGCGATCGAGACAAGGATCTCGACGAGCGTGAAGGCGGGGTTGGAGCGGCGGGTCGGCATCACGCGGCGAAATAGGCGGAGAGGAAATCGAACAGGTCCTGGACGGTCGAAGCGCCCGAGTTGTTGAAGTCGGCGCCCCCACCCTCCAAGAGCGGGGATGCGGAGAAGTAGTCGGTCAGGAAGTCGAAGATGTCCTGGACGGTGACGGAGCCTGAATGGTTCCAGTCCGCGGTGTACACGGGGCGGACGTCGGCCACCGCGCCGACCTCGGTCGAGACCTCACCGAGGACCGGGTGGGTGCTGTTGACGGCTGTGGAGACTCGCACGAAGTCGATACGGTCGAGGTTGGCGGGTGCGCCCGTGGCCGGGTCGATGGCTTGGGCGATGTCGATGGCGTCGCCGCCGCCCGAGCCGGGGCTGAGACCGACGGTGCGAGGGTCGTCGGGAGAGGTGTAGAGCAAGTCGGGATTCTCGCCTTCCGCGGGAGCAAGGGTTGGCGTCAGGTCGGCGTAGCCGAAGATCGCTTCGACTGGTGGCGTCGCGTTGATGAGGATCGGGCCGGCCGCCGCGCCGGCGAAGGGTGAGGCGGGAAGCGCGAAGGGGCGCGTGGCCGGCGCGGCAAGGTGAGAGCCGGGAACGAGGTACCAGGGGTCGTCGGCGAGCCCGTTGGCGTTCGTGTCGCGCGCGACTTCGATCACGCCGCACTCGGCGTAACGGCGGAGCGGGTCGCCGCCGACCCAGTGGGCGTTGCCGAAGACGATGATGTCGGCGCCGAAACGGTTGTGCGGGCTATCGTGGATGGGATGATCGAAACCGAGCGTGATGGAACCGCCGAGGCCGCCGAGCGAGACAAGTTTGGTGTTGTCGGGCGAACTGGTTGATCCACCGATCGGGGCGCCGAGCGCCCGGGATGGGTTGTTGAACTGCGGGTTGTTGATGAACTGTCCCGGCGCGGGCGAATAGTCGAGCACGCGCGTGGCGAATGGGTCGGCGTGGGCCGCGGGACAGCCGAGGTGCAGAACGGCCAAGCAGCAGAGGTAGATGAGTGCCGGGTTCATCGGCGTCGCCTTGAGACGGTGAGGGTGCCGATCAGGATCGTCAACGCGGCGGCGGGCGTCGGGACGGTGGCGTGCCATGTGTTGGCGCCGGAGAGGAAGTCGGTGAGCGTGGCGTAGAGGTCGCCGGTGGCGCGGTTGTAGGCCGCGGAGTAGTAATCAAACGCGGAGCCGCCGGGCGTGAGGCGCTTGAGTTGGGACGGGTCCGCGGTATCAATCGGGAGCCCGGCGATCGCGGCGGCGATCGCGCTGGAACTCAGGACACCGAGGTAGCCGGTATCTCCATCATTGAAATCACCGCCGCCGATCACGAGGTTTCCGGAAGAGTCGAAGAGAAGAGCGTCGGCGGAGAGGATGTCGGCGATAAAGCGTCCGGCGGCCGGGGACTCGAAGTCCGCAGCGCCCGAGGACCATGCGGCGGGGTCGAAGGCCTTGATCGTGCCGGTGGTTGAGGGGGACGCGGGGCCGAGGTCGAAGCCATTGCCGGTGTAAAGGCGGCCGGCGGAGTCGAAGGCGATCGCGGCGGATGCTCCGCCGATGTTGGTGATGATGGTGGGGTTGCTCGGCGCGGCGGGGCTGCTGAGGGTGTCGAGGAGCGTGACCTGCGACGGAGAGCCGAATGTCCCGGCGGTGAGGGCCAGGTGGTGGGCATCCTGCCATGCGGCGCGGTAGTGGGGGACGGGGAAGTAGGTCGCCAACGAGCCTGTGAGCGAGGTCGGGGAAGCGGGCGTGCCGAGACTGGCGAGTGGAACGATGGCGACCGGCTTTCCGAAGCCGAGACCGACGGCCAGTCGCGTGCCATCCGGGCTGATCGAGACGAAAGCCGGGTCGGCCGCGCCCGCGCTCTGCGCGGGGTCGAAGGTGGCCACGACATCGAAGGCTGCGCTGCCGACGGATCGCTCGAGATAGATCGCGTTGCCGGTGACGCCGATGATGCGGCCGTCTGCCCCCGGCAGACAGTCGCCAAAGAACGCGCTGGAGCCGGGGCCGTTGGGCGGCATGGCGAGCGTGCGGTAGGCCCGGCCGTAGGTGGCGAACGCGGAGGCGTGGGCGGGCTGCGAGGCGAGCAGGCAAAGGCCAATGGACAACGCGGAGAACGCTGAGGCTCCGCGGAGAGCGCGGAGGGAGGGCGGTCGGGTGGTGGCGGTCGTGCGATGAGCGTGTGTGGTGGGCAACATCCTGAACTCTCCTGCCCTGATTTCGCGCAGGGCGACTCCCATCGGGACGGCGTGATTGACCCTCGCGACGGGGGAGAACGGGAATGCCGGTGGAGGATGGCCGCGGGGAGTGGTGCGCGGACGACCTGCGCCGGCGCCCCGAATCGCGAGGGCGACGAACGAACAGCCCAGAGGCAGGTCTTCCGGCTTGGGGTGGAACACTCCGCGAAGGAGCGTTGCGAGGTGATCCGCCTTCCCGGGTCCGCGTGGCCCCAGTGGCGGTGTGATCTCCCGCGTCCGACGAACCCGACCATCGGGCTTGCCGGACCACCACCCGTTACGGCGGCGCGTCCGCGGTGGAGTTGGCTGGGCCATGCCCGGCCGCACCACGCTTCCCTTTTCAGCCTGTTCTGTCGGCAACGATCATGACCCGGCAAAACAGGCACCTTGAGCGAGTGCAGCGTAGCGGCGACGGCCGCGTGCGTCAATCAGGGTTGCGAGGTTGATCGAGGAGTTGAGCGTGTATCTGCTTCAGGGCTTCAAGCAGGCGTTCGCGAGCGACGGCGGCGTGTGGGTTCGCCTGCTGGATGATGTCGAAGAGGTGGGTGGCATCGGCACGGACGGTGTCGATGGTCTGTGCCATGGCGTGGAAGGATGGGGGCACGAAGGCCGAATCGGGCGGGAGGCCGAGGTCGAGCATGGCGCGGGCGACGAAGAAGGCCAGGGCGTGGGTGTCGGCCATGAGGCGGTCGTGGTCGTCGGGCGAGAGTTCGGTGGTCTCGCAACCCAGGGTGCGGTAGAGGGCCGCAGCGCGTCGGGCGGCGGCTGGGTGCTGATCGTTGGGGCAGATGATGGCGCGGAGAGGGCGCTCGCCGCGGGCGAGGGCGGCGGGGCCGAAGAGCGGGTGGGTGGCGCACCAGGGGATGTCCGAGCCGAGGATGCGGGCCATCTCGGCCGCGGGCTGCACTTTGACGCTGCCGACATCGAGGATGAAGTGGTCTGCGGAGAGGTGAGGGCGGAGCGCGGCGAGCGTGGGTGCGAGGGCGGGGATGGGGATGCAGAGGATCAGCGTGCGGGCCTGGCGTGCGAGCTCTTCGGGCGAGACGGCCGCGCGACCGGTGGGGATGGTGAAAGCGGTGGCGGGGTCAGGATCGTGGGCGAAGTAGGGAAGGCCCTGCGCTTCGGCGAGCGCGGCGATGGCGCGGCCGAAGTGGCCGAAGCCGAGGATGCCGAGGGGGGCTTGGGAGGGTGCGGCGGGCAACGAGGGGAGTATCGACTGAGGCCCGCGACGACGTCGAATTCAGGCGGTGAGCATCGCCGCGGCGGTCATCTCGCGGATGACGACGGCGGGAGTGGCGACGGGTTGTGGAGCCGCGGTCGGTCCGACCTTGCGTTCGATCACCTCGTGATAAATGGACTCGCACTCGGCAACGTGGGCGGGGTAGCTCTGGAGGATGGTGCGCTGGTGGATCTGGCGCGGGGTGGGGATGGGTACTTCGCCGGTTACGAGCTTGGTGATGCACGCGGCGAGAGCGAACTCATCGCCGCCGGGAAAGAACATTCCATTCCCCCGCGGACCTTCGTTGAGCCAATCGACCGGCCCGCCGAGGCGAGAGCAGAGGATGAACTTGCCGGCGTGGAAGTTTTCGAGCATGACCAGCGGCGAGTTCTCCATCCAGATGTGCGGGAGGATGCCGACATCGTAATCGCCGCCGGAGCCGATGAGTTGCAGGAGGTCGTAGCCCACGCCGGGCCAGATGCAGACCTCGGGGTACTTGCTGAGGCGCTTCTTGAAGCCGGCCTCGTGGCCCATGGCGCGGATGGTGAACTGGCAGCGCTGGCGGACTTCGGTCGCGAGCAGCGGGATGGCGCGGGCGAGGACCTCGAGGCCCTTGTTGGGGCGCGTGGTGCCGAAGTAGCCGAAGCGCAGCGGCGTGGTCGCGGCGCGCGGGTCCCACGGCACGGTGTCGTAGAACGGGGAGCGGCGGGTGCGGCGGTTGATCTGGTCAAAGTGGGGCTGGCCGAGGCGGACCCAGCGCGTGCGGGACTGGTCGAGGCCCATGGCGACGTGAACCTTGCGGAGGTGGTCGCTGGGCGGGATGACGAGCGAGGCGCGGTTGAGTGCGGCGATTCCGGCGGAGCGGCGGCGGCCGTACTCGTTGAGCACGGTGAGGTGGACCTCGCGGTTGGCCAGAACCTTCTCGTTGGTGTCGAGGGCGGCGCGGTGGTAGTGGCGGGGGTGTTCACCCTCGTGGAGGGGGACATCGTGGGCGATGGTGCCGTCGGTGACGATGCCGTGCTCGGTGTCGAAACCGAGCGCGAGCTCGGGGTCGGGGAGCGCGGGCGGGTTCAACGGCGCGGCGTTGAAGCGGCGTGAGAAACGTCCGTTGAGGATCGACTTGAGCGCGGGCTTCAGGCCGTACGCGGCCTTTCGGATGACATCGGCGGGGTACATGCCCCAGAGGCCTTCGAGGGTCTGGCCGGTGGCGCGTTGCTTCTTGAGCTTGGCGACATCCTTGCCTTCGAGACAGCCGACGCAGCGGCGGCCGCCGTCGTAATCGAGGCAGACCTCGGCCTCGCGGTGGAGCAGGTCCACCTGCGGGCAGATGTGCCAGTAGTTGTGGAGGGTGGCCACCACGGGAATGCCGGCATCCTCGATCGCGCCGATGAGGTCGAGGCCGTAGCCCTCTTGCGAGTGGATGTGGACGACCTGGGCCTGTTGCTCGCGGAGCCAGTCCAGGACGAGTCTGGTCGAGTTCGGGCTCGACACCTCCTCGGCCATGTTGCGGAAGTTCCACGCGGCGGGGGCGATGTTGGGGCTGTTGCGGAGATCGAAGCATCGGATGCCGGCCCAATCTTCGCGGTGGGCTATGTGGGGGCCGCGCCTGCGGCGCGACAGGCCCCACCGGTAGGTCATGCCCGACTGGAGGCAGGTGACGGTGTGGCCGCTGAGCGCGAGGCCGCGGGCGAGTTCGGACTTGCTGAGGTTGTAGCCGCTGCCCTCCTTGCCCTGGCTGGAGAGGCGGGCCCAGCCGATGATCGCGATGCGCAAGGGGCGGTCGGTGCGGGGCCACTCGATGGGCTTGCGATGAGCGGTGCCGCCGTGTTGCTCCGCGCGCGGCAACATCCGCGGCGGGTGCGGGCCGTTGGCCGCGGTGTAGAACTCACGATCGGAGAGCGAAGCGGGGGGCATTGTTGATGAGACCAGAGGGCATCAAGGCGAAGGGCACAAGCCATGAGGCGGAAGCAGGCTCAGCCGTACTTGCCTGTGCTTGTGTGGGGCTTGACGGTGCGGGCGAAGTACAGGCAGCGGATCGCGGTGGGGACCCACCGGGCCATGAAACGGGCGCGGGCGAACCAGCCGTCGCGCTCGACCTGGGCGATGGTCGGTCTCTTCTGGTCGATGTGCAGGTTGTGGCCGCCGATCGAGAGCGCGGGGAAGTCGTTGGTCTGGTCGAAGACGATGACGGCCCCGGGGCTGGCCTTGCGGAGGTGGAGTTGCTTCTTGAGCTTGCTGGCGCGGTGTCCGCCGTAGACGATCGCGTTCTCGGGGAGCTTGGCTTGGGGGATTGCGTTGTGGGCGATGACCAGGAGTTCGGGCTCGGCGAGCGCGGGGTCGCTCGCGAGTTTCAACTGCTCGCGGAGGTGCGCGCGGAGATCGGCGGTCCACTTCACCGCATCGGCGTGGGGGCAGAGGGCGGCAATGGACACCGTGGATTTCAAGAGCCGCAGGCGGCGCAGCGCGTCGAAGACCGGCTCACCGGGCGGTCCGTCGCCGCCGGTCTTGCCGGTGCGCTGGATGGCGATGTCGCGGGCGGTGTCGAGGATGATGTGGGCGTGGAAGAGGCGGCGTTTCCAGGCCGCGTGCAGGGCATCGCGGAGGTTGGACTTCATGGCGCGGGCGGTGACGCGCTTGAGTTGCTCGCCCTTGAGCACCTTCTGGCCCATCCACACTTTGTTGCGGTTGGCGTAGTAGATCCGCGCGGGTGTGAGCTTGAGGTTCCAGGGTGTGTGGTAGACGACGGCATCGAGGCTGAGCACGACGCGCCAGCCGGCCTTGGCGAAGCGGAGGCACCAGTCGGCATCGTCGCAGTAGATGAAGTAGCGCCAGTCCCAGAAACCGACGGCGGACCTGTCTTTGTCGGCGGTTCCGGTGACCGCGCCCCAGCGGGCGAGCATCGAGCAGGCGCTGACGACATCGACATCGATCTGGCCGGTGAAGGCCCGCTCGCCGCGTGTGCCGCCGGTCTTCTCGACCCACTCCAGCCACGAGTCTCGCTTGGGGTTCTCCGGCGGGCAGTCGTCCTGCATGGCGCCGGTGTTGAAGTTGTAGTAGATCGTGGTCTCGATGGTGGACTTGCGGTCGGCGATGTTGACGGTGCGCGAGCCGACCAGGCCGATGTCGGGCGAGGATGACATCGTGCGGTGGAGGTGTTCGAGCGTGTCGGGGGCGACATCGGCATCATCATCGACGAGCCAGACGAAGTCAGAGGGGGGGGAGGAACGGCCGAGGGCCGGGGGCCGAGGGCCGAGCGAGGGGGCAGGGGCTGCGCTGCACCACTCGGTGTAGGCGAGGCCGGTGTTGAACCCGCCGCAGCCGCCCATGTTGCTGCTGTTGCGGATGAGGGTCAAGGAGCCGAAACCCGGGGTGTTGGGTTGGCCGACCTTGGCGGTCGGTGAGGCCTCGGCGCTGAAGCTCGGCTCGTGGGCCTTCTCGGTGGTGTTGGTGATGAGGGCTTCGGGCTTGAACGTGTCGCGGAGTGTCTCGAGCGTGCCATCGGTCGAGGCGTTGTCGATGATGGTGACATCCATCAGCTCGCGCGGGTAGGTCTGTTTCGCCAGCGAGCCGAGGAGGCTCTGCACGAAGGCCTTTCGGTTCCAGGTGACGATGAGGATGCGGATGCGGGCGGTGGGGGGCGCGTGCGGGGCTTGATGCACCGTCGCCGCTCCGATACCCGTCCAGCCAATGGCGGGGTGAGGCGGCGCGGCCACCTCGACCGGCCCGACTTGTTGAGACACCGCCGACAACGCCTGCTCCGCGGACCGGTTCCCCACACCCAGCCTCTCCCGGTCTGTCACCGCTGAAAACCGGCCGGGAGTTTAGCATGGTCGGGCGATGGGCGGGAGATGGGGCTGGCGGGCCAGGAGGCGGGCCTACGCGGCCACGGACAGCCGGGCCGCACCCGCCGCGCCGAGCAGGATGTGGACTTCACCGGCGGGGGATGGTGGTGAGGCGAGCGAGCCGCGCTGCGCGGTTACGCGGTAGCTGACCGCCTCCGCGCCCGCGGGCACGGACTCATCGGTGAACCTCTTGCCGCCGACCAGCGCGATCTGCGAGTACTCACCCTGACCGGCGAGTCTTCGCGCGAGCGTGTAGACGACACCCGAGACACCCGCGGGCTGGCGGGCCTTCCAGGTCAGGCGGATGGCGCCGGTGGAGGTCTCGAGCGAAGCCCGCAGCGAGTGGGGCGGGTTGGGCGGGATCACCGCGCCCGGGCCCGAGCGCGCAGGGGCGGGGGAGGGGGGGTTGAGTCGGGCAGCGCTGTACACGGCCTGCGGATCGGCGGACTGGAGGGCGAAGCTGTTGATCCCGCGCACGGCGGTGTTGACCGCGGTGCGGAGGTTGGTGGCGGAGTCGGCCAGGTCGCGTGCGGTGGTGGCGAACTCGGACCGGAGTTGCGCAAGCCTCTCGATCAGCGCTCGCATCTCCGCCGCGCGCTCGCCCACCGCGGCGGTTTCGGCGGGCGAGAGCCCGATCGAGGAGGGGTCCATCGCCCAGAGCTCCTCGCGCGCGGTGGCGAAGGTGAGCAGTTCACGCCGGTCGTTGGGGATGTTGGCCATGAGGGGAGGCGCATCGGGCGTTTGCCGGGGCGACTTGACCATCCCGCGGCGATTCATGACCGGAAAGTTCCAGTTCATGCCCGTGCGGGCGGGCGACACGGGCGTTATCCACCGCGGCACGGTCGGGGCGCAGCGCGCATCGGGCATGAAACGCGGGTTCATGCCCGTGTCATCCGACCACATGCCCGTGCTGATCGCGATGGTCGCTTATCAAGCGGTGCCAAAGGCCGCGAAACCCGTCTGGGAGCGAGCTGGAAGGGTTGATGCCCGCTCACCACCCCGGCGGTCGAAGATCATCCAGCGGGAAGGCGGGGCTGGCGATGGGCCGCAGGGCCAGGGCGAGCAGGGGCCGCTCGTGGTCATCGCCGGCGATGCGGTTGGTCTTGATCTCGCCGCAGCCCCGGCAGCGGTGGATGATGGCCCACTCGCCATCTCGGCGGACCTCGATGCCGATGGGCTCCATCGGCTGGCCGCAGGCGATGCGGCGGTCGCCGGGCTCATCATCGAGGTGGCGAGACCAGAGGCAGCGGGGGCAGTGGTTGCGGTGGCGGGTGCCGGTGGAGTGGGGGCTGATCTGGGTGCCGCAGGTGCGGCAGGTGAACGTGGTGTCGCGGTGGGATTTGTGGGACATGGGGGAGCGGTCGAGTCGGGTGGGTGTGGGTGCGCGGCCGGATGGGCAGCGCCACCGGGTGGGTTGATGACGGCGATGGGCTCCGCTGGTCCGAGCGACAGCCCGCTCACGCACGCTGCTCACGAGTCGCGGACCATGCCGACCGTGCAACAGGTACAAGAGACAGCCACCGCGCTGCGGCGAACGCGGGCGGGAGACCGCGGATTCAGTTTCAGCGAGAAGCCCGGCGGGTGTGCGCCGCGAAATCAGTCGTGGCGACAACCGATGCGGAGCGCATCAGGTCCCGGCGGGCAACGGCGGAGTTGTTCAGGCAATGGCGGACATCAATCGACCCCTTCGGCAGCGGCGATGGGGTGCATCGCGCTGCTTCAAGGACTATACACGGTCGGGGGGCGGGGGCAAATGGCTTGACGAGGATGCGCTCGGAGGTCCATCGCCGCTCCGCGCGCCGCCTCGATGGTGGTGTGCTCTCCATCCAAGTCGCGGGCCTTGAACCTGCCCTGCGCGGGCTTGACGATGCGGGCAATCGCGGCCAAGCCGCCCGCCGCACCGCCCGTGCCGCCGCGGCATCAACCGCACGACCATCACGGAGAAGTTCGGATGCGGTCTTGGCCTTGCGTGCCATCGGCGGTCTCCCGAAGCCGGGCGAACACACCTGGATGGGCGGTTGTTGGCGGCGACCCGAAAACTCCGTGACTTCTCCTTCGGGCTCAAGGACGATCCTCGTAATCGACTTCTTCGGATTGAGTCATAGGTACTGCTGAGGCTGTCAAACTCTCGAGAGAAGGCGGAAAGATCGGCGCGAATGGACCCACCAGTCGTCGGACCTCGACCTTGGTCGCGAAGTTCAGAAGAAGACAGACAGGTAGCCGCGTCGAGGTAAGGTAGTTGATGCACTGGACCACATGTGCAGGATCAATGCACTTGACCGCCTTGATCTCTACGAGAACCAAGTCCTCAATCACCATGTCCGCAACGTACTCACCGACATCGACTCCGTCGTACATCACCACGAGGCGCCGTTGCTGCTCGATGTGCAAGCCAGCCTTTCGGCACTCGTGGGCCAGAGCATTCTCGTAGACCTTCTCAAGGTATCCGCGGCCCAGTGTCCTGCTGACGATGAACGCACAGCCGATCACCCGCTCGGTGATGGTGTTGATCCTGTTGGCGTTGGCGGAATCGGGGCTCATTACTGAAGTTTCGATCTTGCCACAGATGACCCAGATGGACACAGACAAAGGCACGAACCAAGGCTCAGACTCGGCGGTTCTTGTCTGGGCTCATCTGGGTTCATCCGCGGCTTGGCTCCATCCACCCCGCTTCTTGCCACAGATGACCCGGATGGACACA
>JADLCX010000023.1 GCA_020846975.1 Phycisphaerales bacterium
CAACGCCTCCCGCGCATCCAACTTCGTCAGGTCCATCCTTGAACCTCCCGTCCCCACCCCGCCACGCCGGCATCCCGCCAGCCATGCTTCTGTCATCGGTCGCCACCATAATCGTGGACTACACCCTCATGCACGAACACGAGCCGACGCCAGGCCGACCCAGCGCTCGACCATCGTGCGCAACCCCTGCGTGTCGCCCGCGGCGGTGTGCGTTCCGTTGGCGGGACCGAAGAACTTGAGTTCAATCTCCTGAATCGCCCCAGTCAGATCTCTGCGTTCATTCTCCGCCAGCGAAAGGTCGGGCACCGTCGCGATCCGTTGCAACAACGCCACGGCGCTGATCGGCGTGAGATGCTCGGGCACCGTGAACGCTGGGGCGGGCGCGGCGGTCGCACGGGTCCGCTTCGTCCTGTATCGCCACGCCAGAATCGCGCCGAGAAAGAGCGCGACGCCGCCGACGAGAACGACCACCCAGTTTCCCGAAGCGGGAGCCGCCAGCCGAATCGGCACGGACGCCGCGCACGCGACGATATCCGCATCGGCGTATTGCTTGTTCGTCAGCTTGATCCCCCGCGGCGAGTTTGCCACCAGCGTCGGGAACGTGAAACTCTCACCCTCGCGATCGGCCGCGGCGGCGAGCTCGATCGTCCACGTGCGTTCGCACTTGGGCACGACCGCATCGCCGGACGTATCCAGGTCGGTGATGGTTAGCCCGTGATCGTCGGTCCTGGTGATCCTTATCCCCGCCGATGTGATCGGCGTGAGGTCAAGCAGATCGGAGATCGGCGGGATGACCCCGGCCGCGACCGCGCGGACATCGAGTTTGGCGGTCGCGTGGTCCATCGCGCGGGCATCCAGAGTCTGTTCGATCTCCAGTCCATCCGGCAACGCTCGGCGCGGTTCGACGCGCGCGTCGATCAACTGCACCGTGGTTGCCACCGGCAGCATGACGTAGCCTCGCCCGTCGGTGAAATCGAGGTCCATCCTGATCGGCGGTATCCGGTCGACCGAGGCGTCCTTCGCGCGAAGCATGATGAACGCGAGCGGGTGCTGCTCCCAACCGCCCCCATCGCGGGCGACACCCATGGGAGGCGTGTTCGGCTTGTTGAACGTGACCGACACGACCTCGAAGCGCTCCGAGAGCGCCTCTCGGATCTTCTTCTCCAACTCGTCCTTGTAATCGACGGGCTGACCGGTCATGGGGTGGTACTGCTGGTTCTGGATGTACTTGCCAAAGCCTCCGCTCTCGCGAGAGACCGCCCGCGTCGACCAGACCGCCAGAGTCACCCCGAACGGCTCCTTGCTTCCGACCGTGGTCTCGCCGGAAACCGCGAGCACAAGCTCAACCTCGGTCTTGAGATCGTTGTAGTACGCCAGGGTCTTGCGCACCGCGGCCCCTTCCGGGTGCTCGCCGATCACTCGGCAGGCGTTCGTGAGGAACCGCACCTTCAGCTCCGGCGCGAGCGTCTGAAGGGAGTTGGTGATCTCCTTGGCGAACAGTCCGATGTGGCGGTCGCGCATCGCGTCAGGGAGCCTGTTGATCGCGGCAACCACCCGGTCAACCTGGTTGTCGTCGGGCTGGTCCTGACGGGTCAGAAAGCCGAGATCGCTCGCACCCAGCGCGGAAGCAACCCAGTGCGAATAGACCAGCGAGCTCGGCTGAGCCTTGCCGGCCCGGAGATCGGCAACATACAGGTCCGCCGCGGCCTGATACCCGGAAAAGGCCTGTTCGCGCAGACCCGCGTACGTGGCCAACTCGACCTTCTGGCCGTAGAGAAACTCCGCCTTGTCGAAGCGAAGGTCGGCCATGAGTACCGCGGCACGCCAGGACCCGGGTTCTCCGGCAAGCGCGGCTTCGGCGAGTTCGGCGGCGACGTCGTAGCCGCGTATCACCTCGGCCGCGATCTGGCGGTCGTTGCGCTTGGTGCCCGCTTCCTGTTGAACGCGCGCGTTGCGCCAGATCGAACCCAGCCGTTTTCGCATGGTGTCGCAAAGCTCGATCGTGACCTGGGGCGGGATTGCCTTGATCGGACCGAAGACGGCGGCGATGTCCGCGGGATCGAAAACCTCGGCCTGACTGTGGCTGGCCGAGAAGGCGGCGACCAGCGACGACGGGCTTGCCTGCTTCAGCCCGGCCTTGCGGAACTCGGCGAGCAGGGTGCCGAGTTGCTCCAGGAATCGCTTCTGCTTCGCACGCGTCAGCGGGATGCCGCCGTCGTACCCGCCCCCCCCATAGCCTCCGTAGTACGCGCCGCCGTAGTAGCGAGCGCGGCCGTACATGTTGTAGGCGTACTCCTCCTCGTACCCCGACCGGCCGCCCTGCGCGTAGTTGGGCCATGCCGCGATAACGCTGTCGGCAATCTTCTGGGCTCGTTCCTTGTCCACCGCAACCAGGGGCCGGACCATCTCCAGCACCCCGTCGATGTCCCCCGATCCGCCCGCCACGCCGGCGGTCATCAGTTCGAGCCTCGCCGCGAGTCCGGCATCGCCCGCCCGCAGCCACGCCGCGCTCGGCAGGCATTCCGTAAGCTGCTCCGAGGGAACGACCTGCACGCGTTCGTCCTCGCGGTTCTGCTGCGGCATCTGCTGCATCTGCTTGGTGAACTCGAGCTCATCCACGATCGAGAGCGCCATCATGTCGAGCGCCTTCCCGTACTGCGGGAGACGCTCGCCCGCGCTCTCGACGATGGCCGTGCCGATCCGCTTGAGCCGCCGAAGCGCCTTCACACGGTCCTCAACGGGGCGCATCTGGGCCTTGGCGTTGCGGGCGCGGTTGTTGGCCTTCTCGACCAGCGCCCACCCGAGATCGGGACCGCCCTCGAACAAGCCTCGCATCCATGCATCGCCCACCTCCTCCGGAACCTGCTCGATGAACCCCAACGCGCGGCCGATCGCGGCGCTGCGCTCGGCGGCGGGCGCTTTCGGAAGCGCGAGCACCTCCAGGCAGAGATCCCAGCACTTCCGGATCGTTGCCGACTTCTCGCCCTGATCGGCCTTGCGCGCGGCCAGCCCCTGGAAGTACATCGCGTGCAGGTTCAGAAGCTTCGCGTTCTCGTCTTTCCTCGCTTGTTCGAGCGGATCGAGAAACGGCTGGGCCTCGACCGGCAGACCCGCCGCCATCAGGAGGCTCGCGGCCCGCTGACGAGACGCCGGCTCGGTCCCTCCGAAATGGCTCGTTCCCTTCCGCAGCATGAGCCCGACGTGGCCCGGATCGGCTCCGCGCGCCACCGCGGCCTTGAGCATCTGACCGAGGGAGGTGATCTGTTTGTCGGTCAGTTCGCCGGGGCTGGCATCGGCGATGTACAGAATCTCGTCGGGCACGATGGCCGAGTCTCCCGCGAGGCGGGTCAGGATGTGCTGGTAGAGCGCGGCGGAATCCTCGCCCGCTTTCTCCGTCAGGAAAGCCTTGACGTCGGGCCAGTGCCCCGCGACGACATGAAGTCGAAACTTGTCCGCGGCTCTCCGTTCACCCTTGGTCAGCTTCTTCGGCTTGGTCTTCTCGGCGTCGGTCGCCACGCTCGGAACGTCGCCGCCCGGCGCGGCTGCCCCGGGCTGTCCCATCTCGGCGCGACTCATGGCCGCCGCGATCATCGCTCGCACGGCCTCCGGGTCTTCCCCGATCCCGCCAACCTCTACGCCGCCGCCTTCCGAATCGTCGCTCGGGACTGCCCCGTCAGGCTGATCCGGCTTGTCGTCGTCGGAGGTATCCGGTGGGTTGATAACCTCCTCGCGGGCATCCGCCGCGAGCTTCGCGCGAGCCTTGAGCACCGTCTCGGGCGTGCGGGTGAAGTCCAGTGTGAAGATGTAGCGGCCCAGCGGAGTCTTGGGTTTGGGTGGCTGGTCCTCGCCTGGCCCGCGCCCTCCGCGACCCATCATCATCTGCTCGTCATCATCCTCGGCCTCGTCCTCCATCTCTCCCACGGGAGGCCGCTGGCCATACCGCACGGGCGGCGCGTACCGGATGCTCGAAATCTGCGCAAGGGCTTCGGCGCCGAGGGCACAGAGCAGAACGGCCAAGCAGAGCGTGATCAATCGCATACAGACTTTCCCGCGTTACACCGGTTCCGGCGCCAAACACTGGCTGCACCAGTCCACTCGCCATGAGAACAAGACCATCGGGCAGGATCACGAGCCCTTGCCGTGATTCACGGCATCCGAGGCCGAGTTGCTGTTGATTTCTTTTCGGTTGTCGCTCGGCTTCTTCCCGTTGCCCTTGCACTGGCTCAACCGCTGCTCCCGCTTCTTCTGGCAGCAGCCGCTCTTGCAGTTGCACTTCTTTGGTAGCGGCCTGGCCTTCAGTTCGTTCAGGTCCATCTGCTCAAGCCGGATAACCGCCTCGAGGTTCTTCTTGGCATCTTCAACCCGTGCGTCGTCCACGCCGGATTCGGCGAGCAACCGGTAGTTCTGTCGGGCTTTCTCGGTCTCGGGCTTCCACTCCTCCTCCGTCGCGCCCTCCAGCCGCATCACCCACGCGGTGTAGTACGACGACTCCGCCGTGGTCGCCCGCAACTCGTCGATCACCGCCTGCCTCGGATGGTCGGAGGCGATCTCTCGATCGAGCATCGCGTCCAGGTCGCTCGACGCACCCAGCAGATCGCCGCTCTCCAGCTTTGCTTTGGCCGCGGCGAGGTCGATCCGTGTTCTCGCGTCAAGATCGTCCGTCGGCAGCGCGTTCCTCGCCAGTTCAAGCTCGTCGATCGCCTTCTGCCAGTCTTCTCCGGTCGTGGCAAGGCCCGCCAACCTGATGTGCACCCGCGAGTCGTCCCTCGCGAGCATCCGTTGACCCGGCCCATAGTGCAGCGCCACAACGACAACCGGCGCCAAAGCCCACAGAATCCAGAATGCGCGGCGCTTCATGCGATCGCTCCTTGAGAGATTGCCCGTTCAGACCGTCCAGGTGATTGTTGGCTCGCCTTCCCCGGCCGGGCTTTTCGCAGCCCGAACGCCCCCAGCAACGGCGAGACCGCGGCGATCGCCGCCGCCCCACCGCCGACCGCAACCAGCGCGATCGTCCTGAGCCGGGTCGCCCGATCCTCCCGGAGATTCATCATGGTCAGAGACCTCAACGTCGAGGTCGGAAGGTGCGTCGCGTTGCCATCGTGGTAGACGCCGCGGATCTGTGCCGCCAGTTGCTTGAGCGACGCCGCGTCCTGACGGGAGAGCGAGTCGCCGACATTCGACGCGCGATACGGGTTTCCGATCCCGATCACCAGGGCGTCACCGATCGACGGCGGCAACTCGGGGCGCCCCGACGGCGGAAGCGAATCCCCATCGCTCACGACCACCAGCGTCGCCGAACCGGGCCGCCACGGCTCCGCGACCTTCGCCGCGGCCTTGATCCCCTCGTACATGTTGGTCTTGCCTTCCTTGAACGCCTGGGCGAGCGGAAGGTCGTACAGGATGTTGTTCACGACGTTCAGATCGGTCGTGTCGAGCACCACCGGCCGGGCCGACGAGTAGAACGCGACAACTGTCACCCGCGTCTGCCGCATGTCGAGCCTCGTCAGGATCGACTGGAGCACATCGGCGGCACGGTGCTGCCGGGTCTTGCGGCCCTCCGGCCCGGCATCCTGGACGTACATGCTCGGCGAGACATCCAGCGCGATCACCAGATGCCGATCGGGAATCTTCTTGTACTGAAGATCGACGGGCGTGCCATCGATCGAGAGCAGCGTCAGCAGGCCCCAGCACGCCGCGGCCGCGCCGATCGCCCGCACGAACGGCACCGCCACGACCCACGCGCGCCGCCCGGTCGGTCCGAACGCCAACCTCGCAACCCGTGCGACTCGGCGGCCGTGCCACCACTCCGCGAGCAAGCACGCCACCAGGACCGACGCTGAAACGGCGAGGATGATGGGAGGTGTCAGGGACATTCCAGTTCCAGTCCGGGCTCACCACGGGGTGTAGCGGAGACCGAGCAACGAGAGCACGTAAAGAGAAAGAAGCCCCAGGCCCGAGGCGGCAAAGGGCAGGAAAAAGTCGATGGACTCGCGTTGCGATTGCTTGATCCGCACCTTGTGCATGCGGCCGATGTGGTCAAAGACCGAAGTAAGCGAATCGAGGTTCGTCGCGCTGAACACTTCACCGCCGGTCGGAGCGACAACCTCGCTGAGCTGCGCGGGTGGCGCCCCATCGCCAACATGTATGGCGTAAACAACCACACCATTGGCCGACAGTTCGTTCCCGACAATCGTGGACTGCCCGCCCCCGAGGTCGGATGAGAACCCGTCCGTCAGAAGCACGATCAGCCGATCGCCATCGGGCAGCTCGGCGAGCACGCCGTTGCAGAACCTCAGGGCGTTGCCCACGCGGGTGGAACTCAACGCCGACGGCAGTGTCTCGGGATCAAGAAACGGCGTGGCGTTGCGTATCGCCGATGTGTCCCTGGTCAACGGGCACCAGCGCACGACCGAACCGCCGAAGATCGTCAGCCCCATGGCATCACCGGGGCGTTGTCGCGTGAAGTGGTCGATCGCGGCCATCGCCGTCTTGTACCGGCTGGCCCCGTCGGGCGAGCTCGACATCGGGCTCGACATGCTGCCCGAAACGTCAAGGCACAACTCGATGTTGGTCAGCACGCGCTCCTGCCCCGGCGGCCCGAGCCCCTTCGGCCCCGCGATCAGCGCAATCGCGGCCAGAAGCAGAGCGCTCGGAAGCAGGTTGGCGGCCAGCAGGAGTTTCGGAACCACCCTCGCACGCCGTAGAGTATGGTGGTCGAACGGCAGAGCGACCCGATGCCCCGTGCGGCGAACCTCCCACACCGCCAACGCCAGAGGGATCGCCGCCAGCAGAAGCACCCACGGATGAGAGAAGGTCACGCCGCACCTCCCACCGGAACCGATGGCGGAGCCTTGACATCCGATGCGGGCAAGGCCGTCTCGGCGCTGTCGAGTCGAACAACCCCCACACGCCGGTAGGGTTCGAGCATGGCGGCCACATCCGGGGCCCTCTCCGTCGAGTTCCTCGGGCCGTGCAGCCACGCCTCAACGCCGCGCAGAATCTCGCCGCCGATCGGGTGTCGCCGAAGCTCGTGCAGGGCTTCCACCGTGGACCGCTGCGCAAGGCCGAGCCGGTCTCTCCAGTGCGCGATGAGCAGCCGTTCGAGCCTGGCGAGGTCTTCGACTCCGGCGAGTCCCTCGATGGCCGCCTCCACCAGCGGCCGCAACTGGTCCGCGAGCGTGAGCGGAGCGATGACGGTTGCCGTCGCCGCAACCTTGCGTCGGCGCGTCAGGCGTCGGAAGATCACCACCGCGAGCGGGAACATCCAAATCGCACCGAGCACGATCAGACCGAGCCGATACGGCCCAAGCCGCGGCAGGCCCAGCCCCGGGCTTCCAACAAGCTCGCCGCCGTGATCCTCGGGGAGAATCCCCACAACCTCGATGATCGCCTCGGGCTCATCCGCGAGCGAGCCGCCGTCGGCTCTTTCCAGCGCATCGCGAAGGTCGTACCGACCGGGCCGCACGCCGATGTACCGGAGGTCGTACAGGATCGCCGATCCGTCCGCCGCACTCGACGCGATCCTGATGACAACGGGCGACTTGTTGTTGAACGGTCGCGCCCGCAACTCTCGCGCGGATCGGTAGATCAGTTTCCCCTCGATGCCCACGTTGACGCCATCCGGCACCGCCGCCGCGACGCTTCCCCCGCCCGTGGTCGGTTGCTGTGCGCCGGTCGCCGCGACCAAGCCCAGCAAGGCGACGAAAAAGCACAGAACACGAGCGTTGGCTCGGATGAGAATCATCGCGCGACCCTCCCCGCGCCCGAACGCACGCTCAGCGCGCGACGCAGCGGAACGACGATCGGCTCATCGGTCCGGATCGCCACGTAATCGACCCCCGCCTCCACAAGCTCCCGCCCCAGTATCGACGGCCCCGAATCACCGCGGGCCGACCGGCTTCCAAAGAACCTCGTGCGCCCCGACACCAGGAACTCTCTCCCGGTCTCGGCCTCGACCCCGCGCACGAACCCCGCGCGCAATCCCCCGAGTTCGGCCGGATCGATCATCTGAACGACCAGGCAATCGTGGCGCTGTCGGAACCGCTTGATCGCGCTCACCGCCCCCGGCGCGTGAAGATCGCTGATCACGATCAACAGGCTCGTGCGGTCGGCCAGTTCCTCCACGCGCTCGATCCGCTCGGTGAGCAGCGTTGTCTCCGCAACTGCCGGTTCCCGCAACGCGTCGATCCATCGCCACAACTGTGTCCGCACCAGTGTCGGAGGCGGGATCACCGGTCGATCGCCGCCGCTGATCAGCGAGACCGGGCTGCGACGCCGGAACGCTACGGTCGCCAGTGCGCCCCCGATCCACACCGCCGCCGCGTGTTTCGAGACGGGAACGCTCGAAACACCCATCGAAGCGGAAGTGTCAACGATGATGTACACAGGAACACGCTTGGGAGCCTCGTAGTCCTTGACGTGGTACCGCCCTGTCCTGGCGGTGACCTTCCAGTCGATCGAGCGGATCGAATCGCCGATCACGTAAGTCCTGGACTGCGCGTAATCGATCCCGGGCCCGACGAAGCGGGATGTGTCGCTTCCGTAGGTCAGGTCATCGGCGAGCCGCCGGACCACCAGCTCGAACTGGCGGGCGCCGAGCTCGAACGGTGAATCGAGGATTTCCGTGGTTGGCGTCACGCGATCGGTCCCGGCCCGCGGCCCCCGGTCTTACACCTTGGCCAGCAGTTCCTCAAGAATCACGCGGGCGTTGCGGCCGCGGGCGAGCGCCTCGTACGTCGGCCGCATGCGGTGCAGCAGCACATCCGAGGCCAGCGCGAACAGGTCGTCCGGCACCGCGTAGGCACGCCCGTGGATAAAGGCCCGCGCCCGCGCGGCCTGGACCAACGCGATCCCCGCGCGCGGGCTGCACCCCAGCTCGAGCTCGCTGCACGAGCGCGTCCGGTCCACGATCTCGATGCAATGTCGGATGAACACCTCGCTCACGTGGATATTCTGCACATCCGCCATCGCCTGCGACAGCTGCGCCAGCCGCACCACCGGCTCGCCCTCGATCGCGTCGAACGCGGTCTTGGGCACCGCGCCGCCGGACGCGTCCCGGCTCAGACCCAGGTGAAGGCTCCGACGCACCACCTCGGTCTCCTGCTCCTTGGTCGGGTAGCCCAGGCGGTGGCACATCATGAACCGATCGAGCTGCGCCTCGGGAAGCTCGAAAGTTCCGGACTGCTCGATCGGGTTTTGGGTTGCGATGACCAGGAACGGCGTCGGCAGCCGGATCGCGTGCGTGCCGATCGTCACTCGACGCTCCTGCATCGCCTCCAGCAGGGCCGACTGAACCTTGGGCGTCGCACGGTTGATCTCGTCGGCCAGAAGCAGGTTGGTGAACACCGGCCCCTTGTGAAGCCTGAAGCGGCTTCCGCTCGCGCTCGGCGTCGCCGATTCGTCGAGGATCTCCGCGCCGAGAATGTCCGAAGGCAGAAGGTCAATCGTGAACTGCACGCGCCCGAACTGCAGGTCGATCGCCCGCGCCACCGCGTTGACCAGCAGGGTCTTGGCCAACCCCGGTACACCCTGCAGTAGCAGGTGCCCACCCGTCAGCAGCGCGATCAGGATCGCATCCACGACGCGATCCTGCCCGACAACCGTCATGGCAACCTGCTCACGCACCGCCGCGGCCAGCGAGCCCGCGGCCGCATCGACGCCGCTCGCCGACCCGTTCCCCTCCGCTCGCTGTCCCACGCGGCCGACCTGCTCGACAACCATGCGTTTGCTCCCGCCGCGCGCTCCAGAGCCAGCCCGCTGCCGACCACACCCCCTCGCCCGCCAGTCTACCGGATGGCAGCCCGAAGGGTTTCGTTCGGAGTTAGACGTAGAAAGAGCACCGCCGGTTCGCGCCGATGAGCAGGTTCATCGGACAGCAGGATTCACCGGCTCCAGCGGTCCTTCCAGCGATCAGCCAAGCCGACGACGCCGCGAAGCCAACCCCGCCGCGAAGGCCGCCGCCAGCAATCCTGCCGTCGGAGCAGGGACCGCGGTGATGTTGTCGATCCCCATCGAAGCCGAGAGGTTGTCGCCTTGAAGCGTGGGATTCACGGAGTGCAGGATGCGAAGTTCTTGAAATGCGTTGACCCCTCCGACCAGGAGATCGGAGAGCGGCAGAAACGGCCCGTTCACCCCCACCATGTCCGCTTCGGTGATGTTGAACCCCGCGTGGTGCCACTGCCCATCGGCCGGCAGCACAAACGCCCTGGCGTTACTGGTGACATAGCCCGGCACACTCTGGCCCGTGAACATCTTGATGCCCAGCCGGATCGTCAGCGGCTGGGTCGAGAAGTTCCGCAGGTCCATCTCGATCCGACCCACGCCCGCGCCGGTGTAGTTCCCGAGCCACCGCTCCGTGCGGTTGTAGGTCGTCATCTTTCCGTTGGGACCGGCCCCATCCGCCACGACGCGAAAGAACGCGTCGCCCGCGCCCAACGGTCCGCCGTCGCCAATCACGCCGGTCATCGATCCGCCCGACCAGCCGGCGGTGTCCGCGCCCGAGAATGAATCCCGCTGCCCCGCCATGATCGCCATCGCGCTCGGCGTGAGTGCCGCCATCGACGCCACGACAAAGCACCAGGCGCCGGTCTGACCCAGACGAACGAAAGTACACATTCGATGTGATCCGAGAGAGTGAGCGAGAGAGAACGACGACAGGCGTATTAGACCACGGCCCGCCGCGCTCGTCAATCGGGGAGTTCCGATTTCCAGTCATCGCCGGCGGATTCCCACACCCAACCGGCCGCCGTTCAATCTGGGTAAACCCGGCTTATCGGCGGCGTCCCGGGGCCGCCTTCCGACCGGCCGGCCCACCCTCCCTAGGACGCGAGGTCCTGCCGTTGGACCTCGATCGTGCGGCCGCGAAGCCCAGCGAGAGATCTGCGATCAGGTCCTCGACATCCTCGATTCCGACGCTCAGGCGGATCAACGTGTCGGAAATCCCCAGTTCCCGCCGCATCTCCGGCGGCACGCTCGCGTGGGTCATGATCGCCGGGTGCTCGATCAGCGACTCGACCCCTCCGAGCGATTCGGCGAGGGTGAACAGATGCACGCTCTCGAGAAACCGCCGGGCCTCATCGAGCCCACCCTTGACGAAGAACGTGATCATCCCACCGAAGCCCTCCATCTGGCGCTTCGCCAGCGGGTGCTGGGGGTGAGAAGCCAGCCCGGGGTAGATCACGCGATCGACTTGGGAGTGCGACTCCAGCCAATCAGCGATCCTGCCCGCCGACTCCCCGTGCCGCTCCATGCGGACGGCCAGCGTCTTGATGCCACGAAGCACCAGGTAACTGTCGAACGGCGACATGACCGCGCCGACCGCGTTCTGGTGGAACCTGATGCGCTGCGCGAGTTCCCTGTTGCCTGTCACCAGCACCCCGCCCACGACATCGCTGTGACCGCCGAGGTACTTGGTCGCCGAGTGATGCACCACATCAAATCCCAACTCGATCGGACGCTGGTTCATCGGCGTCGCGAACGTGTTGTCACAAACCAGCAGAACGCCGGGGTTCTTGGCCTTCGCGGCCCTGGCGATGGCGCGAAGATCGCACAGCTTCAGCATGGGGTTGCTCGGCGACTCGACCCAGACCAGCGCGGTCTTCGGCGTCATCGCACGCTCGAACTTGGCGACATCGCTGCAATCCACGAACTTGACCCTGAGCCCCTGCGAGCGCGCCCGGACGCGTTGAAACTGCCGGTTCGTCCCGCCGTACACATCGTCGAAACAGACCACCTCGTCGCCCGCGGTCAGCAGCTCACACACACAATCCATCGCCGCAAGCCCCGAGGCGAAGCCGAATCCGCCGAACGTTACGTCGTCGCTCTCGCTCAGCGTCGATCCCTCGAGCCGAGCGATCATGCGCTCCAGCGCGTACCGGGTCGGGTTGTGCGAACGGCTGTACTCAAACCCAGTGTGCTCGCCGGGCGAACGCTGGGCGTAGGTCGAACTCGTGAAGATCGGCGGCATGACAGCGCCCGTCACAGGCTCCGGTCGCTGACCCGCGTGGATCACCCGTGTGGACATGCGCATCGGCTGGGATTCATGGCTCATCGGTCGAGCATAGGGCCTTGCCAACGGCCGTCGCATCAGCCGGTACCGGTTTCACACCCTCAGATCCGCGAGCAGCGCACCGAAACGACGTCGCTCCGCCGGGAGTGGGGTTGACACCCTCACGGAATCTTGACTACATTATGAACGTCCCAACTCAGCTTGGCTGATAGGGAAATGTTATCCACCCGCTCCGCAGGTCTGCCTGTCGATGGCGGTTGGTCAAGGTGGTTGGCGCATCGCGGCCACGTCGCCGCGTTGAGACCCCGGGTGCGACAACCCGGCTCTCAGATATGCGGCACGCACCCGCGGCAATCCGTTTTCGCCGCGCATAGATCGAGCAGCGTATCCAAATGGTGATCCGGTCTTTCGATCCTTCTTCCCCCCGCGCCCCGTGGCGGTCCACCGTCGCGATCGCCTCCCCCGCGCACCAACGGCGGTGCCCTTTCGCCCGCCCCACCTCTACCCCCGCAGTCATCCGAAGCCATTCCTGTTCGATCGGTTGATCCAACCACGGCGAACGGCTTCCACCGTTCGCCGATGCACCGGCATGCGATCCGCGGCTCACCGCGCGGCCGTTGTTTTCCTCCGGGAAGATGACGGTCACGCCAACGCAAGGACCGCCGCATGCACCTTCCGCCGGCCCTTCTCGCAGACACCACAACCACCTCGATCGCCATCGGGGCGGTGGCGCTCGTTGTCGGTCTATTGATCGGAGCGTTCGGCATCTCCGCCGCGCGAGGCCGAACGCTGGGCCGCGCACGGGCCGAGGCAGACCAGCTCCGAACCCAGGCCAGGAACGAATCTCAGAACCTTTCTCAGAAAGCCCAGCTCGACGCCGAGAAACTGATCCTCGAGAAACGACAGGCCTTCGAGACCGAGCAGGAGGGCTCGCGACGGGAAATCCGCGAGACCGAGAAGCGGCTGACCAAGCGCGAGGACCTCCTCGACAAGAAACTCGAATCACTGGCAACCAAGGAAGACCAGCTGAACCGTCAGTCCGACCAGCTCCGCTCGCGCGACGAGACCCTCGCCCGCAAGACCACGGAACTCGATCAGACGCTTCAGCAGCAGAAGGACAAACTGCTGGCCATCGCCGGCATGAGTGTCGAGGATGCACGCCGCGAACTGCTCGTCCGCGTCGAAGAAGACTCCCGGCTCGAGATGGCCAAGGTGACGGCCAAGATCGTCGAAGAGGCCTCGACCGAAGCCAAGAAGAAGGCCCAGGAAATCACGCTCATGGCCGTGCAGCGCTACGCGGCAGAGCACACGGCCGAATCGACCGTTCGCGCGGTCCCGATCCCTTCCGACGACATGAAGGGCCGCATCATCGGGCGCGAGGGCCGCAACATCCGCGCCATCGAGAAGGCCACCGGCGTTGACATCATCGTCGATGACACGCCCGGCGTGATCGTTGTTTCCTGCTTTGACAAGATCCGTCAGGCCATCGCCGTGGAGTCCCTCAACCGGCTCATCGCCGACGGCCGGATGCACCCGTCCCGCATCGAAGAAGTCGTCGAAAAGGTCAGGAGCGAGATCGACGAAAAGGTGCTCAAGGCCGGCAAGGACTCCGTGCTCGAAGTCAACCTCCGCGGGCTCCACCCCAAGGTCGTCGAGGCGATGGGCAAGCTCTCCTACCGCACCAGTTACGGCCAGAACGTTCTGCGGCACAGCGTCGAGGTCGCGTTCCTCTCGCAGATCATCGCCGATCAACTCGGCCTCGATGGAACGCTCGCCCGCCGCGCCGGCTTCCTGCACGATATCGGCAAGGCCATGGACCACGAGATGGAAGGCGGTCACCCCAAGATCGGCATGGACTTCGCCAGGCAGTACGGCGAGAAGGAGGCCGTACTCAACGCCATCGGCGGCCACCACGGCGATATCCCCTCGACCACGTTCTATACGCCCATCGTCATGGCCGCCGACGCGGTTTCCTCCGCGCGGCCCGGGGCCCGCCGCGAGAGCATGGAGAAGTACATCCAGCGCCTCACCGAACTCCAGGACATCGCCCTGCGGCAGCCGGGCGTGACCGAGGCCTACGCGATCCAGGCCGGGCGCGAGGTGCGGGTCATGGTGGACGCCAAGCGCGTCAGCGATGACGAAGCCCAGAAGGTGGCCTTCGACATCGCCAAGAAGGTCTCGGAAGAGATGACCTTCCCCGGCGAGATCCGCGTCACGGTCCTCCGCGAGACCCGCGCGATCGAGTTCGCGCGGTAAGCCCCGGCCTCGCGCCGCCGCACCGCGGCGACCCGAACGAGTGGTTCATGTGGCACGCCGACGACATCGCCGACTGCCTGCACGCGGCCGTGATCCAGCGCGAGCAGCAACTCCGCGAGGAACAGGCCGTCCACGGGCTCGACGCCCTCAGCGAGGTCCAGCTCCATCCGCTCCTCGCGGCTGGCCCTTCCTCGGCGGGTTACGGGGTGCTCACCGAACAGCCGTACCCGCGCGTTTGGTCACGTTCAACGCCCGCGAAGGAGAGCCTCCCCGATCGCCGCGACCGGCAGCGCTGCGACCTCGTCCTGGTCCCTCGGCCCGGCCAGGCCCTTTGCGATCCGCTCGCCGTCCGCAAGTCCGTCGCGAGACACCGCGAGGAAGCCGCCGGAGGGTTGTTCGAGTCGCTCGCCACAACCCACGACCGGGATGTCGAAAGCGCCGCAACCGCCGGCGTCGCTCCCGAGGATGCCTATTGGCTCGAGGTCAAACTGATCACCCAGCACGGCCACACGCACGGCGTGCCCGGACCGAACCGGTCCTACGCCTCCGAACTCCGGGGGGCGCTCGGCGATCTGGAAAAACTCAACAGCGATTCACGCATCTCTCGCGGCGGACTGCTCATCGCGTTGTTCTCGGAAAGTGACGCGGTCGCCGAGCACGACCTGACCGCGCTCACGCACGTGTGCATCGATCGCGCCCTGCCGATCGCTTTCCCTTCGCTCCGCCCGACGGCCGTCCAGGATCGGATCGGTAACTCGAACCTCACCCTCTGCCTGATCGACCTGCGAAAGCCGCCGACCTGATCCTGTCAAGCCCGGACGACTCCGGCCAGCCCGAGCGCCCGCTCGATCGCGTCCGCCGCGGCCGGGCCGGCCCGAGGCGCATCGGCACCCTCGAACCTCCGGCACACCGTGTCCAACTCCCGCCGCTGGTCCTCGGCATAATCGGGCCGCCGCAGGAACTTGATGACCTCGACCGCCAGCGGTTCCCCATCGCCAAAGTGCGGTATGAACTCGGGCATGATCGCCCGCCCGGCGATCAGGTTCGGAAGCGTAAACAGCGGCGTCTTGACGAGCCACCTCCCAATCATCTGATAAACCAGCCTGTTCGGGCGGTACACCGCCGCCATCGGCTTGCGCTGCCGGGCAATCTGCAGAGTCACCGTGCCGCTCACCACCAGGGCAAAGTCGCACCATCGCACCACCGCGTCCGTATCGCCCGAAACCACCTGCATGTCCGACGGCCACCCGCCGTGCTCCGACGCGATCTGGTGCAGCCGCTCCGCGACCTCGGGACGTGTCGCCGCGACCACCGCGCAGGTCCGTGGATAGTCGGCACGGAGCCGCCGGAACGCGTCGAGCAGGATCGGGAAGCACCCCGCCACTTCGGACGGCCTCGAGCCCGGCATCAGCGCGAGCCGCGGCGAGCGCCCGGACTCAAACCGCTCGCCCAGTCGCTCGGCGCGAACCTGAATCGCCTCCTGGTCAAGCGGGCGGTCAAACATCGGGTGCCCGATGAACCTGGCCTGCACACCACGATCGAGAAACCACTGCTCCTCGAACGGCAGCAGGCACAGCACCAACCTCGTGAGCCTGCGCAACTTGCGGATCCGCCACGACGCCCACGCCCAGATCTGCGGCGCGACCAGGTGCACCACCGGGACCCCGTGCCGACGCGCGATCTTGCAGATCGGGAAGTTCGCTCCCGGCGAATCGACCGGCACATGCAGGGCGACGCCCTTGCTGCCCCCCTGCGATCCCAGCCAGCGAGAGATCCGGCGGTTGATCCGCCGATGCTCCATGATCTTTTTCACCCCCGGAAGTCCCATCACCGCATCTTCGCCGGTGTTCTCGACGATCGTGGCCCCGGCCGCCGCCATCTTCGGCCCGCCCCACGCATAGATCGGCAACTCGTCCGGCCCGTATCGCCGCCTCAGTTCGGCGATGACGACCGCCGCGTGATCATCACCCGAGGGCTCGAAGGCTGTAAACAGCACGCCCCTGGCGGATGCCGTATCCGTGCCGGCGACTCGCGCGGCGCCCTCGACCGGGAATGGCACGACCGTTGATTCCATCTGCGCGGCCGAACATTACGCCGCGCAACGGCCGGGGAACCGCGACAAGCAGGGGCGCGCCGCGGATGAGCTCGGCGCGCCCCAGGGTGGATCCAGAACTCGGCGTTCTCCGAGGTCCCCGTGCCGTCACGGACACGGAGACCCAGGAACGCCCGATCGGAGGGTCCACCTACCTGCAGGCGCACGGCGCACAGGCCGTGCCGTTACCCAGGTACGTTCCGCCATGGCCCTCGCAGCTCCGCTGACCAGTGAGCACACAGTCCTCGCCGAAGCAGCACGCACCGATGCAGGAGTAGAGCCCGCAGGCCGTTCCGCCGCCGAGATAGGTCCCGCCATTCGAGATGCACCGCACCGCGCTCGTGACCACGCATGTGTCTTCGATGCAGCACGCGCCCTGGCAGGCCTCCCGTTCGCACACGACGCCGTTGCCGAGGTAGACGCCCCCGCGCCGGATGCAGTCGTGCCGGAACGTGAACGCGCAGGAGCCGTCCTCGAGGCAGCACGCGCCGTAGCACGCGTAGTGATGGTTGCAGGATGTCCCGACTCCGGAGAAGTAGCCGCCGCCTTCCTCGCATCGCGCCGCGGAAGTCACGACGCAGGTCCCATCGTCGAGGCAGCACGCACCGACACACGCCTCCGGCGTGCACGACACCCCGTTGCCCAGATAGATGTCGCCTCGACCGAGGCAACGCCAGTTGAAGGTGAACTCACAGGTACCGTCCCGGTGGCAGCAAGCCCCAACGCACGCGTAGTGGTGGTTGCAGTCGGTGCCGATTCCCTGGAACAGCCCGCCCAGCGCCTCGCAGCGGGGTTCGGTGGTCATCGTGCACCCGCCCTCGCGCAGACAGCACGCGCCGATGCACGAGTATGGCGTGCACGGAACGCCGTACCCCAGGAACCGTCCGCACTGCTCGTCGCACTTGCCCGGGATGGTCACCTCGCACGACCCATCGGGCAGGCAGCACGCCCCCAGGCATCTCTCTTGCTCGCAGCCAGTGTCGAAGCCCAGGAAGACTCCGCCTCGCTCGCGGCAACGGTCCGGGAAAGTGCGGAAGCACGTCCCATCGGGCAGGCAGCACGCGCCGCCGCACGGCGCGAACGGGCAACTGCTCCCGACCCCGTAGAAGCGGCCGCCGGTCTCGCGGCACCGTTCGGCGGTGATTGACACACAGTTGCCGTCCGGCAGGCAGCACGCGCCCAGGCAACTCCGCTCATCGCACCCGGTGTCAAAGCCCTGAAACTCCCCACCGCGTTCGCGGCAGTCGTCCGGGTAGGTTCGGAAGCACGTCCCATCGGGCAGGCAGCACGCGCCGCCGCACGGCGCGAACGGGCAACTGCTGAACACCCCGTAAAAGTGGCCGCCCGCATCGCGGCATCGCTGCGCGGTCATCGACACGCAGTTGCCGTCCGGCAGGCAGCAGGCGCCGAAGCACGACTCTCGGCGGCAGACCGTCCCGAAGCCGAGGAACTCGCCTCCCGCCCGCTCGCAGCGTTCGGCGCTCATGAACTCGCACGCGCCGTCGCTCAGGCAGCACGCGCCCGAGCAGAGTTCTCGCGAGCACGCCGTCCCGTTCCCCTGAAAACTCCCGCCCGCCTCCACGCACCGATCCTCGGTCGTGTCGGCGCACGTCCCGTCACGGAAGCAGCACGCCCCCGTGTCCTGAGCCGAGGTGCTCGCCGAGGTCAACGCCAGACACAGCGCAGCAGCCCACCGTCCCAATCTCGCAAGTTGTACGGATCGCTTCATGCTCGATCTCCATGAGTAAGAACCCGCCGCTGCTCCCCGCACGCGCGAAGAGAACTCGACCCGTGGAACGACCTCACGCGATGGTCGTGCCGCGGTCGATCACGGCGGCTGGCGATCAACCTACCCACTCCACACACGGATTCAATCCCCTACGAAGGTGTTGATGAGAGCAAGCACCGCACCATGAGAACACACCTGTGTGGGTGGCAGGAACGCGGTATCTGAGAGCAGCGTGGCGCGGCGCGGACATGCGTGCATACGCTCAACCCCATGCAGATCTCCCGCCGCGCCAGCGATCTCAAGCCTTCCGCCACCATCGCGGTCACCAACCGCGCCAAGCAGATGCAGGCACAAGGTGTGGATGTTCTCTCGTTCGCGGCCGGCGAACCCGACTTCGATACGCCCGAACCGATAAAGGAGGCGGCGATCGCCGCGCTCCGCGCGGGCCAGACGAAGTACATGCCGACAATGGGCGATACCCGGACCCGCGAGGTGATCGCCGCCAAGGCGTCGAAGCAGAACGGCATTCCCAACATCACCGCCGAACACATCGGCATCTCGTCCGGCGGCAAGCACGCGCTCTACACGGCCTACCAGTGCCTGTTCGACTTTCCGCGCCCGAACGAGTCGCCCTCCGAGTGCCTGATTCCCGTGCCGGCCTGGGTCTCGTACATGCCCCTGGCCGAACTGGCCGGCGCGAAGGTTGTTGAACTGCCGACCACCACCGCGACCGGCTTCAAGATCTCCCCGGTCCAACTCAAGAGCGCGATCACGCCCCGATCGCGGGTGCTTGTTCTCTGCACACCCAGCAACCCCTGCGGCACAATGTACTCCGAGGACGAGCTCCGCGCTCTTGCCGCCGTGGTCGCCGAGGCCGCCCGCACCATCGCGCCCGACCTGGTCGTGCTTGCCGACGAGATCTACGAGAAGGTCGCCTACGCGGGAATCCCGCACTTCTCGATCGGCTCGGTCCCCGAGATCGCCGAGCGCACCGTGACCATCAACGGACTGAGCAAGGCGTACAGCATGACCGGCTGGCGGGTGGGCTACACCGTCGCCAGCGGCGAGTGGGGCCTGAAGTTCATCTGCGCCATGGCCACGCTTCAGGGACAGATGACCACCAACATCACCAGTTTCGTCTACCCGGCGATCCGCACGGCCTTGCTGGAGTGCGAGGCCGAGGCGCAGATGTTCTGCGCCAAGTTCGGCGAACGCGCCAGACTCATCCACGCCCGGCTGACCGGTATTCCCGGCCTGGTGTGCGCGAAGCCCACGGGCGCTTTCTACGCCTTCCCGGACATCTCCGCGCACTTCGGCAAGACCTCCCCGGCCGGACGCCGGATCTCCGGCGCCCTGGACTTCTGCGAGGCCCTGCTCGCCGAGTCGCTCGTCGCGGCCGTTCCCGGCGAGGACTTCGGAGGCTGCGGCCGGAACCACGTTCGATTCAGCTTCGCGTGCTCCGACGACACGATCAACCGGGGAATGGACCGCCTGACGAAGTTCGTCGCCGATCTGCGGTAGCCCGGCGCCCGGTCCCGGACCGTGCGAGAGCGAGCGTCGATCAATCGACGGTTGCCGGTTTCGAGTGCGTAACTTCGCGCGGGTGCGGCAACACCGGCAGCCCGGCGTCTCGCCGTCGCTCGTTCTGTCGCTTCAATCCCGCCTCGAAGGATTCCTCGGTTGTGAACGACTCCACAGTGCCGTCAAGACACGCGGCATGGAACGTCCGCCCGGCCAGCAACGGTGAATCGTCCGGATCGGGCCAGTAGATCACCGTCCACACGCTCCCCGGCGCTTTGACGAGGTCGATCCCGCTGTAGGTGAACACGTAGTCGCCCAACCGGTGGGCAATCACGTTGTTCGGCAACGAGGCCGCGATCGCCGAAACGCTCGCCTTTCGCTGGGCCGCGGGAAGGTTCGGCAACGATCCGACCGACTGCCCACCGATCACGATCGACAACGCGAGATACGGCGAGTCGGCGTACGAGAGGCCGCTGTTCGCCTCCATGATCTCGATCGCGTGGCGCGGCAGCGTCGGCGGATTCGCCAGCCCCATCCTCCGAATATCCGCGCCGATCTGCGCGATGTTGACCCCGGCCGCAGCCGAGATCCTGCCGACGTTGGCCGGCGTCGCGATTCCCGCCGCGCGGGTCGCCAGGCTGTTCAATCCGTGAACGGCGTACATCAACCCCGCGCCGGTCAGCACCGCCAGGATCACGCTCGGCAGCGCCACGGCCAGCGCCGCCCGCCAGCCCTTGCACCTGTGCATGGCGTGAACCGCGAAACCCGACGCGATCGCCCACCACACCCACCCGAGCGGCGCGATGTAAGAACTCAGGCACGGCACCGCCGTCGGAATGTTCGCCGCGCTGGCGTACCAGACCGCCAGGCAGGTGCCTTTCAGCCCTCGCTCCGCCGGCCCCGTCAGCCGAAGGGTTGCGTGCACGACCAGCGCCGCCAGCAGCAGCCCGACCGGCACGATCGCCACGAAGACAGCCGCGACAACGAACAGCCCGATCCCACGACCACCAGCCATCCCGCCGAGCAGGAAGAACGGAAACACTAAGATCCACAGCCCGCTCAGCGCGACGTACACGAGGTTGGTCAGGATCGCGAAGCCAAACGCCGCCGTCGCGGAGCTCTGCGGGGGCGTTTGCCGACCAATCCCCCGCGGCGACTCAATGGCCATGCCGATGGTGCGGAACCAGGCCCCGACCCAGGTGTTTCCCCGTCTCTCCACCCACGGATTGCGGCCCGGCAGCGTCAAGACCTCGCTCACACCCTCGGTCGGCAGCAGGACCATCTCGTCCATCGAGATCGCCCGCGAACACCCGATGCACACAAACGACGGCGGCCGCAGGTGCCCGTTGGGACCCGTGCCGTAGTACGGCTGCTCGCAATGCGGGCAGCGGAACTGCACGCTGTTCATCACGAACTCAAAGTCGCTCGGCTTGAACGGCGCGCCGCACTCCGGACACACCCGCGCCCGGATCTGCCACAGCGGGTAATCGCAGGACTTGCACTTCACCCGATCAGCTTACCACACCCGTGAACCGGCGCACCTCACGGCGCGGCCGGGGCCGGCGCCGGGTTCTCCTGCGAGTCGGTCGCGACGACCACCGCCGGTTCCGGCGCAAGGTTCAGCACGATCCCCGACCCCTCGCCGGCGATCGCTTCCTGCTGCACATGGATTCGCTGCTGCTTGACCAGTTCCAGGATGGCCAGGAACATCCCGATCATCTCCGACCGAGACGCGCCAACAAACAGCGTCGAGAACTCCAGCCCCCCACTCCTCCCAACGCCGTCCGCGCCGAGCACGCTCGACTCGCGAAGCCTCGAAAGAATCCGCTCCCCGTGCACCTCGACCGGCGTGTCGTCGAGCTTGACGTGGTGCTCACCGACACGGTTGAAGTCCACCGACTCAACGATCCGCGCGAACGCCTGGATCAGGTCGATGAGTTGCAGGTCTTCGATGTCAACCGGCGAGTCATCGGCCGCCAGTTCAGCCGTCGGATCGACCTCGGGCCTGCCAACCACCGCACGCGCCGAAGGAAACCGGTGGTCCCACTCCCGTCGATAGTCCTCGAGCTGGTCCGTGGCATCGCGGTACCGCTTGTAGTCCAGCAGCTGCCGAACCAGTTCGGCGCGAGGATCGATCACCTCCCCTTCGGACCTGCTCGCCCCCACGCTCTCACCGCCGGCCACCACCGGCTTGGGTGAGAGCATCCTCGACTTGATCTCCATCAGCGTCGCCGCCATCACCAGAAACTCCCCCGCCTGTTCGATGTCGATCCGGCCCCCGCGCCCTCGCTCGGCTTCCGGCCCGACCAGTTGATCCAGGAAGCGGAGATACTGCTCGGTGATCTCGGCGATGGGGATGTCGGTGATCTCAACCTCCGCCCGGCGGATCAGAAACAGCAGCAGATCGAGCGGTCCCTCGAACGCCTGGAGCCGAACGGTGTACTCCGCGCCGCGACGCGTGGTCGGCGTCGGCGGTCGCTCGGATGCGGCACGGGGCGGGGGGGGATGGGCCGATGCTTCGGTCATGGTTCCTCCTGAACCGCGTTTCGCCGGGCTCTGGACTCCGCCATCCCGCCCCAAGCCAACCCGGCTCCACACATGTTATCAGGTCCTCGCTCCTCGCGGCTCTCGCCTCAGCGCCCCCGCGCAAACACGCGCGATCCCGACTACCCTTCCCGCCTGATGGCCAGCCGTCCCGAATCACCGACGGGCTCAACCCTGAAAGCCCGCCGCGCGCCGATCCAGGTCGAGGTCCGCCGGGCCGATCTTTCCGCGAACCAGCCCCGCGAGGCCGCGTTTGCGCGCCGCTTGCTCGAAGCCGAAGCCACGGCGATCCGGGCGGTTTCCGATGCCCTTGGCCCGGCCTTCCACACCGCGGTCGGGCTCGTGGTCGGATGCGCCGATGCCGACGGCAACGTCCTGGTCAGCGGCCTGGGCAAGTCCGGGCTCATCGGTCAGAAGATCTCCGCCACGCTGTCCTCGCTCGCGATTCCATCGCACTTCGTCCACCCCGCCGAGGCCGCGCACGGCGATCTCGGCCGGTTCCGCCCCGCCGATGTCTGCATCCTGCTCAGTTATTCCGGCGAGACCACCGAGGTCATCAACCTCGCGGCGATGCTCCGGCAGGACCGAATCCGGCTCATCGGCATCTGCCGCGGCACGCCCGACCGATCCAGCCACCTCGAAAAACTCTGCGACGTCACGCTGACGATCGGCGACTGCGACGACCCCGCCCTGACGCCCGCGCCCACCTGCTCGACAACCGCGACCCTGGCGCTCGGGGATGCCCTGGCCCTCTGCGCCGCACGCCGACGCAACTTTACCGAGGACGATTTCGCCAAGCGCCACCCCGGCGGCACCCTCGGCGAGATGCTCCGACCGGTCACCGACATCCTCCGCTTCGTCGTGGGTCGCAACATCGTGCCCGTCCGCGACAACCTCTCCGTCCGCGATGCGCTCGCCACGGCCGACAACTCCGGCGTCCGCAGGCCCGGGGCCCTGCTCCTGACCGATCCTCGCGCCGGCACGCTCACGGGCATCTTCACCGACGCCGACCTGCGCCGGTTGATCGAGCGCGACCTGTCCGACCTCGACCGCCCCATCCGTGATCTTATGACCCGCGCGCCGCAGGTTCTCCCCAGTTCCGCGCTCGTGCGCGACGCCGTGCAACTCGTGCGTGAATCCCGCCGCGACGAGATCCCCGTCGTTGACGAGTCCGGCAGGCCCGTCGGCGTGCTCGATGTTCAGGACCTCGTCGCCCTCCGACTGGTCCAGAGCGATTGAGTCGACATGCCCACCCGCGCGAGCAAGATCCGGCTGCTGGCCCTTGATGTCGATGGCGTCCTTACCGACGGCTCCATCATGCTCGACGACCACGGCGTCGAGACCAAGCGCTTCAACGTGCACGACGGTCAGGGCCTGACGGCATGGATCGCCCTCGGTCTCGAGGTCGCCATCATCACCCGTCGATCGGGGCAGGCCCTCCAGCACCGCTGCCGCGAACTCGGCATCGCCCGCATCGTCCAGGGTTGCCGCAACAAGCGCGAAGCCATCGAAGAACTCTCCCGACAGACCGGCATCGCGCCCGAAGAAACCGCCTACGTCGGCGACGACTGGCCCGACATGCCGGCGATGCGCGCCGTCGGATACCCCATCGCCGTCGCCAACGCCTCCCCCCAGGTGCTCGAGCTCGCCGCCTTCACCACCACCCGTCGCGGCGGCGAGGGCGCGGTCCGAGAGGTCATCGAGCACCTGCTCGCGGCCCAGGGCCTGCTCGACCGAGCCCTCGAACTCCACCGCTGACCCTCGCGCCCGCCGCGACACGCCACCGGGTGCCGACCGGGCCCGACATACAGTCTTGCCACATGGCCCACCCGGACCGAACCCGCGACCCCCAGACCCGGCCTCGTGCCCGGCGCCGGACACGCAACCCCCGCGCGACCGGCCTGCTCATCGCACTCGCGTTCGCGCTCATCGGCGGCGGTGTGGTTCTCTTCGTCGCCCTGCTCAACAAGCCCACATCGTCCGGCTCCGCGGCGGCCACCGGCGGCCCGACCGATGCGCCCGCTCCCACCGACATCACCCAGGTCGGAAGCACAACCGACGCCCGCATCCAGGTCGCCGACAAGCAGCGCCCCGGCCGTGTCGCCGCCGATCTCTACTTCAAGCGGCTCGACCACGCCGGCGGCGGCGCCTACGACGCCCAGTCGCCGCGGGCCTTTCTCTACCTGGTCGATGGCCGCACGATCTTCGTGCGGGCCGACACCGGACGCGTGCGCATGCCGGCCCAGTCCGATGCGCCCGAATCCGGCGAGTTCAGCGGCAACGGGCTGGTGCTCGTGTTCCCGCCGCGCGAGCCCGGCGATGCCCGCCCGATCGATCCCGAGAGCGACACGCCCGGCCTCATCGCCACGTTCACCACCGCGTCTTTCGACACCGTTCTGCTGGAGGTCTCGACCCGCGACACGGTGACCATCCAGACGCCCGAGAGTTCGGCGACCTTCCTCGGCGCGCTGGTCCGTGGAAACCAGGTTCAGGATCGCCTCGAGTTCGCCCGCTTCGGCCCGGGAGAGTTCCGTCGCCACATCGACAATCCATCCGACGACCACGGACCCACACCCCGCAAACCCGAGCAGGCACACCAACCTCGCACCCGGGCTTCTAACCCTGCGGCCGGCCCGAGCCCCCTCACCGCCGCGCCCGACTCGCCGCCATCCGCTACGCAGACTCACGACAACCCCGCTCCGACCGCCCGCACCAACACGACCACCCCACACGAGGTCCTCTACCGCACGCTCTTCACCGGCGGCGTCACGCTCACGCAGGCCACCCGCTCGCTCGCGGGCCAGACCCTTACCGTCTGGTCGAGGTTGATCGACAACAAACTCCCCGACGGCGCGCTCGGTCCGCAGCGCGACAGGAATCTCGCACACGCACCCGCCATACCCCGCCCCCGCGCCTCCGCTCAGCGCGTCGCTCCGTCGATGCCGCTCCCCGCAACGCTCGCCGCGATGACCCTCGCCGCCGGCGAACCCCTCCGCACGCTCTTTGCGCCACAGCCGACCGACGTCGTGCTCGCATGGAAACGCGAAGTGACCACAGCGCCGATCGCCGCCGGCGCCGTGCCGCGCGAACTCTCCGACGGCAACCATGTTCACGCCCGTCTGGCCGCCCAGTCGGCCGACGGGCAGGGCCGAATCACGCTCAACGACTCGGCCATCGGCGCGGCCGGCGCGTGCGGTATCCTCGACTACGCCGCGACAACGCGCCAACTCTCGCTGGCCGGAACGACCGGCAGCGGAGCCGCCGGAACCGGAATCGACCGCGTCGACCTCACCTCCCCGGCGCTCGGCCGTTTCGTAGGTCCGAACTTCTCGATCGATCTCGGGTCCGGCATCGCCCAGGTCCGCGGCGGGGGAACGCTGCTCTCACTCCAGACCGACGATGTCACCGTCGTACCCGAGGCCGACCCCGATGCGCCGCTCCCCGAGAGCGCGATGCGCCGGATCTCCTGGTCCGACCAGGCCGATTTCGCGTTCTTCCCCTCCGATGGCGATCAATCGATCGACGGCGTCCTCAAGTCCGCGGCCTTCACCGGCGCGGTGCTCGGCCGCGACCACTGGTCCTCCCTCTCCGGCGACTTCGTCAAACTCGATTTCGACCGGATCGAGGGCGACGCTGGCAAGGCTCGCTCCCGACCGCGTCACCTGCGAGTCGAAGGCCGCGCCCTGGCTATCGGCGCGCCAAGCCCTCGCCACGCCGATCCCGATCGCCCGCTCCCCCCGTTCGATCCGCACATCAGCGCGGGCGTGCTGGACGTGGAGTTCCGCCCGCGCCAGGGCAATCCCGGCGCGGTCGATCCTTCCCACATCACCGCCCGACGCGACGCCGACACCGTGGTCCGCGTCGCCGACGCACAGAGTTCGCTGGTCGCCGACTCGCTCACCGCCGACATCGCCACCCCATCCGACGGGAAACTGGTGGTCGCCGACTTTGTCGCCGAAGGCTCGGTGCGCGTCGACCGTCGTGATGGTGTCTGGGCCACCGCCGACAAGATCGTGGCCAGCGGCTCCGAGAACTGGGCCGACCTCACCGGCGAGCAGCCCGTGCAACTCGGCTTCGGCCTCGACTCGCTCATCCGCGGCCCGCAAGTCCATCTCAAGGAGTCCGACGGAAGCCTCCAAGTCTTCGGCCCCGGCACGTTCGATCACCTCCAGCCGCTCGACAACCCCGGCTCGCTCGACCCCGCCGTCGTCGCGCTCGCGGACCCGGACGTCCCCGCGGGTATGGTGCGCGTCCGGGCCTCGTGGACCCGCGGCATGCTCTTCGTCAACCAGTCGGGCCGCATCGAGTGCCACGGTGATTCCGAGGTCTCGTCACGCTCGGCCGTCGAAGGCCGCGTCGCCAGGTGCGAGCGGCTGCTCCTCAACATCACCCCCTCGGCGCCTTCCACACCGGGCGACCAGGCGCCGACAGCCCAGCCGGGCGCCGGCCAACTCCTGAGCGGCATGGGCGAGCGTCGGCTGCTCTCCGCCGAGATGATCGGCGCGGGAGTCGAGCGCGAGGGCGGATCGCTCGCGAGTGTCAAGGCGTGGACTTTCGGCCTCTCCCCCACCGGCGAGCGCACGTTCGACAGCGTCCTTTATCTCGAATCGCCCCGCATCGGCGCCGACGAGTCCACCGGCATCATCACCGTGCCCGAGTCTGGAACCGGTCTGATCTTCGACGCCGGCCGCCAATCCGCCGCGCCGGGCTCCGCCTCCGCTTCACCCACCATCGGCGCGGCCGGCGATACCCGCTTCCGCTGGAAGAAGTCCCTCAGTTTTAACCGTGCCGCCGGCGAACTCCGCATGCTCGAAGGCGTCGAAGTCGAGCACCTCGCGCCCAACAGCACCGAGAAGCTCACCATGCGCTGCCAATCCCTCACCGCCGGCATCGACGCCTCCGCGCAGGGCCGGGGACGGCTCGCCAACGCCACCTGCGGCGGCGGCGCCATCGCCGAATCAGGCCCGCAACTGCTCACCGCCGACGAGTTCGTCTACAACGGCCTGACCGACATCATCCGCGCCGTGAGCACTTCCGACCAGCCCGTCATGCTCACCGACACGCGCCGCGCCGCCCCGATCCTCGCCAAAGTGCTCTCTTGGGACCGCCGCGCCGACCGCATCGAGGTCATCGAGCCCATGCCCATCATCGCCCCCCTGGGCAAGTGACACTCGCGCTCGCGCGCCGCATCACGCCGAGGTGCGATCGATCACCCCGTACCGCTCCCGCTCGCCGCGCCCACGCAGCGGATAGTCCTTGCGGAGCGGGTGCGCCGGGTATTCCTCCCACATCAGGATCCTCCGCAGGTCCGGGTGGCCGCGGAAACGGATGCCCAGCATGTCGAACACTTCGCGCTCCATCCACTCCGCTCCGGGCCATAGGTCCGTCACGCTGTCGAGGTACAACGCGGGATCCTCTTCGATGCCGTCCGTCGCCAGCGACGGATCAAGGAACACCTTGACGAAGAACCGGTCGTCGCGGTCCAGCGAGACCAGGTTGTACACCACCGCGAACCGCCCGATCGTCGCCGTCGGGTAGTTCAGGTAATCGATCCCCGCGATGTCCGACAGGAAGTTGTACTTCGCCCGCGGGTCATCACGCAGAAACGACATCACCGCGTGCAGATCGCCCGCCTCGACGATCAGCGTGCTCTGCCCACGAAACTCCGTCGCTCGCAGCTTGCGGTCCGCGAACCGGTCCTTGACGAGCCTGAACGTCGGATGATCAAGATTCGGCGATGCGGCGGGCGAGTTGGTCACTTCAAACTCCGGACACTGAGTGCGGGTACGAGATGACGAGTGTAGTCCGAACATCGATTCCCAGCACGTCCAATCACGATCCAAACCCCGGGCAAAATCGAGCGTCCGGTTCGGTTACACCGTGGCCTGTTCGCTTCGGCCCCGCCCGATAGCCATTCCGCACATCGTCGCGGCAATGGGCACGAGTTCACGTCAGAACCCCCGACCGCGATCAAAGGAGCCGCTTTCATGCTCACGACGCTTCTCCGCAAGCCGGTCCGGATCGACCTCTCCGAATCCACCCCAAACGACCAGCCCGCGCGGAGCAGCGGCCTGAATCACGAACAACTCGTCGATCGCATCATCGCGCTCAACCCCTCGGCCAGCCCCGTGTTCCTCGCCCGGTTCGATGAACTCGCCCTCGAGCAGTACCTCAACCACCTCTCGCTCGCCGCCGCGCCCCGCGGCCGCGAAACCCGCTGGATCCGCCCCAACGGCCAGACCTGGGCCGTTGCCTCGCGCGCGTGCGCCTGATCCGCAACCCGTACTTCAACCAGTCTTTGTTCTGCGATTCTGAGGGGCAACGGACCTCTCTCGCATGCGCCGGTGCCGGCGGGGTGTGGCGACTCCGCCGGCGCCGACGCTCTATTCGGAGGCCGCGGGCCGTTCATGCGGGCGACCAAGGGGCGATTTTTCGCGCTGTTCCTCCCTCGCGAAGGTCACGCCACCCCCCCATCCGGCCGATCAGAACCACCGCCACATCCGGCGCGACGCTCAAGACCGCCAACGGGTCAGTCCGATAAGACCCAAGCACCGGTCCAACGCCGCGCCGCCGGCGGCCGGATTGCTGTCGGTTCGTGAGGGCCGGAGTGCCCGTGGGAACTGTCGGACCCGACATGGAGGTCGGGTCGCCAACTTGTCTCGTTTGGCCGGCCGTGGTGCGAAGCGGAGCCTTCTCACCCCATCCGCTCGGCCCACGAGGAGCCCCCGCGTGACCCTCAACAGCCACCAGCACTCGACCAACTCAATCTGCATGCTCGGCGTGACCGCGGCCATAACCATTCTTGCAGCCGGTTCCGGTTGCTCGATGCACACCGCCGCAACCGCCCCGCAGACCCAGAACACCGCGACCGCCAAGCCGGTCGCCACACCGACGACAACCACCGCCCACGCCCGGCCAGCCCGACAGTTCGACCCCTTCTGGATCGAGGCCGCGGCCGAGGCCGACCGCGCCATCTGGCTCGGCTACCCCGCCGATCCCGCAGGCCCAGCCGCTTCCGGCGGCGAGATTCTCGCCAGCCAGACCAGCGACATGAGGCTGCCCGTCGATGAGCGCGGCGCGAACTTCGGCGACCACGTCGAGGGCCTGACCCACTGCACCTTCGCCTCCGAGGGCGCGGACTTCGATCCCTGCATCTCCCGAGACGGCTCGTTCATGGTCTTCGCCAGCACCCAGCACCGTCCCACCGCCGACATCTACCGCAAGTCGATCAACGGCCGCACCATCACCCAGCTCACCTCCGACGCCGCGCACGACCTGATGCCCGCGATCAGCCCCGACGGCCAGCGCATCGCCTTCGCCAGCGATCGCGGCGGCAACTGGGACATCTACGTCATGGCCGCCACCGGCGGCCAGGCCGTTCAACTCTCCACCGACCCCGCCCAGGAGGTCCACCCCTCCTGGTCCCCCGACGGCAAGCGGCTGGTCTTTTCACGCCACGGCGAGATGTCCGGCCGCTGGGAAATGTGGGTCATGGAGGTCAGCGCGTCGGCCAACACCGAGTTCCTCGGCTACGGCCTGTTCCCCAAGTGGTGCCCGCGCACCGGCACCGGCGCCGACGGCCGCGACAAGATCCTCTTCCAGCGCAGCCGCGAGCGCGGCGACCGCGCCTTCGGCCTCTGGACCATCGACTACAAGCCCGGCGACGCCAGCAGCCCCACCGAAGTCGCCAGCACCTCCATCGCCGCGCTCATTAACGCCGACTGGAGCCCCGAGGGCGACCGCATCGTCTACGCCAGCGTCGACAACCCCGGCGACGCCGGCGACATGTCGCCCCGCCCCGCCGTCGCCGACCTCTGGATGACCAACATCGACGGATCCGGCCGCGTCAACCTCACCAGCGGCCGGTTCATGAACCTCATGCCCGCATGGTCGAAGGACGGCCGCATCTACTTCGTCTCCAACCGCAGCGGCATGACCAACATCTGGTCCATGGGCACCGACAAGGCGATCTACGCCGCCTCCGGTGCCGCCACCAAGCCCGCCACGCAGCCGACCACCGACATGGCCACCGTCCCCGACGCCGCCGAGACCGCCGACGAAACCGGCAACTGATCCGCTCTCATGCCGGACACGCTTCGCGGCGTGTCCGGAGTTTCAACCAGCACCGACCCCGCCGGTTCACTCCCGGCCGGTCGATTTCACGCGAGCGGGTGGAACCCCGCCGCCCACAGGCAGGACGCCATGACAACCGTACAGCTCATGTTCCGCGCAGACTCCCTCTTCCTTCGCGTCCTTCTGGCCGCGGCGGTCATCGCCTCGCTCCAGGCGTGCCAGGGCGGCAACCGGCGGGCCGACCTGGTCCCGCCAGAAATCCTCGTCGCTCCCTACGACACCTCCAACGGCGACGCCCTCTGGGCCGTCGCTCCGCTCGGCAACGAGTCCGGCGTCTCCATCGTTGATACCGACGCCATCGTCGACACGCTCGTCGCCAAACTCAACGAGGTTCGCGGCCTCTCCTGCCTGCCGCTCAACCGCACCTTCGCCGCCATGAGGTCCCGCAACCTGCGTGTCATCCGCACGCCCGCCGATGCTCGGATGCTGGCCTCGACTCTCGGCGTCGATGCCCTGCTCGTCGGCAACCTCACCGCCTACGACCCCTACGACCCGCCCAAACTCGGGCTCTCTCTCGCGGTCTTCTCCCGCGATCGACAGGCTTCCGAGCCCTTCGACCCCATGCGGCTCCGCACCTCCTACTCCGACTCCGACTACCGCCTCACCAACTCCCAGTTCGCCGACAAGCCCGTGGCCGTCATCAGCGAGCACCTCGACGGCGCAAGCCACGATGTGCAACTGGACCTCCAGCGCTACGCCGCCGGACGCCACGACGGTCAGAACGCCCTCGGCTGGAAAGCCCACCTCGCGAACATGAGCCTGTACACGGAGTTCGCGGCCCACTTCGCCGTCGCTCGCCTGCTTGATCAGGAGCGGCTGCGCGTCGGCCTCCCGCCCGCCACGCCCCCGCGTGACCGACCCGCGGCGACCTCCGCACAAGCCGAGCGCTAGCCGCCGGGACCATCCCTCCCGGCCGCCCAGGCGCGGTTCGGAGAGCCTCGGATGGTCCCGATCGAGCCCACCTCAGACACCCGCAGCGCCATCGACCCGGCCTGCGCCCGACAACCGGTCACCCTCGTCAAGGGCCTTCACAAGTGGACCTTCGCCTGCGACCCCGGCGATGAGCCCGAACTCCTGCGCCGCCTGAGCGAGCTCGCCTCGGGACCCGACACCCCGTTCGACTGGTTCGACGCCGCGCTCGTCTCCCACCAACTCAACCGCCGCCTCAAGGCCGGCCTCCACCGCATCGACAGCGGAGCCGCCGCACCATCGCCGCCGCCTCACACACCCTGATCCTCTCCCAACCCGCATAAACGGACCAGCCGGGAGAGATATCGCGACGTTCGCATAACACCCGCCCAAGTCCGCCCGAAAACAGATCGACGAATCACACCGGACGCGGACCACCCCGCATCACGCCGCGACCAACCCGGCCGTCATGGAAGACGGCACACCGGAGCCACGGAAATGAACACCCCCGCCAACACCGCCACACTCCCCATCATCGCGGCCTTCACCGGCTACCTCATGGACGAGCGGCACTTCAGCCACTACACCGCCCGCTGCTACGGCGCGGACCTCCGCCAGTACGTCGAGTACCTCGCCGACGAGGGCGGCATCGAGATCAGCAACTCCGACGAGAAGAGCGTCTACGACACCGTCTCCGGCGGCTCCTCCAACAGCGGCGTCGCCGCGTCGATCGGCCCCAACACCATCACGCGTCACATCGTCGATGCGACCCCCGAGACCATCCGTCAGTTCCTCAACCACCTCGGCACCAAGGACTACTCCGCGGCCACCATGGCCCGCAAGATCGCCACCCTCCGATCCTTCTACAAGTGGTCGGCCCGCCGCGGAATCACGCGCTCCAACCCCATGACCGCGATCCGCACCCCGCGACAGGCCAAGCGCCTGCCCAAGGCCATCACCGTTGATGAGATCGAGCGGCTCCTCTCCACGCCCAGCGACAAGGAAGTCCTCGGCATGCGCGACCGCGCCATGCTCGAGACCCTCTACTCAACAGGCATCCGCGTCAGCGAGCTCGTCGGACTCAACTTCGACGACCTCGACGAGGGCGGCGAGGCCATGCGCGTCCGCGGCAAGGGCAAGAAGGAACGCATCGTTCCTCTGGGCACCCACGCCCTCGCCGCGGTCAAGCGCTACATCCAGCTCGTCCAGGCCGATCCGCGCTGCGCCGCGTGGTGGAAGGACGACGGCTCCGGCCGCTCCAAGCCCCTGTTCGTCAACAAGCACGGCAAGCGCCTCAGCTCGCGCTCCGTCCGCCGCAAACTCGACAAGTACCTCATCCAGGCCGGGCTCGATCCCGACATCAGCCCCCACACGCTCCGCCACTCCTTCGCCACGCACCTGCTCGAGAACGGCGCCGACCTCCGCACCGTGCAGGAGATGCTCGGCCACCAGTCCCTCAGCACCACCCAGATCTACACCCACCTCACCACCCAGCGCCTCCAGGAGGCGTACAACAAGGCCCACCCGCGCGCCGAGTCGGCATGAGCCTCTGGGTATCACGCATCTCCGAGGCGTGATTCATCGTGCGCGGCGAGCTCGCTACTTCCCCGTCTCCAGCACCCCCAGCGTCACCTGATCCAGCAACTGCTCGGTCGTCATCGACTCGCCGATCGGGATCGACGCCATCAGCCGCTGCCCGCCATCCACGATCGCCACGGCCGACTCACCCCGGCCCGCGAACAGGTCGATCGTCGGTCGCGGCTCGGTCGTCCACAGCACCCGCTCTCCCCACACATCTTTCTCCCGCTTCAACATTGCCAGCAGCGCGTCCGGCGATGGCGCCGCGTCGAACACCAGCACCGCCGCGTAGTTGAGCGGCGGCACGACCGCCGCATCGCCCGGCTCACCTTCCGGCCTCCCCGCCGCCGGATACGACGAGGCCCTGAGCCTCGCGAGCTCGCCCGACAGCACGCCCGCCCGCACCCTCCCCACCATCCGATCCGCCCCTTCGCCGTTCGATGAACCAACGCGGATGAACACCAGCGCCAGCCGCTCCGCGGGCGGCGCGGGGATTGCCTCCACCGGCGGCTCCCGCAGTTCTTTCAGGCGCACCTGCTGGCCCGACACGCCCGTCAGCGGCATGTCGGGAACAAACGCGCCGTGCCCGAGCAGACCGGACTGCGGCCGCAGGTCTCCCAGCGAACCAACTCGCGCCCGCTCCCCCTTCTCGAGCCTCACCTGCGAGGCCGTGCACGGCAACACCGGCGCGATCGTCAACCCGATCGTCGTCTCCGGACTCCCCAGCCTGATCTCGATGCTCTGCAGCGCATCGCCGCGAACCACCGCCGAGATCGTCCCGCCCGCGCAAACCCCCTTCACCGTCAGCCGCTCCGGACGGCGGGCGTCCACCTCCACCGCCTGCCACGAGATACCCCGCGCATACACACCCACGCGATCGGGCAGCGCCGCCGCATCGTCCGACACGCCGTCCCACCGGGCCAGATCGAGCTGCGGCAAGGGTACCGGCGGCAAAACCGCCGCGAGCGAGGCCGAATCGATCGGGTTGCCGACCTCGGTGGCGAAGTACGTTCCCTGGTTCTGCGAGTGCACCGCCGTGAGCACCCCGTCCGAGATGCCCACCACCAGCCGGCCCAGTTCCAGCAGCAGCGACGGCTCACACTTCCCGTCCCGGACCCGCGGCGCGAGCCTCACCAGCAGCGTCGAGCGAGAGACCTTCCCCCCATCGGGCCGCACCTCGACATTCACGCGCTCGCACGTCGGCCCACCCCGATACCGCATCGCCACCCGCCGCAGAACGTCCCGAACGCTCGGCGGGGCTTGCTCAACGCGGCCCGCCGGCGGCTGCGAAGCCAGGCTCCACCCGCCCCAGCCCGACACCAGCACCGCCCCCGCGACGACGCCGCTCGCGCCCACCGATGCGAACCTGGAGCGGCACGGACGATCCATCACACCCAGCCCAGCGAATAGAAGATCCCCGTGAAGACCAGGTCCGCGATGATGATCGCCACGATCGACTGCACCACCGTGCCGGTGGTCGCGTTGCCCACGCCCGCCGCGCCGCCCGTTACGCGCAGCCCGTTCATGCACGAGATCAGGCCGATCAGCAGCCCGAACACCGTCGCCTTTCCGATCCCGGTCAGGAAGTCCACCATCTCCACCTGGTCCAGCGTGTTCTGGATGTACACCTCCCCCTCGATCCCCAGCGCGTACACGCCCACCAGATACCCCGCGCTGATCGCCATCCAATCCGAGAACACCGCCAGGCAGGTCATGCTCACCACCGTGGCAATCACCCGCGGCACCACCAGGAACCGCACCGGGTTCAGCGCGTGCGCCTCCAGCGCCTCGATCTCCTCCCCCACCACCATCGTCCCGATCTCCGCCGCGATCGCCGCACCCGCGAAGCCCGTCAGAACGATCGCCGCGATCAACGGGCCAAGCTCGCGAAGCACCGCCACGCCCGTGATGTTCGCAACCTTGTCCTTCTGCCCGAAGTCGTCCAGCGGCGGCGACATCTGCAACGCGAGGATGAACCCCACGCACCCCGACACCAGCCCCACGATGAACACCGACCTCACCCCAACCCGCACCATCTGAGAGACGATCGCCCGCCGCCCGATCCGCACCTTCCGGTGCGTCATCGACCGCACCACCCACGTCACCGCCTCCATCAGCAGCCACATCGACGTGCCGATCTGATCAAGCATCGACAACGCCCGCTTGCCGATGAAGCCCAGCACCCCGATCACGAAGTTGTCGCCGCCCGCTTCGCCCGCCATCTGCCCGATTCTCCCCGGCGCCTACTTCGCCAGCGCGGCCGGCTTGTCCGCCACGATCGTAAACACCGTGTCCAGCCTCGCGATCTCGAAGATCGACTTCACCCGCGGCTGCATCGAGCACAGCACCAGTTTCGTCCCGTTCTTCCGCGAGATCTGCATCGCTTCCACCAGCGTCGCCACCCCCGACGAATCCATGTACGGCACCTGCGACAGGTCGATCACCAGCCGCGGCGGCTTGGATGTGTGCACCCGCTTCAACTCGTTGCGCAGCACCGGCGACGCCGTCAGGTCCACATCGCCCACCGGCGAAACCACCGTCGCGCCGTCGACCGTCTCCGCGCGAATCTGGATCGAGTCCTGTCCCTTCTTCGGATCTGCCATGTCCTGCTCCACTCGCGGCGACAGCCGCCTCGGTTCAACCTCGCGTTCCATCACCGCACGATCCCCCGCCCCCGCAGCACCGCGGCTGCACCGCCGGCACGCCCCCTTCCGCCGGCCCTTCCCTCCTCAACTTCACCATCGTCAACCGCATCCCCGCCTGCTCTCGCCGCTCGTACCGCGCCTCGTCCATCACCGACTGGATGATGTGCACCCCCAGCCCGCCCGGACGAACCTCCGCCAGGTCCCGGCTCTTGATCGTCGTCGGGTCCACCTGCTGCGCCTCATCCTCGATCACGATCCGGATCATCGCCGGGTACTTCCCCTCGCACCCGCACCCTTCCGCGCCCGGACCCCACCCGTTGCCCTCCGGATACACCCGCACCCAGATCGGCCGGTGCGGATCGCGGTTGTACCCGTGACGGATCACGTTGCACAGCGCCTCGTCCACCGCCAACGCCACCTGCCCCGCCGCCTCTTCTGGAAACCCCAGCCGCTTGGTTACCGCCGCCACCATCTCCCGCGCCGCGCTCAAAAACAGCGGATTGCTCCTCAACTCCAGCGAGAGCTGCGCCGGTCCCGTCGGGTGCGCCGAATCCGGCCCCGTTGTCGCGGTGTTCGTCACGTGCTGGGCTTGGACGTTGCTCATCGACTTGCCCTGATCGAACCCGCCCCCTTCGCTCCTCGTCGAATCATCCAGCGTTCGACTCTCCCACGGACCCTCGCACCCTCTTATCGGTTCGATACCCGGCTCTCCCGATCGGTTCCGCCCCGATCGAACCACTCCACCCACCGCTGCACCGCCTCCGAACGTCCCGCCCGGCGCGCCGAGTGATCGTATCCGAGTGTCTGCCCCGTCCGATGCTCCAGCGCGCGGATGCTCAGCAGCCGCTCCGCGGGGTCATCGCTGTCCAGCGCGCGGATCAGCGACCTCAGCGAATCCCGGTCATGCTTCTGCGCCGCCTCCTGAATCGCCAGCAGTCTCGACGACGGGTCCGGCCGGTCGAAACTCGCCTCCTGCGGCACGCCCGCGCAGCCCCACGGCCACAGCGAACACCCCGCGGCGATCGCCAGCACGACGTTCACGCAGCCGCCACACCTCACGCCCACATCATACAACCTCCCGCGCGCCCCTGCTGTTCCTCCCTCCTGTCCGCCCAACGCTCCTACCCTCCGCACTCGCGACCTCCCCGCCCTTCGACAGCGCCCCCGCATGTCCAAATCCCCGACGAACACCTTTCCCCACGACGAAGTCATCGCCATCCTCGACTTCGGCAGCCAGACCGCCCAGCTCATCGCCCGCCGCGTCCGCGAGGCCGGCGCGTTCAGCGTGCTCATGGCCCCGAGCGTCACGCCCGACCAACTCCGCGCCATCCGGCCCAAGGGCATCATCCTCTCCGGCGGGCCCTCCAGCGTCTACGAACCCGGCGCGCCCACCTGCGACCCCGCCATCCTCGACCTCGGAATCCCCGTCCTCGGCATCTGCTACGGAATGCAGCTCGCCTGCCGACTCATGGGCTTCACCGTCGATCGCGCCGAACAACGCGAGTTCGGCCGCGCGAGCCTCCACATCAAGGACCGCTCAGACCTCTTCGGCGCGATCCCCGAGAAGACCGCCGTCTGGATGAGCCACGGCGATCAGGTCCAGGCCGCGGGTATGCCGGCTCCCCGAGCCGGCTCCTCGCCGCTGCCCCAACTCCACGTCCTCGCCTCCACCGACACCTGCCCCCTCGCCGCGATCCGCCTCGACCAACCCGGCCGCACCTTCTACGGCGTCCAGTTCCACCCCGAGGTCACCCACACGCCCCACGGCGTGGACATCCTCCGAAACTTCCTCTACGAGGTCTGCAAGTGCGCAGGCTCCTGGAAGATGGCCGACTTCCTCGACACCGAAGTCCGCCGCATCCGCGAGCGCGTCGGCGACCGCGGCGTCATCTGCGGCCTCTCCGGCGGCGTCGATTCCTCCGTCTGTGCCGCCCTGCTCCACCGCGCCATCGGCGACCAGCTCACCTGCGTCTTCATCGACACCGGCCTGCTCCGCAAGAACGAGCGGGAACTCGTCGAGACCACCTTCCGCGACCACTTCCGCGTTCGGCTCCGCGTCATCGACGCCTCCGAGCAGTTCCTCGCCGACCTGAACGACCAGACCGACCCCCAGGAGAAGCGCCTCCGCATCGGCTCCCGGTTCATCCGCGTCTTCGAGCAGGCCGAGCGCGAACTCGCCGGCGCCGGCGTCCACTTCCTCGCCCAGGGCACGCTCTACCCCGACGTCATCGAGTCCGGACACGGCCACGCCGGCCAGTCCGCCAGCATCAAACTCCACCACAACGTCGGCGGCCTCCCCGACGACCTCAAGTTCGAGCTCCTCGAGCCCCTCCGCGACCTGTTCAAGGACGAAGTCCGCAAACTCGGCGAGGTGCTCGGGCTCCCCGATCAGATCATCTGGCGGCACCCATTCCCCGGCCCGGGCCTCGCCGTCCGCATCCTCGGCGAAGTCACCAGGCCCAAGCTCGACCTGCTCCGCGAGTGCGACGAGATCCTGCTCGAGGAGATCGTCGCCAACAACCTCTACCGCAGCACCAGCCAGGTCTTCGCCGTCCTCCTGCCCGTCAAGAGCGTCGGCGTCATGGGCGACGGACGCACCTACGAGAGCTGCGTCGCCATCCGCGCCGTCGAGACCCAGGACTTCATGACCGCCGATTGGGCACGCATCCCCTTCGACGTCCTCGCCAACATCTCCAACCGCATCATCAACGAAGTCCGCGGCGTCAACCGCGTCGTCTACGACATCTCCAGCAAGCCCCCCGCGACCATCGAGTGGGAGTGAGCGTGGCATCGGCATCCCTGCCGATGTGCGACCCGCCGGGTCAACCCCGGCGGATTGCAAAGATCTGCATCAACTCCTCGATCGTGCGCAACGGAACTCGAGCAGAACTCACCGGTGCTCGAAGATCGTCTGCGTCCGAACCACCACGCCCCCGTGCGCCAACAGGTGATACGCCTGCGCGTGCACTTCCTTCGCCAGACGCTGCACATCCAGCATCGACAGGTTCTTGCCCCCGTCCACGTCGCTCCACCGATGGATCAGCGCGCCGGTCTCCTTCGCGAAGTCCACCATCTCGTCGTACGTCGCCGCGAACAGGTTCTCGCCCAGCGTCTCGGTCTGCACGCTGGTCATGTACGTCACACGCTCCGGCGCGAACTTGTGCTCGAACTCGTGCTCGCCCGAGCACAGGAAGCTCGTCACCGCCCCGTCCATCGGCACGCCGCCCTCCTGCTCCGTGACCAGTTCCGACGTGCAGAACCCGTCGTGCTTGAACCTCATCACGTGCCCGCCCGGCGTGATCCACGACTCCAACTCGTACTGCCCGTGCGTGATCGTTCTCCGGCCCTTCAGGTTGAAGTGCTCCGGGTGCAGCGCCCGCCGGTACAGAAGCAGTTGGTACGTCTGCAGGCTGTTCAATCGAACTTGTGAGCTCATGGATGTTCCCGCTCCGGATCAGACGCCAGTCCGCGTTCAAACGGACCGCGATTGCCCGAGCGCCCGCGCCTCGATCATGGATGCGCCGACCGACCCAACTCTCTCTTCCCTCGCGGCCGGCCACTCCCGGCCCAAGCGTTCATTTGGGTCCGTATTGTGCAAACGTTCTCTAAAGAATGCAAGAGTTTCTTTTCCGATTTTCCCAACAATCTGTAGTTACTACACCTTGCCTACCCACAATAGGTAGTTGGTTCCCACTTCTCAGAGCATCGAGCCCACCCGTTTCGGCGGCGTCAACCGAGCACGCGCACCGCACCCACAACGTCCACGATTCGCCTCCTGTCACCTCTTCGGTTCCCCAGACTGACGCGTTGACAACCCCACCCTCCCGCTCCACAAGCACTCCACATCCCAACCCGTGCCCTGACAAGACCTTATCAAAATCGATCCAATCTCTGCAAAATGTCTGGACAAAGTTTGGTATTTCTGGTACACTCTCGCGATTCCTCCCATCCCCGTCCTTCCGGAGCCCCACGTGATCCGCCTCGTCGCCCTCGCCCTCATCGCCCTCGGCCTGCCCCACTCCGCGGCCATCGCCCAGGCTCCCGCCCCCACGCGCTACTTCCAGCAGGTGGAAGCCGACGATGGCCACACCCTCACCATGCAACTCGCCATGCGCCGCTTCGACCGCGCCGCCGATGGCCGCACCGTCTGGCTCGCCGCGATGGTCCACATCGGTGACAAGTCGTTCTACAAGTCGGTCCAGGAGAAACTCGACGCCCTCGATCTGGTGCTCTTCGAGGGTGTCCGTCCGCCCGGCGGCGGCCGCGCCGAGTTTGACCTGCGCCCCAAGGACGACGCCGCGAAGGTCGAACAGACCCAGCGCCGCATCCGCTTCCTTGCCATCGCCTCCGAACTCCACAGACGAGCTCACGGCAAACTCCCCGAGACCATCGAACAACTCCTCGACGGTTCCTCCGCGCGCGTCGCCGAGTTCACCCGCGCGAACCTCAACGACTCCTGGGAACACAGCCTGATCCTCCGCCTTCAACCGCCCGCGGCCCCCGAAGGCGAGTCCAGGCTGGAGATCACCAGCCTCGGCGCGGACGGCGCGCCCGGCGGCGACAACGCCGCCGCCGATATCCGCCTCTCCGACCTCCCGCCGCTCAAGCCGAGCGAGATCCCCAGGCCCGGCCAGAACCGCTCCCTCCAGCAGAACCTCGCCTCCGCGCTCGGCCTGTCCTTCCAACTCGACGTGATGTCCCACGACCGGCCCAACTGGCGATCCAGCGACCTCTCCGTCGACCAGATCCAGGAGCGGCTGGGCATGGCCGGCGCCGATGCCGACGCCCTCTTCGACATGCTCGACGGGTCGAGTTTCTCCGGCGGCGTCGCCAAACTCGTGCTCGGCCTCATCAAGCTCTTCCCCAGCGCCCGCGTCTACGGCAAGATCGCCCTCATGCAGGCCATGCTCCGCTCCGACGACCTGCTGGTCATCACACCCAGGATCATGGCCGAGACCTTCGATGTCATCCTCAACGACCGCAACGCCGTGGTCCTCAGCGACCTGAACAACGCCCTCGAATCCGAGCCGAACCTCAAACGCATCGCCATCATCTACGGCGGAGCCCACATGCCCGGCATCGAGAAGGGCCTGGCCGACCTCGGGTTCAAGGATGTCGCCGTCGAATGGCACGACGCGATCCGCCTCGACCTCAAGTCCTCCGGATTCACCGCCGCACAGGGCCGCGAGATCAGCTCAACCATCGGCCGACAACTCGACAGCCAGATCAAGGCGGCCAAACGCAAGAGCAGGAACAAGAAGCCACGCAAGGATTAGCCCGGACAGGCTCGGGGGAACATCGCGGGCTGGGGCGGGCGCTACAAACGACGCACGTCCTCCGCGCGCACGCTCAGCACCCTGAGCCCGCCCCAGCTTGCCAACTCGCCCCGCACCTCCACCGGATCGGCGATCAGCGCATGAAGCGCCGGATCGATCGGCCCGCCCGCCGCATCGCGCAGAAGGTAGTAAACCCTCCCTCCGCCGGCATCACCCGTCACCAGCATCGGCGGAATCCCGCCGCGGATGCACAGCGTCGCGCACTCCTTGTGCGTCTTGCCCTCCCCGGGCTTCATCGCGCCGAGGTAGCACTTCGAGTCCACGATCTCCCCGCGCAGCGCCACCCGCCCCAAGCGCTCGACCCGCGGCGCATCCACCACCTCGCCGGCCACGGCCACCACCGCGCTCTCGACCGGTTCGATCTCCAGCATCCGTCGCCCGTCCCGCTCCAGCGGCCATCCCGTCACCTCCACCGTCTTTGAGTCGAACGCAACCGCCCGCTCCCCCAGGCCGCGCTTGCCCATCTCGACCAGCAACACGGCACCCATCTCCCCATCCACCCCGCGTGTGAACAGAATCGGGTACGGCCGCGCCACGATCACGCCCCGAAGCGTCATCGGCTTGAGCGTGTCCCACGTCCCCTCGCCCGGTGAGTGCTGCGATCTCGCCCACACGAAACTCAGCCCGCACGCGATCCACAGCGTCGTGGGCACCGCCCACCGCAGAAACACCTTCTGCCGCCGCGGCACGCGCAGGTAGCCGACGTACAACTCATCGCTCGCTCGACCACGATCGGAAGGGGTGATGTCAGTCATGGCTCGGTTCCGGTATGCGCGCCGGCTCGGTCGGCGTTCCCTCCGGCAGCGCGCGGGCATTCACCTGCACGCGCCCCGCCACGATGCGAACCTGGTACGTCGCGATCTTCTCCTTGAACGGCGGCGGCGAACACCCATCGCCCGGCCGGTACTGCCACCCGTGCCACGGGCACGTGATGCACCCGCCGACGATCTTCCCTTCACCCAGCGGCCCGCCCTGGTGCTTGCACACATCCGCGACCGCCGACACGCTCCCGCCGTGCCTGAACACCGCGATCCGCTCCCCGCCGACCGTGCACACCGTCCGCGCCCGATCGTCGGGAATCTCCGCCGGCGCTCCGACATCGATCCATTCCCCATCCCCTTGGCCCTTCGTTCCGGCCGCCGCATCACGCCGCACGTCCCTCCCACCCGCCGCCATGTGCAGCGAGCACACCGTGACCACGCCCACGAACATCGCGCCCGTTCCGAGCACCCCTCGATCGCTCTGGAGCGCGCCCAGCGCTACGTGCCCCACCACCAGCGCGTACGCGACGTACACCATCATGTGCAGCCGCTTCCACACCCTCGCCGACAGGTTCCTCAACCAGAAGTCGTGGCTCGTCGCGGCCATCAGAAACAGCACCACGAGCGCGCCCGCGCCCAGCGACTGGAACGGGAACGCCGACAGCGAGCCGTAGCTCGTGTTGCTCGTCAAGAACGACACCAGCGGGTTCACCACGCCGAATCCGTGGTAGTACCCGAGCGCCATCACGCCGTGCCCCAGCGCGACCAGGAACGTGATCACCCCCAGATGCCGCCGGTTGTACAGGAGCGGCAGAAACCGCCGGTCGATCCGTGCCAGCGGTCCGATGCACAGCACGATGTGCAGCAGCACGATCGCGCACGAGCCCAGCGCGCGGATCACCAGCACCTCATCGCTGAACGCCCGCGCGCCGGCCCAAAGGCCCTTCGATACCCCGATGAACACCCCGATGTACCCGACCGCCGCCGCCGCGACCACGGCGTCGTACACCCGCTTGTGACGGTTCCACTGAACGGGTGTGTAGCCTGCGCTCATCGACGATGCCCCCCGTTCGGCGCCGGCTCCCGCAGCGCATCCCGTGCTCGCTCACGAGCCGCCAGCGCGGCGATCAACACGCCGATCGCGATCGGCGTGAGCGCCAACCACATCCACAGGTGCGTCCGACGCAACGACCTTGTCACGTTCGCCCTTTCTCCGCCCCCGCCCGGAGCCACTTCGCCAGCAGCCACGGCCACAGCGCCACCGCGCCCGGCAGGATCACCAGCCGAAACCCCATCGGCGCGTGCCGAGCCGCCTCATCGACCCGCCCGACGCCCCGCAGCACAAACGCCGCGCCGAACACAAGCCCAGCCCCCGCATACGCACCCGCCGCGAGCAGAATGACCATGGCCGGATCCATCTCCACCTCCGATGCCGCCCCGCCCCATTCGGTTTCAGCCTTCCCACCCGGGACCCGAATCGACCGACCGCAGCCCAAGCGCGCCGGCCATCCGGTGGACCTGCCCCAGGAGCCCCAGGCGAGGAGGATCGGCCGCGTTGTGCCGCAGCACGATCACCGTCGCGTCGTCATCCAGAGCCTCTCTGCCCGTCCGCACCGCCACTCGCTGACGGATCGCCTCACCGAGGTCGTTCTCCATCCCCATCGAACATCCCTTCACCAGATCAAGCAGACCTTCCTCACCCAGTTCGTTCCCATCACGATCCCTTGCCTCGATCAACGCATCCGTGTACAGAACCAGCACGTCCCCCTCTTCCAGCCGCACCGCGAACTGTTCATAGTCGGTCGGGTCGAGAATCCCCAGCGGCAGGTTCGCGATGCCGATTGCGCCGGGCCCTCGCTCCGTGGTGTTTCTCCCCCCAGGCGACCGCGAATCCAGCAGTTCCCAGCCCTGATACGACGCCCGATGGATCAGCGGCCGCGGATGCCCCGCGTTGCACACGATCATGTGGTCCGTCGGCGCGAAGTACGTCAGCAGGAGCGCGGTCGCGAACCGCCCCGCAATCCCGAGACTCGATAGCTCTCCGTTCAACGCGACCGCGAACCGCGTCTGGTCGGCGGTGTTGATGTGCCGCCGCATCAGCGCCCGCAGCGCTCGCGCGATCTCCGCGACCTGCTCCCCGTGCCCCGAGACATCCGCGAGCACGAACCGCGTGATGAGCCCCGCCGCGCAGTTCGACAGATAGTAGATGTCCCCGCCCCGTTCGGACTGCTCGTGCGGCACGCTCCAGACGTGCACATCGTGCCCGGGAACCGATACGCGCCCGTCGAACGCCCGGCTGCCCCCCCACACCTCCATGCACGCAAGGTCGTGAACGCCCTCCATCGCCCCTGTCTGGTTCGCTTCGCTCGTCATCGGCCTCTCCGTCTGCGGTTGCACCATGGCCATCCGGTTTGGATGCCGCGCCTCGCTTCCCGGTCGCTCCTCCGCACCGCGACCGTCTCCCGCGAAACCCATCGCCTGCGCCGGCATCTGACCCCCCGGCCGCGGCACGTTCGCCGTGGAGCCTCGTTCCAACCCAAACCCACCGGCGATCGACGCCCGGACACGCGCCCCAGTCCTTCTCGCGTTCCGGCGCCGATCGCCCACAAGGCCAACCACCATGACGACCCTCTCGCCCATGAACAGCACGCTCATCCGCGACCTCACACCCGACGAACTCCCCGAAGTCGTCATGCCCGCGTGCGAAGCACGCCCCATCCTCAAGGGCCAGACCGCCATCGTCACCGGCGCATCCTCCGGGATCGGCAGGGCCATCGCCTGCGCCCTCTGCGCCGCCGGCGTCAACGTCGTCGTCAACCACATCGGCCCCGACACCGACGCCCGACGGGTCATCGATCAGGCCACCCACTGCGGCTGCGACCATCGCGGCCTCGCGATCGCCTTCCGCGCCGACGTCTCCGACGAGTCGCAGGTCCGCTCGATGTTCGAGCACACCATCAGCACATTCGGAACCGTTGACATCCTCATCAACAACGCCGGCATGCAGCTCGATTCTCGCGTCGAGGACATGACCCTCGCCCGGTGGCGCAAGGTCCTCGATGTCAACCTCACCGGCCAGTTCCTCTGCGCCCGCGAGGCCGTGCGCGAGTTCAAGCGCCGTGGCGTCAAGCCCGGCGTCTCCTGCGCCGCCGGCAAGATCGTCTGCATCTCCAGCGTCCACGAGGTCATCCCCTGGGCCGGCCACATCAACTACGCCGGCAGCAAGGGCGGCGTCATGCTCATGATGAAGAGCCTCGCCCAGGAGGTCGCGCCCTGGCGCATCCGCGTCAACAGCATCTGCCCCGGCGCGATCCGCACGCCCATCAACCGCCCCGCGTGGGAGACCCCCGAAGCGTACCGCGACCTCATGAGGCTGATCCCCTACAAGCGCATCGGCGAACCCGAGGATGTCGCCCGCCTCGCCGCGTGGGTCTGCAGCGATGAAGCCGACTACATCACCGGCGCAAGCCTCTTCGTCGATGGCGGAATGACCCTCTACCCGGGCTTCGAGACCGGGGGCTGAGCCATGCACGCACTCGCCGACGCCATCGCCCGCCACCGGCCGGAGTACCTCATCGAGGCCGCGATGCTCGCAACATTCATGATCATCGCTTGCGCCGCGGCCTCGCTCTTCGAGCATCCTTCATCCCCAATCCGCCGGGCCATCCCTTCCCCGTTCCGCCGCCGTGCCGCGGTTGGCCTGCTCATGGGCCTCACCGCCATCGCGCTCATCTACTCCCCCTGGGGCCGGCGCTCCGGAGCCCACTTCAACCCTGCCGTCACGCTCGCGTTCTTCGCCCTCGGCAAGATCGCCCCTGTCGATGCCGCCCTCTACATCCTCGCCCAGTTCGCCGGCGCCATCGCGGGCGCCCTCCTCGCCCGGCTCACGTTCGGCGCCCTCCTCGCACACGCCTCCGTCAACCACGCCGCCACGCGCCCCGGCCCTCGCGGCGTGCTGGCCGCGTGGCACGGCGAGTTCCTCATCGGCTTCCTCATGATGTCGATGGTCCTCTGGACCGGCAACTCCGCCTCCACCGCCGCGTTCACGGGCCTTTTCGCCGGCACGCTCGTCGCAGCGTTCATCGCCTTCGAGGCCCCGCTCTCGGGCATGAGCCTCAACCCCGCGCGAACGCTCGCCTCCGCGATCAGCGCACGCGACTTCTCCGGCCTCTGGATCTATTTCACCGCGCCCACGCTCTCCATGCTCGCCGCCGCGGGCGCCTACTCCGTCGCCCGCGGTCCGGACCAGGTCTTCTGCGGCAAGCTCGACCACCGCGACTGCGACCACGGCCACCACTGCCTGTTCCGCTGCCGTGCGGCCGAACTCGCCCCCACGCCCGCACGCCACGCCGCCTCGCCATCACCCGCCGCCGCCTCCCCCAACCGCCCCTGAGCAGCCCGCCATGCCCGACCGCTACGACATCATCATCATCGGCACCGGCGCGGGCGGCGCAACGCTCGCGCACGAACTCGCCCGCACCGGCAAACGCATCCTCATCCTCGAGCGCGGCGACTTCCTGCCCCGCGAGCGAGAGAACTGGGACACCAACGAGGTCTTCGCCCGCAAACGCTACCTCGCCCGCGAGACCTGGTTCGACAAGCACGACCAGCCCTTCTCGCCCTACACCCACTACTGGGTCGGCGGAAACACCAAGATGTACGGCGCGGCCCTCTTCCGCATGCGCGAGTCCGATTTCGGCGAGGTCCGGCACTTCGGCGGCTTGTCGCCCGCGTGGCCCATCACCTACGACCAGCTCGAACCCTACTACTCGCGCGCCGAAGCGCTCTACTCCGTCCACGGCCTCCGCGGCGCCGATCCGCACGAGCCCCGCGCCTCCTCGCCCTTCCCTTTCCCGCCGCTCGAACCCGAGCCACGCATCCGCGAGCTCGCCGACGACCTTACCGCGATCGGGTTGCGCCCCTTCCCCGCGCCGCTCGGATTGCGCCTCGACCCGGCCGACCGCGCCGCCGCGCCCTGCCAACTCAGCAACTTCGACGGCTATCCCGACCCCACCGAGGTCAAGGCCGACAGCCATGTCGCCGCGATCAAGCCGATCCTGACACTCCCGAACGTCACGCTCATCACCGGCGCGCGGGTCGAGAGTCTCCACACCGACCGCTCCGGCCGCGAGGTCGCCGACGTCATCGCGTGGCGAGGCGGCGAGCGCCTCGCCTTCCGCGCCGACATCGTCGTGCTCGCCTGCGGCGCGATCAACTCCGCGGCCGTCCTGCTCCGCTCCGCCAACGACCGCCATCCCCACGGACTCGCCAACAGTTCCGGCCAGGTCGGTCGCAACCTCATGCTCCACCAGAACGGCTGCCTGCTCGCCGTCACCGAGAACGACAACCCGTCGCAGTTCCAGAAGCACCTCGCGATCAGCGACTTCTACCGGGGCGAGCCCGACTCGCCCTTCCCGCTCGGGCTTGTCCAGCTCATGGGCAAGCCCGACCCCGGCACGATCGAATGGCTCCGAGGCGATCAACTTCCCGGAGTCCCGCTCGACGACATCCGCCGACGCACCATCGACTTCTTCCTCACCGCCGAGGACCTGCCAAGCCCCGGCAACCGCGTCACGCTCCGCGACGACGGCGCGATCCGCTTGACCTACAACCCCAACAACACCGAGGCCTACGAGCGGCTTCAATCCCGGCTCATCAACGCACTTTCCCGCGTCGAGCGCACGCGCAACCGCAGCGCTCCCCACATCCTCGCCTCCCGCCTCGGCATCGCCGGCGTCAGCCACCAGAACGGGACCGCCCGCTTCGGCGACGACCCCGCAACCAGTGTCCTCGATGTCAACTGCAACGCCCACGATGTCGAGAACCTCTACATCGTGGACTCGTCGTTCTTCCCGTCTTCCGCCGCCGTCAACCCCTCGCTCACCATCATGGCCAACGCACTCCGCATCGCCGACCACCTGCGGGAGCGGCTCGGTTGCGATGCGGCCTCGGCCCTCGAAGCCCGCAACCCCGACTCCGTGCCCACGGCCCTCGCGGCGCCGGTCCCGCTGTAACCAACGCTCCTCCACGGAGACCCACCGTGCCCACTCGCCGATTCCCCGCTCGCCGCGCTCTCGCACCCATCACACTTGCGCTGCTCCTCGTCGCTGTCCCCGCGCTCTCGTGGCCATCCTCCTCCGCCGCGCCGTCCGTCCACCGGCCATCCACGCGAGCGCACGCCCGCGCCGTCACCCACATCGGCATCGTTGTTGGCGACCTGGACCGATCGCTCGATTTCTACACCCGCATCCTGACCTTCGAGAAGCTCTCCGAAGAAGAACACGCCGGCGCCGACCTCGAACGCGACACCGGGGTCTTCGGCGCACGCACTCGCACCGCCCGCCTGCGGCTTTGCGACGAACAGATCGAACTCATCGAGTTCCTCGCATCCCCGGGCCGGCCGATCCCGCGCGACTCGCGCAGCAACGACGCGTGGTTCCAGCACATCGCCATCGTCACGCCCGACATGGACCGCGCGTACGCGCACCTGCGAGCCCACAAGGTCCGACACATCTCCACGGGTCCGCAGACCCTGCCGCCCTCTCTCCCTCACGCGGCCGGAACCCGCGCGTTCTACTTCGCCGACCCCGACGGGCACCCGCTGGAGATCATCAACTTCCCGCCGGGCAAGGGCGATCCACGCTGGCAGGTCGCGCCCGACCGGCTCTTCCTCGGCATCGACCACACCGCCATCGCGTGCACCGACACCGACGCGACGATCGCGTTTTACCGCGACACGATCGGCCTGCGAGTCGCCGGTCAGGGCGAGAACTTCGGTCCCGAACAGGAGCACCTCAACAACGTCTTCGGCGCACGCGTGCGCATCACCACCCTCCGCTCACCCCCCCCGGGCGGCGGGCCCGGCGTCGAGCTGTTGGAGTACCTCGCCCCGCGCGACGGCCGACCGATCCCGCTCGACACGCGTCCCAACGACCTTTGGGCTTGGCGGATCGGCCTCGACACCGACGCCGACCTCGCACGGACGCTCCTCCGGGACCCCGACGGCCACCTGGTCAGCCTCCGGCGTTCTCCATAGGAACGCCGCGGGAGGAAAACCTGGGGAAAAGCCGATGACCTCTCCCCCCGACCGCCCGCGCCGGTAGCCTCCCCGGACGCGTGCCCGCATCCCTCGGAAGGAGCCGAAGATGTCGCCCCCCGATCCCGCCCGTTCGAGCCTCACCCGCGCCTTCTCGCTCATCGAACTCCTGGTCGTCATCGCCATCATCGCGATCCTGATCGGTCTGCTCCTGCCCGCGCTCGGCGCGGCCCGCGAGGAGTCCCGCACCAGCAAGTGCGCCGCCAACCTGCGACAGATCGACCTGCTCGTCGAGCAGTACACCGACGACAATCGCGAGGTCTACCCCGCGCACCGCTCGACCGATGTCAACGCCTTCGACGCCGACTGGTGGTGGGGCACGGTCGTCTACGAGACCAACCTCCAGACCCGCCAGGAACGCGAGGATGCCGACCCGCGCATCCTCGCCGACTCCTACGCGCTCTTCCATTGCCCCTCCATCCGCGATGCCGAGGTCGTCCACGGCTATTCGTGGACCTGGCGGTTCGATGCCCACCGCGTCGGCTACGGCTACAACGCCTTCTTCTTCGGCTTCGCGCCCTACGGACGGCCCGAGGCCCAGGGCGCGTTCAACTGGTGGAACCGCCGCGACGGCCGAAACCTCGTCGTCATGCCGCGCCTCGGCATGCAGCAGGTCCTCATGCCCTCCAAGACCGTCCTCCTCGGCGACAGTTGCCCAAGGCCCGACGGCCTCTGGTCCATGTCCATGTGGTTCCCCAACATACTCTCCGCGGCCGAGGGCATCGACACCCGACACGGCGGCCGCGGCCTGCGCGACACCACCGGCACAGGCAACACCGTCTACACCGACGGCCACATCGCCCGCGTCCGTCACGACGATATCAACGACCCCGACCGCTTCCGCGACAAGTGGGACCCGCGCTTCACCGTCGATCAGCGGCCGTGGTGGTAGGAGCCCGCGCCGGGGCTCGCCCTTCGCCGGCGCGCGGACGACCATAAACTCCCGCGTGCCCTCACCGAGCCCACCCACCCTCCGCAACCCCGCGCTCCACATCTTCGACCTGACCCGCGACGACCTGCGCCGGTGGTGCGAAGATGTCGGCATGCCCGCCTACCGGGCCACGCAGATCCACGAGTGGGTCTACACCAGGGGCATCGCCGACCCGGCGCTGATGTCCAACCTTTCCAGACGCGACCGCGAACTCCTCGCCGATCCCGAGCGCGGGATCACGTTCATCTCGGGCCAGACCGTCGCCCACCAGAAGGCCAGCGATGGCACGCAGAAACTCCTGATCGAGTGGGCCTCAGCGTCGGGTGTCGGATGTCGGATGTCGGATGATGAGACGGAAGCACGCGGCCGATCACTGCCTGTCCTGTCCTCACATCCCACATCCGACATCCCAAGCCCGACATCCCGCCAGACCGAGTGCGTCATGATCCCCTACGGCGAGGACACCTTCGACCACGTGGGGAGGGGGGGGGGCGACGACGAGCGCGACGGGTATGACGGCTCTCCGGGCCGTCCCCCGCTCAAAGCCCGCCGCACCGCCTGCATCTCCTCGCAGGTCGGTTGCCCCGTCGGTTGCAAGTTCTGCGCCTCCGGCATCGGCGGTCTCGACGGCAACCTCAGCGCGGGCCGCATCGTGGAACAGGTTTGGCGATTGCAGCAGGTTCTCGGATCGGGTTTGGCGCCTCAGGTCCCGGGTCCCCGGCCTTCACATCCGCCATCCGACACCCGACATCCGCCATCGCCCCGCATCACCAACGTCGTCTTCATGGGCATGGGCGAGCCCCTCGCCAACTTCGCCAACGTCACCCGCGCCATCCGCACGCTCAACGCCGCGCCCCCCCACGGCATGGGCATCGGCGCCCGCAAGATCACCGTCTCCACCGTCGGCCTCCCGAAGGCGATCGAGAGGCTCGCCGCCGAACTCGATATCCCCGTCACGCTCGCGCTCTCCCTCCACGCCCCCAACGACACCATCCGCCGCGAACTCATCCCCTGGGCCGAGTACACCACCATCCCCGACCTGCTCGCCGCCTGCCAGAAGTGGTTCGAGAGATCCGGCCGCGAGATCACGCTCGAGTACATCATGCTCGGCGGCGTCAACGACCGCCCCGAGCACGCGCGCGAACTCTCTCGCATCGCCCGCACGCTCCGCGCCAACATCAACCTCATCCGCTACAACGAGGTCGTCTTTCCGGGGGGGGGCACGCCCTTCTCGCGCCCCGAAGACGCCGATGTCCGCGAGTTCCAGCGCATCCTCCGCGAGGCCGGCGTCAACACCCACATCCGCGCCTCTCGCGGCCGGGATATCGCCGCCGCGTGCGGACAGCTCCGACACGAGAAGGCCGGCACGGCGTAAGCGATCCCGCCAACGCCGCCGAGCACAACCGACCGATACTGTCTGGCCATGCCCGAGCCAGCCCCGCTCCCGATGTGGGCCACCGAGTTCCACTCCTTTTCCCCTGCCCACGCGCTCTGCCTCGTGCCGCTCGCGGCCTCGGTCTTCGTCTCCTGCACGCTCGGTCGGCGCTGGCTCTCTCAGGGCGGTGAGGGGTTGGTCCGCGAGCGCAAGCTCGCCGCGGCCTGGGCCGGCTCTGTCATCGCGATCAACCTGTGGTCGATCGTCTACTGGAGCATCCCCGCCAACTTCATCGCCGCCGAGTCGCTCCCCCTCCAGCTCTGCGACCTGGCTTGCCTGATCGCCCCCCTGGTCTTCCTCACCGATTGGCGCACGCCCCGCGCCCTCATGTACTTCTGGGGCATCGGCCTCTCCGCGCAGGCGTTCATCACCCCCACGCTCGAGCAGGGCCCGGCCGACACGCGCTTCTACCTCTTCTGGCTTGTCCACCTCGGCATCGTCGGCTCGGCCATCTACGACCTGGTCGTGCGAGGATTCCGTCCCACGCTCCGGGATCTCGGCATCGCCATCGCCTCGGTCATCCTCTACGCGCTCGCGATGGTCCCCATCAACCACTTCATCGCCGGCGCCAACTACGGCTTTATCGGCAACAAGCTCCGCGACCGCCCCACCGTTGTCGACAAGCTCGGCCCCTGGCCCGAGCGCATCTTCATCATGGCCGCGATCGTCATCGCGGGGTTCACGATCATGTGGGCCGTCGCGCGACTACTCCCGCATCGCCAATCCAACCGCGCCTGATCACCGTTCCCTCTGCTCCGCCGCGACATGACCGCCCTCACCCTCACCCTCCTCGCCGCCGCCTTCCTCATCAGCGTCCCCGCCACGCTCATCGCCCGCGCGATCGGTCGCCGTCTCAACGCCCTCGATGGCGCGGGTGTCGCCGGACAGGTCAAGGCCCCGCCGCGGCGCGTGCCCAACACCGGCGGCCTGGCCATCTTCTGGTCCTTCGCCCTGTGCCTGCTCGCGGGGCTCGGCCTTGCCCTCTACTTCGCCGGCCGGGCCGCCGAACTCCCCGAACCCCTCTCGGCCCTGCAACGCTTCCTCCCCGGCATCCGCACGCAGACCGGTCCGGCTCTCGCGCTCCTCGCCGGCACGTTCATCCTGCACATCCTCGGCCTCATCGACGACCGCCGCGCCCTCGGTCCCGGCGTGAAGATGCTCGCGATGCTCACGATCGCCGCGGTGGTCATCATCGCCACCGACTCGCGCCTGCTCACCATGCTCGATGGGCACACCGGCGGCGCTTGGGCCAGCATCCTCATCACCGTCTGCTGGGTCGTCGCCATCACCAACGCCTTCAACTTCCTCGACAACATGGACGGGCTCTCCGCCGGTGTCGCCGCGGTCGCGAGCGCGTGCTTCCTCACCACCTCGCTGGTCAACGACCCGCCGCAGTGGTTCATCGCCGCCGCACTCGCGGTTCTCCTCGGCTCGCTCCTCGGCTTCCTGGTCTTCAACTTCCCCTTCGTGCCGCGCCGCAAGAACACCGACGGAACCTCAACCGGCGGCGCAAGCATCTTCATGGGTGACGGCGGCAGCCTCATCGTCGGCTTCCTCCTCGCCATCCTCTCCATCCGTATCACGTATCTGCCTTTGCCCGCTCACCCCGACACTCCCGTCACCCCTTCACCCCGCCATCTTCTCCTCATCCCCCTCCTCATCCTCGCCATCCCCCTCTACGACTTCGCCTCCGTCGTCTTCATCCGCCTCCGCCAGGGCAAGAGCCCCTTCGTCGGCGACCTCCAGCACTTCTCCCACCGACTGGTTCGCCACGGCCTCTCCCAGCGCGCCGCCGTCCTCCTCATCTGCGGCTGCGCCGCCATCACCGGCATCGGCGCCATCGCGCTCCCGAGCCTCGCACCCTGGCAGGCCGCGCTCATCGGTGTGCAGACGCTCCTCGTGCTCGGCGGGCTGGCGGTGTATGAGTGGAGAAAGGACGCATCGACTCGGTGATGGCCGCTCGGCCCCACGGGTGCCTTCACACCCAAACCTGTCCGCTCGTCGGTCGCTCACACATTGAACAGGAAGTGGCACACATCCCCGTCCTGCATCACGTACCCCTTCCCTTCCACGCGCATCCGCCCGGCATCCTTGATCGCCTTCTCGTTCTTGAGCTCTTCGAGATCCTTGACCGAGTAGATCTCGGCCCGGATGAACCCGCGCTCAAAGTCGGTGTGGATCACGCCCGCGGCCTGCGGCGCGGTGGCGCCGATCGGGACCGTCCACGCCCGGATCTCCTTCGGACCCGCCGTGTAGTACGACTGCAACCCCAGCAGGTGGTACGCCTCTCGCGCCAGCGCGTTGAGCGCGGGCTCGTCCATCCCGTAACTCCTGAGCATCTCCAGCCGGTCCTCGTCGGAGAGTTCCGACAGTTCGCTCTCGATCCGGGCGCACACCGGCACCACGTCGTGCTCGGGATCACCCCCGAGCCTCTTCACGTGCTCGCGCACCTTCATCGCCAAGGGCCCGCGCCCGTGCGGGTCCTCGTCGCTCACGTTCGCCACGTACAGCACCTTCTTGCCCGTGATCAGGCTCAGCCCCTTCAGGGCCTTCTTCTGATCCGGGTCGTCGATCCTCAGCGTGATCGCGGGCTTGCCCTCGCTCAGCACGGGCAGGATCTTCTTCAGCACCTCGTACCGCGCGATCGTCTCGCGCTCCCCGCTCTTGGCCGCGCGCTCCGCCTTGCCGATCGCGCCCTCCACCGTCTGCAGGTCCGCCAGGATCAGCTCCGTGTTGATCGTGTCGATATCTCGCACCGGATCGACCTTGCCCTCGACGTGCGTGATGTCCTCACCCCCGGGCGCCGACTCGAAGCACCTCACCACCTGCACGATCGCATCGACCTCGCGGATGTGCGACAGGAACGCGTTGCCCTTGCCCTCACCCTTGCTCGCCCCGCGCACCAGCCCGGCGATATCCACCAGCCGCAGCGCGGCGGGGATCACCTTCTGGCTCTCGATGTGCTTCCGGATGACCTCCAGCCTGGGGTCCGGGATCGGCACCACGCCCACGTTGGGCTCGATCGTCGCGAACGGGTAGTTGGCCGCGAGCGCGCCGGCCTTGGTCAGGGCGTTGAAGAGTGTGGACTTGCCGACATTGGGCAAGCCGACGATTCCGGCTTCCATGGGGTTCTCGCGTGAAGGTGCGTTCCGGCCAAACGGGGCGGATAATAGGGAGCAGAGGACGGGTGGGAAGAGCGCGTGCAGGCAACCGGAGACCCGAGCGATGGGCGGCAACTCACGGATCGACCTCTCCACCATCCGCACACTGCTCGCCTACACCGACTGGTCCAACGACCAGCTCTTACAAGCCGCGGCCGGACTGGGCGACGAGCCGCTCGACCGCGACATGCAGATCGGCGTCGGCGGCCTCCGACGCACGCTCCTGCACATCTACAACGGCGAACTGGTCTGGGCCAAGCGCTGGGGCGGCGGGGCGGATGCCGAGACCAAGTGGCCGAGCGAGCGCGAGAAGGCCACGATCGCGCAGCTCCGCGAGCGTTTCGCAGCCAACCGTGTCGAGCGCGATGCTTTCCTCGACACGCTCGCCGCGTCGCGAGCCGATCTGTCCCGCGTGCAGACCTACCGCGACTCGCAGGGCAGCCTGTTCGAGGCCAGCCTCGGCGACATGCTCATGCAGGCGGCCCTGCACAGCAAGCACCACCAGGCCCAGGCCGCCAACATCATCCGCCGCCTCGGCGGCCATCCCCCAGCGCCCGATCTCGACTACATGTACCACACGCGCCGCGCGCCGGCGCAGGTGTAGGCCGCCATGCACCCGATCCCTACACCCCGTCCCGACTCCGAGTTCGCGCGCATGCTCGCGGGCGAGCTGTACCTCGCCTCCGACCCCGAGCTCGTCGATCTTCGCCGCCGCGCCCGCCGGCTCACGAGGCTGTTCAACCAGACCACGGAAGAACAGCACGCCGAGCGAGCCGCGCTGCTGCACGAACTCTTCGGCACGCTCGGGCCCGGCGCGGAGATCGAGCCGACGTTCCGGTGCGACTATGGGTTCAACATCCGCGCCGGCGCGCGACTGTTCATGAACTTCGGGTGCGTGGTCCTCGACTGCGCGCCCGTGACGATCGGTCGGGCGTGCCTCTTCGGGCCGGGCGTGCACATCTACGCCGCCACGCACCCGACCGACGCCGTCGCGAGGCAGACGGGCCGCGAGCTGGCGAAGCCGGTGACCATCGGCGACGACGTCTGGGTCGGTGGCGGCGCGATCATCTGCCCCGGCGTGACCATCGGCGACGGCGCGGTGATCGGCGCGGGAAGCATCGTGACCCGCAGCGTCGCCGCGGGTGTCGTCGTCGTCGGCAACCCGGCGCGTGCGGTCAACAAGCCCGCGTAAGCAAGCCCGGCTTGACACCGGCGGCCGCGCCCGGCGCCGGCCTGCAAGTCGCCGTGACCGGAGACCGCACTGTCAACTTGGCCCGCCGTGATCCGCAGTAGTGATAGCCGGCGCGGCGGGGCAACGCTCACCGAAGCGGAGCCCGGCGCCGGCGGAAGCCGCGTTGCTTCGCGTCAACCCGCACGGGGGAAGGAGAAAACACTCGTTATCCCGCTCGTCGGGAAGGAGGTTTCCATGTCCATCCTCGGCACCCCGCGTTCTCTCGCAGCCCATGTCATGGCCGCGCTCGCGGCAAGCCCATTGCTCGCGCAGACATGCCCCGTCATCGATTTCGAGAACCTCGCCGCCGGCACGGCCGTGACCAACCAGTACGCCGCCTCGCACGGAGTCACATTCTCGCTCGTCGGCACGGGCTGCCCGGTGGCAACGCCCGCGTTCTGCCGCATCATCTCGGCCGGCGCGGGCACCAGTTCGCCCACGCGCGCGCTGGGGCGCGACCAGAGCTGCCCGGACTTCTACAGCGGCGACTTCGTCATCACGTTCAGTTCGCCTCACGATGAGGTGCACTTCAACCTCGGCAACTGGGGCGGTGGGACGTACACCGTCGAGGCGTTCGACGCCGCCGGCGGCGGCGCGGTCAACCTCGTGGACACGACCACCGTCGGTCTCATGGGTGACGCCGCGACGCCCGTGTACTACCCGATCGTCGTGAGCGCGCCCGGCATCCGGCGCATCGAGATCAGCCACTCGGTCGGCGGCGCCGAGGTGGCGATCGATGATCTCGGCTGGGACCCGGACACGACCGCGCCGACGGCCGCGTTCACCAGCCCGCCGGCCGAGGGCGGGTGCGTGTGCAACCTCGTACCGATCATCGGCACGGCTCTGGACACCGACGGGACCGGCGTGCGATGGAGCCTGCACCGGCGCGGAGTCGGCGCGGGGGCATGGACCTCGATCGCCACCAGTTCCACACCGGTTGACAACGCTCAGCTGGTGGTCTGGAACACGACCGCGCTGGAGGGCTACTACACGTGGCGGCTGACGGTCACCAACGACTGCGGCCTGGTCTCGACCGCGACCTGGCTGGTGTACCTGGAGCGGGAACTCGCCGCGCCGACGATCCGGTATCCCGGCGCGGGCGCGACCGTGGGGGGCATCGTCTGCGTTGATGGCACGGTCTGGGACAAATGCCCGCGCAGCCCCGACACCTACACGGTCGAGTTCGCGCCGCTTCCCGCGGGCGTGCCGTACGTGCGGGTTGATCCGCTGTTCGCGGCGTACGACGGCACGGTCGTGAACGATCCTTACGCCCTGTGGAACACGAGGATCGGCGGCGCGGCGGTCGCCGACGGCAACTACCGCATCCGCGTCACGGGCTACGACGAGTGCGGCGACGCCGGCATCGCCACGCAGGACGTGGTGATCGACAACACGCCGCCGATGGGCATCATCACCGCGCCGGAAGCGTGCGCCGGCGTCGGCGGCGTGGTCGCCGTGCGGGGCACCGTCAGCGATGCGCACCTGGATCGCTGGACACTGCAGTACAGCCGCGGCGGAGGCGACGCGGACTGGGTGACGCTCAACTCCGGCGTCGCCAATGTCGGTCCGAACGGGCTGCTTCACAACTGGGACACCACGCTCCTGGACCCGTGCGACTACGTGCTGAGGCTGATCGTGACGGACACATCGAGCCTCAACTGCGGGGCCAGCAACCACCGAGTCGAGTACACGCTCGCCGTCAGCGTCGGGTGCCCGGGTGACTTCAACCAGAGCGGGGCGGTGACGGTGCAGGATGTGTTCGACTTCCTGACCGCGTACTTTGCCGGGTGCCCATGAGCACGATCAGGCGCGGTACGCGCCGGCCACCTTGTTCAGCGCCTCGCCGACGGTGCGGGTGTGGTCGTCGGTGAGGCCGTGGTGGATGGGGAGGGCGAAGACCATGGTGCTGAGTTTGTCGGCGATCGGGGGGTGGCCCTGGGCATCGCTGAACCGCTTGAAGGCGGGCTGGCGCGTGAGGCTGCGCGGGTAGTGGATGGCGGTGGGGACGCCCTCGGCCTTGAGCGCCTCGCAGAACTGGTCGCGGGTGCAGGTGAACTTTGCCGGGTCCATCTTCGCGACATAGAGGTGGTAGACGGGCGTCGCGTTGGGCGTGGTCCTGGGCGCGCTGAGGCCGTCGATCTTGCTGATGATGGCGTCGTACTTCGCGGCCGCGTCGCGGCGCTTCTGGGTCTCGGCCTCGAGGCGGTCGAGCTTCGAGCAGCCGATCGCGCCGGTGATGTCGTTCATGCGGTAGTTGTAACCGACCTGGGTGTGGAGGTACTTGTCGGTCTCGCCGTGGCTGCGGAGGGCCTTGATCTGGGCCGCGAGCGCGTCGTCGTTGCAGGAGATCGCGCCGCCCTCGCCTGTGCCGAGGTTCTTGGTCGCGTAGAACGAGTAGGTGACGGCGTCGCCGAACGCGCCGAGGCCCTTGCCCTTGTAGGTCGCCAGGTGCGACTGCGCCGCGTCGTAGATCACCTTGAGGCCGTGCTTGCTCGCGAGCGCCTGCACAGCGTCGATATCGACGGGGCAGCCGTAGAGGTGGGTCGCGGCGATGGCGGTGGTCTTGCGCGTCAGTTTCCTGGCGGCGTCGGCCATGTCGATCTGGAAGGTGTCGGGCAGAGCATCGACGAAGATCGGGTTGCCGCCGCGGGCGACGACCATGCTGACGGTCGCGATGTACGACCACGCGGGAACCAGGACATCATCACCGGGTTGGAAGAGGGGCTCGTAGGCGAGTTGCAAGGCGCAGGTGCCGTTGGCGCAGGTCATCATGTGCCGGCTGCCGGTCATCTGGCCGAAACGCCGCTCGAGTTCCTCGCACTTCTTGGCCGCGCGGAGCATGCCGCTCTTGAGGACCGCGATCGCCTGGTTGATGTCGTTCTCGGCGAGGGCCGTCTGCATGAACGGGACGGCGGTCTTGCTGACGGGCGTTCCGCCGTTGATCGCGAGATTGGTGGGCTTGGAAAGCGATCCGGTGGGGGCGGCGGCGGCGGCGGTGGACATGGGAATTGAGGCTCCGGGATGGCCGCGCGGGATCTGCGCGGGCGGGTGTGGAGTGTAGACCGGACATGGGCCGAACGGTCGTGAGCGCGCAGCGAGGATGGAACGAGGGCCGCGGAGCGACGGACGCACGACCCGCTTACTTCGTGCGCGGCTCGTTGTGTATGCTCGGTGTGTGCTGAGAGATGGACGAACTGCGGCGGCGGATGGCGGACGGGTGGACATGCGCCGGTGGGTGGGGCTCGCGCTGGTGCTGGTTCCGTGGCTGGTGAGGGCGACATCGGGCGCGACGAGCGTGCCGGGGTGGGACCTGGACCCGACGGCGTACTGGCTCGACTCGCCGGCGATCGGCCCCGCAGGGTCGATGCTGCTGGATGCGGTGGCGGTGATCGGCGCGGCGTTGCTGCTTTGGACGGAGCGCGGGGTCCGTGCTTGGGCGGTGGGGCTGGCGGTGATCGGAACGATGGCGTGCGCAGCGCACGCGTGGCTGTTGCCGAGCGCGGACTGCGCGGCGGTGCGCGGCTCGCTGGGCGCGCAGCGGATCGGGGCGGCGTGGGTGAGCGCGATCTGGGGCGCGGTGGCGATCGGGCACGCGGCGAGGGACGAGCGGGTCCGGCGCGCGGGGCTGGGGGTGCTGCTGGGGTTCGTTGCGCTGCTGGCGGCGCGAGGGGCGCAGGAGGTGCTGATCGACCACGCGGAGACGGTGCGCGCGTTCAACGCGGACCCGAAGCGGTACATCGAGTCGCGCGGATGGACGCTGGAATCGTCGATGGCGCGGCAGTTCATCCGGCGGCTCAGTCAGGTGGAGGCGAGCGGGTGGTTCGGGCTGTCGAACGTGTACGCGAGTTTCGGGGTGTTCGGGCTTGTCGTGTCGGTGGGGCTGGTGGTTGCGGCGGTGCGGGCGAAGAGGGCGTTGGGGATCGCGGGCGCCGGGGTGCCGGGCGTATTGAGCGCGGGCGTGTTGTATTGGGCGGACTCGAAGGGGGGCGTGGCGTTCGCGGGGCTTGGATTGGGACTGTTGGTGGCGGGTTGGGTTTTGAGCAGGCGTGAGACGGGTGGTGCGATTGAGAGTCGAGGTGGTCGGCGCAAGACGCGCGGTGTTGTGTCGCCCTTTCGGGGCTCCAAGGAAAGCGCGCCGAGAACCGGGGGCCTACGCCCCCGGCTGACTCTGTTGCGCCGCTGCGCGGCTGGGATGATTGGGCCTGCGTGCATCGGGATCGTGCTGATGGCGATCGGGGTGCGTGGGGTGATCGGGGAGCGGATCGGGGAGTTGTCGGTTCTGTTCCGTGCGTTTTACATCGAGGCGGCGGTGCGGATCTTCGGGCGCGCGCCGATCGCCGGTGTAGGACCGGATGGATTCCAGCAGGCGTACCTGACGGCGAAGAACCCGCTGAGCCCGGAGGAGGTTTCGAGCCCGCACTCGATTCTCTTTGACTGGCTCGCGACGCTGGGGATCGCGGGGGTTGCGTGGGGCGTGCTGCTGATGGTGGGCGCGGCGCTGGCGGGTCGGGCGTTATTGCGCGAAACGGATGAGGGTTGGAGGTCGAACGAGACAAGCCACGGGCCGGAGTCGCGTGCTACGGGCGCGAGTCACGGGCCGGAGGCCCGTGCCACGAATACGAAGGCGGCGATGCTGATCCTCGCGCTCGCGACGCTGGGGGCGGCGTGGGCGCAGTCGCCGCTGATCCCGATGGAGGTGGCGGCGGTGCGGGTTTCGGGGCTGGCGTTTGGGTGCCTGGTCGCGTTTCTGGTTGTGAACGGGGAGTGGGATGGGGTATGGGTGCGGCGTGGTCTGGCGGCGGGCGCGCTGGCGGTCATGGCGCACGCGCAGATCGAGGTGACGCTGAGTTTCGCGGCGTCGTGCGGGCTGGCGATGGCGGCGTGCGCGCTGGGGGTCGGGGCGGGGTGGAGCGGCGAGAAGGAAGAGCGAGGGTGGAGAAGAAGCGCGGGGCAGCAGGGCGCGGCGTTCGTGGTGGCGGTGGGCGCGTTGTGGGGGCTGGGGGGCGCGTGGCCGGCGTGGAAATGGGAGCAGGCGTTGCGAGCGGGCGCGGGCGAGGCGCGGGTGGTGGCGGAGTTCGCGGATCGGCTCGCGCTCGTTGGGGCGGGGAAGCCGAACGCGATGCACCCGCGGGATGACATGGGGAAGATCGTCTCGGACCTGGGGCGGGAACTGGGCGCGCCGGTCGCGCAGAACCAGGAAGGGTTGGAGCGGGCGTTGATCGCGCTTGATCGGAAACGGCTGAGCGCGGCGGCGGTGAGGCTCGAAGAGGCGATGCGCATGAAGCCGGGCGAGTGGCGGGTGGCGCGGGAGGCGAGCCGGTTGAGGTTGAGGCTGGCGAGCACGTACCTGCACCAGCGCGATTCGCGCGGGGCGGATGTGGAAGCGGAGAGGGCGGAGAGGGTGATGACGCCTCCGGACATGGGTGATGCATCGGCGGCGTGGCTGCGTGCGCTGGCGCTGGTTCAGGAGAGCTACGGGCGGGAGCGAGACGATGCGGCGTGGTTGAAGCGCGGGTATGAAACGCTTGAACAGGCGGCGTCGAAGGACCCGTACAACCTGGAAGTGGCCATGCGGCTGTTCCGGGTGGCGAGGCTGCGCGGGGATGGACCGAGCATGAAGCGTTGGGCCCAGCGTGCGCTCGATCTCGACCAACTGGCGAGATTGGACAAGGACGCTCGCGGGTTGTCAACGAGCGATCGAGCGGAGTTGGAGGCGGCGGGGCGGTGAGCGGCGATGTGCGGCTCACGCGGCCCGATCGGACGGGGGCGGGGAGGCGGCGGTGGGGCTGGTGGACTCGCGTGTTCGCGAAAGCGTCAGCTCGTCGCGCCAGTAGCCGGCGAGATTCGGGTTTCGGAGTTGAGATTCGGACCTCTGGGGGAGGCGGCGGCGGAGTTCGGCGAGTTCGTCGGCGGTGAGGAGCGGGATGGCCGGTCGGCACGCGGGCGCGGCGATGGGCGGCGCGGCGGTCTCGTGCTCGTCGGCTTCGTCGGCGGCTTCGGCGTCGAGTCCGTCCTGATCGTCAACCTCTTGTGCGTCTTCTTCGATGTCCTCTTCGGGCTGCGCTTGCGCTTCCTCGTCGAGAACCGGGTCGTAACGGAGGATGGCGGTGGCCGCGAGGCGGGCCTGGGTCTCGTTTGTTGACCCGCGCACGATGGCGAGGAGGCGGTTGAGGCACTCGGCTTTGGCCGCGACGAGGAGTTGAGCGAACGGGGCGGATGTGTGCATTGGGTGACTCCTATGTTTGGGTATTGGTGCCATGACAATACCCGAAATACCAGATTTATGCCAGACGAAATCCAAAAATATTTGGGTTTTGATTGGAAGTCATGGGGCGACAAGGGGTTGCGCGGTGCATAAAGTGCGAGCAGGGGGGTTGTCATGGCAAGGCCTGCCTGACCGAGGCCGGAGATGGCCAGTCTGGGTGGCGTGGCTTGACGCTGGAAGAGGGTTGGTCAACAATCATCACCCCTTGAGAGCCCGGCTTTTTTGGCTGCGGTACGGGGGGTCTTGCATCAGGGAAGGGGCGAAGGAACCGACCATGAGCGAAGGCTCTTCGAACGATGAAGACGACGCCTGGTGAGGTGGAACGAGCGGGCCATTCGGCCGCGCGAGTGATCTGTCGAACACGTATCAAGCCGGCGCCGGACTTTGCGGCCGCGGAAGAAGCGGCGGTGAAGGGCGGTCGGCGAGCAGGTTGAACGAGGGCCGTTGCAGAACGGCAAACAAGAACAAAGCCGCCGGCTCGGAGAGCCGGCACACCAAAGAAAAGGCAGACTGAACCATGGCCGCTGACCTGTCCCATATCCGCAACTTCGGAATCTGCGCCCACATCGACGCCGGCAAGACGACGGTGTCGGAGCGCATCCTGTATTACACGGGCAAGAACTACAAGATCGGCGAGGTGCACGAGGGCACGGCGACGATGGACTTCCTGCAGGAAGAGCAGGAGCGTGGGATCACGATCCAGTCGGCGGCGACGACGTGCCCGTGGACGTTCAAGGGGCGGGAGTTCAAGTTGAACCTGATCGACACGCCTGGGCACGTGGACTTCACGATCGAGGTGGAGCGTTCGCTGCGCGTGCTGGACGGGGCGTGCGCGGTGTTTGACGGGAAGGAGGGGGTGGAGGCGCAGTCGGAGACGGTGTGGCGTCAGGCGGACCGGTACAAGGTGCCGCGGCTGTGCTTCGTGAACAAGATGGACAAGATCGGGGCGAGTTTCGACTTCAGTTTCGGCACGATCAAGAGCCGGTTGGGCGCGAACGGGATCGCGATCCAGTATCCGATCGGGACGGGGCACGAGCACAAGGGGATCGTGGACCTGCTGACGCGGCGGGCGTACTTCTTCGAGGGCGAGAAGGGGGAGAAGGTGATCGAGAGGGACGTGCCGGACGACATGAAGGAGACGATCGAGAAGTGGCGGCACGACATGATCGAGAAGGTGAGCGAGCTGGACGACGGGTTGATGGAGAAGTACCTGCACGGGACGGAGCCGACGGTCGATGAGTTGAAGGCGGCCCTTCGCAAGGGGACGGTGTCGCGGCAGTGCTACCCGGTGCTGTGCGGGGCCGCGCTGCGGAACATCGGCGTGCAGATGCTGCTGGACTGCGTGTGCGAGTACCTGCCGAGCCCGACGGAGAAGCCGGAGGTAACGGGCACGGACCCGCGCGACAAGGACACGGCTCTCTCGCGGCCGCACGACCCGAAGGCTCCGTTCGCGGCGCTGGTGTTCAAGGTGGTGAGCGATCAGCACGGCGACCTGACGTACATCCGCGTGTACTCGGGGACGCTGACGAAGGGGTCGCGCGTGATCAACCCCGGGAACGGGAAGAAGGAGAACGCGAGCCGGATCTTCGAGATGCACGCGCAGAACCGGATCCCGCTGGACGAGACCAGCGCGGGCAACATCGTGGCGGTGGTGGGGATCAAGGACAGTTACACCGGCGACACGCTGTGCGACGCGGACGACCCGATCATCCTGGAGCGGATGTTCTTCCCCGAGCCGGTGATCGCGATGAGCATCGAGCCGAAGACGCAGGACGACAAGCGGAAGTTGTCGGAGGCGCTGGGCGTGATCCGTCGCGAGGACCCGAGTTTCCGGTCGAACTTCAACGAAGAGACGGGGCAGACGATCATCGCCGGCATGGGCGAGCTTCACCTTGAGATCATCAAGAACAAGCTGGTCCGTGACATGAAGATCAACGTGAACGTGGGCAAGCCGAAGGTGAGTTACCGCGAGGCGATCAGCAAGACGGCCGAGGATGTGCGAGGGCTGTTCAAGAAGCAGACGGGCGGACGCGGCAAGTTCGGCGACTGCACGATCAACATCGAGCCGTTCTCGGCGGCGCAGGCAGAGGAGGCGGAACTCGACTTTACCGACCAGGTCGCGTTCGAGAACGCGATCACGGGCGGTTCGATCCCGAAGGAGTTCATCCCGAGCGTGGAGTACGGCGTGCGGCAGGCGGCCAAGAGCGGCGTGTACGCGGGGTATCCGCTGATCAACATCAAGGTGACGCTGACGGACGGCTCGTTCCACGCGGTGGACTCGGACCAACTGTCGTTCGAGCAGGCGGGCCGGATCGCGTTGCAGGAGGCCGTGCCGAAGGCGGGACCGACGCTGCTGGAGCCGATCATGAAGGTCGTGGTGACGGTGCCGAACGACTACCTGGGCAACGTGACGGGCGACATGATGTCGCGTCGCGGGATGATCATCGACACCGAGGACCGCGACCCGGTGAAACTGGTGACGTGCGAGGTGCCGCTGAGCGAGATGTTCGGCTACACCACGAGCCTCCGCGGCATGTCTCAGGGGCGAGCGAGCAACACGATGGAGTTCTTGGAGTACCGCCCGATGCCGGCGAGCCTGATCAAGGCGGTCCGCGAGGAAGAGACGAAGTAGGCTGGGGCGCCGGAGTTCGGAGTGATGGGCGGCATCATCAACGGTCCGCGCGGGAGCGCGGGCCGTTTTCATTGCGTGGGGTGGGAAGGAGAGCAACGGGCCGCCCGTTGCGATCAGGCCGGGATTGACCCGGCCTGATCGCGCATCGGCAGGGATGTCGATGCCACGGTCAACAGGCGCCGAAGTACGCCGCGAGGAAGTCGAAGAGGTCCTGGACACTCAGGCCGTTGGGCGCGCCGGGACCGGGCGGGCTGTCGTTGGCGTTGGCGCACGGGTCGTTGGCGAAGTAGGCGGCGAGGAAGTCGAAGAGGTCCTGGACGGAGACGTTGTTGTTCTGGGTGAAATCGCCGCGGCAGCAGGGGATGGTGAGGCTGTAGGGGACGCAGACCGTACCGGGACCCGCGAAGCGCGAGCCGGGAGGGATGCAGAGGTCGGGGGTGCTGATGCGGCAGGAAGCGCCGCAGCAGCACGCGCCGGCGGGTGTGACGGGCGCGGGGCAGTGTCCGTGGAAGCCGAATCGCGTGAGGTTGAAGGCGGTGTGCCCTGAGCCGAGCGAGTTGCCGGGGATGGAGCCGCCGGCGGTCCCCTGGGCGTTCTCGTAGCCGATGGTGAAATCGCCCGGCGCGGGCTCGGGGGTGATCGAGCCGTAGCGGAACTCGACGTTGGAGGTGAACTCGTGGAGGACGATCTGGAATGAGAAACTGTCGGGGACGGGGAGGCCGAACTGCGTTACATTCTCCCAGGAGATGGTGAAGGTGCGGCTGGGGGCGACGCCGTCGGTTCTCGCGAACACGTCACCGGCGACGAGGGGGTTGAAGTCGTCCCAGAGCGGGCAGAGGGTGTTGTTGGGCGGGTTGAGGTCGGGGATGGGCACGTTGGCGAAGGTGGAGTTGTTGGCTCCGCCGAACTGGATAAAGCCGTTGGAGCAGACCCAGACGGACTCGAAGACGTTTGAGATGTGTGCGAACTGGAAGGGGAGCGTGACGGTCTGGCCGCAGTCGTCGCAGTTGCTCGGCGTGGTGAGGAGCACCGTGCCGGGCAGGCCGGCGATCGGGGTGAAGGGGTTGGATCCGGGCGAGATGAGGTAGGAGATGTTGAGTTGGCAGACGGTGCCGATGCCGAGGAAGTTGCCGCCGTGGTTGGCGCAGCGCTCGGCGGTGGCGTTGAAGCAGGCCTCGGTGGAGGCGATGCAGCAGGCGCCGATATCGAGGCAGTCATCGAGCGCGCAGCTGGAGCCGTAGCCGAGGAAGACCCCGCCGATGGACTGGCAGCCGACGGGATCGACGGTGGTGATGCACGGGCCGGAGCCGGTGTCGCAGCAGGCGCCCGTGAAACAGGGATCGGGGTTGCAGGTCGTGCCCTGGCCCTGGGGGAACCCGCCGACGGTCTCGCAGAAGGGCTGGTCGATGAGGAAGCAGAGGCCGGTGAGGGGATCGCAGCACGCGCCGAGGAAGCACGGGCCGGTCATGCAGTCGGTGCCCGCGCCGACGAAGTTGCCGCCGAGTGCGTCGCACTCGGCTGGTGGAACGACGGTGCAGGTGAGGTCGGGAAGGCAGCACGCTCCCTCGCCGCAGGGCGAGGGTTCGCAGGAGATGCCGACACCGAAGAAGAAGCCACCGAGGGCGGCGCAATCCTGGGGTGTGACGAAGACGCAGGAAGAACTGGGGGGGAGCAGTGCGGGCGGGTCGCCCTCCTGGAACGGCGGGCGGACCGGAACGCAGCACGCGCCCTTGTCCATGCAGGGGTTGTACTTGGGGTTGGCGCACGTCGTGCCGTCGATGCGCGCGATCTTGTTCGCGGGGCACGCGCCGAAGAGCGGCGAGGTCCACGTGCACTTGCGCTCCTTCGTGCAACAGGCGGAGGCGGCGACGGGGCGGGCGCGGATGATGATCGGATTGGGCGGCGGCGTCGGGCCCTTGCCGGCCACGCGGATGGTGTAGGGCGTGCCGGCGGTGAGCTTGACGGCGTCGAGTTGGGCGTGGAGGTCGCAGGTGTTGTCGTTGCAGACGATCTCGTTGAGGGTCGTGGCCGGACAACCCGAGTGAAGGGAGAGGACGGTGTCCCACGGGACCGCGGTTTCGCAGAGCGAGATGACGTAGAACTCGGTGAGCGCGGGGGTGAACGCGTAGAACACGTCGTTGGCGGAGGGGCCGCACGCGGAGCCGCCGATGCTGGTGGTGGCGTCAACGGTGGTTCCCATGAGGGAAACGGACTCGGGGAGGATGGTCGCGGTGAAGCACTCGTCGTTGGGCGGCGGAACGGCCGCGGCGGCGGGGGCGAGCAATCCGAGCGCGAAGAGCGTGGTGGGGAAGCGCGTGCGACCGACGCCCGCGCGCGGGCGCTTGGTGAAAAAGAGCATGGAAGTTTCCTTGCGGGTGACGAACTGCCGAGGCCGACGTCGAGGTCGCGCGCCATGTGCAGTGTACCTGAAACCGGGCGATCGGCAACGAACCGGATCGGTCGCGCCGTGTCGCGGTGTGAGGACCGAAGGCACCGCCGCGGAGCGGAGGAGGCAGCAGGCTGCGACGTACCCCCCCGGGCGGCACGGTTGAACCAGAGCCCGTAGACTGTTCGAGGCTGAGAAGTGAAGAAGGGCAACCGAGGCAAGCCCGGCGCGCGGGCGTTTCGCGGCGGCGAGGGAGATGCTGGAGTTCAGATTGGGTTTTGTTCGACCAATACCCACGACGACGACGCAACTGCTGAACGACCTTCGCGACACGGCGAATCAGCAGGCGTGGTATGTGTTTGACCAGAGGTACAAGCCGATCATCCACGCGGTGGCGATGCGGCTGGGGCTGCGGGCCGAGGATGCGGCGGATGTGGCCCAGCAGACGATCACGGACTTCCTAAGGGACTACCGGCGCGGCCAATACGACCGGGGGAAGGGGCGGCTGCGCGACTGGCTGAGGGGGATCGCGCGCAACCGGGCGATCGATGTGCTGCGGGCGGATGGGCGCGGGCGGGCGAAGACCGCGGGCGACGACATCGAGCACCTGGCGGAGGATGGTCAGGTCAACGCGATCTGGGAGCAGGAGGAGAAGGCGGCGATCGTCGCGGCGGCGATGGAAGAACTGCGGGCGGGCGACACGAGCGCGAACGTGATCAAGGCGTTCGAGCTGGGGTTCCTGCGCAAGATGCCGGTGGAGCAGGTGGCGGTGGAGTGCGGGATGAGCATCGACAGCGTGCACCAGTCGCGGACGCGGGTGGTGAAGCGGCTGAACGCGATCGTGAAGCGGCTGTCGGATGCGTATGCGGAGGACTGGTAGCGAGCAGGTCGGGGTGTGCGGGAGGATGGGTGTCGGGGTGAAGGAGCGAGCGGGCGTGTCGAGTGCGGAATCGGAGGCTCGCGCGGGAGAGGAGGAGGAGTTCGGGGCGTGCCCGCCGGACGAGGTGATCGACCTGATCGCGGGAGGGGGCGCGGCGACATCGGAGGTGGCGGCGCATCTGGAGATTTGCGCCCGGTGTCGAGCGGAGATCGCGGCGGTCCGTGCCGGGGAGCAGTTCCTGAGCGGGTACCTCGGTCCGGCGCGGGCTGAGGAGGCTCGTGAGAACGAACTGGACATCTCGCCGGACCTTTTGCCGGGGTACCGGATGCTGTCGCTGATCCACAGCGGCGGGCAGGGGGTCGTGTACAAGGCTGTGCAGGAGACGACGGGGCGGACGGTGGCGGTGAAGATGCTGCTGTCGGGTCGGTTCGCGACTCCGTCGCAGCGCAGGCGGTTCGAGCGCGAGGCGGAAGTGGCGGCGTCGCTGGACCACCCGGGGATCGTGCGGATCTTTGATTCTCGCGAGGTGCGGGGCGGGCGGCACGCGCTGATCATGGAGTATGTCGAGGGCGTGCCGCTGGACGGGTGGGTGCCGACGGTGCGGAGCGACCGGGAGCGGCTGCGGGTGTGGATCGCGATGTTCGTCGAGATCGCCGATGCGGTGGAGCACGCGCACCGGAACGGTGTGATTCACCGCGACCTCAAGCCGGCGAACGTGCTGGTGGATGGTCACGATCGGGCGCGCGTGGTGGACTTCGGGGTGGCCAGGCCGATCCGCCCGGGGGGCGGCGAGAAGGGCGCGGCGATCACGCAGGCGGGGGAGTTCGCGGGTTCGCTGGAGTATGCCTCGCCGGAGCAGGTGCTGGAGGCGAGCGACACCGGGCAGGGCATCCGGGCGGATGCGAGGTCGGACGTGTATTCCCTGGGCGTGATGCTGTACCGGTGCGTGTGCGGGAAGCACCCGTACCCGACGGACGGCTCGATCATCGAGGTGGTCAGGACGATCGTGGAGATCGCGCCCGTGCGGCCGTCGGTCGCGGACCGGACGATCGACCTGGACCTCGAGACCATCATGCTGCTGGCGCTGCACAAGGACCGGGCGCGGCGGTATCAAACGGCGGGCGCGCTGGCGGCGGACCTGCGCCGGTACCTCGCGGGCGACGCGATCGAGGCACGGCGGGACAGCGGGCTGTACGTGCTGCGCAAGACGGCGAGGAAGTACCGGGCGCCGATCGCGGCGGCGGGCGTGCTGCTCGCCGCGCTGGCGGCGGTGCCGGTGCTGATCGTGATCGCGAGTGCGGAGACCGAGCAGCGCAAGCGCTTCGTGGAGTATTACCGCGAGGTGCGGACTGCGGGCACGATCGCCGAGGGCCGGCTTGCGACCCAACAACGGCGGGGCCCGTGGGGGGAGACGATGATCTGGACGGGGCTGCTGGATACGTTCGCGGCGCGACCGGGGGCGGGTGCGACGAAGAACGATCCCGGGATCATGGACCCCGAGAAGATGCGGGAGACGGCGGTTTGGGCCCTGCGCGAGGTGTATGCGCGGGATCCGTGCATCCACACAGCGCAGATCGGATCGGGTGTGCGAGCGGCGGTGGCGTGCTCGGTTCCGCCCGCGGAACTGCGCTGGGTCAACGCCGAGGGACGGTTGCTCCGCGCGCCGATGACGAGCCTGGACAAGCCGATCGTCACCGATGGAAGGGTCGGAGTGGAGGAGCGGTGCGGGTTCGGAGGTTCGGGCGGCTCGCTGGCCGTGTGGGGAGCCGATGGCCTTGGCGTGCTTGACGCGAAGACCGGCGCGTCCCGCGCGAGATTCGCATCGGCGCGCATTGGTCGAGCCGGCGCGGCGGTCTCGCCGGGCGATGACGCGGTGGTGTGGGTCGATCCCGACGGCCGGGTGTGGCGGGCGGCGCTTGCGGGCGGCGAGACCGCGGCCCTCTCGGGTGCGCCGCGGGGGATCGCGACCATCGGTTGGGGAAGGGCGGGGCTCGTCGCGTTGGGACAGCACGGTGAGTTGTGGTTGGTCGACGCGGAGACTGGGGCAGCGCTGGCGCACCGATCACTCTCGCCTGGGGCTTGGTTGGGCGAACGCGGCGGGGACGAAAAGATCCAACTCGTGCAGAGCCGTGATGGGTCGCTGATCGGCGTGGCGAAAGGAGCGGACGCGTGGTTTGTGCCCGTCAAGGCCGCGGGGCAGCGGGCCGAAGCGTCCGTGCAACCCGTGCCGGAGATGGGCGAGCCGGTGCTGATCGATACGGCGACGCCGGGCGCGACGATCGCGCTGCTGTCCGGGGGCCCGGGGTTGGGCGCGAGGGCCTTGAGCGGGGGAGAGCGGCCGCGGGTGATGATCTGGACCGTGCGAGACGGGCGCGAGGCCGGGGACCTGATGGGTCACGAGAAGCCGATCTCGCTCGTGCTGGCGTGCGATGATGCGGTGGGCACGGGAAACGGACGGCCGAGCGCGATCACGATCGATGCGGGCGGCGTGGCGCGGGTGTGGAGTCTTGGCGCGACGACGGTTGTGAACTCGCAGGAGAGCAGCGCAACGCCCGCGATCGTGGGCGTCGGCTGGGAGAACGCCACGACGCTGCGGTCGTGGACGGCGGACGGGATGGAGTCTCGCTGGAGCGCGGCGGGAGTGCGGCGGCCCGACGCAGCACAGCCCCGACTGGGCGACCCGCCCGCGCGGCTGTCGGCGGTCTCGCTCCACGCGGGAACGGGGCGGATCGCGGCGGGCTTTGAGGATGGACGGCTGGAGATTCTCGACGACCAGACCGGGCGCGTCGATTGCCGCGTTTCGTGGAGCGGCACGGGCGGACCGCGCGGCCTGTCGTGGAGCGATGACGGCACGAAGTTGGGGGCGTTTGATGGCGGGGGCGGCGTGTGGTGGTGGTCGGTCGGCGGGGCCGAGGGTGCGGGAGGGCGGGCGGTGCTGATCTCGCAGGCCGCGCCCGACATGGAAAGGGTTGGCCGGGTCGGCGGCCTGGTGTTCGGCCGCGACGACCAGACGCTGATCGTGAGCGGTTCGCGTGGAACACTGGCGAGTTACGAGCAGTCGAGCGGGGCGTTTGTGTTTTCCCATCCCATCCGTGACAATCCGCTCGGACCGATGGGCACCTGCGCGACGGACTTCTTCCACGCGGTGATGGCCGACCGGAAGGTGGTGATCCTGGATGACATGGTCTTCGGGGCGGTGGTTTCGTGGGTCGAGCGGCCGGACTTTGGCGCGCGGGAATCGCGGGCGCGGAAGGCCACGTGCATGGCGGTCTCGCCCGACGGAAGGCACGCGGCGATCGGCCACGACAACGGCGAGGTCGGCGTGTGGGACCTGTGGTCTCCCGACGCGTCGCTGGTCGGCAACCTGGAGTACCGGCTGTCGCAACGCCAACCGTACGAGGACGCGATCGACGCCGAGGCGGTGAGGGCGTGGTTCAGGGAGCGCTTCGAGCACGCCTACCCGGCGGAGCGGTAGCCCAGGCGGATGGGAAGTTCAGGGCGCGGAGGCGGGCTCGCGCGCGCGGGCGTCGATTCGACGCACAACGTCGTCGGTCATCGTGAGGATCGGAGGCCACTCGCGGCAGGGGAGTCCGTTGCGCGACCGGCCGGGCGATTTGGGGGTGGCGTCGAAGATCAGCACCTGCGCATCGGGCGATGCGTGCAGGAAATCGCGGCGCGGATCGAAGTTGGCGCACCAGTGAAAGAGGGCAAGTTCGATGTCCCCCCCCTCCCCCACGGGGTTGACGTCGGGGCCGAAGAGGATGGCGTAGCGGAGAGATGGGGGCGGGCTTGCCGCGAGCGCGGCAGCAACTTCATCGACAGCGGCATCGGTGGGCACATCGAGGGAGACGAAGGCCCATCGGTGGTTGAGGGAAGAGGGGATGGAGATGGCGCGGGCGTGCGGGAGGTTGGGAAGGTGAGGGGCGTTGGCGGAAATCGGATGAGATTCGGAAACGTCAAGCGAGACAGGCCGCTTGCTTCGTGCGCGGCTCGTCGAGGCGAAGGCGCCTTCTTCACCGGGAATCTTGCGCGTGGCATCGAAGCCGATCTTGCCGCCCGCGCCGTGGTAGGGCGCGGCGTGGTCGAGGATGTCGAGGGGGCCATCGACCCGCGAAAGATCGCGGCCGTGGTTGTGCTCGCAACGCTCGCCGACGGCACGCATCACGGCGAGCGTGTCGTGGACATCGACAGCCTCATCGACGACAACGATGGCCTTGGTCCAGGCCATCTGGCCCGCGCCCCAGACGGCGTGCATGACGCGGCGGGCCTGGAGGGGGTATTCCTTCCGGATCTGGATGAACGCGCAGTTGTGGAACGCGCCGAACATCGGGAGGTCGTAGTCGAGAATGTCGGGGATGATGGTGCGGAGCAGCGGCAGGAAGAGCCGCTCGGTCGCCTTGCCCATGAAGTAGTCTTCCTGCGGCGGGAGACCGACCACGGTGGTCGGGTAGATGGGGTCGCGGCGGTGGGTGATGGCGGTGACTTCGAGCAGCGGGTAGTAATCGGGGAGGGAGTAGAAGCCGGTGTGATCGCCGAAGGGGCCCTCGAAGACGAACGCGGAACTCGGAGGTCGGAACTCGGCGTTGGAAGGCGATGCGCCGGGTTCGGCGTTCCGAGTTCCGACTTCGAGGCTCCGCGTCTCCACCCAACCCTCGATCACGATCTCGGAGTTGGCGGGGACATCGATCGGGACGGTCTTGCAGCGGACCAGAGGGATGCCGCCCCCGCCGCCCCGATTGAGGAATCCGGCGAGGAGGAGCTCGCTGATGCCGGGGGGCATGGGGGCGGTGGCGGCGTAGGGGAGGACGCTCTCGCCGCCGAGGGCGATGGCGACGGGCATGCGTTCACCGAGTTGTTTCCAGCTCCGCCAGTGGCGCGCGCCGTCGTGGTGCACGTGCCAGTGCATGGCCATGTGCCGCGTGCCGAAGAGTTGGACGCGGTACATGCCGATGTTGCGGCTGGGCGGCGCGGGATGGTCGCGGTCGTCGGCGTGGATGGTGTGGATGCCGCCGAGCGTGATGTAGCGGCCGCGGCCCCCCCACTGCTCCCAGTCTGCGCGGCGGTCGAGATGCTTCAAGTGGTCGTTGGCACCCGCGGGGTAGCCGAGCGCCGCGAAGTCGCCATCGAGGGGCCAGCAGCGGAGGAGCGGCAGGCGCGTGAGGTCCACATCCTTGCCGGTGGTGACGACTTCCTGGCAGAGGCCGGTACGGACGCGCTTGGGCGGGATGCGGGCGAGTTCGAGGAGTTCGGGGAGTTTCTTGAGTTTGGCGATGAGCGTGGGCGGAGGCTCGGGCTTGATGAGCGTGGCGAGGCGGGTGGCGAGGGACTCGAGGCCGTCGTGCATGCCGGCACTCCGAGCCGGCGCTGGTGTGCCGGAGCGAGGAGCCGGCTCGGAGGGCCGGCGTACCCCGAGCGCCATCTCCATGCGTGCGTAACTGCCGAACTGGTTGATGACCACGGGGATGTCGGAGCCTTCGACGTTCTCAAAGAGCAGGGCCTTGCCGCCGAGGTGGTGAAATCGCGGGTCGGTCCGGCGCGTGGCATCGGCGGGCAGGCTTGGAGCGGGGAGTTTGCTCTGGCGGTCGGCGAGTTCGGTGATCTCGAGGATGGGGGACGTGCGGGCGGAGGTGCGCTGGAGTTCACCGGCGCGGTCGAGGGCGGCGACGAAGTCGCGGGTGGTGGAATACATCGAAGCGAGAGTAGGCGGCGCACTGCTGATGACCGACCCGAGTACGATGCGTCGCCTTGCACATCGACCCTGCCCAAGTCGCAAAGTTGGAAGAGGCGCGGCTGGCCCGCGCGTACGCCGAGGTCGCGCCGGAGCATCGGCTGATCAGCGCGGCGAGCGTGGAGGCGGGCGCGGCGGTCGCTGGGCGCGAACACCCTGGTTCATGGCTGAACTCGATCGTGAACCTCGGCATGTCGGGCCCGGTCGATGAAGCCGGGCTTGCGGGCACGATTGAGTGGTATGTCGCCGCGGGGATTGAGCCGACGGTGGAACTCTGCCCGTTCGCCCACCCCTCAACACCGGGCCTGTGCACGAAGCTCGGGTTCGTCCTGAATCCACGTGTTGAGCCGGCGGGCAAGGTCACGTGCGCGTTCGACAATGTGATGGCGCGGGCGCTGGGTCGGCCTGGCGCGTCGTCGGTCGAGAACGCCCCGAGCGTTCACGAGGTTGAGATGCGTGTGGTGGACCCGCACGATCCAGCGACGTCGCGGGAGTTCATCGAAGTCACCATTGCGCGAGGCTCGCTGACTTCACCACCTCCGAGCGACAACGAGCGTGCAACAGTGAGACGGTGCATGGACCATCCGCGCTCCGTGGCTGTGGCCGCGTGGGTCGATGGGCGGATGGTGGGCGCGGCCCAACTGGAAGTGTGGGGTGAATCCTGCACGCTGTACGCCGCGAAGGTGCTGCCGGAGTTCCGCAGGCGTGGGATCCAGCAGGCGTTGATCGGTGCGAGACTGGATGAAGGGGCGCGACGAGGAGCTCGCTTTGCGACCATCAGCTCGCGGCCGGGCGTCGCGACCGAGCGGAACGCGCGGCGGATGGGCTTTGAGGTGGTTTACACACGGGTGATGCTGGTGCGGCCGGGGGTGGGGCTGCGGGGCGTCGGCGATTGAGGCGATGAGGGACGAGGTCTCGGGCGTCTACGCTCGCATCGTCCCGTGGATCACTGGCAATCAGACCCCACCGCGTAAACAAGAAATCAATGAAGAAGCAAGCAACCAAGAAGGCCATGGACTACGCCGCGGAGATGGATTGGCCCGGATACTTCGAGGCCGTCGCGAACAAGCCGGCGCGGGAGACGCTGGTGAAAGCGTTGGAGTTGTTTGAGAGGGAAGTTGCCGCCAAGCCCCGCCGCGCGGGGGCGGGGGGTGGCGCGAAGCCGAGAGAACTGGCGGCGGTCGATATCGGCTGCGGCGAGGGACGCGACACGCGGGAACTGCTGAGCCGGGCTGGGCCGGCGCGGTGGTCGGTGATGGCCGCGGACGGCTCGGGGAAGGGGCTGGCGATCATGGAGGCGTCGATCAAGCGCGGCGATCGCGGGCGGGTGCTGATCTCGCAGTGCGTGATGGAGGACCTGCCGCGGGCGTACGCGAGCGGCGTGCGCGTGGGCGGGAGGGCCCGCGTGCTGCGGAGGGTCGACCTGGTCAACGCGTCGTTCTCGCTGCCCTTCTGCAAGCCAGCGGCGTTGCCGAAGGTGTGGGTGTGGATCGATGGGCTGATCCGACCGGGCGGGCGGTTCGCGGGCCAGGTCTTCGGCGATCGGGACACGTGGGCCCACGCCCGCAAGACGACGGGGATTCCGCGGAAGCGACTCGATGAGATGTTCCGCGGGTTCGTGTTCGAGGAACTGCGGGAAGAGGAAAAGGACGACCGGACGACGATGGGTGAGTTGAAGCACTGGCATGTGTACCACATCGTGGCCCGAAAGCGGTAGACTGTGTGGGAACCGAAACTCGGTCGCAAGAAAACCGTACACTGATGAGGAACGCCAAGCCCACGGGCGAGGACGCCCGTGCCACCAAAGCCATGACCACGCTCTCCCCCACTGCTTCCGGCCGCGGCGCAAGTGAACTGGTGATCGATCTTGAGAACGTCGCCAAGACGTATTCGGGCCGGTTCGGACGGAAGAGGATCCAGGCGCTGCGCGGGATCGAGATGCGCGTGCACCGGGGAGAGATCTTCGGTCTCTTGGGGCCGAACGGCGCGGGCAAGAGCACGCTGGTCAAGATCCTGATGACGATCATCCGGTCAACGACCTGCCGCGGGGTCATGCTCGGGCGGCCGGTCGGTGACACGGGCGTGCTGGCGCGGGTGGGGTACCTGCCGGAGCATCACCGGTTCCCGGAATACCTGACCGGGGCGCAGGTGCTGGACCACTTCGCGGCGATGTGCATGGTGCCGCGCGCGGCGCGGCGGAAGCGTGCGGGGGAACTGCTCGAACTGGTGGGGATGTCGGCGTGGGCGGACAAGCGCGTCAAGAGTTACTCCAAGGGCATGCGCCAGCGGCTGGGGATCGCCAACGCGCTGACGAACAGCCCGGAGCTGGTGCTGCTGGACGAGCCGACCGACGGGGTTGATCCGGTCGGCCGCAAGGACATCCGCGAGATTCTCGTGCGGCTGCGCGGGCAGGGCACGACGGTTTTTCTGAACTCGCACCTGCTGAGCGAGCTCGAGATGGTGTGCGACCGGGTGGCGATCCTGGTGCAGGGCGTCGTGTCGGCGCAGGGCACGATGGCCGAACTGACGCTCGATAGCCGGCGGTACGAGATCGAGGTGATCGGGACGAACGGGCCGAGCGGCGGGGACGCGAAGTTTCTGCCGGAGGCGCTGCGGGAGGTCGCACTCCTGCCCGATCCGGGCGCGGTCGCTGACTCGGCGCCGGCGGTGTTGCCGGCGATCTCGCCGGATGTTCCGGCCGGCTCGCGGGGCGATCTGTCGGGTCGGCTTCGCGCCGGCGACATCCCCATCCAGATTGACAACAACTCGATCAGCGTGGGCACGGACGATCCCGAGGTCATCCAGCCGCTCTTGGATGTTCTGCGACGCAAGGGCGTCACCATCCGGGCGGTGCGCCCGGTGAGGGCATCGCTGGAGGACCTGTTCATGATCGCCGTGACGGACCCGGCGACGGGCAAGGCGCGAGCGCCGGGCGCGGCTGCTTCGACCGCGGGAAAGGGAGGGCGGGCCTGATGCTCATGCAGACCCTGGCGATCTTCCGCGATGCGTACCGCGAACTGAACCACAAGAAGATGTTCTGGATCGTGCTGGCGATCTCCGGCCTGGTGGTCGCGGCGTTCGGCGCGGTGGGAATCAACGAGCAGGGCCTGTCGGTGCTGTGGTGGCAGATCGACTCGGGGGTGTTCAACACGTCGCTCATGTCGGGCGGCATGTTCTACAAGAGCCTGTTCGCGGGGTTGGGCGTGGGGGTCTGGCTCACGTGGGGCGCGACGATACTGGCGATCATCTCGGTATCGAGCCTGATCCCGGACTTTGTCGCGGGCGGGTCGATCGATCTGGCGCTGTCGCGCCCGATCGGGCGGGTCCGGCTGTTCATGACCAAGTACCTCGCGGGGCTGCTGTTTGTCGGCCTGCAGGTGACGGTGTTCACGGTGGCCTCGTTCCTGGTGATCGGGATTCGAGGGCGCGTGTGGGAGCCCGGGCTGCTGTGGTGCATCCCGCTGGTGCTGCTGTTCTTCTCGTACCTGTACGCGGTGTGCGCCCTGGTCGGGCTGGTGACACGATCGACGATCGCCGCGCTCTTGATCACGATGCTGGTGTGGCTGGGCGTGTTCGGGTTGCACGCGACGGAGAGCCTGTTCCAGGAATTCCGAATCCGCGACGAGATGCGGCTGGCGCAGCTCGACAAGGACATCGCCAGGGCGGGCGAGAACGCCGACCGGGCCAGGCGGCTGGAGAACAAGAAGGCCGACATCACCAAGTCGTCGAAGATGGTCCGCAACACGCATCGCGCCCTGTTCGGCGTGATGACGGTCCTGCCCAAGACCAAGGAGACGGTGGGCGTGCTGGAACGCATCCTGGTCTCGCAGGCCGATCTGGACCAGCTCAACCGCAACAACGACAGCGTGCCGCCGATCCAGTTCGATCCGGACGATGTTCAGATCAACATGCGCGAGCTCACCAAACGCATGAAGCAGGAGGAGCGCAACCGCCCGCTGTGGTGGATCATCGGAACCTCGGTCGGGTTCGAGGCCGTGGTCCTCGGGCTGGCGTGCTGGATCTTCGCACAGCGCGATTTCTGAACGCGCAGCATCGGCAGCGATGCCGACGCCACGGCGTTCAGTTGTTGCTGACGGCGACGGCGGTTGCCGACGCGCCGGTGTTGGCGCGGCTGAGGATCCCGTCCATCATGCCGCGGACCTCCTGAGCCATGCGGGTGTTGGGGAACTCGTTGATGATGCGCCGGCCGAGCGCGGCGGCGGTGGCCCACTGGCGGTCCTGCACGGCGAGCTTGAACTGCGCGCCGAGGTTCTCGCGGGCCTTGCTGATGACGCCGCGGGCGACCTCACGGAAGGGCTCCGCATCGTTCTCGCTGAGGTACGTGTCGAGTTCCTTGAGCAGCATCATCGCGTCGTCAACGCGCCCGCCGTGGGCGGCCTCGAGGAAGCGGCGTTCGAGGTCCTGCTTGTAGATCGAGCGGGCCGATTCCACGCGCTGGCGGAGGTTCTCGACGCGCGGCGTGTCGGGGTAGAGGCGGCCGATTCTCGCGGACTCGCGGAGCGCGACATCCCACCGGCGCTGCACGATCAGGCCGTCGAGCCTCGCGATCGCGTCGGTGACGCGGCGTTCCTGGATCTCGGAGCGGGCCATGTCGATGCGGGCGCGGAACTCCTCGGCATCGGCGCGGTAGCCGAAACGCTCGCTCAACTCTTCGCAGAGCACGGTCGCGGCGTCCCACGCCTGGGCCTGGATGTCCTCCTCGATCGCGCGGCAGAGCAGGTTTCGCTCGGTCTGGCGGTTGAGCACGCGGCGGGCATCGTCGGAGAGCGCGGCCTGATCGCGCAAGAGCCGGATCGAGTCGGTCATCATCTCGACGCGGCGCGAGAGCAGGTCGGCCGCGCCGCGCCGTGAGCGGATGTGCCACAGGAGCGGCGCGGCGAGGAAGACCATCACGCCGCCGACCAGTCCCGCCAGGAGGAGGAACGGTCGGAAGGCTTCCTTGACGTTGCCCAGACCCGTGCCGAAGAGGATCAGGCCCACGCTCACGGTCAGAGGCAGGATGAGGTCGAGCACGATCCCGACCAGATGCCCGTTGCCCGACCGCCGCGGCGTGACGACTGACGGCGTTGCGTTGGGGTCATCGGCGAGGTTGTGCATGGAGGAGGCTCCGGGGCGAGCGGCGGGATGGTTCCCGGCGGCCGCGGGTGAAGTCGAAGACGAGGTTGGAAACGGTATGATCGTCAAGAGTTGCAGGATTGACCCCAAAGCGGGGGAGTGTGACCGGACGATGGGCGGGCCAGGTCGGGCAACGCACCCTGTTTGAGGTACCACCGACGTTTCGCGGACTCGGCCGACTGGGGAACTGGGTACTTTGCCATTCGTAAAATCCCCAATACAAGGGATACGACCATTGAATCGACAGCCGATCATCGACCGCTTTCCGCTCGGTCCGTTCGAGACCAACTGCTTTGTGCTGCGGTTCTCTGGCAGCACGGACTGCTGGTTCATCGATGCGGGCGAGGAGCCGGGCGAGATGATCGGTTTGGTTCGGCGCGAGGGGCTGCGGCCGGTAGCGCTGGTGCTGACGCACGCGCACTGCGACCACATCGCCGGGGCGTTCGAGGTCGTGCGGGCGTTTCCGAAGTTGCCGCTGATGATCCACGAGGCCGAGCGCGAGTGGCTGGACAACCCGATGCTCAACCTCTCGGTCATGACGGGTGTTCCCGTGACCGCGCCCTCGCCCGAGCGGCTGCTGCGGGATGGCGACGAACTCGAACTGGCCGGGGAGCGGTGGCGTGTGCTGCACACACCCGGGCATTCGCCGGGCGGGATCACGCTGTGGCATGAGCCCTCGAAGACGGCGTTCGTTGGTGATGCGCTGTTCTCGGGGTCGATCGGAAGGACGGACTTCCCGGGGTCGAGCTTCGACACGCTGGCGAGGTCGATCCGCACGAAGTTGTACACGCTGCCGGATGAGACCCGCGTGCTGCCGGGGCACGGGCCGGAGACGACAATCGGTCGGGAGAAGAGGGGCAACCCGTTTGTGCGGCCGTAAGTACACTGGGACGATGAGCCAGGGCATGACGGCTGCCGCGACGGGGGTGTGTACGAACTGTGGCTATGACTTGAGCGGCCTCCCCGAGAGCGCCAGCGCGTGCCCGGAGTGCGGGGTGAGCCGAATCCTGGCCGGTGATTGTGCGAGGGCTGATCAGCGACTGCGGTACGCGGTGCTTCTGCTGTGCTGGGGTCTGCCTCTGGGTCTGGCTGCGTGGTTTCTGCCGACGACGATCCGGCTCACCGCGGAGTCCGGGCAGACGTTTCCGATCCGTCACGCATGGCCTCTGCTGCTGGTCGGGTGCTCGCTGTCGGGCGCAGGGCTGATCAGCCTTGCGCGTAGTCCGTTGGTGGTGATGTCGCCGGGACGACGACGCTGGATCGGATGGCTGGTGGGCGCGATCATCGCGTGCGTCGTGATCCGGCTGAGTATCTACAGTGAAAGAAGCGACGGCGCGCTGCTGTTTCAGCCGCACTTTTTCAAGTGGGATGTGAGTTCGTTTCTCTCACTGTCGCGGGCCGCGCCCTATCCGCTGACGCTGGCCGTGTTCGTGCTGTCAGCCCCGGCCTTTGTCGCGCTGTCGGTTCGAGCGGGCGGTGCGAGCCGCACGTGGTGGGTCCTGCGTTCGCCACTGGTGCCGGCCGTGGCGCTCGCGGCGATGTGGGTGCTGCTTCACAGCACCGTGTTCTGGGAGCGACCGCTGCTCTGGCGAAGCGCGCCGACACCGGGTCTGAACGTGTCGCGCACGGCCGCGACCGTTGCGGCGGCCGGACGGCAGGGCTTTCCGGAGTGGTACATGGGGTTGAACACCGCTGCCCGGGTCGGGTTCACGACGCTCAACACGGGCCTGTGCGTGGCGGTCTGGATGTGGCTCTTGAGTTGGCGAGTGGCCGTGGCGGATGGGCCGAACAACCGTCGGTAGCGGCGTCAAAGCAAACGACCCTCCGGAGTAGCCCGGAGGGTCGTGCACAGGGCACAAGGCAAACGCCATCGGCTGGAAGCCGATGCCACGCTTACTGGTTGGTGTTCTCGCCGCTGGTCACCGTCGTCGGCTGCTGGCCGCCGAGCTGTGATTCGAGCCGCGCGAGCATGTTTCGGGCCGGCTGCGAGTTGGGGTTGCGGGAGAGGGCGTCCTGCAGGCACTGGCGGGCATCGAACGGGCGGCCGAGGTCCTGCAGCACCGCGGCCCGGAAGATCATCGGGGAGACATCGTTGCCGCAGCGGGCGACGGCCTCCTCGATCGCCGAGAGCGACTCCTCGGTCTTACCGTCGAGGCGGAGGTACATCGCGCGGAGCGTGTAGCCCTCGTGGTGGTCGGGCGCCAGCGCGATGACTCGTGAGGCGGCGTTGCGCAGGTTGGGCTTGTCCTTCAGCACAGCACACACGTTTCCGAGATCAATCCACGAGGCGACATCGCGCACGGATTCCTGGTCGGTCGCGGCGGTCATTTCGAGCAGGATCGAGCGGGCCTCGACGGGGCGGTTGGTGCGGACCAGGCACTTGGCGCGCATCGACCGGAGATCGCGGCGGCCGGTGTTCTCCGGCAGGGCGAGCAGACGATTGAGCGAGTACTCGGCCTCGGCGTACTGGCCGGCGGAGAACTGGGCCTGGGCGAGGTCTTCGAGGATGGCCGAATCATCGGGCGCGAGCAGCAGGGCCTCGTCGAAGCAGCGGACCGCGGCGGCGTGGTCCTGCCGGAGTTGGGCGATGTGGCCGAGCGACTGGCGGACGGCGGCGTTGTACTGGAAAACGGTCTTCTTGCCGTTGAGCAACTGCTCGGCCTCGTCGAGCTTGCCCATCTGCACGAGCATTTCCGCCGCGGCGACCGGGTATTGCGGGTTGGCCGAATCGAGATCGGCGGCGCGGTTGTAGCGGGTGAGGGCGTCGGCGGGCTGGTTGAACTGCTCGTGGACGATGCCGAGGTAGTACTGGGCATCGACGTTCTTGTCGTCGAGCTTCTCGGCCTCGAGCAGGCACTCGCGGGCGTCTTCGAGGCGTCCCTTCTCGATGAGGATGCGCCCCTTGAGCACGTGCGACTTGGGCACGTTGGGGTTGATCGCCAGCGAGCGGTTCACGGTCTTGAGAGCCTTGTCGAGGTCGCCGGCGAGGAACTGCTGCTGGGCCATCTGCCACTCGGTGCCGCTCTTGAGGATCGACATCTTCTCCTGCGCCGCCGAGATGTGGGCCGAGGTGTACTCGCCGTGTTTCTGGCCGCAGCCGGTGAGCGATGCGGCAATGGTGACGAGCGCGGGAACGACGAGGCGACGAAGAGAAAGCATGGGGCGTTGCTCCGTTGGAGAAAGGGCCGGATCTGTGTTCTGATCGTGAGGAACCGGGGCGAAAGAGACGGCCCGGCTTGAGGGCCGGGCCGTCCGAAGAAGCGCGGTTACTTGGTCTGATCGTCCTCGCTGTTGACGCTGGCGGCCTGGACCTGCTTGATCGCCTCGGTCGGCGAGAAGCCGAAGAGGGCGATCCAGCCGGCCTCGTCGAGCTCGCTGCTGTTGAGGTTCGAGGAGAGCGGCTCGGTGCTGGCATCGGCCGTGGGCGTCTGCGTGGGCGGCGTCACCGGGTTGGTGGCGGTGGTGGTGCGCGGCAGGGGCTTGTCGGTGGCGTCGAAGCCGACCGCCCAGAGGTCGTTGGTCTGGGGGTTGTAGATCCAGCCGTAGTTGGTGTGGAAGGCGGCGTCGGGCTTGGTGCCGAGGACCACGCGCGAGGCGTTCGGGCCGCCGACGTAGTCGTTGCGCGGGGCCTGTTTGATCATCTTGGAATCGACCAGGCTCTCCCAGCCGTTCCCGTTCGGGCCGGGGTTGCCGATGGGCGCGGCCTTGCTGTCGTTCATCAGGCCGTAGAGGTCGATCTGGCCGCGGAGGTTGGGCAGGGCGAGCTGGACGCTCTTGATCGCGGCCTTCTCCGGCATCGGCGTCGTGGTCTGGGCGCTGTCGGTCGAGAGCGCGGCCGTGTTGTCGTGGGTCTTGTCGATGGTATCGACGGACACGGTCTGATCGGCCGGCGTGAAGAAGTTGTCGGGCGCGGGCTCGGCGGTCGTCGGGCCGGTACTAGCGGTCGTCGTGCCGGTGTTCGCGGGACTCGAGGAGCCGGCGGGGGCGTTGTTCGAGCTGTCGAACGTCGCGGCCATGGCGTCATCGAGCGACGAGCCGGTGGGGTTCGACGCGTAGGTCCCGTTCGTCGGGTTGGGCTGGCCGCTGTCGGCGCCCGCCGGGGCGTTGGGCGTCGGGCGGGTGGGTTCGAGAACCGGATCACGCATGCCCTTGGGGCGCAGGTAGGCCGGCGTGGGCGAGGCGGGCGCGATCTTCTTCATGCGGTCGGTGGTGTCTTGCCCGAACTGCTGGTCGAGGAGGCTGGGGTTGGGCCAGTGCTCGCGCATGCCGGTGATGCGCTCGCGGAGGCGGAAGGCCTCGGGCTGGTTGGGCTTGAGGCTGAGCGAGCGCTGGATCTTGTGCAGCGCGGCGTCGTAGTTGCCCTCCTGGGCGAGGCGCTCGGCCTCGACGTTGAGCGCGCTGGTCATGCGGTCCTGGCTCCAGGGCAGCAGCCCCTGGCGGTTGCCGGCTCGCAGACGCTCGATGTCGGCGCCGGCCCGCTCGGCCGTGGCCGCGATCATGGTGTCGGTCACGATGCTGGGCGTGATCAGGAAGATGATCTCAGCGCGGTTGGTGGAGTCTTCGTTGCCGCGGAAGGCGGCGCCGACGATCGGCAGGTCGCCGAGGAAGGGCACCTGGCGGCGGGTGAAACTGGTGTTCTCGGTGAACAGGCCGCCGAGGACGACGGTCTGGCCGTCCTTGACGTTGACGTTGGTGACGAGTTCCTGGGTGACCTCGTCGGGGATGGTGACGGCGGCGCCGTTGGCGTCGGTCACGTTGCGGATCTCCGCCGCGGAGACCTGCGGCTTGAGTTCCATGCGGATCTCGCCCTCGCTGGAGACGAACGGGCGGAAGTAGAGCTGGGTACCGGTGTCGAGGAACTCGACCGACTGGGTGGTGCTGGTCTCGGTGCTGGTGGTGTTGAGGTAGCCGACGCGCTTACCGACGAGCACTCGGGCGGGCTGGCGGTTGAGTGCCAGGATCTTCGGGTTGGAGAGGATGGTCGTGTCGGTGACCTGGTCGAGCAGTCGGAGGAAGACCGAGACGTCGTTCCAGGTGAGGCCGATCTTCATCGTGCCGGGACCGCCGGTGTTGCCGGGGTTGCTGACGACGCCGCCACCGCGGTTGTCGCCGGGCGAGAAGCCGTTGCTGCTGCCGTCGCCGCCCTTGATGAGGTTGTTGACGGCGCTGAGCGGGCCGCCGATGCGTGCGAAGTCGAGGAAGTCGATGTCGCCGATGATCGAGAAGTCGACGCCGAAGGCGTTGGCCTCGTTGAGGGCGGTCTGGAGGATGGTGGCCTCGACCAGCACCTGCGCGGGGCGGGTGTCGATCTGCTTGATCAGGTCCTCGATGGCGGTGATGTTCTCCTCGAAGTCGATGACGACGAGGGTCGCGCCCAGCGCGTTGCTGTCGGCGCCGACCGGGGCGTTGTCGCCGATCGAGAAGTCCTTGGTCTTGGGGTTGGTCTTGATCTCGCCGCCGTCCTTGCTCAGGAGGGGCGTCACGAACTCGCGGGCGTCGTCGGAGTTGAGGTAGTTGAGCTTGATGACCTTGGCGATGCGCTTCTTCAGCGAGGCCTCGATCTGCTTGTACTCTTCCTGCGTGTAGACATAGATGAAGTTGCCGTTGGTCATGTAGGTGAAGCCGTTGACGTGCAGGATCGCGCTCATGGCCTCGTCGAACGTGACGTTGTAGAGCGAGGCCGTGACCTTGCCGGTCACGTTCTTGCTGGCCACGATGTTCTTCTGGGTCTGGATCGAGATGAGTTTGAGGACGTTCGAGAGCTCCTCGTCGTTGAGTTGGAGCGTGAAGGTGTTGTGCTCGCTGACCTTGACCTTGGAGTCGTCATCGCCCTTGCCGGGCGCGGCGGCCGGCTTGAAGGCGTCGCGCACGGGCTCCTGGGCCAGCGCCTGCGATGGCGGGGTGAGCAGGAGGGCCAGCGCCGCGGTCGCGGCCAGGGTGGTTCGGCCTGCGACGGTCAGGATCTCGCGGGCGGTTCGCGGACGCTTGATGACCATGATGACTGTCTCCGTTGGGGCTGAGGGCTCGCGGGCGAATGCCGGCGATGTGGGTGACTTCTCGGGCATGGCCCCGCCTACCCGGCGCGGCCACATCGAAATTCGACACGCGGCGGGGTTCACTTTGGGAAAGCTGAGGTCGCGCCGGAAGACGTGCGGATTTGCGCGACCAGCAACCCCTTTGCGGGGGGCGAGAACGGGGAACGTCCGATATCCGCGCGCGGGCGGCGCGCGCTCGCTTCGAGGCGGGTTGGTGCGAGGCGATTGCGCAGGAACCGCGCGGACGGGGCAGGGTCCGTGAACAACCGCGGGAGCACCGAAGATTGATTGAAGAAAAAACCCGCCGGCAAGGGCGGGTTGGCGGGTGCGAGGCGTAGGACTTTGCGCGGGAGTTCCGAGCCGGAGCCGGATCAGTTGTCGTCGCCCCCCGGGGGTGGAGCGTTCATGCCCGTGCCGTTGCACGTGCCGTCGGGGCGGTTGCAGCACTTCTTGTACTTCCGACCGCTGCCCATGGGGCAGGTGTCGTTGCGTCCGTAGCGTTTGTCGGTCTTGACGACCGTCGTGGCCCGGGGCGCGACCGAGCCGGAAGGTGTGCCGGCGCGCTGGGCCGCTTCGAGGTCACGCGCGGCCCGATCGCTCATCGGCGTCGCGGCGGTGCCGAGCCCGCTCATCGGCCCCTCGAAACCCGGGCCGGCGATGGTGCCCATCATCGACCCCCCTCCCCCCGCCCCCCCACCACCCCCACCACCCCCACCACCCCCGGCACCGGCGGTCGGCGCGGGTGCCGCGGCGGGCGCGGGGGCTCCGTTCGACGGGCTCGCGGAGCCGGTGGGCGCTGCGGGCTTGGGGGCCGGGTACATGTCGGCGGAGGTGCCGGTGGTCTGCACGGGGGGCATCGCCATCTGCGAGCGCACCGGAGCCATGGCCGGCCGCGGCTGCTGGGGCGGCGCGGCGGGCGCGGCCTGGAGCCGGACCTTGAAGATGTAGTCGGTCAGGCGTTCGCGGACCTGCTCCATCATGCCGGTGAACATCTTGGAGCCCTCGCGCTTGTACTCGATGCGCGGGTCCTGCTGGCTGAAGGCACGGTAGCCGATGGAGTCGCGGAGCTGGCCCATGGCGTAGAGGTGGTTCTTCCACAGTTCGTCGAGCGTATCGATAAGGATCGTGCGCTCGAAGTAGAGCAGTTCGGCGCGGAGCACCGACTCGACCCTGGCGCGGATCGCGTCGTCGCGCTCCTGGCCGGCGAGCCGGCGGAGGTTCTCCGGCGGCTGGGTGTTGAGAGAGGTCTGGAACCACTCCTCGAGCACGGCGTTGTCGGTGATGGCCAGCGCCTCGGCGATGCGCTTCTCGAGTTCGCCGCCATCGACGAACTTCTCGCTCGCGGCCTTCAACTGGTCGCGGGCCTGCTGAGGGCCGAGCTGGCGGAGCGTGTCCACCGTCCATCCGAGCTGGTAGCGTTCGTTGGCCCACTTGCAGAGTTGCTCGAACGCGGCGATCGGGTTCTGGCGGGCCATCGCCATCGCGGTGTTCATCATGAACTCCGCGGGGAACTCCTTCTCCTTCGTGCGGTAGAGCTCTTCGGCCTTGCCGACGATCAGGGCCTCGACCTTGTCGAGCCCGTCGACCGCGGCCTTCTGCACCGACTCGGCGTCGATCTTGATGTCGAACTTCTGATCTGCCCACTTGACCAGTTCCGTCACGCCGTAGTCTCGCTCGGCGAAGCGGGCCAGCCCGTCGAGGTTGGCGGTGTTGATGCGCTGGAGCGCGGCCTCCATCAGCACATCCTCGACCGCCTTTCGCCCGGCCAGGCCCTTGGCCCGCAGTTCGTCGGGCTTGAGTTCCACGCCGAAGTGCCCCTTGGCCCAGTTGGCCAGGCCCTCGACGTCGAAATCGACCTCGACCTCGCTGGACTCGTGGGGCATGTATTCGCCGAGCGTGACGCCGATCGACGAGCGGATCTCGTCGCGGGCGTCGGCGCGGATGCGCTTGTCCATCTCGTTGATATCCATGCCGCGGAGGCGGTCGGGAAAGATCGAGACGTCGAGGTTCTGCTTGACGTACTCGCTGGCGCACTCGGCGGCGTAGTCCTTGTCGAGGTACTGCTGGACGGCGTCGGAGACGGCGTCCTTGATGTAGTCGAAAACCAGGCCGCGGACGTTACGCCCTTCGAGCACGCGCTGTCGCAGGCCGTAGAAGTGCTGGCGCTGGTGCTCCATGACCTCGTCGTATTCGAGGATCTGCTTGCGCCACTGGAAGTTGCGCTCCTCGACCTTGCGCTGGGCCCGCTCCACGCTCTTGGAGAGCATGGAGTGCTCGATGCAGTCGCCCTCCTTCATGCCCAGGGTCGAGAGGATCTTCATGGTCCGCTCGCCGGCGAACAGTTTCATCAGGTCGTCGTCGAGGCTGACGAAGAATCGCGACGAGCCGTTGTCGCCTTGGCGGCCGGATCGGCCGCGGAGCTGGTTGTCGATGCGGCGTGATTCGTGGCGCTCGGTGCCGATGACGTGCAGGCCGCCGAGGGCCTCGACCGAGTCGAACCAGTCGATGCGGTGGAGGAGGAACCGGCCCGAGTCGTCGAGGGCCTGGCGCAGTTCGGCGGCGTTCATGCCGTCGATGCGCTTGGGGCTGAGCAGGGTGTGCTTCATGCCCCAGTGGCGCAGCAGGCCGAGTTCGAGTTCGGCGAAGGGCATCTGCTCGATCTCGCGCTTGGGGATGGGCACGAGCCGGTCGTTCTCCTCGCGTTCGAGGATGCCCGGCGCGACCTTGCGGAAGACGTTGTCGCGCAGCAGGTCGGTGTTGGCTTCGACGGTCAGTTCCCGCGAGCAGATGCCGCGCCGGAGCCAGTGGTCGAGCAGTTGCTCGCGGGTGACGCGGCCGAGCTTGATGTCGGTGCCGCGGCCGGCCATGTTGGTGGCGATCATGACCGAACCGAGCTGGCCCGCGCCCTCGACGATATCGGCCTCGCGCTCGGCGTACTCGGGCTTGGCGTTGAGCACCGAGTGCTTGACGCCGTGCTTCTGGGTGAGCATCTTGCTGAGCGTCTCGCTGCGCTCGACGCTGGTGGTGCCGACGAGGATCGGCCGGCCGACATCGTGGAAGGCCTTGATCTCGTCAACGATGAACGACCACTTGTCCTTGCCCACCAGGAACATGAGGTCGTTGTAGTCGCCGCGGACCACCGGGACGTTGGTCGGGATGCTGACCACGTCGAGCCGGTAGATGTCGTGGAACTCCTGGGCCTCGGTGTCGGCGGTTCCGGTCATGCCCGCCAGCCGCTTGTACATCTTGAAGAAGTTCTGGATGGTGATGGTCGCGACCGTCTGCGTCTCCTGACGAACGGGCACGCCCTCCTTGGTCTCGCAGGCCTGGTGCAGGCCGTCGGACCACTGGCGGCCGATCATGGCGCGTCCGGTGTTGACATCGACGATGACGATGCTCGGCTCCATGCGGCCGGTCTGGGGGTTCTCGGTGGGCATGACGACGTAGTCGCGGTCACGCTGGTAGACAACGTGGGCCCGCAGCGACTGCTCGAGCAGGTGGGGCAGGTCCATGTTTTCGCCGACGTAGAACGAGCCGATGTTGGCGGCCCGCTGGGCCTCGGCAACGCCGTCGTGCGTGAGGTGGGCCTGCTTGCGGTCGAGCTGGATCTCGAAGTACTGCGTGTGCCGCGAGCGTTCCTTCTCCAGCCCCGGCAGATCGGACTTGGCGTGCTTCAACTGCTCGTGCAGGGCGGGCACCTTGTCCTTCTCGCGGGCGTTGCGGATGTCGCCCTCAAGGCCCTTGATCAGCCGCTGGCAGTGCTGCACCTTGTCGTCGCAATCCTGCCAGGGCTTCTGCTTGTCGACGAGGTGGAGCGCGAGCCGGTTGGCCAGGTCGTATCGGGGGGCGTCGTCGTGGGCCGCGCCGCTGATGATCAGCGGCGTGCGGGCCTCGTCGATGAGCGTCGAGTCCACCTCGTCGACGATCGCGAACTGGCGCACCTTCTGGACCTGCTGATCGACCGAGCGCTTCATGTTGTCGCGCAGGTAGTCGAAGCCGAACTCGCTGGTGGTGCCGTACACCACGTCGCACTTGTACATCTCGCGCTTCATGGGCTCGGGCTGCATGTGCATCGGGTGGATGGCCCCGACGGTCAGGCCCAGCGCGTGGAAGTACGGGAAGGTCCAGTCGCGGTCTCGCTGCACGAGGTAGTCGTTGACGGTGACGACGTGGACCTTCAGGCATTCGACCGCCGCGAGGTAGCAGGCCAGCGGACCGACGATGGTCTTGCCCTCGCCGGTCTTCATTTCCGCGATCTTGCCCTGGTAGAGCACCATGCCGCCGATGAGCTGGACATCGAACGGGCGCGCGCGGAAGGGCGGCTTGCTCTGCGGGTAAAGGTCGCGAACGGCCTCGTAGATCTCCACGGGGATGTCCACCTGGCGCCAGCCGGGCTGCTCCTCGTTGCAGCCGAGGAACTCGCCCGTGGGCGGCGCGGGCGGCCGCGCATCCATCTCGGCGAGCGTGCGCTCGTACATCGCGAGAATGTCGGGCTTCAGCCGCGACTTGTCGAACAGCTCGCGGTGCTTGGGGTTGAAGACGTTGCGGATGCCGACGGCGCGGTCCATCGCTTCGCGGGCGACGGCGAAGGCGTCCACCAGCAGGTCCGACGCGGTCTCGCCCTTTTCGGCGCGGGCGCGGAGTTCGGTCAGTTTGCCTTTGAGCTGCGCATCGGTCAGCGTGCGCATCGCGGGTTCGAGCGCGTTGATCTGCTCGACGCGCTGGGTGTACTTCTTGACGAACCGCTCGTTGCGGGTTCCGATGATCAGGTTCAGCAGGGGCTCGATCAGCGGGATGCCCTGCCTCATGACGCTCTGGGCCATGTGTGGTCTGCTTTCTGCCGCCGGAAACGGCGGGTGGGCGGCCGACCGCACCGGGAAGGAGGGGCGGCCGCGGGGTTGTGCGTGATGCTCGAACACAGACGGCCCGCACGCCCATGAAACGGCGGCGCGGGGGCGCATCTCTTGTCGGAATGAAGGGGTCGTGGCGGGCGGCGAAGATGCCGCGTTAGGCGCGTGGGGGCGGGAGACCCAGCAACGCCGCGCGAACCAGGTTCACACGCGCCGGGAGCGCGATCGAACGCTCAGCCGGCCTTGACGCACGCGCCTCATCGAGCGCGAGCGCGACGAAGCCGCCCATCACGGCGGCCGACTTGGGCTGGCTGGAGGACGCCTCCGCCCCTGACGGATCATCGTCGATCCGGTCCTCGACGGCCGCGACCGTCCGCACACCCACCGGACGCAGATCGGCCACGCTCGCCCCGCCACGGATGGCCGGCGATGTCGAGACCACCAGGCTGACCAGCAGCAGCAGGGTCGCCGCGCTCAGCGGCGTGATCGCCGCCCGCGAACGCAAGCCGGCTTGCGGCCGGAGATGTCCGAAGGTGTCGGGCATGAAGGGCTCAAAGTATATCGGTCAGGACCGAAACGGTCGCCGATCGAACGCACGGAGCGGCTCGCTCCGAGGACTGTTTGGTGGGGATACGTGGCTGGGGTTTGCGAGTTCGGGACCGAAACACCCATATTCGGGGATGTTCTTCTGCCCACTTTCTCTGTGGATGAACAGGGCGGTTGCGTTTCGCAAAGCGCAGGGCTATTCTGCTTGCCCGCAGCGGGAACGTCCGATAGCCCGTTGTTCACGATCGCGTTTATTCGAGTCCACTTCGGTACCGATCCCCCCAAGATGGGGTCTGGTTAGGTATCCTGCCGTCACGTTCCAAAGGTTGTCCAAGACACGGAGGTCTGCCGTCGCCATGCTCTCCCACCGCCAAGTCTTGCCCGATACGCGCTCTTCGCTGACCCACAAGTTCAATATCAACGGTCACGAGGGGTACCTGACGGTCGGACTGCACCCGGATGGGCGGCCGGGCGAGATCTTCATCAAAATGGCGAAGGAAGGCTCAACGATGAGCGGGATGTGCCAGGCTTTCTGCCGCGCGTTCAGCCTTGCTCTCCAGTACGGGTTGACGCTGGAGGATGCGGTGATCCGCTTCCGCAACATGCGGTTTGAGCCGATGGGCACAACCAACAACCCGGACATCCCCGAGTGCCAGAGCATCGTGGACTACGTGGCGAGGTTCTTGGAGTTGAACTTCGGGGAGCCGGGGCGCGGGCGGATGTAGTTCTCGGCCGTTATCGGCTGCGCGTGCTGCGTTCAAGGCTGCGTGGGTTCGTGTTCGACCGATGGGCCTCGCGGGTGTGACCGATCTTGTCTCACCGTGGAGTCACCCAGTCGTTATCGCGTTGCGGCCGAGATCGCCCGATGGGCACGGAGCGTGCCCCCCCCCGATCGTTCTCGCGCGCTCAAGGAGCGATGCGCGGGGGATGACTCTCTCCGTGAAGTGGTCGAACGGCTGCTCAGTTCCGAAGACCAGAGGACACTCGCGGCCACTCCGGGACCGGCGAGCACGCTGCCGGGCACAACCACGGTCCCAGCCCTGCCGCACTCCTCGACATCGGGGCCCGAGCGCATCGGGCCGTACACGATCCTCGACCTGATCGGCGAGGGCGGGATGGGCGCGGTCTATCTGGCCGAGCAGGAGCGGCCGCGGCGCGTGGTCGCGCTCAAGCTCATCCGGCCGGGGCTGATGACCCCGCGCATGCTGCGGAGGTTCGAGCATGAGTCGGAGATCCTCGCGCGGCTCCAGCATCCCGGGATCGCGCAGATCTACGAGGCCGGCTCGGCGAAGACCGACTTCGGTGTGCAGCCCTATTTCGCGATGGAGTATGTGCGCGGAACGCCGCTGACCGCGTTTGCGGATGAGCACAAGCTGTCGATCCGGCAGCGACTGGCGATGTTCGTGCGCATCTGCGAGGCCGTGCACCATGCGCACCAGAAGGGCGTGATCCACCGCGACCTCAAGCCGGGGAACGTGCTGGTTCAGATGGCCGAGGGGCAGTCTTCGCTGGTCGGGGGGGGCGGCGGCCGGATCACCGACATCGCCCAACCCAAGATCCTCGACTTCGGCATCGCGCGCAGCACCGATGGCGATCTCGAAACCCGCACCATGCAGACCGAGGCGGGGCAGCTCGTGGGCACGATCCCCTACATGAGCCCCGAGCAGGTCTCGGGCGATCCGAACGCGATCGACACGCGGTCCGACGTGTACACGCTGGGCGTGATGCTGTACGAGCTGCTCAGCGGCCGGCTCCCGCACGCCGTGAGCGACAAGACCATCCCGGAGGCGGTGCGGACGATCAGCCATTCCGAGCCCGCGCCGCTCGGCAGCCTCGACCGCACGCTGCGGGGTGATATCCAGACGATCGTCGGCAAGGCGATGGAGAAGGACCGCTCGCGCCGGTACCAATCGGCGAGCGATCTGGCGATGGATATCCAGCGGCTGCTGCGCGATGAGCCGATCCTGGCCCGTCCGCCGAGCCGCGTGTACCTGTTCCGCAAGTTCGCGGCCCGAAACCGCGCGGTGGTGGTCGGCTCGGCGGCGGCGGTCGTCCTGCTGATCGGCGGGATCGCGGCGACGAGCGTGCAGGCCGTCCGCGCCGAGCACGCGCGCGCCCGGGCTCGCGAGGAGGCCGACCTGGCGAGGTCGGCCAACGAGTTTCTGACGGGAATGCTGGCCGCGGCCAACCCGGAAGAGGGCAACGACCGCGAACTGACCGTCCGCGAGATGGTGGATCGGGCCGCGGAACTGCTCGAACGCCAAGAGGTGACCACCACGACCAACCCTCGCGTGGCGATGTCGCTGCACAGCACGCTTTCCACGACGTACCGAACGCTCGGCCGGGCCGCCGAGGCGGTGTCGCAGGCGGAGCGAGCCGTTTCGCTCGCGGAGTCCATCGCCGGAATCGACGCGAACGAGACCATCGAAGCCCGACGCACGCTGGCGATCGGGCTTGCGGAACTGGGCAAGCTGGAAGAGTCCGAGCGATTGACGCGGGACTGCCTCGCGGCCCTGGAATCGCGTCTCGGGCCGCACGCGCTCGAAACGGCGCGGGCACGCGGCGAACTCGGGCGCGTGCTGCTCGAATCGGGAGACCTCACGGAGGCCGAGCCGACGCTGCGAACCGCGCTGGAGGACCTTTGCACGGCCGAGGGCGAGCGGCACCCCGACGCGATCAGCGCGCTGGACCACCTGGGCCTGACCCTGCAGCGGCTGGGGCGGTTCGACGAATCGGAGGCCATCGAGCGGAAGGGGCTCAAGATCCGCGAGGAGGTGTTCGGGCCGGAGAGCCTGGTCGTGACCTACTCGCTCAGCAACCTCGCCAACATCGCGCAGCGGCTCGGCCGCCACGCCGAGGCCGCGGAGCTGCTGCAACGCGCCCTGGACATCCGGCGCAAGCGGCTCGACCCCGAGCACCCGGGCATCCAGGTCGCGATGACCAACCTCGCCGTCGCGCTGGTCGGGCTGAAGCGGCTGGACGAGGCCGAGAGACTGCTGAACGACGGGCTGGCGATGCAGAGCCGGCGGCTGGGCGAGGGCCATCCCAAGACGCTCTCGACCATGGGCAACCTGGCGTTCGTGCAGGAAGACCTCGGGCGATTGGAGGATGCGGAGAAGACCTACCAGCGGCTCATCTCGCTGCGGCGGCAGGGCCGCCTGAGCGAGCAGACCGCGTGGGGCGATCTGAACAACTACGCGATGCTGCTCCAGCGGCTCGGCCGGCCCGCCGAGGCCGAGCCGATCTACCGCGAGCTGCTGCCCCTGTGCGATGCGGGTCTCCCGGCCGGGCACTACATCTGCGCGATCTTCCGGAACAACTTCGGCGACTGCCTGACCGACCTGCGGAAGTTCGATGAGGCGGAGCACGAACTGCTCCGCAGCCAGCGAGAGCTCGAGGCGTTCTTCAAGCCGCCGCACGCGCGGATCGACAAGGGCCGGGCGCGGCTGGCGAGGCTGTATGAGGCGTGGGGAAAGCCGGAGAGGGCGGCGGAGTATCGGGCGACGCCGCGGAACTGAGCAGGCCCAGGTCGTTGAAGGTGTACGCCGCCCGCCTGTCGCTCACCCCCTACCCCCCGATCTTCCTCGGGGCGGCCCGGTCATCGCGGGGTCGATGGTAGGTGGTTTTCATCATCGGTACCGGAGCGCGGCGTGACTGCCGCGCTCAGGAATGGGACGTATTGGGCTCGACGCAGATGTGCTCTGCCGCCATGAGCGAGGGGCCCGCGGCGCGCAGGCAGCATCGGCACTTCCGGGCGCCTCAGCGGTCGAGCATCTCGATGATCGCGATCGTCGCATCATCGTCGAACTGCGGTCTGGCCGCGAAGCTCCGGAGTTCCTCGAACACGCGCTGGACGAACGCATCGGGGGGCTCGCCGCCGGCGCGCGGGGCGATCAATCGCTCCAGCCCGAACACCTCGCCGGAGAGGTTCCGCTGTTCGAGCACACCGTCGCTGTAGAGCACGAGCCGGTCGCCGGGGTGCAGGCGGGCGGCCTGCTCCTCGAAGTCGGCATCGGGGTCGATGCCCAGGGGGATCGCGCCACGCCCGCTGTGTTTCATCGCCGCGCCCGCGCCCGCCTGCGTGTGCCAGTGGCCATGACCGGCATCGATGAACCGCACGTGACCGTCGGCCGAGACCTTGCCGACCCAGAGCGACACGAAGCGGCCCTCCGCCGAGTGCTCGCAGAGGTAGGTGTTCAGCGATCGCACCGCCTCGGCGACATCGCCGCGGCTGCGGAGGTGGGCGTTGAGGTGGGCCTGGGTGACGGCCATGAGCATTCCCGAGGCGACGCCGTGGCCGGAGACATCGCCGAGCACGACGGCGACACCGTCGGGCAGCGGGATGATGTCGAAGAGGTCGCCGGCGACGAAGACACCGGGCTGGACGTGGACGGCGTACTCGATGTGGGCGACACGTCCGGCGGCGGCGGGGGCGATGGTCTGCTGCACCGACCGGGCCGACTGCAACTGGGCGGTGAGTTCCCGCTGTCGGTGCTCGAGGTCGGCCCGCTTGAGGTTCGCCAGCGCGAGCCCGTGCGCCCGCGCGACCGCCTCGCAGAACGGGCCGGCATCGGGCGGCACGGCCTCTTCACCACGGCGGGCGTCGAGGTAGATGAAGGCGCACACGACCTCGGACAGGAGGACGGGCGTGCACATGGCGCGGCGGACCTGCATGTCCACAATGCTCGCGCTGGTGACCATCGACGCCTCGAAACCCAGCGATGCGGCGTGGCCCGATGCGGCCTCGTTGAGCAGCGACCGGCTGAAGCGCGGCGGCTCGGCGCCGTAGCCCTGCGTGCAGACGACGGTCACCTCGCCGGGGACATCGGCCGGGAGCAGCACCGCGCCGCGGGCAAAGCCGGTGCCCTTCAGGGCGTGCTCGAGCGCGATCTCGGCGAGTTCCGCCTCGCTGGCCGCGCCGTGCATGCGCGAGAGGCAGCCGCTCAGGAGCCGCAGGCGGTCGGCCGCGAGGCCGGGCGCGCCGGTGTCGATACGCTCGATGCGGCGCGAGGCCTCGGCGAGATCGTCGAGCGTGCGGAGGACCGACCCGGTGCCCACCTTTGCCTCGCCCGCCGGAGACTGGGCGTCGTGCCCGATCTCGGCACGGAAGGTCCACGGCCCGATGCGTACGAGGTCGCCGTGGTTGACCTGCGCGGAGGTCGAGGGCTCGAGGCGGATGCCGTTGAGGAACGTGCCGCCCGCGCTGGCGTCATCGACGATGAACCACGCGCCGCTCTTGCCCAGGATCGTCGCGTGACGGCGGGAGACGGTGTCGTTGACGAGGCAGATGTCGCACGCCGAGGCCCGCCCGATGGTCGCGGCGGCGCCGACATCGACGGAGAACACGTCGATGTACGGGCCGATGAGGGCCCGCAGTCGCAGCGGCGCGGCGGGTGTGGCGGTGGTTGTCGATCGTTCACGCATCGGGTTCACACGGTATCAACTTCACGGCGGCCGCGCTCGGGTTTCGGCCAATGAAAAACCCCGGCCGGAGAACCCGGCCGGGGCTGCGATGTTCATTGACGATCGGGCGGCATCGGCGCGGGCGAGGGCCGCCCGCTTCGATGTTCATCCGCGGGTTACTTCTTCGACTTGCCCCTGGATGTGCTCTCGGACTTGTCGCCGTCGCCGGTCTCGGCCTGCTCGCCGCCGGCCGCCTTCATGGCCTTGTTGAACTCCTCGACCGAGACCTCGGAGACCTTGGCCTTGGCGAGGATCGCGTCCATGGTCTTGTGCTCGCGGATCTGGTTGTAGACCATGCCGACCTGGCCGCGGTTGATGATCTCCTGGCGGAGTTTCTCGGGGCGCTCGTTGCGCTGCTGGGCGATCGCGGCGATGCGGCCGTTGATCTCGGCGTCGCTCACCTTGATGTCCATGCTCTCGGCGGCCTTGTCGAGCACGAAGAAGAGCTTGAGCTCGCGCACGGCGACCTCGCCGGAGGCGGCACGGAGTTCGGCCATGTGCTCCTCGATGCGCTGCACATCGACGCCGCGGTACATGAGGTCGAGCCGGCGGCGCTCGAGGTTGCGGGCCGCCTGGGCCGCGGTCGCCCGCTTGGGGAGTTCCATCTTGGTGCCATCGAGCAGGTGCTTGGCGATCTGCTGACGCATCAGGCTCTGCTGCTCGACGTTGAGCCGCTGATCGATCCGGTCGCGGACGGCCTTGCGCAGGTCATCGGCGCTGCCCATCCCGTACCGTTCGACGAGGTCCTCGATCTTGGCGGGGATGATCTGGTCGGCCCGCTTGGGCGTGAAGGTGATGACCAGGTCCTTGCCGCGGACGTCCTCGTTCTCGTGGTTCTCGGGGCCCGTGGTCTTGATCGTGACCTGCGATCCGACCTTCGGGGCGCCGATCTGGTCGGCGAAGTCCTCGACCATCACGCCGAGGATCATGCCCTTTCCTTCTTTACCCGCCCCGGGGACCTGGATGACCGCGTCCTGGATGTCCAGGATGGCCTTGCCGTCCTTGTCCTTCATCGTGGCGTGGCCGGTGAGGTAGTCGCCCTTCTCGGGCTTCTCCTTCGGCTCGAGCGTGCCCTCGTTGAGCAGCAGCCGATCCACTTCCTTGCCGACCATCTCGTCGGTTACTTCGAGATTGGGCTTGAGAACGGCGATGCCGTCGAGCCCGGGCAGGTCGAACTCGGGGAGCACCTCGACCTCGACCTCGAAGGCCAGCGGCTTGCCGTCGATGATCTCGATCTCGGCGAGCTTCTCGGAGGCGGGCTCACCCACGACGCGGAGCTTGTGGTCTTCGATCGCCTTGCTGTAGGCCTGCGCCACGAGCTGGTTCTTGGCCTCGCGACGGACGGTCGATCCGAACCGCTTCTCGACCAGGCGTCGCGGTGCGCGGCCCTTGCGGAAGCCGGGGAGTTCGGTCTCGCTGAGCACCGTGTCGAGCGATGTGCCGACCTGCTCGGCCACGGTCTGGGCGGGGATCTCGATCGCGATCTTCTTGGTGCACGGACCGGCGTCGGTGATCGTGACCTTGTTGGTGCTTTCCTGCTTCTCTGCGGTTGCGGTCGCCATTGCTGGGTACTCCGGGGTCCAGGGCCGCGCGGCCACGTGCCGACGGCCCCCCGCCCGAGGTGCGTGAGGAGGATGAGGATAGGCGGGGATCACGCCGGAAGGGGCTTCCGAGCGGAGTGCAGCACACCCGAACGGGTGTGTTGCGGGCTCGCGTTCGTGTGTTCGCGCTCCCGTTCGCCATCGATCGGGTTGTTGACTCAGGCAAGTCGGGTTAGGCTGTTGAAAGCCTTTGCCTGCCCCGTCGGTTCTCTCTTTGACGATCGAGGAGGCCTCATCCATGCGTACGTCTTCATTCCGGCATCGTGCGGCGGCGACGATCGTGGTCGCTGGCGCGAACCTTGGGCTCACGGCGTTCGCTCTGGCCCAGAACGCGCAGGATGTCGCGAACCGGGCCGGGGCTCAACAGCCGATCCGAATCCCGTTCTCGCAGGATTCCGGGCGCGGCTCGCTCGGGCATCCATTGGGCACGTTCACGGGCGTCGCGCCCCCGCCCGCGGGCGGGATCGACCCGCAGCCGGTTGACCCTTCGCCGCTTCCCACTGTCGCGCCGCTGGCCTCGGGCCCGTTCGTGAACTTCGAGAGTCCGATGGTCAAGCCCTTGGCGGTCAATGCCGCGGGCACGCGCTTGTTCGTCGCCGACACGCCCGCGAACCTGCTGGTGACCTACGACATCACGCCGGGCGCGGCGGCGTCGATGCGCATGATCGGGGCAATCCCCGTGGGGCTCGATCCTGTCAGCGTGGCCATCCAACCGGGCACGGGCGATCGGTTTGTCTGGGTCGCCAACCACATCTCCGACGATGTCAGCGTGGTTGACACGCAGACGGGAACAATCTCCCGCACCGTGAACGTCGGTGACGAGCCGGTGAACATACTTTTCAGCGCGGACGGCGCCTACGCGTGGGTGGTGCTCCAGGGCCCGCACGCGCTGGCGGCGCCCCCGTTCAACCAGTTCTCTTCGCTGGTCACGATCGAGACGGCGACCGGCGCGATGGTGGGCGCGCTCGACCTCGACGCCAACACCGCGCGCGCCGCCGCGTTCGACGCGGCTGAGCAGAAGTTGATCGTCGCGGCCCTGCACTCGGGCAACAACACCACGCAGGTCTTTGACCCCATGTTCGTGCAGACGGGCGTCGATCCCGACGGAGCCCCGACGGGCTTGAGCGCGCCGTCAACACTGATCGTGCAGATGTTCCCCCCCACCGCCGCGCTGTTCGCGGGCGATGGACTGATGTCGCCCTACCCCGACCTCGCGGACATTCCCAACCCCGCCCCATTGGTCGCACGGATCATCCCCGACGGCGCGAAACTCTCGGTCTGGTCGCAGATCGTCGATCTGCTCAGCCTCCCCGACGGAACGCCCGACCCCGCGATGGTCGCCGCGATGCAGACCTTCGGCATCGTCAACGCGACGACCGTGCTGCAGCGCATCATCGACGACGCCAAGGACACCGTCGATCACGACCTGATCGTGCTCGATGTCTCCAATCCCCGCTCGCCGGTCATCGACCGGCACATCGGCGACATCGGCACGACCATCCGGGGTCTGACCATCCAGCCCGGCACGCGCCGCATCTACCTCACCAACATGGAGCCGCGCAACACGACAAGACTCGTGACCAACCTCCGTGGGCGGTTCATGGAGCACCAACTCGTCACGATCGACGACTACCTCGCGCCCGCGCCGAGCATCACCCGCACCAACCTGAACGCCGACATCCCGGGGTTTGATGACCTTTCGGCCCACAACCCGGGCGCGCACGCGGCCTCGCTCTCCGACCCGACCGACATCGTCTTCACACCCGATGCGCGGCTGGTGTTCTTCGCCGCGCTCTCGTCGGATCGCATCGGCTGGATCGACACGTTCCTTGACTTCGCGCCGGTCGAGAGGATCGATGTCGGGCGCGGGCCACGGGCCCTGGCCTACGACGCCGCGGGCCGCCGACTGTTCGTGCTCAACCGGACCGACATGACGATCTCGCAGATCGCGGTCAACGGCGACCCCGCGGATGCCGTCGAGGCCACCCGCGCCCTGTTCAACCCCGAGCCGGGCGCCGTCCGCAACGGCCGCAACTTCCTGTTCAGCGCGAAGTTCAGCAACAACGCGGGCCAGTCGTGCTCGTCGTGCCACATCGACGGCGGGCTCGACCACCTCGCATGGGACCTGGGCAACCCGCACGCCGCCATGGCCCCATCGCCCAGCAACACCTGCCCCGGCAACTCATCCGTCGGCTGCGAGGTCTCGCACCCGCTCAAGGGACCGATGGTTACGCAGTCGCTCCGCGGCCTGAGCGGACGCAACCCGTTCCATTGGCGGGGCGACAAGCCTCAGTTCACGGACTTCAACGAGGCGTTCGACAACCTGCTCGGCGGGAGCGAGATCCCCGTCGGCGACATGATCAAGTTCGACCAGTTCGTGAAGGCGATGGTCTATCCGCCCAACCCCTTCTGGGAGCGTGACAACGCCCCCAAGGACCCCGACGCACCGGCCGGGTTCGACCACTTCCTGACGCCCAACGGGCCTGGCGCGATCAACGCGGGGACGTGCCAGAACTGCCACCAGATGCAGAACGACGGCGCGGGCCGTCAGCCGGGATTCCTGGATGATGCCGGCGTTGATGAATCGGCCTTCTTCATGCAGGTGCAGGAGATCACCCAACTCCGCGGCATCTACAAGAAGTTCCCGAGCGACAAGTACAACGGGTTCGGGCTCATCCACGACGGCCGCGAGGAGAGCGAAGCCAACGGCCACCCGCTCCAGACGTTCCTCAAGACGTTCTTCCGCAACATGAACGCGCAGGGACGGCAGGAGACCATCGCGATGGTCACGGCCTTCCCGACCAACGTCACCAACATCGTCGGCTGGCAGGTGCGCATCCGCGGCAACGCGACGCCGCAGCAGCTCGCGAACATCAACACGATGATCGCCCAGCACCACCCGGCCTCCCTGAACCTCGGCGCGCCCTGGCCGCCACAGCCCGACCCGCAGCCGAGCCGCTGCGATGTCGTGGCCCACGGCCTGATCGAGGGCACGATGCGCGGGTTCGTCTACGACCACGCCGCGTCGCTGCTGGCGGGCACGCCCACGTTCCGTTCCGACCTCGACCAGCGGCTCACGCTTGCCGAACTGCTCGCGCAGGCCGCGAGCGGCACGATGACGTTCATGGCCGTCCCGCCCGGCTCGGGCCCGCGGATCGGCATCGACTCCGATCTGGATTGCCAGTCCAACCGCCTCGACCCCTTCCCGTACTCCTCCGCCGACTTCAACGCCTCGGGCGCGGTCTCGGTCCAGGATATCTTCGACTTCCTGGCCGCGTACTTCGCGGGCAGGCCCGATGCCGACTTCAACTGGTCCGCGACGATCAGCGTGCAGGACCTGTTCGACTTCCTGGCGGAGTATTTCAAGGGCGGGTGCTAGAGGTTGCAGGTGATAGAGGCCGGGGAGCCGGGCGCGGTTGAGAACGCCAGATGCAAGCGGCCCGCGCATCGTGCGGACCACTGCGTTGAGGAAACTTGCTATTCACAAGCCCGGCCCGGAGACCGGCTTCAATCCATCAACGTCCATTCCGTCACCATCACCCCGGCGCACCGTCTTCCTCCAACTCCTGCTCGCCCTCCACCACCCAGCCTCCTCCCCCGCACTTCATCACCTCCTCCATCACCGTCGTCGCGAACGAGCCGCGAGGGAGCTCGAACACGCACTTGACGTACGGGCCGTGCTCATCGACGCCGCCCTCGACATCCGGCTGCGTGAGGGGGATGCGCAAGGGGCGACGCTCGCCGGGCTCGGGGTCCCAGGACTTGGCGGCATGGTCGGCGAGCGACTCGGGCGTCAGGCCGAACTCGGCGAGTGCGGCGACCTCGACCTCATCGGTTTTGCCCGCGGCCCGCGCCATCCTGTGCCCCCACATCGGGCCCGAGGGCGAGATCTCGAACGCGGCCGCCCGCCCGATCAGTTCGGCGGCATCGTCCCCTTCTCGCACCGGAAAGACCGCCCCGCTGTCGTGCTTGAAGGCCAGGTCGCCGGCGTGAAGAGCGGCGATCCCGCCCCCGCTTTCCGTTGAAGTCTCCAGCCGATGTTCCAGCACGCGGTTGAAGACCGCCGACTGCAGCGCGGTGAGATAGAACGACCGCTGCACCCGCTCGATCGCCGTCACCGCGCCCTTGGGCTTGGCCCCGCGAGCCAGCGCCGCCAGCACGCGGCGCTCGGTGTGCAGCGAGCGCGGGAAGGCGTCGATCGCCTCCGCGAACTTCCCCTCGGCGTAGAGCTTCCGTCCCTCCACCTGCGCGTCGGTGCGGAGCGTGGAGGGGCCGAGCAGCGTGTCGAGCACTCCCTGCCAATCGCCCCTCACCAGCGCGAGCCCCACCATGTGGTTGTTCCGCATGTGCCCGAACCGCTGCTCGCCGATGCGGTTGGGCACCCCCCCCCTCCCCAACACCGTGAGCGACCGATACGCCAACACCACCCGCGAGGGATCGACCCCACGGATGCGGATGATGAACCGGTTGCCCCGCAAGTGGCCGCGGCGGAGCTTGTTGGTGTGCCGATCGACCCAGTGGATGACGACGCCATCGTGGCTGAACGCGGGGAAATCGTCCGGCCCTTTCCCCGGCGTGTGCACGCTGAAGAGCTGGCGCGTGACCGCGAACTTGTCCTTGAGACCCGCCATTCCCACCGCGTCCCGCCGCACACCGAAGTGGTCGGCCAGCAGCCTCGCCACGTGCAGCGTGGAGTAGTTCCGCTTCTCGACGAACAGGTAGAGGTGCTCGCCCGAGCCGCACGGCTCGTAGGCCGGGATCTCCTCGACGAGGAAATCGTCGGGCCGCTCCTTGATCCGCCCGCCCGTGCCGGGGATGGCGGCGGTCAGGTACCGGACCGGTAGCCCCTCCGCGCCTCCCCTGCCACCGTCCCCCAGGTGTGCCTTGACCTCGCTCATGCTGCATCAACGTAGCACGAGCCGAACGCCGAGGCGCAGAGGTCGGGAGGACCACGCGGAGGACACCGAGAGGGTGCCTGGATCTCAACCAAGCATCTCTCCAGTACTGTGCGTGATCCTCCCGCTTTTCCGGGCCTCAAACAGTCGCGAAAGGCCGCCCGGCTCAGTTCCCATCCGCCGAGTCGCGCTTGATGTCCTGCGCATGGGCGCGGGAATACTGCTGGATGTCCTTGAAACTGCCATCCGCGTTCCGCACGGCGTAGAGCTTCTTGCCGGTGGACGAGCGGTGGGTGGTGCGGCGGGCCTTCTTCTTGGCGGTCTTCTTCTTCGCGCCCTTCTTCTTGGTGCTCGCCTTCTTCTTGGTCTTCTTCTTGGCCATGACGGGTCCCCAAAAACACGGTTGATCCGACGGGTCGCGGCCACGCCGCGGGGTTGACAGTCCGACGGTCCGGGCAATCTACACGAGCCGACCTCGCGGTGCAACCCGCGCCCGCTCCCGTGCCCCGGTGTGGATCATCCGCGCCGTTCACCGGCCGCCGACATACACCACGACATCCGCCACGCCCCGGTCCTCCTCGCGAAGCGAGGACGACTCGGCATCCACGACCGCGATGGTCAGAACCCGGGCCGCGGGAGCCATCTCGCGCAGGGCCAGCAGCAGCCCGCCCTCGCGGGCGATGTGGAACTGACCGACCACGTGAACGACCGGTCGCCGGCCCCGACCAAACTCCCTCGACACGCTCTCGGCCATGGTCCAATCCCACAGCGACTGGCTGCGGAAGCCCGCCTCGACCCGGGCCAGGTCCTCGGCCGTCGGCGCCGACGCGGATGGGGAGGAAGCGGGTTGATCGCCGGACTCCCCGCCGTGGCCGCCCGCACCGAGCATGAACTCCTGGAACTTGCGCCGGTACCCACTCTCGGGCCCCGGCAGCCGATCAGGAATCCTGAACATCCGGCGTTGCTCCTCGGTCAGCCCACGCAACCGTTCGTAGCCCTCAAGCCTTGCCGTTCGGACGTAGATCCGCGGCGCGTTGGCCGCCACGACCGGAACGCCGTGGGCTCTGGCCTCGTTAACCATGACGCGCTGCCCGAAGGGGTAGGCCAGGTACGAGTCCTTGTTACCCGCCTTCAGCAACCTGGGCTCGTCGATCAGCCCCGTCAGGTAGTCGTCCAGCAGCGCCTGCTCATCGCGCTCGAAGAACTCCATCGAGAGCGAGGCCCGCGCGGCCACACCGGGTGAGGCCAGCACATCCTCCCACAGCGCGGCCGCGGCCGCCGAACCCAGGGGATGTCCGTGCAGCTCGCCGATCAGCACGACATCCGCCGAACGCGCCCGCGAGACGATCTCGGACCACGGAACCGCGACTCCACCCTGGCCGTCCAGCATGGGAACCGATCGAGCCTCCGGCGAGCCGAGCATCGCTCGGGCCGGCCCTTCGCGCTCGTCCACCTTCGGCGATGCAGGCGTGTGACACCCCGCAAGCGACACGAGCAGGAACATTCCGGTCAGCACGATGGGCAGATGTGGCACGGGGAGCCTCCGGTTGAGCAGGGCGGGGCAGTGTACGACTTTTCACGCCCGTCCGCGCGAGCAGGCCGATGGAAACAATGCGTTTCACGACCCGGCCATGCCCGACAACGCCTGCCCATCCTGCTCCGAGCCGCTCACCCCCGGCGACATCAACATCGCCGAGGGTGTCGCGCTGTGCAAGTCGTGCGGCCGGCTCTCACGCTTGAGCGAGGTGGTCGAGGGGCCCGCGCTCACCCCGACCGAGGTCGCGACGCCCCCGCAGGGTTGCGCGTGGCATGACGATGGACGGACGATCACGGTGGAGGCCACCTGCCGCTCGCCGGGCGGCGCGATCGCGGCCCTGTTCATCTGCCTCTTCTGGAACGGGATCGTCTCGGTCTTCGTGCTTATCGCCCTCGCGGGGCTCTACACCAACCTCGTCGGCCCGCTCCCGGCGTGGTTCCCGGCTCCGGCGATGAAAGGCGGCTCGGGCGGAAGCCAGACCGGGGCGGGGATGCCGCTGGGCATGTCCATCTTCCTTTGCATCTTCCTGATCCCCTTCCTCGCCGTCGGCGCGCTGATCTTCGCTGGGTTCCTGCTCTGCCTTGCCGGTCGTGTCACCGTCACTCTGGAAGCCGGCGCGGGCTCGATCCGAACCGGGCTTGGCCGCATCGCCCGCACACGGGCGTTTGATGCCACCGCGGTCAAAGCCGTTCGGTTGAACACCGAGACGACCGGCGAACAACAGAACCGCAAGACGCGGATCGTGATCGAGGCCGACAAGCCCGTGAAGTTCGGGTCGATCCTGTCGGATGAGCGGCGCAAGTGGATGTGCGGGATGCTGAGGGTGCTGCTGGTGAGCAAGCCGCGAGCATCGAGTTCGTCACGGTAGTGCCGGGACCGTGACCGTGGCCGGCAGCATCATCCGGCGATCGCCGCGAGTCCCCAAGCACAGTGCGAGGTTGCCGATCGTCCGCGGAAGTGCCGAAGATGTGAACGAGGACTTCTTCCCGTTGAACACCACCTCCACGGGCTTGTCCAGATCGACCAGTTCATCCCCCAGCAGCAGGGTGATCGACTTCACGCTCTCCGAAGCGACCGTGATCGTCTGCCCCTCGATGCTCGCCCGCACCTCAGCACCAGCCTTCCGCTCGGCCTCCGGCATCACCACCCAATACAGGCGCGGCGAGAGCACATCGTCCTGTCGCCAGACGATCCTCGTTGGCATGGGATCGCGTGCATGGCCGAGCATCCAATCCACCGCCTGGGCATCCTTCCTGTTCATCCAATGCCCCAGCCCCTCGTAGATGATGCACTGGTGCTCGTACCCCTGCAGATCCCCCTCTCGCAGTCTGTCGAGTTTCTCCCCCCACTCGCGGCAGACCTTGCTGCGGTCGAACGCGCCGTCGTCGCCCCCGCACTGGATGCTGAACGGCACGTTCCGCAGATTCACCGGCGAGGCCTCGTTGGGGTGGCCCGCCATCATCGCCGCCGCGGCCCAGCGGTCCGCCATCCGCGGCCCCAGTTGGTACACCCCATCGCCGCCCGCCGAATAGCCCATCAGGTAGACGCGATCGGGGTTTATGCCCGCGAACACCACCGCATCCTCGATGAGCCGATCGAACAGGGCATCCATGTGGGCCTCGTGCCACATGTTCCACGCATCCGTCGGCGCGCGGGGCGCGATGTAGACGCCCTCTCTCGGCGTGTACAACCCAATCTGGTTCTTCCATTGCTGCTCGTTCACGGCGGGCGGCGCACCGCCGCCACCGTGCATGGAGATGAACAGGGCCCGCTGCCCGTCGGGCCTGTCGCCGAAGGTCCTGACCTCGAACTTCATCGTCTTGCCGGCGATCGTGATGGACCTGGCCTCCCACTCGGCCTTGCGCTCGGTGCGCATTCTCGCAACCGCGTCGTCCCAAAGAAGCCCCGCGGCCTCACGCGTCTGTTCCCTGCTCAACGCGGCGGCGGAGAACGCTTGATCTGCGAGCGGCGGCCGCTCCGGGACCGGGCGTTCCAGATAGGCCCGCAAGTCGGCCACCGGATCGGCAGGGCACGCGGGCGCAGCCACCAGAGCGCACGCCGCGGCGACCGCCCGAACGGCGCATGTTCTCAACGCGGTCTTCATTCTCAACCCTAGCCCGCGAACCGGCACACCGGCCGCGGAAGGCGAATCAGGCTTTCGCCTCGTCCTTGTCGCGGGCGGAGCGTTCGGCCCGCTTGCGCATCGACTCTTCGAGGATGCGCTTGCGGGTCCGCACCGACTTGGGCGTGATCTCAACGAGCTCGTCATCCTCGATGTACTCGAGCGACGCCTCCAGCGACATGAGCCGGGGCTGCTTCAGGACCACCGTCGCTTCCTTGCTCGCGGCCCGCATGTTGGTGAGCTGCTTGAGGCGGGTGATGTTGACGACCAGGTCGTTGTCGCGCGTGTGCTCGCCGACGATCTGGCCCGCGTAGACCTTGTCGCCGGGCACCACGAACAGCACGCCGCGGTCCGACAGCAGTTCGCAGGCGTGGTGCGTGACCGCGCCCGATTCCAGCGAGATCAGCACGCCCTGGTTGCGGCCCATCGGCGCGCCGCTCACGGGCGCGAAACGCTCGAAGGTGTGGTGCATGATCGCCTCGCCCTGCGTGGCGGTCAGCACACGCGACCTGAGTCCGATCAGGCCGCGGGCGGGGATCTCGAACTCCAGGTGGGTCGAGGCGTCGCCGCGCGGCTCCATGGTCTTGATCTCGCCGCGGCGAGAGCCGACCAGTTCCATCACCGACCCGACCGCCGTGTTGGGGCAATCGACGACCAGCCACTCGATCGGCTCGTGCTCGACCCCATCGATGACCTTGATGATCACCTGCGGCTTGCCGACCGCCAGCTCGAAGCCCTCGCGCCGCATGGTCTCGAGCAGGATGCCCAGGTGCAGCAGACCGCGCCCGGAAACACCGAACTCCTCACCGCCCTGGCCGACGCCGAAGTTCACCTTCAGCGCGACGTTGTGCTGCAGCTCCTTCTCGAGGCGGTCGCGGATCTGCCGGCTCGTCACGTAGTCACCGTCCTGCCCGGCGAACGGCGAGTCGTTGACCCGGAACGTCATGCTCAGCGTCGGTTCGTCGACCGTCACCGGGGGCAGCGCGGCCGGGCTGTTCGGATCGGCGATCGTGTCGCCGATGTCCACCGATTCGAGCCCGATGAGCGCGCAGATGTCACCAGCCTGCACCGAGTCGGTCTCGACCCGCCCCAGGCCGGAGAACTTCATCAGTTTGCCGACCTTGCTGCTCTTGATCGTCCCGTCGGCCTTGATCACCGCGACCTGCTGACCCGAGTTGATGCGCCCGTTGAAGACCCGCCCGATGCCGATGCGGCCCACGTAGTCGTTGTAGTCCAGCGTCGTGATCAGCATCTGCAGGGGCGCGTTCACATCGTCCTCGGGCGCGGGGATGTGCCGCACGATCATGTCGAAGATCGGGCGCATGTCCGCGTCCGGGTTGCCCGGCAGGTGGTCCTTGCCGCTGGCCTCGATCGCCGCCTTCTGGTCCAGCGTCGCCCAGCCGTTACGCCCCGACGCGTAGATGATCGGGAAATCCAGCGCGTGGTCGTCCGCGCCGAGTTCCACCAGCAGATCGAACACCTCGTTGATCACTTCCTGGATCCGCGCGTCCGGCCGGTCGCACTTGTTCACCACCACGATCGGCTTGAGCCTGGCCTCGATCGCCTTCGACAGCACGAACCGGGTCTGCGGCATCGCGCCCTCGGAGGAATCGACAAGCAGCAGGCACCCATCGGCCATCCGCAGCACGCGCTCGACCTCGCCGCCGAAATCGGCGTGGCCCGGCGTGTCGATGATGTTGATATTGAACTGTTCGAGTTGCTCCGCGCCCTCCTGTCGACGGACGTACGTCACCGCGCAGTTCTTCGACAGGATCGTGATCCCGCGCTCGCGTTCGAGCGGGTTCGAGTCCATGATCAGGTCGTGCTGCCCGCCCGCGAGTTTTTCCAGCTCGCCCTTCCGGAACATGCCCGACTGCATCAGCAGGTGATCGACCAGCGTCGTCTTGCCGTGGTCGACGTGCGCGATGATCGCGACGTTGCGCAGGTGCGAGGCTCCGCCGTCCGCGCTGGTCGGCGCGGCGGTGGAACCGGTCTCTGGAATCGGCGTGGCGGTGGTGGTCATGGCGGGCTGAACAGGATGCATCGCCCGCGAATCCGTCACGGGCATCGAGCAGGAGAATGTTCGGGAATCATCCCGAACAGAGTATAGGTACGTCGGTCGAACACGCCCCTGCTACCCCGTTCGAACTCACCCAGTCCGTGATTTCAGTCGGCGAGTTGAAGCGTGACATCGCCGCGGATGTCCCCGGAATCGCCCACGCGGAGCTTGAGTTCCGCGGCCTCGAACCGCTTCATCGCCGTGCGAACACCGCCGAAGTCCGGGATCTCGTCGGGAAGCAGCGACTCCAACTCTCGCGGACGCGCCGAGGCCAGCCAGACCCAGCGTTTGACGTCCCCCTGGCTGGCCCCCGTAATCGCGTCGACCGCGGCACGCTGGAGCTCCGAGGGAAGCTGCTCGTGCTCGCGCGGCATCGGCGCCAACTCGACCACCCACCACCCCGCCGCGGGCCCGTCGGCCGAACCCATCCCCTCGTTCCGTGGATACGACCACGCCAGCGCCAGCGGCTCGGGGCTGAACCGCCGAAGCAGGTTGCCGTCGCCCATGCGGATCGGCAGCACACGGGCGATGTGCGGCAACTGGCCGGCGAAGTTGTACGGCGCAGGCCCCACGACACCCGAGCCCTGCTCGAGCGTGTTGTGCACGAACCCCGCGATCGCGCCGTCCATCGTTCGCGCGAGTTGCTCGGTCGATGAAGTCTCCATCGCCACCAGCGCGGCGACACGCCCCTCCACCGCTCCCGTCGCACGCCCTTCCGGCCCGGGCGCCCTGACCACGGCCGATCCCGGCACGACCACGCGGCGGATCGAGATCACCTGCCGGGCCCCGAGCACGCCTCGAACCGACTCCGGCAGCCCGCGAGGAAGTTCCCGCAGGAAGTCCAGCATCGACCCGCTCGAACCCAGCACCGTGCGCATCGGCGCGGCCTGAACGACGGTCAGGAGCGAATCCAGTTTGAGCGAGTGGAACACCGCATCCGACGTCAGAGGAACCGCCTGACCACCCTCCTCGAACCGAGGTTCGCGGTAGATCACGCTCACATTCAGCCGCGAACCCGTGAGATCTTCGCCGCGCTCGCCCGCCGCCACGAAGAAGTTCGACCACGCCTCCGGTTCCACCCGCGCCCCGGCGTTCGGCCCGGTCGATTGCCGACCCCGGAGCCTCGTGAGGAGCAGCAGTTCGGGATCGCGCGGGGCGTCCTTCTCGTCCGCATCCAGCAGGGCCTTCATCGCCGGCGTAGAACCGAGCGGGCTTGTCGCGCCGGACGTCAGCACCGACACCATCTCATCAAAGAGTTCGCTCTGCCCGGTCGGTCCGAGCACGATCGTGATCTCGGGACCGCCCTCGACCGGCCCGCCGCGGCGCGGCGCGGCCCGGTCGTGCCGATGGCTCGTCAGTTCGTACCGCCCCTTCTCGATCGAGAGCACCTGGTGTCCCTGATCGATCGAACGCTGCGATGCTTCCAGCCGCTCCTTGAGCCTCGCATCGGTCTCCAACGTGATATCGCTCAGCAGCACCCACAGCATCGACTTTCCGTCGCTCGCCGCGCGGGCCGCGAGCACCACCCGCCGTCCCAGCAGACGGTCGAAGAGTTCCGAATCCGTCCACCCCAACTTCGCCGAGAGCGCCGACCACGCGGCCCGGCTCTCGCCCAGTCCGGTCGCATCGGCGAAGAACCGCGAGGCCGCCGCGCCAAGCCGCGACGCCCGCAACTCCTCGCCGCGTTCGATCACCAGAACCAGGTCGAGCGAACTCGGCAGCCGACCCGCCGCGGCCAGCGCGCCGCCGGGAGATCGCGCGGTCTCCGCGGCCGTGACGGGCTCTCCCGGCCGACGCCGCGCCGGCAGCGGCGCGCCGTCGGACAAGCCGCTCGTCTTCGACGCCCCTCCGGATGCGTTCAGCGAGGGCATGAGCACCCCGAGCGACAGCGCGGCGAGCACGATGCCCGCGAGCGTCGCCAATCCGAGGGTGCGAACGAGATTCGAGCTCATGCGTGTCTCATTCAATGGGTATACCGACGCGGAGTCGAGAGAGTGACACCAATCGGCAGACCGCGACCGGCGCGAACCAGTCGCCCGCCGCCACACCGCACTATCGGCGCAGACCACCCCCGAGCTTCGCCCGTCGGTGGAATGCCATTCAGATAAGGCCCAGCCATCCCGAGGGGTGTGGGGATGACTGAGCCGAGGCCCCTTGGGAAGATGTTGGTGTGAACGTCCACATCAACACAAGGGGCCAAGGATGGCCAGTATCAGCGCGGCGTTGCGTCGGGTCAAGGAAGACCCCGGCACGGTCCTGAGTCGTGAGCATGTGCGTGCGGCCTGCGGAGAGATCGGGCACCGCTTCCGCGATCGCAAACTCGACCCGTTCCTGACG